>DATKJT010000025.1:0-17602 GCA_035543495.1 Rhizomicrobium sp. | reverse complement strand
CCGACGACCACACGCCCAACGCGATCAGTGCGGTGCGGCCATATTTGCCCGCCGGCACGCTGTCAGGATCGGCCATCGAAAGTCGCCCGCCATTCAGTTCTTGCACCAGCGGAAAGTGATCGGCGACATTGATGGTGGTTTTGGAATCTGCGGGCGCCACCAGCACCAGCGCGTTGCCAACGAGATTCTTCCGCGTCGGATGATCGATCAGCCCCTTCGAATCGAGATAGTCCATCCAGTCGGTATCCGCCGACAGGAACAAATCCGCACCTGCCGAACCTTCAATCTGCTTGGCAAGCGAGGAAGACGCCGCGAATGAGAACGCCACATGGTCATGCGTCCTGGCTTCGTAATTTTTGCCGATGTCTTGCAACACATTTGTCAGCGATGCTGCGGCAAACACAGTGATGTCCGCCGCTTTCGCCGTCGCAATCGAAACCATCGCGGCAAAAGACGCCACGAACAAAAAATCCAACCGTTTCATGGCATGCCCTCGTTTGCGTGATATTCCAAAGAATATCACGACTTGTCGGGCGGACCTATGGACGAAAGGCAACACTCGGGGCAAAACACGCACATGGCGCGTCTTACGATCCGCATAAATTTCGACTCCGGCCCCGCATTCGGACCCGGCAAGGCGCAGTTGCTCGAAGCTATCGAAAGCAAAGGCTCCATCCGCAAAGCTGCCGCGAGCCTCGACATGAGCTACCGCCGCGCGTGGCTGCTCGTGAAAGCGGTGGAAAAAAGTCTTGGCACGCCGGTCCTCGCCGCCTCAAGTGGTGGCCGTAAAGGCGGTGGCGCCAAACTCACCACGGCGGGCAGGGAAGTGGTCGCGCGTTACCGCAAAGTGGAAGCAAAGGCAGCAAAAGCCACTGCCACGGAATTGCGCTCGCTGGAAAAGATGGTGCGCTAAACGGCGTGGCCGTGCAGCGCGCAATCCTCCTCATCGGTTTCGATCTGGATGGTTGCATGCGGAATGGAAAATTTTTCGCGCAATTGATCGGCGATCTTCCGCAACGCCGCATCGCCCGGATGGCCGGACGGAATGATGAGGTGGCAGGTCAATGCCGTCTCCGTTGTGCTCATCGGCCAAATATGCAGATCGTGCAGCGCACACACACCCGGACACGCTTCCAAAAAGCGGCGAACGGCCTGTTCGTCCACGCCCGGCGGCACGCCGTGAAGCGTCATCTTCATGGAGTCGCGCAGCAGGCTCCAGGTCCCGGCCACGATCACCGCCGAAATCACCAGGCTCACCACCGGATCGATCCAGTTGATGCCCGTCCACAAGATCGCAAATCCTGCGATCACCACGCCCAGCGAAACCGCCGCATCGGCCATCATGTGCTGGAACGCACCGCGGATGTTGAGATCGTCCTTCCGCCCGCGCGCAAACAACATCGCGGTGGCGAAATTCACTGCAATGCCGATAGCCGCCACGATGATCATCGTCTGGCCCGCTACCGGCTGTGGCTCGAAAATGCGCTGCACGGCTTCCACCGCAATCGCGCCCGTCGCGATCAACAGGAACACTGCATTGAACAATGCCGCGAGAATGGAAGATGACCGCAAGCCATAGGTGAACCGTGGCGATGGCGCGCGCCGCGTCAGGCGATTGGCAATCCACGCGATCACCAGTCCCAGCACGTCGCCAAGGTTGTGTCCCGCGTCCGCCACCAGCGCCATCGAATGACTGACGATGCCGTATCCGGCCTCAACGCCGACCATGATAAGGTTTAGCGCGATCCCGATGGCGAAAGCCGAACCGAAATCGGCTGGTGCGTGGCTATGCCCATGATGGTGGTGGCGATGATCGTGGTCGTGAATGTGAGCCGTCATCTCAACTCTCCAGCACCACAAAGGCTATGCCGAGCAGAATCAAAACACATCCCAAAATGATACCTTCATATTTCTCCAGCGTATCGAGCCGGAACCGCTCGAGCCCCGCCAATGTCAGCGCCGTGAAGGTTACCATTCCGGCAATGGTGGCGACGGCTAGCACGACACTCGCCAACGCAAATCCGCTCCACCCATATCGCACCGCCGACACATAAACCGGCAGAAACGCTTCGCACGGCGAAAGCGTTAGCAGTGTGAAAAGACTCACAATCGCGGCGCGATCCGATGTCCTCCGCGGATGATGCGCAATGGCGCTCTCAACGTCGGATGCATTGTGATCGTGATGAGGGTGGTTATGATCGTGGGGATGATAATCGTGCGAATGACCGTGATCGTGGCCATGACCGTGCGCGCCCGGTATCAGATGAACATGTCCGCCCGATGCACCGCGATAGATGTAAAACAGCCCCACCAGCGCCAGCAGGCCGCCACCCAAAAGCGGAAAGATGCTCCCTGTCATCCGGTCCACATTCATGCCCAGCCATGCCACCAGCACGCCCAGCAGCGTGGTGATGAAGATGTGCCCCAATCCCGCAAAGGCCGTAACGGAAAGTGTCTTGGTCCGGTCCCAGCGCTGCGCGCGCGAGGTCACCACGAAGGGCAGCCAATGCGTCGGCAGCGCCGCATGGAAGAACGCCACGGTAAACCCCGCGGCCACGATGGAAAGGATCAGTGCCCGGTTCATTGGCCTTACCTAATGCACGCGCGGAAAAAGCAAAAGCGGTGTAGGCTCGGCCAAAGCGGGGAGCGCCACTTATGATCTTCGAACAAATCGCAACCGGCGGCTGCCAGTCTTATCTTATCGGCTGCGCAGACACCTGTTCCGCCGCGCTGATCGACCCCGAAGTCCGCCAGATCGACCGTTATCAGGCGCTCGCCAATCGCGACGGTTTGCGAATTAAATTTGTTATAGACACCCATACCCACGCCGATCACTTCTCCGCCACGCGGCAGTTGGGCGAGGTGTTCAACGCTCCCGTGGTTATGCACCGCGAAAGCCATGCGCCTTTTGCGGACATGCGCCTCGACGATGGCGATATGCTCGCCATCGGCAATCTGCGTTTGCAGGCGCTTCACACGCCGGGGCACACCCGCGATTCCATGTGCCTCATGGTCGAAGACCGCGTCTTCACCGGCGACACCCTTTTGATCGGCGCGACAGGCCGTACCGATCTTCCCACTGGCAATCCCGAACAACTCTATGACAGCCTGTTCAACAAGCTGCTCAAGCTCGATCCCAAAACGCTGGTCTACCCCGCGCACGATTACAAAGGCCGCACGCACACCACCATCGCGGGGGAAATCGCCACCAATCCGCGCCTGCAGCAAAACGATCGCGCAGCCTTCGTCGACCTGATGCAGCATCTGAATCTCAGCGCACCCACGCACCTCACCGAAGCCCTGCGCACCAATATGACCGGCGGCAAAACGGTCGTTCAGTTGCTGTCGGAGGCGTCCAGCGTCGTCCCCTTCATGTCGCTCGCCGAACTGAAATCGCGCATCGCCGCCCGTGCCAACGATTTCGTGGTCCTCGATGTGCGTGAGAAAGATGCGTTCGCTGCGGGTCATGTTCCGGGTGCACGTCATCTTCCGCGCGGCCAGCTCGAACTCAGGGTGAACGACGAATTCCCCGATCCCACCATGCGCATTGTGGTCTATTGCGAGTTCGGAAAGATCTCGACCCTGGCTGCCGCCACGCTGCGGCAATTGGGGTTCCTGCGCGCCGCCGCCCTCGATGGCGGCATGAAAGCGTGGCGGGACGGCGGTTTTCCGGTCGAACCGGCAACCAATTAACCCCTCAGACAGCGTGGTGTTAACGCAAGTGTTGCCCTCGGCGTTGACACTTCACCAACGCATCCTATGTTCGATGGTCCTGTTTCGAACGGCTGAGGCTGATGAAAGACCCCCGCGACGTCTACATGAACACGCTGGTCCCGATGGTGGTGGAGCAATCCTCCCGCGGCGAGCGCGCTTACGACATCTATTCGCGTCTGCTGAAGGAGCGGATCATCTTCGTGACCGGTCCCATCGAGGATTACGGCGCGAGCCTCATCACCGCCCAGCTTCTTTTCTTGGAGGCCGAAAACCCCAAGAAAGAGATCGCGATGTACATCAACTCGCCGGGTGGCGTGGTCACCGCTGGGTTGGCGATCTACGACACAATGCAATACATCCGCCCCGGCATTCAGACCCTCTGCGTGGGCCAGGCCTCTTCGGCCGCGACACTTTTGCTGTGCGCCGGGAAAAAGGGCGAACGCTTCACCCTACCCAACGCAAGGGTATTGGTGCACCAGCCCTCCGCCTCCTATTACGGCCAGGCAGCGGATATCGCCCGCCACGCGCAGGAGATCCTCAAGCTTAAGCGGCGTCTGAATGAAATTTACGCCAAACACACCGGCCAACCCATTGAGACGGTTGAAAAAGCCCTGGACCGCGATACCTACATGACGGCCGAGGAAGCCAAGGCATTCGGTCTGGTGGATCAGGTTCTGGAACGGCGCCCGGACGTGCCGGATCAGGCCAAGCTTAACGCCTAGTTCCTGAGCAGGGACAGGCACTTGGATCTAACTTAAACAAATCTTGATCCCGCGGCTTTTATCGTGGTCGTATGTGCGGGGTGCTTCGAATTCCGGGTTGGCGTGGTTCGTGCACAAGATGGTTCGGAAGCCCTTCTAAAGGGGCAAGTGTCTCAGGAGAGACCATAAGACATGAGTAAAGCCAGCGGCGGCGACTCGAAGAACACGCTCTATTGCTCGTTCTGCGGCAAGAGCCAGCACGAGGTCCGTAAGCTCATCGCGGGTCCCACCGTGTTCATCTGTGATGAATGCGTCGAACTCTGCATGGAAATCATCAAGGAGGAGAACAAGACCTCCTTTATGAAGTCGAAGGAGGGCGTGCCCACGCCCCAGGAGATCTTCAAGGTTCTCGACGATTACGTGGTCGGCCAACACCACGCCAAGAAGGTGCTCTCGGTCGCCGTCCACAATCACTACAAACGCATAAACGCGACCGGCAAGAACCAGGACGTCGAGCTCGCGAAATCCAACATCATGCTGATCGGCCCGACCGGCTGCGGCAAGACTCTGCTTGCGCAGACGCTCGCCCGCATCCTCGATGTGCCGTTCACGATGGCCGATGCCACCACGCTGACCGAAGCCGGTTACGTCGGTGAAGACGTTGAGAACATCATCCTCAAGCTGCTCCAGAACGCCGACTACAATGTCGAACGCGCACAGCGCGGCATCGTCTATATCGACGAAATCGACAAGATCAGCCGCAAGTCGGACAACCCGTCGATCACGCGCGACGTGTCGGGCGAAGGCGTGCAGCAGGCGCTGTTGAAGATCATGGAAGGCACGATTGCGTCGGTGCCTCCGCAGGGCGGCCGCAAGCATCCGCAGCAGGAATTCCTGCAAGTCGATACGTCGAACATCCTCTTCATAGTGGGTGGCGCCTTTGCCGGTCTCGACAAGATCATCTCCCAGCGCACGCACGGAACCTCCATGGGCTTCGGCGCGACGGTGCGTTCGCCGGATGAACGCCTGACGGGCGAAATCCTGCGCGAAGTGGAACCGGAAGATCTTTTGAAGTTCGGCCTGATCCCGGAATTCATCGGCCGTCTGCCGGTGCTCGCCACGCTCGGCGATCTTTCCGAAACCGCGCTGATCGAAATCCTCACGCGTCCGAAGAATGCGCTGGCGAAGCAGTATCAGCGCATGTTCGAGATGGAAGGCGTCAAGCTGCGCTTCCAGGACGAAGCGCTGCATGCCATCGCCCGCAAAGCCATCGCGCGTCGCACCGGCGCTCGCGGCCTGCGTTCGATCATGGAAGGCATTCTGCTTGAAACGATGTTCGAACTGCCCACGCTCAACGGCGTGCAGGAAGTCGTCATCACGGCGGATGTGGTGGAGGGCCGTTCGCGTCCGCTCTACACCTACGCCGACAAACCCGAAGCCGCGCAGAAAACCGCTTCGTAATCGTTGGAATCTCTTCTTCGAAAGCACGGTGACTCGGAGTCACCGTGCTTTCGTGCTCTTGAAACCCGCCATGCGAGTTCCCATATCTTGTCATGCGCGATCAATGCAGATCTGCGCTGCAATTCCGGTGTTAGTTGAAAATAGGCCCGTTCCTTCGGGAACTGCCTTTGATCTTGAAACTTCCTCTCGCCAATCCCACTTTTGTTCTCAGTTGGCTGCCTTTTGGGGCCTTTGCAGCCCTTTTGTCACAGCCTGTTAGGGGGTGATGGGGGCATAATCCGGGCACCGGGATTCGGGCCCGGCAGGAGATGTAGATGTCTGAGCATGACCTGAAGACCGGATCGGATGAAACTGGCGGCCAGTTGGCGCCCGTTCTGCCGCTTCGCGATATTGTCGTTTTCCCTCACATGATCGTTCCGCTCTTCGTGGGCCGCGAGAAATCCGTGCGCGCGCTCGAAGAAGTGATGAGCGAAGAAAAGCAAATTCTGCTGGTGACGCAGAAGAACGCGGCTGACGACGATCCGTCGCCAGATGGTCTGCATCGCATCGGCACGCTCGCAACCGTGCTGCAACTTCTGAAACTTCCCGACCAGACCGTTCGCGTCCTTGTCGAAGGCAAGAGCCGCGCGCGCGTGACCGGCTTTACACCCCGCACCGATTTCTTCCAGGCCACTATCGAGAAGATTTCCGACAGCGAAGGCAGCACGAAGGAAGTTGAGGCGTTGATCCGCACCGCCAAGGCGAACTTCGAGCAGTACATCAAGCTGAACAAGAAAGTGCCGGCCGAGACGCTGGCGTCGGTCGCCCAGATCGACGACCCCGCCAAGCTTGCCGATACGATCGCGTCCCACCTCTCGGTGAAGATCGCCGATCGTCAGGCGTTGCTCGAAACGCTCGACACGGCCGCGCGTCTTGAAAAGGTGCTGTCGCTGATCGAATCCGAAGTGAGCGTTCTGCAGGTGGAGCGGAAGATCCGCAGCCGCGTAAAGCGCCAGATGGAGAAGACGCAGCGCGAGTACTACCTCAACGAACAGCTCAAGGCGATCCAGAAGGAACTCGGCGAAGGCGACGAAGGCCGCGACGAGATGAACGAGATCGAGGAGCGGATTCGCAAGACCAAGCTCTCGAAGGAAGCTCGCGAAAAAGCGCAGGCCGAAGTGAAGAAGCTTCGCTCCATGTCGCCGATGAGCGCGGAAGCAACCGTCGTGCGCAACTATCTCGACTGGCTGCTCTCATTGCCGTGGGGCAAGAAAAGCAAGGTCAAGAAGGACATCGTGCAGGCCGAAGAAATTTTGGCCAACGATCACTACGGTCTGGAGAAGGTCAAGGAACGCATCCTTGAATATCTCGCGGTGCAACAGCGTGCCGGCAAGATGAAAGGCCCGATCCTCTGCCTCGTCGGTCCTCCGGGTGTCGGCAAGACCTCGCTCGCGAAGTCGATCGCCAAGGCCACGGGCCGTGAATATGTCCGCATGTCGCTTGGCGGCGTGCGCGACGAAGCGGAAATCCGCGGTCACCGGCGCACCTATATCGGTTCCATGCCCGGCAAGATCATCCAGTCGATGAAAAAGGCGAAGTCGGCCAATCCGCTTTTCCTGCTCGACGAGATCGACAAGCTGGGTGCGGACTGGCGCGGCGATCCGTCGTCGGCGCTGCTCGAGGTGCTGGACCCCGAGCAGAACCACACCTTCAACGACCACTACCTTGAGGTCGATTTCGATCTCTCGGACGTGATGTTCCTCACCACGGCCAACAGCCTGCGCATGCCGCAGCCGCTGATGGACCGCATGGAGATCATCCGCATCCCCGGTTACACCGAAGATGAAAAGGTCGAGATCGCAAAGCGCCACCTGATCCCGAAAGAGGTCAAGGCGCACGGTCTGAAGGACGGCGAGTGGTCGATCACCGATGCGGGTCTGCGCGACCTCATCCGCTATCACACCCGTGAAGCGGGCGTTCGCAACCTCGAACGCGAGATCGCAAACCTCGCACGCAAAGCGGTGAAGGAGATCGTCTCCAACAAGGCCAAGTCCATCGGCGTCACGCCGGAAAATCTGGGCACCTATGCAGGTGTGCGGAAATTCCGCTACGGCGAGGTCGAAGGCGAAGATCAGGTCGGTGTGGTCACCGGCTTGGCCTGGACCGAAGTGGGCGGCGAGACGCTCCAGATCGAAGCCGTGATGCTTCCGGGCAAAGGCCGGATGCAGACGACCGGCAAGCTCGGCGAAGTGATGAAGGAGTCCATCGACGCGGCGCGGTCTTACGTCCGCTCCAAGGCGACGACCTTCGGCATCAAACCGCCGACCTTCGACAAGGTGGACATCCATGTGCACGTGCCGGAAGGCGCGACACCCAAGGATGGGCCATCTGCCGGTGTCGGAATGGCGACGTCGATCATTTCGGTGCTCACCGGCATTCCGGTGCGCCGCGATGTGGCGATGACGGGCGAGGTCACGTTGCGTGGCCGCGTGTTGCCGATCGGTGGCTTGAAGGAAAAGCTGCTAGCCGCTCTGCGCGCGGGCATCAAGACGGTGCTGATCCCGGACGAGAACGAAAAGGATCTCGCCGAGATTCCCGACAACGTGAAGTCCGGCCTGACCATCGTTCCGGTGAAGACCGTGGGCGAAGTCCTCAAGGTGGCGCTCACCCGCTTGCCGGAGCCGATCGACTGGTCGGAGCCGGAAATCGTCCCGGCGGCCATCGAAAGCACGGCCGACGACGCGGTCGTCACTCATTAACCATTTGATACAGGCCCGGTTCTTCGGAACCGGGCCTTTTTCTATGAATATTGGCGGAAAAGTGAGCTTTTCTGCTTTGACCGTCCCTTGGGGGCCCCCTAAAGTCCGGCCCCTCGGGAGACGCAGAACCAAGGAGCCAGCCTCGTGAACAAGAACGATCTGATCCAGCAGCTTTCCGACCGTACGGGGCTTGCCAAGCATGACGCGGCCAAAGCCGTGGACGGCGTCTTCGATCTCATCCAGGACGCATTGAAGGCGGGCGATGAAGTTCGCCTCACCGGTTTCGGCGTTTTCGTGGTCGCCACCCGCGCAGGCGGCAAAGGCCGCAATCCGCAAACCGGCGAAGAGATCACGATCAAGCCGTCCAAGCAGCCGCGCTTCCGTCCGGGCAAGCAGCTCAAGGACGCGCTGAACTGACTTTGCGACAGTGAAGCCATCTCCATCGAGTGCGGGCAGAAAGCCCGCACGAGGGAAGGGGACCCAAGCAATTCATCTCTGGGGCGGTTAGCTCAGCTGGTAGAGCATATCGTTTACACCGATAGGGTCGGCGGTTCGATCCCGTCACCGCCCACCAGCCTTCGCTTGCGAAGGCTGCCGCGCCAAAGCGCACTTGCGCGAAGGCGGTCTGGTTGCCGCGAGCTACGGCTCTGGCCAAGCCATACTCTCACAAGAAACCGCGCTATAGTCCGGTTATCGCTTGCAGGAGGACACGCACATGAAAAAATTTCTCGCGCTCTATATGGGCTCACCTTCAAAGGAAAAGCCCTCACCGCCCGATCAGGCAACTATCGCGAAGGGCATGGCGGCCTGGCACAAATGGATGTCTGATCACGCTGGCGTTGTGCGAGACAATGGCGGCCCGCTGGGCAAAACCAAACGCACCGGCAAAAACGGAATCACCGACATCCGCAACGCCGTC
Organism: Rhizomicrobium sp.; assembly: GCA_035543495.1. GTDB lineage: Bacteria > Pseudomonadota > Alphaproteobacteria > Micropepsales > Micropepsaceae > Rhizomicrobium. Next base: position 8,069 of record DATKJT010000025.1, on the reverse strand, counting down.
GCCGGCTACGTGATCGTCGAAGCGGAATCGCATGAAGCCGCGGCAAAGCTCTTCGAGAACCATCCGCATTTCGCAATCTTCCCCGGTGACAGCGTGGAGATCATGGAAGTTCTGCCCGTACCGGGCTCATGAAAAAGCTCGCGCTCCCGGCGCTCCTGTTGCTTGTCGCATCGCCGTCTTTTGCCGCAAGCGAAACACCTTTGCTCGACAGCAGCGGCGAACGCATCGCTTATCTCGACAGCAGCACCATCTATCTCTGGAGCGGAAGACCGGTCGCTTATCTCGCAGGCGATGATGTGTACGGCTTCAACGGCAAACATATCGGCTGGTTCGCACGTGGCCGCATCTGGAACCATGGCGGCCACATGTCCTGCACGACAAAAGATGCCGATCCCGCACGTCTAAATCCTTTGAAAGGTTTGAAGGGGCTGACTCCGGCCAAAGCCGCACGAGAACCTGCGCCGACAAAGCCTATTTTCGCCGATGTTTTCGACGATGGTACCTGCCGCACTCTTCTGAGTGAGGGAAGTTGACGCCGCATCACGACATTTCGCGACAACTCCGCTGTTCGCGGATCGCGCCAAGCCTCATAGAATGCACCGCCCCGCAAATGGTCACCCAATGAAACAGCGTCTATCCATGCTGATGCTCGCCGCCGTGTTGTCGGCCTGCGCATCTCATCATCCACGGCAGATTCCCGAAAACGAACGCCCCAAAGAATGGCATCCCTCGCGCGATCAGCTTCTCAAATACGATGCCAATCACGACGGCACCGTGACCAAGGCAGAAATGGAAGCGGGGCTGAAAGCGGATTTCGATGCCGCCGACACCGACCATGATGGCTGCCTGAAACCCGATAAAGTTCGCGCCATCAACGAAAAGCGCATTCAGGAACTGGGCTCCACCGCCACGCCGCTGATCGATTGGAATCAGGATGGCTGTGTGGACTTCAACGAATTTGCCGGTCCCGCGCGCTCGCTGTTCACCGCGATGGACCGCAACGAAGACGGCAAACTCGATCCCAAGGAACTGAATCCGGCAGCCGCACGCCAGGGCAAAAAGGGTAGCGGCGAAGCCGGGCAGGGTGAAGGCCGCGGCCGTCATCATCGCCATGGCGGCGGTGGCGAAGGCGGAGGAGACGACGGCGGTGACGCCGGCCCGGACGGCGGTTCGAATCCCAATCCTGACAGCGACTGAGCCGTTGCTTGACACTCTCCGATCCGGGCCCTACATCGGCCCCCTTTCGCGGATTGCCGCCTAGGCAGAACGCGGGGGCGTAGCTCAGTTGGTTAGAGTGTCGGCCTGTCACGCCGAAGGTCGCGGGTTCGAGCCCCGTCGCTCCCGCCATTTCGCCGCAAAGCGGCGAAATGGCTTTCAGACCATCCCAAAACGCTTGCGACTCGTTCGCAACTAACCCCAATTCCCCCGCCAACATCGTGCCCTTCATCCCGTTGTCATAACAACTGTTTTTGCCGCTGAAATTCCCTTGGAAACACGGCGAATCTTGCGGTAAACCCGCATCGCGCGCGCGGTTCGCCAGCCTTTCCTGCACCTGCGAAATTCCCGCCAGCCAAGTCGCGAGCGCCCGGCGGAGAACAGGAACTTCGATGAACGGCCTGCTTCTCGAATATTTGCCGATCCTGATTTTCATCGGTCTCGCGCTGGTGATCGGGATCGCGCTTCTCATTGCGCCGGTTCTCTTGGCTCCGAAAGACCCGAACCCCGAAAAGCTCTCCGCGTATGAATGCGGCTTCAACGCCTTCAGCGATGCGCGCATGAAGTTCGACGTGCGGTTCTATCTCGTCGCCATCCTCTTCATCATCTTCGATCTGGAAGTGGCGTTCCTGTTCCCATGGGCGATCACGCTCAAGGAAACCGGCGCCTTCGCCTTCTGGTCGATGGTGACGTTCCTTGGCGTGCTGACCATCGGCTTCATCTACGAATGGAAGAAGGGAGCTCTCGAATGGGAGTGATCCCGGCCGGTCAGGCGGGCAGGGCAGGGGTGGAGGGCGCAGCCCCCGTCGCCGACAACGATCCCTATTTCAAGGCCATGAACCTTGAGCTGCAGGACAAGGGTTTCCTGCTGGCCAGCGCCGACGCCCTCATCAATTGGGCGCGCACGGGTTCGCTGCATTGGATGACCTTCGGTCTGGCCTGTTGCGCCGTCGAAATGATGCAGACCTCGATGCCGCGTTATGACATCGAACGTTTCGGCGCGGCCCCGCGCGCCTCGCCGCGGCAGAGCGACGTGATGATCGTCGCCGGCACGCTCACGAACAAGATGGCGCCCGCACTCCGCAAGGTCTACGACCAGATGCCGGAGCCGCGTTACGTCATCTCGATGGGAAGCTGCGCCAATGGTGGTGGCTACTATCACTATTCCTACGCCGTGGTGCGCGGCTGCGATCGCGTTGTACCGGTCGACATTTATGTCCCTGGCTGCCCGCCCACCGCCGAAGCCCTTCTTTACGGCATCATGTTGCTGCAGCGGAAAATCCGCCGCACCGGCACGATCTATCGCTGAGGCCGCCCGCGCATGACGCTCGAAGATCTCGGCCAGCATATCGCACGCGCGGTTCCCGCGACCGCCGAAGTCACACGCAGCGAACTCACGCTGACCTGCGAACCCGGCCAGATTCTCCCGATTCTGCATTTCCTGCGCGACGATCAGGAATGCGCCTTCACAATCCTGATCGACATTTGCGGCGTCGACTGGCCGCAACGCGCCAAGCGTTTCGATGTCGTCTATCACCTGCTTTCGATAACCAAGAACCAGCGTGTCCGCATCAAGACGCAGCTCGACGAAAACGAACCCATCGCGTCCGCCGTCGGTGCCTATCCCGCCGCCAACTGGTTCGAGCGCGAAACCTTCGACATGTACGGCATCCAGTTCATCGACCATCCGGACATGCGCCGCCTCCTCACCGATTACGGTTTTTCCGGCTATCCGCTGCGCAAGGATTTCCCGCTCACCGGCTACACCGAAGTCCGTTACGACGATGAGCTAAAACGCGTCGTCTACCAGCCCGTGCAACTGGTTCAGGAATTCCGCGACTTCGATTTCATGAGCCCGTGGGAAGGCGCACCGTTCATCATTCCCGGCGACGAGAAGGCAACCAAATGAATTCCGCCGCGGAAAATTTCGACGATCGCAAGATCACGATGAATTTCGGGCCGCAGCATCCCGCGGCCCATGGCGTGTTGCGCCTGGTGATGGATCTCGACGGCGAAATCGTCGAGCGCATCGATGCCCATATCGGCCTGCTGCATCGCGGCACCGAGAAGCTGATCGAACACAAAACCTATCTGCAAGCCATCGGCTATTTCGACCGCCTCGACTACGTCGCTCCGATGAATCAGGAGCACGCTTTCTGTCTGGCGATGGAAAGGCTGCTCGGCCTCGAAGTGCCCAAGCGCGGCTCGTATATCCGCGTGCTCTATAGCGAAATCGGCCGTCTCCTGAACCATCTCCTGCAAGTCACCACGCAGGCGATGGACGTCGGCGCGCTCACGCCTCCGCTCTGGGGTTTCGAGGAACGTGAAAAGCTCATGGTCTTTTATGAGCGCGCCTCCGGCAGCCGCATGCACGCCAAATATTTCCGCCCCGGCGGCGTCCATCAGGATCTGCCGCCCGCGCTGCTCGAAGACATTTATGCGTTCTGCGGCACCTTCCCGAAGGTGTTGGACGATCTGGAAGGGCTCCTCACCGAAAGCCGCATCTTCAAGCAGCGCAACGTCGATATCGGCGTCGTCAGTCGCGCTGATGCCGAAGCCTATGGCTTCTCCGGCGTGATGCTGCGCTCCACCGGTGTTGCGTGGGATTTGCGCCGCGCGCAACCTTACGAGTGCTACAATGATTTCGAATTTCAGGTTCCCATCGGCAAGAACGGCGACAATTACGACCGCTATCTGATGCGCATCGAAGAAATGCGTCAGTCCGTCAAGATCATGAAACAATGCATCGAAAAGATGCCTGCCGGTCCGGTTGTGGTCGAAAACAACAAGATCGTCCCGCCTCGCCGCGCCGAAATGAAGAAGTCGATGGAAGCGTTGATCCATCACTTCAAGCTCTATACCGAGGGCTTCCACATTCCGGCTGGCGAAATTTACGCCTGCGTCGAAGCGCCGAAGGGCGAGTTCGGCGTTTATCTGGTGGCTGACGGTTCCAACAAACCGTATCGCTGCAAGATCCGCGCGCCGTCCTATCCGCATCTCGCGGCCATCGACCACATGTGCAAAGGTCATCTGCTTGCCGACGTGCCCGCTGTGATCGGCTCGCTCGATATCGTTTTCGGGGAGATTGATCGTTGAGCGTCCGCCGTCTCGCAGAACAACAGCCCGCGAGTTTCGCGTTCACGCCCGAGAACAAGGCGTGGGCCGAAAAGACGATGACGAAATATCCCGCTGGCCGTCAGGCGAGCGCGGTGATTTCGCTTCTCTGGCGCGGCCAGGAACAGGAAGGCTGGGTCTCCAAGCCGATGATTGAAGCCGTCGCCGCGATGCTTTCCATGCCCTATATCCGCGTGCTGGAAGTGGCGACCTTCTACACGATGTTCAATCTCGAACCGGTGGGTGACCATCTGGTTCAGGTTTGCACCACAACGCCTTGCTGGCTGCGCGGCTCCGATGCTGTCGTTGCCGCGTGCAAGAAACACATCGCGCCGACGCAACACACCGTCTCCGCCGACGGCAAGTTCTCGTGGATGGAAGTCGAATGTCTGGGCGCCTGCGTAAACGCGCCGATGCTCCAGATCGGCAAGGATTTCTACGAAGACCTCGACGGCCCCACGACCGAGAAAATCCTCGAAGCCTTCCGTCGCGGCGAAACGCCAAAGCCCGGCCCGCAGAACGGCCGCCACTCTTCGGAGCCCGAAGGTGGTGCCACGACCTTGAAAGAGATCGCCTGATGCTCGCCGATAAAGACCGCATCTTCACCAATCTCTATGGCTTCGGCGATCCCGGCCTCGAAGGCGCGAAGAAGCGCGGCGCGTGGGACGGCACGAAACAGATTCTCGAACGCGGCCCCGAAGCCATCGTCGATGAGATGAAGAAATCCGGCTTGCGCGGCCGCGGCGGTGCAGGCTTTCCCACCGGCATGAAATGGTCATTCATGCCGAAGGAAGTGAAAGAACGTCCGCATTATCTTGTCGTCAACGCCGACGAATCCGAACCCGGCACCTGCAAGGACCGGGACATCATGCGCCACGACCCGCATACGCTGGTCGAAGGTTGCCTGATTGCCAGCTTCGCGATGCGCGCACACGCCTGTTACATCTATGTGCGTGGCGAGTTCATCCGCGAACGCGAAGCGCTGCAACGCGCGGTCGATGAAGCCTACGAAGCCAAGCTCATCGGCAAGAACAACATCCACGGGTGGGATTTCGACCTCTACGTTCACCACGGCGCGGGCGCTTATATCTGCGGCGAAGAAACCGCGCTCCTCGAAAGCCTCGAAGGCAAAAAAGGCCAGCCGCGCCTGAAGCCGCCGTTCCCGGCGAATGTGGGACTCTATGGTTGCCCGACGACGGTGAACAACGTCGAATCCATCGCTGTCGCGCCCACCATCCTGCGCCGCGGGGCGGAATGGTTCGCCGGCATCGGCCGTCCCAACAACACGGGCACGAAAGTCTTCTGCATCTCCGGCCACGTCAACAAACCCTGCAACGTCGAAGAAGCCATGGGCATTTCCATGCGCGAACTGATCGACAAGCATGCGGGCGGTGTGCGCGGCGGTTGGGACAATCTGCTGGCTGTCATTCCCGGCGGCGCATCGGTGCCGCTTCTCCCCAAATCCATCTGCGACGACGTGCTGATGGATTTCGATTCTTTGAAGAACGTCCAATCCGGCCTCGGCACCGCCGCCGTCATCGTGATGGACAAGTCGACCGACGTCGTGAAAGCCATTTCGCGTCTGGCCTATTTCTACAAACACGAAAGCTGCGGCCAGTGTACGCCGTGCCGCGAAGGCACCGGCTGGATGTGGCGCGTGATGAAGCGCCTCGAAGTCGGCAACGCGCAGGTACCGGAAATCGATCTGCTGCAGGAAGTGACCAAGGAAATCGAAGGCCACACTATCTGCGCACTCGGCGATGCCGCCGCTTGGCCGATTCAGGGCCTCATCCGCCATTTCCGTCCTGAGCTCGAGCGCCGCATCGCCGAGCGCAAAGGCGCAACACCGATGGCGGCGGAGTAACCCATGGCCCGCAAACTCATCGTCGACGGCAAGGAAATCGAGGCGGACGACAATCTTACGCTGCTGCAGGCGTGCGAACAGGCCGGCGCCGAAATCCCGCGCTTCTGCTATCACGAACGCCTGTCGGTTGCCGGCAACTGCCGCATGTGTCTGGTGGAGTGGGTCGGCGCGCCGAAACCGCAAGCGTCCTGTGCGCTGCAGGTGAAAGATATTTTCCCCAACAAAGACGGCACGCCCGCCAGGATCAACACCAACTCGGCTTACGTGCGCAAAGCGCGCGAAGGCGTGATGGAATTCCTGCTCATCAATCACCCGCTTGATTGCCCCATCTGCGATCAGGGCGGCGAATGCGATCTGCAGGATCAGGCGATGGGCTACGGCCGCGCCGCCTTCCACCGCTTCAACGAGAACAAGCGCGCCGTCGAAGACAAATATATGGGTCCGCTGATCAAGACGATCATGACCCGCTGCATCCAGTGCACCCGCTGCGTGCGCTTCGCGACGGAAGTGGCGGGCGTGCCCGATCTCGGCGCCACCGGCCGCGGCGAGGATATGGAGATCACGACCTATCTGGAGAAGGCGTTCTCGTCCGAACTTTCCGGCAACGTGGTCGATCTCTGCCCCGTCGGCGCGCTGACCTCGAAACCCTATGCTTTCAACGCACGCCCCTGGGAACTGCGCAAAACTGAATCCATCGACGTGATGGATGCCCAGGGCTGCAACATCCGCGTCGATGCACGCGGCCCGGAAGTCCTGCGCGTGCTGCCCCGTGTGAACGATGCGGTGAACGAAGAATGGATTTCCGACAAAACGCGCCACGCCTGCGACGGCCTGCGTCGCCAGCGCCTTGATCGCCCTTATATTCGCAAGAATGGCAAGCTCGTTCCCGCGACATGGGGTGAGGCCTTCGCCACAATCGCTGCGCGCGTAAAGGCAACCAAGCCGCATGCCATGGCCGCCATCGTCGGCGATCTCGCTGCCGCCGAAGAAATCAAGGCGCTGAAAGATCTGATGACATTCTTGGGCGCCACCAATCTCGATTGCCGTCAGGATGGCGCAAAAGTCGGCGGCGCACGCCCGACGTATCTTTTCAATTCCACCATCGCCGGTGTCGACGCCGCCGATGCGTTGCTGCTGATCGGCGCGAACCTGCGTTGGGAAGCGCCTGTTCTCAACGCTCGCATCCGCAAAGCATGGCTCGGCGGTCTGAAGGTCGCCAACATCGGCGAGGCAACCGATCTCACCTATCCGGTGACGCAACTGGGCGACAGCATTTCCGCCTTGCAGGACCTCGCAAACGGCACAGGCGATTTCGCCACCGTGCTGAAAGATGCCAAGCGCCCGATGATCATTGTCGGTCCCGGCGCACTCGCACGTACCGATGGTGCTGCGATCCTCAATCTCGCTGCCAAACTCGCAGGCGATATCGGCGCCATCGGTCCGGCAGGCACAGCAGCCGAAGGTGGCTGGAACGGTTTCAACGTGCTGCACACCGCAGCCTCGCGCGTCGCCGCCCTCGATCTCGGTTTCGCCAGCGGCGATATGGCCGCGATCCTCGATGGCGCATCCAAAGGTGACATCGGGTTCGTCTATCTTCTCGGTGCCGACGAATTCGACACCTCTAAACTCGGTAACGCCTTCGTCGTCTATCAAGGCACGCATGGCGATGCGGGCGCGCATCGCGCCGACGTCGTGTTGCCGGGCGCGGCCTATACCGAAAAGGAAGGCCTCTACGCCAATTTCGAAGGCCGTGTGCAGCGCGCCAAACGCGCCACATTTCCGCCGGGCGAGGCGAAAGAAGATTGGACGATCCTGCGCGCTCTTTCCGAAGTGCTCGGCAAGAAGCTGCCTTACGACAATCTGGAAGCCTTGCGGG
>DATKJT010000024.1:0-9247 GCA_035543495.1 Rhizomicrobium sp. | reverse complement strand
GCGGCCAGAGATCGAGAACACGTCTTCGATCGGCATCAGGAACGGCTGGTCGATCGGGCGTTCCGGCTGCGGGATGTAGCTGTCAACCTGCTCCATCAGCTTCAGGATCGCGTCATGGCCCAGTTCCGGGCTCTTGTTCTCAAGCGCCATCAGCGCCGAGCCGCGCACGATCGGGATGTCGTCGCCGGGGAACTGGTAGCTCGACAGAAGCTCGCGCACTTCCATCTCGACCAGATCCAGCAGTTCCGGGTCATCGACCATGTCGCACTTGTTCATGAACACCACCAGCGCCGGCACGCCCACCTGACGGGCGAGCAGGATGTGTTCGCGGGTTTGCGGCATCGGGCCGTCGGCGGCCGACACCACCAGGATCGCGCCGTCCATCTGGGCGGCGCCCGTGATCATGTTCTTCACATAGTCGGCATGGCCTGGGCAGTCGACATGGGCGTAGTGGCGGGCCTTGGTCTCGTACTCCACATGGGCCGTCGAGATCGTGATGCCGCGCGCCTTTTCTTCCGGCGCCTTGTCGATCTGGTCATAAGCCGTGAACGTCGCCCCGCCCGTCTCCGCCAGCACCTTCGTGATCGCCGCCGTCAGCGACGTCTTGCCATGATCGACATGACCAATCGTCCCGATGTTGCAATGCGGCTTCGTCCGCTCAAATTTTGCCTTCGCCATAACCTTTGTCCTTCGTCATCTCTCCGCTTTCGCGGAATTCCGTTTCTTCTTCCGTTACCTGCCCGGCTTCGCCCTCTGGGCTTCGCCGTGGCATCTTTCGCTTTTGGCGAAAGATGGAGCGGGTGAAGGGAATCGAACCCTCGTCATCAGCTTGGAAGGCTGTTGCTCTACCATTGAGCTACACCCGCGAGGTCCATCTTCTCCTTCTCAACTCTCAACCAACTGGCCACCAGTGGTGGGGGAAGTAGGACTCGAACCTACGAAGGCGTAGCCAGCGGATTTACAGTCCGCCCCCTTTGCCGCTCGGGACATTCCCCCTCCGGATTCAAACAACCTTTTCAACCAGTTACCTAACCACATGCCATTCGGTGCAGAAGCTCGCCTTTCCCAAGCGAAAAAGACGCAGAAAATGCCTCCGGAGGGTGGCTGCGGAACGGCGGGGTATCTGCCAAAAGGAAGAAAGTGTCAATAGAAGACTAAGCGCGGCCGATCCCTAAAATCGTCCTCGCCCGTCAGTTGCTTAGAGGCTACCCCTTGGCTCACGAAAAACGCAAGCCGAAGCCCCATTGGAACCCCCGCCCAGCCCAACAGGCCCCGGGGCTCTGGCTCTATGGAATCCATGCCGTCCGAGCCGCCTTGGAAAACTCCCGCCGAAAGGCTCACCGGCTGGTGGCCACGGAACGGGCAATAGAGGAACTGGGGCGGAAGGTGCTCGGCCGGGTCCGGCATGAAGTGATGAGCCCCGACGCCATCGGGAAGATGCTTCCCCCCGGGTCCGTCCATCAGGGGGTGGCCCTCAATTGCGAGAAGCTTCCGGGGCGGGCCCTAGACGAGGTTTTGGGCCCCGGAACGGGCAAGCGGCGGATTGTGCTGGTGCTTGACCAGATCACCGACCCCCACAATGCGGGGGCGATCCTGCGGTCGGCGGCGGCATTCGGGGTGGATGCGGTGGTGGTTCAGGACCGACACGCGCCACCGGAATCCGGCGTGCTGGCGAAGGCGGCTTCCGGCGCACTCGACACGGTTCCGATTGCGACGGTGGTGAATATCGCGCGCGCGATGGAACTGTTGGGCGAACAAAACTTCTGGCGCGTGGCGCTGGCCGGCGACGGCGATCAATCGCTGCGCGAGGCGGTTTCGACGGGCGACGTGGCGCTGGTTCTGGGATCGGAAGGATCCGGCGTTCGCAGACTGGTGCGCGAGCGTTGCGATACGAGCGCGTTTATCCCCATCGAATCGGCAATTGAAAGTTTGAACGTTTCCAACGCGGCGGCTGTCGCGCTTTACGAGTTACGCCGCTAGCTCAATCAGGGGCACGGAACCATTTACCGGCCAGCATTGTTATCACTGCCGACGATCATTACGGGCAGGAAACCATGCGTTCGCTTCTTTTGTGGCTGATCGGGATTCCGCTTCCGATCATTCTGATTCTGTGGCTCGTCACGGGCCATATGTAACGGTTCGCGGCCCCGCCTCCGCGTCCCCCTCGCAACAAGGGGGCGGGTGCCGCACCGATCATTGTGTAGCGACTTCGGCGCCGCCGAAATTTTCGATAATAACGAGAACGCGATAACCGGCGTGGAAAGCGAGTTTGCCGTTCGGATCGCGCATCAAGGCGCCATCGCGTCGGGTGCTTTTCGTCTCTTTGTCATACGCCATGCGAGGGACGTTGCCGCGATAGTTCGCACTGACGAGTTGGAAGAGGTTCTTGGCGTTCTTAGATGAAAGGCGCACGCAGCCTGCGCTCGCGCGCGTTCCGAGATTTTCCTTTTCGTCGGTGGCGTGGATCGCGAGGCCCACCCGCGCACCTTTGTACCAGGCATCGAAGAACATGGCGTGCGGCATGGGCTCATCCCATGTCACAGATCGATAGTCGGCGAACATGCGGTCGGGATCGAGTTCGTAGTAGCCGGACAAGGTAGCAGTGAAGCGTTCGATTCCGAGCGCGTTACGTTCGCTGCGCTCGCGGCCGGTCGAAACCGGCCAATCGTAGAGCAAATCAAACTTGCCTTCGGCGTTCTTGCGCAAGACGTACATATGCTGCGCGTAGGGGCCGTGTGCCGCTTTGCTGATGTAGAGGAAGAGATCGAAGTTCTTTGCCAGTTCGGGCGTGAGCATCTGGCGAAGATGTTTGATGCCGAATGGTTCGATACGCGGCTTTGAAAAATTCGACAGGTCGATTTCGAGGGAGACGTCTTCGACCGCGACATTTTCCGGCATCGCGCCCACTTGCGCGGATTTGAATACATCGCGCGGTAGAGTGAGCGAGACCGTTTCGGTAGGCGCCGCACTCGCCTGCCCCACCCATGCCAAAAGCGCGGCGCCGATCGCCGCTGCTCTCCCCATCCATCTCATGGGGGGAGCTTGGCCAGACTCGCTGGCCACTGCAAGCGGTCAGCCGTGGACGCGCTTCCATTCGGCAGGCAGCCAGCGGGAGCTGCGCCAGTAGCAGAACGCGCCCATTAGCCCCGTGACGATGCTGAACATCAGGGCGTAACGCAGGGAATCCGTACCGAAGCTGGGCTTCAGCAGGTCGCTGATATAGCCGATGGTCAATGGACCGAGACCCAGGCCGATCATATTCAGTACAAAGAGCAGTATGGCGACCGACTGCGCCCGCATCCTGAGCGGGACGAGCCCTTGGGTAACAGCGAAGGCAGGACCGACATAGGTAGCGCCCATCATCACCGGGACGATACCCGCCGCGAGTGCGATGGCCGTTGATTGAGAAAGGTAAAAGAAGGGGGCGAAAGACACCGAAAGAAATGTCGCAATGATGGGTATGAAGAGATACCAGCGAATGTCCGTCTTGCCCCAGCGGTCGGCAAACACTCCCGCGAGATAGGTACCAAGCGCGCCGGGGATGCCGGTGAGGAGCGCAAGCGCTACGCTCACCTGCACCAATGTCATGTGATGGGATACGATCAGGAATTTCGGGATCAGAAAGATACCCGCATAGCCGCCGAACGAACTGAGCGAGGTTCCGACTGCCATCCAGCGGATGGATTTCAGATTCCATAGAAGCCTGGTAACGTCCCACACGCTCGGTTTCGCCTGGTCGTCAACCATGCGGTCGGCAAGACCGCGTTTCGGTTCGGCAACGGTCGTCATCACGACGACGGCGAGAATGAGACCGGGAATACCGGCGGAGATGAGAGCGGTGCGCCAGCCATAGTGTTGTGCAATCCAGCCGCCGCCGAAGAAGCCGACGAAAAGACCGATATTGAGACCCGCGGAATAGAACGAGAGCGCGGAGGCGCGCTTCTCCGGCGGATAAAGATCGGAAATCATCGAATTGATCGAGGGACCCGTTCCCGCTTCGCCGACGCCGGTGCCGAAGCGGGCGAGCAACAGATGCATGAAGCTCATCGCGTAGCCGGAGATGAACGTCATGAAGCTGAACACGGCAAGCGATGCGGCAACGACATTTCTGCGGTTTACGCGGTCGGCGATGATGGCCAGCGGTATGCCAAGCGTGGCGTAAAGGACGGCAAAGGCTGTGCCGCCGAGCAGGCCGAGGTCGGCGTCTGTAAGGGTGAATTCCTTTTGTATCTGCGGCATCAGGATGCCGAGGATCTGCCGATCCAGATAATTCACCACATAGACCAGTGTCAGGATGACGAGCACATAGGTCCGGTATCCGGGCGTCACCGCCTCTGGCGAGGCGGCGGGCGCTGGGTTCGTCATCTAAGGCCTCTTGGGCATTTCCTCTGGCGCGAGCGTAGCAGAACGCCACGTACCGCCTAGCCCGAAATGGATTATGATGCAGCGCACAGGAGAGAAAACATGATCTACCTCAGGCCGGAAACGCAGCTCGAAACGCACGAAGTCGTGAACCAGCCGCCACCGTTCGAGGATGTGAACATCTTCACCTCCGACGTAGCGCTTTCGGAGGCTGTGGCGCGTGAAGGTGCGGGCGTTCACATGGACCGGCTTGCAAAGTTTGGCGCGCGCTGCGGATCGGCCGAGATTCTGGATTGGGCGCAGCAGGCCAATCGCAATCCGCCACAGTTGAAGACATTCGATCGCTACGGCCAGCGGATTGACGAAGTGGAATTCCACCCGGCTTATCACAAGCTGATGCAGTTCGGTATCGAAGGCGGCGTTTCTTCCGCGGCGTGGACAGGCGTGGAGAGCGGACATGTTCTGCACACTGCACTCGAATTTCTGATGACGCAGGGGGAGTCGAGCGTCTGTTGCCCGATGACAATGACTTATGCGGTGTTGCCTGCGCTTTCGCACCAGCCTGAGATCGCCGCGGAATGGAAGCCCCGCATTGTGGGATCGAAATACGATCCGTCTTCCCAGCCTGCCAAGAACAAGCAGGGCGCCACACTCGGCATGGCGATGACAGAGAAACAGGGCGGTTCGGATGTGCGTGCCAATACGACCAAGGCGACGCCAGTGGGCAAAGGCGGACCGGGAGAAGCGTATCGGCTTGAAGGGCACAAATGGTTCTGCTCCGCGCCGATGTCGGATGCGTTCCTCACGCTGGCTTATGCGCCGGGTGGAATGAGTTGCTTTCTGGTGCCGCGCTGGAAGCCGGATGGCGAACGCAACCCGATGTATCTCATGCGGTTGAAGGACAAGCTCGGCGACCGCGCCAATGCGTCGTCGGAAATCGAATATCATGGCGCTTATGCGGTTCTGATCGGCGAAGAAGGGCGCGGTGTGCGCACCATCATCGAGATGGTGCATCATACAAGGCTCGACTGCATTCTGGCGCCGGCGGCTTACATGCGGCAGGCGCTGGCCAATGCGATGTGGCATGCGGCGCATCGTTCGGCATTCCAGAAGCGGCTGATAGACCAGCCGCTGATGCGGCAGGTGCTGACGGATATGGCGATCGAATCCGAGGCGGCGACGGCGCTGACCTTCCGTATCGCTCGCAGTTTCGATGAGAGCCCGAAGAGCGAACAAGCTGCCCTCTTCTCACGCATCGCCACGCCGGTGGGCAAATACTGGATCAATAAGCGCGTGGTGAACTTCGTCTATGAAGCGATGGAATCCCATGGCGGCGCGGGTTACGTCGAGGAAGGCGTGATGCCGCGTATCTTCCGGCAGTCGCCGCTGAATTCGATCTGGGAAGGTTCGGGCAATGTGATTTGCCTCGACGTTCTGCGCGCGATGGCGCGCGAACCGCAATCGGTAATGGCGTTGGTGACGGAACTGGAAAGCGCACGCGGAGCGAGCGCCTCGCTCGACCGGGCCATCGACGATGTAAAAGACCGGCTCACGCCTTCCCGCGCCAACGAGATGACGGCGCGGCGCGTGGTGGAAACCATGGCGTTGGCATTGCAGGGCGCGGTACTGGCGAAAAGCGCGCCGTCTGCGGTATCGGATGCGTTCTGTGCCACGCGGCTTTCGGACCGGCCGGGTGTTGCCTATGGGGCGCTCGACGCCGCGGTCGACAGCGACGCGATTCTAAAGCGGGCGATGCCTCGCCTTTGAGCAGTTAAACCAGCTTCTCGGCGGGCGGGCTTTCCCATAAAGTCCGTGCATCGAGGGGCGCATGGCTGACATTTTTATCTCTTATGCCCGGGAAGACCGGAATTGGGTGCGCGGGCTTGCCCAGGCTTTGGAAGCCGAAGGCTATTCGGTTTGGTGGGACCCCAATCTGCTGCCCGGTACGCGCTATCGCGAGACCATCGAGAAGGAACTGGATCAGGCCTACGCATCCATTGTGGTGTGGTCGGACGATTCCATTCAATCGGACTTCGTGCGCGACGAAGCTGAAGAGGCGCGCGTACTGAACCGGTTGGTACCCGTGTTGAAAGACGCGGTGCAGCCGCCGCATGGCTTCCGGCAGATACAGACGGCGGATCTTTCGGATTGGAAGGCCGCGAGGCGCGATCACCCGGAGTTCATTTTGGTGATTGAAGGCTTGCAGGCACTGGCGCAGGCGAAAGGCGCCAAGCCGAAGGCGCTTGCGCCCAAGCCACGCAAGACGTGGACCGAGAACCTTGCCGAAAATTTGAAAACACCCGCTGGGTTGGGCGGTATGGCGGGTGGTATTTTGGTCGTTGTGGCGCTTGCTTATTTTCTGGGATCGCATCATTCGGGGCCGGTGCCGTCTCCCACCCCTGTGCCGGCTGCACCGTTGCAACAGGCTTCAAACATGCCGGCGCAGCAACAACCGCTGGCATCCGGCTCGGCGCAAATGACAGATGCTCAGAAGATCCAAACTTGCATGGATGGAAGCGCTCCGCCGACGAATGTCGTTGCCGCGTGCACCGACGCGTTGAAAGTGCCGACGCTGCAATCTGGCGATGTGGCACGTGCGCACGCCAATCGCGGGCGGGCTTATTCCACGATGCATGAATATTCGGCCGCGGTGAATGATTACACGCTCGCGCTCGATATTGTGCCGCGTTACGAATATGCGCTTGTCAATCGCGGCTCTGCATATTTCGCCATGAACGATTTCGGCAACGCGATGGCCGACTACAACGCGGCGGCCTTCATCAACCCGCAAGACCCAAACGCTTTCGGCTTACGCGCCGACCTTGAAGATCGGCAGGGCAATCAGCGCGCGGCGTTGGCGGACTATCAGAAGGCGATCAGCTTGGATCCTGGGAATCCCATGGGTTGGCGGGGCACTTGCCTGATGCGGGCGGAGCTGAATATCGAGTTGGATCAGGCGCTTTCGGATTGCAATCGCGCCATCCAGATAAACCCGAACAATGCGCTGTTCTATAATGCGCTTGGGCTGGTGCAGCTTCGCCGCAACGACAATCAGGGAACCATCGACGCCTATTCTCGCGCGCTGGCGATACAGCCGAATGTGGCGACGTCGCTTTATGGGCGGGGTCTCGCCGAACAGCGGTTAGGGCAGACAGCAGACGCGCAACGGGACATCGCCGCGGCGCGGGCCGCCCAGAACAACATCGATCAGGTCTTCAGCGGCCTCGGCATCACCGGTTAGTCGGCAAAACGCAAGCTGCTCGCGAAACCGCGCGGGACAATGCGGCCGGCTTGCGCTCGTTCGCCTTTCCAGTCCTTGAGATCGGACGGGCTCCAGGCGCGATTGTTCTGGTCCTTGAACCCTTCTTTCCAATCGAAGGCGCAAAGATCGACAAGGTTGCCGTCCTTGTAGCGTTGCAGGATCACACCCCTGCCCCGCGCCATTTCCGGCACGTCCGCAACCGGGAAGATCAGGAGTTTGCGGTTCTCGCCGGTGACGGCCACGTGATCGCCTTCGACAAAGGCAACAGCGGTGGCTTCCGTGCCCGGCTGGACGTTGAGCACCTGTTTGCCGGAACGCTTTACCGCGACGGCATCGTCTTCGCTGGTGACGAAGCCGTGGCCCGTTGTGGCGGCGACCAGAAGTTTGCGTCCACCTTTGTGAACGAACATATCGACGAGATCGGCTTCCGGCGGCAGGTCGATGAAAGTGCGGATCGCCTCGCCATTGCCGCGACCGCTCGGGAGCTTGGCACAATCGAGCGTGAAGAAACGGCCGTCGGTCGCGAAGATCATCAGCTTGTCGGTGGTTTCGGCATGGAGCCAGAAGCGAGCGCGGTCGCCTTCGCGATATTTCACGGCGTCGCTTGGTTCCTGATGTCCCTTGAACGCACGCAACCAGCCTTTCTGCGAGCAGACAACCGTGACGGGCTCTTTTTCGACGGCGGTTTCGATGGCTGCCGCTTCTTCGGCCACAGCCATGATCTGTTCGACGTCCTTGGCTTTGGCGATTTCGGTGCGGCGCTTGCCGATTTCGGTTTTGAGGCCGAATTTGGCATCTATCGCTTCGATTTCCGCGATCAGCTTTTGCGATTTGAGTTTTTCGGAGCCGAGCAGCTTCATCAGTTCCTTCTGTTCTTTCGACAGATTGTCGTGCTCGCGGCGGATTTCCATTTCCTCAAGCCTGCGCAAGGAACGAAGCCGCATGTTGAGGATGGCTTCGGCCTGGTTCTCCGTCAGCGAGAAAGCCTTCATCAGCTTCGGCTTGGGCTCATCCTCCGTGCGGATGATCTTGATGACCTTATCGAGGTTTAGATAGACGGCGAGGTAGCCTTCCAGAACTTCAAGGCGGGCAGCGATCTTTTCCAGGCGATGTGCGGAGCGACGTTCGAGGACGACGCGGCGGTGGTCGATGAAGGCTTGCAACACTTCACGAAGGCTCATCACACGCGGCACGAGACCGCCGTCAAGCACGTTCATGTTGAGCGAGATGCGGCTTTCGAAATCGGTCTGACGGAACAATTGTTCCATCAGCATCGCGGGATCGACCGTGCGGCTCTTGGGCGTGAGGACGATACGGATGTCTTCGGCCGATTCATCGTGGATGTCGTCGAGCAGCGGGAGCTTTTTCTGCTCCAGCAATTCGGCCACGCGTTCGATCAGCTTGGATTTCTGGACCTGATACGGGATCTGATCGACCACGATCTGGTACATGCCGCGTTGGCCCTCTTCCTTTTTCCAGCGGGCGCGGACGCGGAAACCGCCGCGACCGGTTTTGTAGGCTTCGGCGATGGTGGCCTGATCGTCGACAATGATGCCGCCGGTGGGGAAATCCGGCCCTCTCACAAATTTGAGCAGGGAGCGATCCTGCAGATCCGGCTTTTCG
>DATKJT010000023.1:0-79436 GCA_035543495.1 Rhizomicrobium sp. | reverse complement strand
CCCTTGCGGCCATGGCCGCGCCTGCGCTCGCGCAGATCGATTCCGCGCCCAAGGTCCATGCAAGGCTGATCGCCGAGCGCGACGCGGTCGCGCCGGGCGGCACGGTGACGGTGGCACTGGAGCTCGCGACCCGCACGGGCTGGCACACCTACTGGATCAATCCGGGTGAGGCGGGCGCGCCGACCGAACTGAAATGGAAGCTGCCACAGGGCTGGCAGGGCGATGGCATCGAATGGCCTTATCCCAAACGCCTGCCCGTCGGGCCGCTGATGGATTACGGCTATGAAGGCACGGTCTGGCTTCTGACGGCGGTGCAGGTGCCGCGGAACGCGCAAGCCGGCGACGTGACGCTGACCGCGACGGGAAGCTGGCTCGTCTGCCGCGAGGTGTGCATTCCCGAAGACGCGACGTTGCAGTTGGGACTGACGGTGGCCGCGCAAGGCGTGGCCAACCCGGTGACCGCGCAGCAATTCGCGGCCGCGCGCGCGAAGCTGCCGCAGGTTTCGCCGTGGCGCGCGAGCTATCGCGCGGGCGACGACAAGACGTTGGATATCTTTCTCGAAAGTCCGACGCTTGCTTCGGCGCGGCCGGTTTCGGCGAATTTCTTTCCGCTCAGCGAGGGCATGATCAACGGCTTCACCGAGCAGAAGCTCGGTATTGCCGACAACGGAGTTGTGTTGCGCACGGAGCCGGGGCGGAAATTTTCCTGGCGGAAATTCCGTTCGACGGAGCCGGAATTGCCGGGCGTTCTGGTTCTCACATCCGCCGATGGATCGGTGAAGGCGCTTTCCATTCGCGCCGAGCCGGGTGCGGTTCCGGCGGCGAGTTTTGTGGGCGCTGCGACAACGGGCGGTGGCGGCATAAGCCTGCCGCTGGCGCTGGTGTTCGCGTTCATCGGCGGCTTGATATTGAATTTGATGCCGTGCGTGTTGCCGGTGCTGGCGATGAAGGCGTTTGCGGTGGCACAAGCCTCGCACGGTCATCCGCAAGAAGCGCGGCGTGAAGGTTTGGCCTATGGCGCGGGCGCGGTCCTCAGCTTTCTGGTTCTGGGTGCGGCGGTTGTTTTGCTGCGCGCAGGCGGACAGGCGGTGGGTTGGGGATTCCAGTTGCAGGAGCCCATTGTCGTCGCCGGCTTTGCACTATTGATGTTTGCCGTGGGGCTTAATCTTTCGGGTGTTTACGAACTTTCGTCCGGCGTGACGGCGGGAGACACGCTCACGCGCAAGGGTGGCACGGTGGGCGCATTCTTCACCGGCATTCTGGCGGTGGCGGTGGCCGCACCTTGCACTGCGCCATTCATGGCGGCGGCTTTGGGATATGCGATCACGCAAACGTCCGTTGTAGCGATGGCGGTGTTCCTGGCGCTGGGGCTTGGATTCGCCGCGCCGTTCGTGGCCATTGGATTGTCGCCGGCGTTGTTGCGGCTGATCCCGCGGCCGGGCGCATGGATGCTGGCATTCAAACAGGCGCTGGCGTTTCCGATGTATGCGGCGGCTGTCTGGCTTGTGTGGGTGCTGGCGTTGCAGATGGGCGCGGGCGGCGTACTCGCGACACTGGCGGCGATGGTGCTGTTTGCGTTCGGCGCCTGGGCGTGGGGCGCGTCTCGCAATACGAGCGCGCGGTGGCGGGCGACCGCGAATGTGTTCGCCGTGCTCGCGTTTCTCGCGTCGCTGACAGCGTTGTGGTTCGTGGGCATGGCTGCACCGCAGGCGGCTGCCACGCAGGCTTCGGAAGATGCGCTGCACAGCGAACCTTATTCGGCGGCGCGGCTGGATGGCTTGCGCGCGCAGAACCGGCCGGTGTTCGTGAATGCGACGGCTGCGTGGTGCATCACCTGTCTGGTGAACGAGAAGGTGGCGTTTTCTTCCGACGAGGTGGTGCAGGCGTTTGCGAAGAACAGGATCGCCTATCTGGTGGCGGATTGGACCAATCGCAATCCGGAGATCACCAAGCTGCTGGAAGCCAATGCGCGGTCAGGCGTGCCGCTCTATCTCTACTACGCACCGGGGGCTGCGACGCCGAAAGTGCTGCCGCAGGTATTGACGGCGGGCGAGGTGGTTTCGGCCGTTGGCGGTTAGTCCCGGAGGGTGGGTTCACAATGTCAAAGAGCAGTCTGGGGTGGAATGTAGGGGTTTTGGCCTAGCTATGCAAGGACTATTTTCTATTTTTCTGTATTTTAGCCTATATCATTGAACTAAAAAGGCTATTTAGTCCTCCCCCGTGAAGCGGGGGAGGGGGACCGCGTAGCGGTGGAGGGGGCAACGCCGCACGAATGCTGCCGGACTTGCCCCCGCCGCACGCGCGTTCGCGCGTGGCACCTCCCCCGCTTTGCGGGGGAGGACGAAGTCAGGCGGCTTCCACAGTTTCCAGGCGATCGGTCGAGAGAACGTCACCCGGTTTGTAGGTCGGGCCGTGTTCCAGTTTGCGGTAGAGGCTCGCGAAATCCTTGTAGGTTTCGCCGAACAGTTCTTCGAAGGACGAGATGACGAAATAGCTCTCCTGGAAATCGTCGATGCGGTAGTCGGTGCGCATGACCCGTTCGAGATCGAAATGGATGCGGTTGGGTTTGGGGCTTTCCAGCGCGTAGACCGACTCCGCGCGGCTCGACACGATGCCGGAACCATAGATGCGCAAACCTTGCGGCGTGGCGATGAGGCCGAATTCGACGGTGTACCAATAGAGGCGTGCGAGGTTCTTCAGCGCGTGGAATTCGTTGAGCGCGCGCAAACCGCCCTTGCCATAGGCTTCCATGTAATCGGCGAAGACGGGGTGGGCGAGCATGGGGACGTGGCCGAAGACATCGTGAAAGACATCCGGTTCTTCGATGTAATCGAGTTCGGACGGTTTGCGGATGAACTGGCCCGCGGGGAAGCGGCGGTTGGCGAGATGTTCGAAGAAGATCGCATCGGGCACCAGCGACGGCACGGCGACCACGCGCCAGCCGGTGAGTTTTTCCAGATCGTCCGACAGCCGCGCGAAATCGGGGATGCGGCCTGCACCGAGCGAGAGCTTTTTCAGGCCGTCGAGAAATTCGTTGCAGGCGCGGCCTTTGAGGATTTCGGCCTGGCGCTCATAGAGCGTTTTCCAGACACCGTGTTCGGATGCGCCGTACCGTTCCCAACGCTGGTCGATGGTGAAATCGGGGCGGATTTCGGGATGGCGTTGGCGCAATTCTTCCAGCGACGGCATGGCTTGGCGTTCCTCCGAACCAAGTAGACGGCGCTTTTCGGCGAGGGTAAAGCGCCCTTTGGGAACGCACGGAATATTGCCCGCGTTGCAGCTTTTGCATTGCGGCGTTGCGGGAGCAGGGCGAAAAAGGCAAGCCCATTGCGGCTGCGACGGAGTATGGTCCGGCGGCAAATCACCGGTTGTTCAAGGATTTCGACATGAGCGTTTTTGAGTCTCCCGATTTCGATGCCCATGAGGAAGTTGCGTTCTTCGAAGACAAAGAGGCGGGGCTGAAGGCCATCATCGCTGTGCATTCGACGGCGCTGGGACCGGCCTGCGGCGGCACGCGCATGTATCCTTACGCAAACGGCGATGCGGCGGCGACGGACGTGCTGCGCCTGTCGCGCGGGATGAGCTACAAGAATGCGATGGCAAACCTGCCGCTGGGCGGTGGCAAGGCCGTGATCATCGGCGATCCGGCGATGGACAAGAACGAGAAGCTGTTCGCGGCTTACGCAAAGGCCATCAACGCGCTCGGCGGGCGATACATCACGGCGATGGACGTTGGCATTCTGCCCAAAGACATGCCACTGATCGCGCGCGGTACCAAGCACATTGCCGGTTACGACATGCCGGGAAAGCCGGGCGATTCCGGGCCTGCGACGGCGCTGGGCGTTTACGTTGGGTTGAAAGCGGCGGTGAAATTCCGGCTTGGGTTGGAGACGACCAAGGCAAAGGTCGTTGCCATTCAGGGGCTCGGCAAGGTGGGGATGAGTTTGGCCGAAAGCCTTTATCGCGAAGGCGCGCGGTTGATTGTGGCGGATGTGAACCCGCAGGCCGTTGCGAACGCGGTGGAGCGGTTCAAGGCGCATGCGGTTTCCGTGGACGAGATCGTGACGGTGGAATGCGATATTCTTTCGCCCAACGCGCTGGGTGCGATCCTGAACGACAAGACGGTGCCGGACATCAAGGCGCGGGTGATTGCGGGGGCGGCGAACAACCAGTTGGAGCGCGATCATCACGGCGCGATGCTGAAGGGCAGGGACATTCTTTACGCGCCCGATTACGTCATCAATGGCGGCGGCATTATTCGCGTGGCGGGACAGATCTTCGACTGGAGCGACGAAGAGGTCGATGCGCGGGTGCGCGGGATCGCCGATACGCTGACCGAAATCTTTACGGCGGCGGAAGCGCAGAAAGCGCCGACCAATGTGGTGGCCGATCACATCGCGCAAGCGCGGATTGCGGCGGCGAAGAAAGGTGTTGCAGCGAAAGCGGCGGAGTGAATCTTACCTCCCCCTTGTGGGGAGGTGAAGGATATTATTTCTTCTTTTTGACTTCGTCGAAATCCTTCGTATCGGGTGCGGGGGTTTCGCGCTTCTTTGGCGCGCCGATGGTGCCGGCATTGTGCGAAGGCGGGTCGCTGGCCGGGAACGAATCCTTGCTCTCGCGATCGACGAGTCTGTATTCCGACGTGCGGTCGCGTTTGACTTCGCCGGTTTTCGGCAACGGTGTTTCACGCGTCATGGCGGTTCTCCCGTCTGTCGAGAGGTAACGATTGAGTTTCGTTCTCGTTCCGCTACTGCATCAGGCTCGGCCACAGGCCCAGCGCGCCGATGACGATGAGATAGATCGCCACGAAATAGTTGAGCAGGCGCGGCAGAAACAAAATCAGGATGCCGAAAATCAACGCGAGCAACGGCTGGACGATGACGATATTGACGCTGTTCATGGGAACGCTCCTGGCGGCAATTCCACCCGCCATGATAACGCACCGAATGGTTGTTGGATGCTAAACGGGTTTCGGTCCGCCGGTTGCCCAATCGAGCAACTCAACGGTGTGGACCACGGGCACTGCGCGTGAACCGTCTGCAATCTGAACGACGCAACCGATATTTCCGGCCGCCACAATGTCGGGCGCGACTTTCCGGATATTCATGACCTTCCTGTCACGAAGCTGCGCGGAAAGTTCGGGCTGCAAAATATTGTAGGTTCCTGCGGAACCGCAGCACAAATGACCTTCGGGGATGTCGACGACTTTGAATCCAACTTTTCGTAAAAGCAGTTTTGGCAGCTCGGTAATTTTCTGGCCGTGCTGCAGGGAACAGGCGGAATGATAGGCAACTTTTAAGGGTTGCGGTAACGCGGCCGGTACCAGTTCGAGCGAATTGAGAACCTCGGTGGGGTCTTTGGCGAGTGCCGCGATACGGGCTGCCTTGGCGGCGTAGGCGGGATCGTCTTTGAAAAGGTGGCCATAGTCTTTGACGTGGACGCCGCAGCCGGAGACGTTGATGACGATGGCGTCGAGGCCTTTGCCTTCGATCTCGTTCATCCATCTGTCGATGTTGGCGCGGGCGAAATCTTTTGCATCCTTGCCGAGGTGATGGGTGAGCGCGCCGCAACAGCCGCCTCCGGTGACGACCTCGCAGCCGTGCCGCGTGAGGATGCGGATGGTGGCGGCGTCGATCTGCGGCGCGAGAACGGGTTGCACGCAGCCGCCGAGGAGCGCGACACGCATGCGCCGGGTGCCGATGGCGGTTGTTGCGGGGAGCGCGGCTTTCGGCAGCGCGTTGGGCGCGAGCGACAGCATGGGACGCAGGCGTTTGGGCAGAAGGCGTGCGAAAGGTTTTGCGAGACGCGCGAGGATGAGCGAGGTGTGGAAGATGTTACGTCTTGGCAGCACGAAGGCAAGTAGCGAGCGCATCGCGCGTTCGGGCAGCGGGCGGGTGTAAGTTTCTGCGATCCAGCTTCGCGCGTGATCGACGAGGTGCATGTAGTCGACGCCGGAGGGGCAGGTGGTGGTGCAGGCGAGGCACGACAGGCAGCGGTCGATGTGGAGTACGTCCTGCGCGGTGGCGGCGCGGCCGGTCTCCAGCATGTTTTTGATGAGGTAGATGCGGCCGCGGGGGCTATCCAATTCGTCGCCCAGCAAGGCGTAGGTGGGGCAGGTGGCGGAGCAGAGGCCGCAATGCACGCAGGTGCGCAGGATGCGTTCGTTCTCCCGCATTCCGGGTTTGGCGAGTTGCGCGTCTGTGAAGGAGGTTTGCATCAGAGGTTCGCGTACATGCGGCCGGGGCTGAGGATGTGCAGCGGGTCGAAGCTTTCCTTGACGCGGGCGGTGAGCGCGAAAAGGGCTGCGGATTGGGATTGGAAGGGCGCGATGCGCAGGCGGGTTTCGTCGCTTGCGCGGATCAGGGTGGCGTGGCCGCCGGTTTCCCTGACGGCGGTGCGCAAGGCGGACGCGCCGCAATCGTTTTCGTCGGTCGTTCCGAGCCAGACCAGGCCACCACCCCAGTCGACGAGAGTGCGGGCACCGGGCAAGGCTTCAAGAATATCGGCGCCGCGATTGGGCGGGACGCAAACGCGCCAGAGCGCGGTTGCGTTTTCCAGTGGAGAGATGTCTCTCATCTGATCCCAGAAATTGTCGAAATCCGCGCCGGCGACTTCGGCGTCGAGGAATTTGGAGAGTGTGTTTGCCCTGTCGGCAACGGAATCCGCGAAGCCTTCGAGGCGTAGCGCGGTGATGCCGTTGAAATCGGGCGACCAGGCGGCGCCCGTTATGTCGAAAGGAAGGCCGAGCGCCTTGTTCAACAGTTTGATGGTATCGCGGGCGGATTGGTTACGGCGGATGAGGGTTGTGCGCGCTTCCGGCTTCGGCAGGACTTTCAGCGTGACTTCGCTGAGCACGGCGAGCGTACCGAACGACCCGGCCATCAGTTTGGAGAGATCGTAGCCGGTGACGTTTTTCACCACGCGGCCGCCGGCTTTGAAAATTTCTCCGCTGCCGTTGACAGCGGTGAAGCCCAACAGGTGATCGCGGATCGCGCCCGCCTGGATGCGGCGGGGTCCGGAGAATCCGGCGGCGATGACGCCGCCGATGGTTTGCGCGCCGCGATGCGGGGGCTCGAAGGCGAGTTGCTGGTTGTGTTCGGCGAGAAGCGTTTCGATCTGTGACAGCGGGGTTCCGGCTTTTGCCGACAGGATGAGTTCTTCGGGTTCGTAGAGCGTGATGCCGTCGAGCCTTGCGGTAGAAAGGCGATGCGGCGTAGTCATCGGGCGGCCGATGCCGCGCTTGGTGCCGTTGCCCAGGACTTCGAGCGGTTCGCGATTGGCGGCGGCGGCTTTGACGATGTCTGCGATGTCTTCGGCGGAGGCCGGGGAAAAATCGGCCATGTCAGAAACGCGGCAGATCGGGAAAGCGCATCCGGCCGTGATGCACATGCATGCGGCCGAGTTCGGCACAGCGTTTCAGGTTCGGGAACACCTTGCCGGGATTGAGCAGGTGTTTTTCGTCGAAGGCGCATTTCAGCCGCATCTGCTGGTCGAGATCGGTCTCGCTGAACATCACGGGCATCAGATCGCGTTTTTCGATGCCGACGCCATGTTCGCCGGTGAGCACGCCGCCCACTTCCACGCAGAGTTTGAGAATGTCGTCGCCGAAGCGTTCGGCGGTTGCGAGTTCGCCGGGATTGTTCGCATCGAACAGGATGAGCGGGTGGAGATTGCCGTCGCCCGCGTGGAAGACGTTGACCACTTGCAGGCCGTGTTGCGTCGACATTTCGCTGATGCGTTTGAGCACCGCGGGAAGCTGGCGGCGGGGGATGGTGCCGTCCATGCAATAATAATCCGGCGTGATGCAGGCGACAGCCGGGAAGGCGGCTTTGCGGCCGGCCCAGAATTTCAGGCGTTCTTCCTCGCTGTTGCTGATGTAGCAGCAGGTGGCACCGAGATTGCGCGCGATGGATTCGATGCGTTCGATGCCGCGTTCGATTTCCACCAGCGGGCCGTCGAGTTCGGCGATGAGCAGGGCTTCGACATCGAGCGGGTAACCGGCGTGGACGAAGTTTTCGGCGGCGTGGACGCAGGCGCGGTCCATCATCTCCATGCCGGCGGGGATGATACCCTGCGCGATCACCTGTGCCACGCATTCGCCCGCGGATTCGATGGAGGGAAAGCCGATCAGGAGCGCGCGCACGTTTGCGGGCTTGGGAAGGATTCGCACGGTCACTTCGGTCACCACGCCGAGCAGGCCTTCGGAGCCGACCATGGCGCCAAGAAGGTCGTAGCCATCGGGATCGAGATGCGCGCCGCCCAGGCGAATGATCTCGCCTGTCATCAACACGACTTCGAGGCCGAGGATGTTGTTGGTGGTAAGGCCGTATTTCAGGCAATGCACGCCGCCGGAATTTTCCGCCACATTGCCGCCAATGGTGCAGGCGAGTTGGCTGGACGGATCGGGCGCGTAATAGAACCCATCGGCCGCCACCGCATTGGAGATGCCGAGATTTGTGACGCCGGGTTGCGCGGTGACGCAGCGGTTTTCCAGATCGATGTCCAGAATGCGGTTCAGCTTGGCGAGGCCGAGCGTTACGCCATCCGCAAGGCCGATGGCGCCGCCCGATAGCGACGTGCCCGCGCCGCGCGGGACAACCTTCACATTGTTGGCATGACAATAGGCAAGCACTGCCGCCACTTCCTGGGTGGAGGAGGGCAACGCCACGATCAGCGGCGGCTGTCGATAGGCGGTGAGCGCATCCGTTTCATAGGGCGCCAGCGCCACGGGATCGTCGATCACCGCGTCCGCGGGCAGGATGCGCCGAAGCATCACCGCGATTTCGGCGCGGCGGGAAATCGTCTCCCGGTCGACAGACATGGTTTTCACGGCGGCAGTCTCGCGAAGCAATCGCTTCGCGAGTTTAGCGGGGCCGCGCGGAAAAGGAGAGGGTGCTTACTGCTGGCGGAATTTGGCAACGGCGGCGGAATCGAAATATTCGTCCAGCCGCGTCACTTTGCCGTTTTTCACTTCGCAGACGATGACCGCGTCGAGTTCGACGGTTGTGCCGTCTTTCTTGGTGCCTTTCAGCTTGTGCTGCTGCACGAAGCCGCCGGGGAAGGTGTGGACGCGCCGGTCGGCATATTGCCGCTTGGGGATGCGCTGGATGAAGCCGGTCAGCGTGGCCTCGTTGTCTTCCAGGGTCTGCTCCAGGCCATCGGTGTTGTGCCAGATCTTGACCTTGGGATCGTAAACTTCCCGCAGGATGGCGATGTTGCCCTGTTCGAGCCCGTCGAAGAAGCGTTTGGCCAGTGCGGCGATATCATCCATTTGGCTTTCCTCCTGTTTTTTGCTGGCGGCGAGTTTATTGGTTAGATTTCGAAGTGTCTAGAATTGACCCCGGTCCAAAGGCCCGTTATCGCCATACGCATGAGCGAAGTTCCGGACATTCTTGTCGCTTTGCGGCGCATGAAATTGGTGGGCGCGGACGAGACGCCCGCCATCGTGCCGCTGACGGGCGGGGTTTCGAGCGATGTGTACCGGGTGGAGCTTGCCGCCGGCCCCATTTGCGTGAAGCGGGCGTTGCCGAAGCTGCGCGTGGCGGCGGAGTGGCTGGCGCCCATCGAACGTATTCACAGCGAAGTCGATTGGTTTCGGTTTGCCGGAACCGTTGAGCCCGGGTGCGTGCCGCGCATTCTGGCGGAAGACAAGACCGCGCATCTGTTCGCGATGAATTACTTCGAGCCTGCGGATTATCCGGGCTGGAAGGCGCAATTGCTGGAAGGCCACGTCGATTCCGATTTTGCGGGTGCCGTGGGGCGTTCGATAGGGGCGATCCATCGGGCGAGTGCGGGGCGCGCCGATGTGGCGGCGAAATTCGCGCATGACGAGATGTTCATGGCGCTGAGGATCGAGCCCTATCTGCTTTACACGGCGAAGGCGCATCCCGATCGCGCGCCGCGGATCGAAGCCATGGCGCGCGAGATTGCGTCGGCGCGGATTGCACTGATGCATGGCGATGTGAGCCCGAAGAACATTCTGGTGGGGCGCGAAGGACCGATTTTCCTGGATGCGGAGACGGCGTGTTACGGCGATCCGGCATTCGACCTGGCGTTCTGTTTGAACCATCTGCTGCTCAAATGCGTTTGGGCGCCGGCACATGTTTCGGCCTATATCCGCGCCTTCGACGCGCTGCGGCATGCCTATTTCGCTCAAGCCTCGTGGGAAAGCGCGGACGGGCTGGACCGGCGCACGGCCGGATTGCTTTCCGCCTTTCTGCTCGCGCGCGTCGACGGCAAATCGCCGGTCGAATACATCACCACCCCGGCGCACAAGGAATTTGTGCGCAGCGCGGCGCGGGAATTTCTTTCGCAACATCTCACGCTCTCCGACATTGCGGGCGCGTGGCACAGCAAGGTCAGCAGGTTATGAGCCTCATTCGTTCGGTCAAAGCGCGGCAGATTTGGGATTCGCGGGGGCGGCCCACCGTTGAAGTGGACATTCATCTGGAAAGCGGTGCGTTCGGTCGCGCGGCGGCGCCGGCAGGTGCATCGCGCGGCGTTCACGAGGCAATCGATCTGCGCGATGGCGGCGCGAAGTTCGGCGGGTTTGGTGTGGACAGGGCCGTTGCCAATGTGAACGGGCCGATTGCCAAGGCATTTGTCGGCAAGCAAGCGGATCAGGAAGCGCTGGATGCGCTGTTGGCGGAGCTGGACGGCACGGCGAATTTCTCGCGGCTTGGCGGCAATGCGACGGTGGCGGTTTCGCTGGCGCTTTCGCACGCGCTGGCCGATGACGCGGACGAACCGCTTTGGAGTTATCTGGCCGATGGGCGCGCGGTGCGCCTGCCGGTGCCGGAAATTCAAATTCTGGGCGGCGGCGCGCATGCGGGGCGGCGCACCGATATTCAGGATTTCATGGTGATGGTGCCGGGCGCGGAGACGTTGCGCCGCGCGTTTGAGATCACGGGCGACGTCTATCGCGCGGCGGGCGCGATCATGGCCGAGGAGAACCGGCTGGCTGGCACGGCGGACGAAGGCGGCTGGTGGCCGAATTTCGAGTCCAACGAAGACGGGCTTTCGATTTTGACGCGCGCCATCGAGAAGGCGGGCTACGGGCCGGGCGAAGACGTGTTCATCTCGCTGGATATCGCGTCGAGCGAGTTTTACCGCGAAGGCGCCTATCAGCTTGCGCTTGATGGGCGCAAGCTCGACAGCGATCAGATGATCGAGATGGTGGTGGGGTGGTGCAAGCGTTATCCCGTTCTCTCGGTCGAAGACCCTGTGGCGCAGGATCAGACCGCGGCGATGGCGAAATTCACCGCGGCGGTCGGCGACAAGGTGCAGGTGGTGGGAGATGATTTTCTGGTGACGGATGCGGCGCGCGTGAAACGCGCGTCAGACGCCCGTGCCTGCAATTGCGCGCTCATCAAGGTGAACCAGGCGGGCACGGTTTCGCGCGCGCGCGCGGCGTTGCGGGCGGCGAAGGACGCAGGCTGGGCGGCGATTGTTTCGGCGCGATCCGGCGAGACGGAAGACGTTTCCATTGCGCATCTTTCCGTTGGCTGGGATTCCGGGCAATTCAAGGTTGGATCGTTTGCCCGCTCGGAACGCATGGCGAAGTGGAACGAGCTGTTGCGGATTGAAGAAGAAATGGGCGACAGCGCGAAATATGCGGGATGGAGCGGTTTGCCGGCCGCGCTCGGCCGATGAACATCGTTCTGCATTATCGCGCGAGCGAGGGGTTTGCCGCGCAGCTTCAGGCGGCCTTGTTGCCGGGGATGACGCTTTCGATCATCGACGAAAGCGACGACAAGGCGTTTGCGGCGGCAATGCGCGAAACTGTGGCGTTGCTGCATGTGTTACGGCCGGTCAGGGCGGCGGACATCGAAGGTGCGCCGAAGCTGAAGCTGATCCAGAAGATCGGCGTGGGCGTGAACACCATCGATCTGGAAACGGCGAAGCGTCACGGTGTGGCGGTGTGCAATATGCCGGGCACCAACACGCAGGCCGTGGCCGAGATGACTTTGATGCTAATGCTCTCTGCTATCCGGCGCACGCTCTATTTCGATCCGCTGATGCGCAAAGGCGATGGCTGGCGGCCGGATACATCCGAGTTCGACCGGACCGGCGAGATTGCGGGGCGGACGATTGGGTTTGTGGGCTATGGCGCGGTGCCGCAGCGGTTGACGCCGGTGCTGAAGGCGCTGGGGGCGACGCTGCTCTATCACGCCCGCAGCGGCAAGCAGGCGGCGGATGCGAAATATGTTTCGCTGGAGGAACTGCTTTCGCGCTCCGATATCGTGTCGCTTCATTGTCCGGCGACGGCGGAGACGACGGGCATGATCTCGCGCGAGGCGATAGCGCGGATGAAACCGGGCGCCATTCTGGTGAACACCGCGCGCGGGGAATTGGTGGATGAAGCAGCGCTGGTGGACGCGTTGAAAAGCGGGGCGCTGGCGGCGGCGGGGCTGGATGTGTTGCGCAACGAGCCGGTGACGGCGCATCCGCTGTTCTCGCTCTCCAATGTCGTGGTGACACCGCACATCGCGTGGCTGACGCCCGAGACGCTGGCGCGGAGCATCGATGTGGCGATCGAGAACTGCCGTCGCATCGGTACGGGGGAAACGCTTTTGCATCGGGTTGTCTGATCATGCCGCAAGATATTGTGCTCATTCCTTCGCAGCTTTGCACCGAACTGGTGTTCGCGCCGCAGATGCCGGTGCTTTCGGCGTTTGCGCGGCCGCGTGTGTTCGTGCAGCGCGATCGCGATACGGTGGGCGCGATGGCGCGATCGGTGCTGGATGCCTCGCCCCAACGGTTCACGCTAATCACCCATGGGATGGGTGGGTTCGTGGCGTTCGAGATGCTGCGGCGCGACCCGAAGCGGATCGAAAAACTGGTGTTGATGAGCGCGCTGGCGCCCGCCGATACGCCCAAGCAGACGGAGCGGCGGATGGGGTATATCCGGCTGGTGGAGCAGGGGCGGTACGACGGGATCATCGAAGAACGAATTCCGATGCTGGTGCATCCGTCGCGCGTTGGCGACGAGAAGCTGACAGGTGTGTTGCGCCGGATGGCCAGCGATACGGGCGCGGAGACTTTTCAGCGCCAGCAGCGCGCGATCATGGCGCGGCCGGATAGCCGTCCGATGCTAGCGTCGATTGCTTGTCCGACGATGCTGGTGTTCGGGCGGCAGGACGGGATCACGACCATCGAGCATCAGAAGGAGATGCTGGAGGCGATACCGGATGTGCGGCTGGAGGTGATCGAGGATTGCGGGCACATGATGACGCTGGAGAAGCCGGACGAGGTGAATGCGTTGCTCAAGGCGTTTCTCAGTTAAATCTTACCTCCCCCTTGTGGGGAGGTCGGAGAGCGAAGCGATCCGGGTGGGGGGCCGAAGATCGTAACGGCCACCGTCTCCCACCCGAAAAATTCCTCGCTGCGCTCGAAATTTTGTCGACCTCCCCACAAGGGGGAGGTATGTGGGCGGCTTAGCCTGCGATTTCTTTTCTGACGATTTTTGTGCCGTCGACCATTGCCTTGAGTTTGGCAAACGCCACATCGCGCGACAGATATTTCATGCCGCAGTCGGGGGCGATCATCAGGCGGTCGGGTGTGGTGTGTTTTAGCGCTTCGCGGATTCTCTGCGCCACGATCTCAGGCGTTTCCACCGTGAGATCGTTGAGGTCGATCACGCCGTACATCATCGTCTTGTGCGGCAGTTCGCGCAGGATCATGGGGTCGAGGCGGGGTTGGGCGGCTTCGATGGAGATGATGTCGGCGGCGCAATCGTCAAGTTCGGCGAGAAACGAATAGCCATTGGGTTTGGCGGCACCCTTGTGAACATGGGCGTAACCGAAGCAGACGTGCAGCGCGGTTTTGCCGTTCACGCCTTCCAGCGCTCGGTTGATCGCCTTCACGGCATATTTGCGCGCGGCTTCGGGGCGGGCCTGAACGTAGGGCTCGTCGAGTTGGACGATGCTGACGCCAGCCGCGAACAGATCTTTCAGTTCCGCGTTGACGGCCTCGGCGTAGTCCATCGCAAGCGCTTCGTCGCTGGCATAGTGATCGTTCTGCGCCTGCTGCGTCATGGTGAAGGGGCCGGGCAGGGTGATCTTTATCGGATGGTCGGTGGTGCGCTTCAGCAGCGGCACATCCTGCGCCTCGATGGGGCCGATGCGGCGGATCTGGCCGGCCACGCGGGGCACTGGGTTGGCGGCGCCGGTGCGATCTATCGCCGTACCGGCTTTCTCGATGTCGATGCCGCTGAGCGCAGTGGCGAGCCGGTTGGAATAGCTTTCGCGGCGCATTTCGCCGTCGCCCACGATGTCGATTCCGGCGCGTTCCTGATCGTGGATGGCCACGATGGTGGCGTCGTCCTGGGCGGCCTGGAGGAGGTCTTCGCCCACTCGCCACAATTCCTTCGCGCGGATGCGGGGCGGCAGGCGTTCCTTGAGTTTTTCGCGGTCGATCAGCCAGTCCGGCTGGGGATAACTTCCGACGATGGTCGTCGGCATCAGAGGAAGGTTGGTCACGGGTGCCCGGCAAAAATGATTAGATTTCTATCTAACAGGACCGGGGCTATGCTCGCAAGGATTCCAAGGGGGCGTTTGCGTTTTGATGAGGCTCGCCCTATCCCTCTGTCCAGACAAGGGGAAAGAATCCAGATGGCGGCCAGAAAAACGCCGGAGCAATCCGCGCATTTCTACGATATTCCGATGAACAGCATCGGGTATCTGACGCGCATTACTTTCCGTTCCTTTTCCCGTAACCTGGAACGGCGCACGCTGGAGTTCGGCGTGTCTGCCGGACAGTGGCCTTTTCTTCGCGCGCTCTGGAACGAAGAGGGCATGACCCAGCGCGAGCTTTCGCGCCGCGTTTCGATGCGCGAGCCGACCACGGTGACGGCGCTGAACGGAATGGAGCGGGACGGGCTGATCAAGCGCGTGCCCAGCAAGGAAGACCGGCGCAAGGTGCACATCTTTTTGACCGCGAAAGGGCGCAAGCTGCGCGACAAGCTGATCCCCTGCGTAGCGGACGTGAACGCGATCGCCTCCAAGGACATCGACCCCGCCGACGTCGTGACGTTGCGGCGCGTGCTGCTCAGGATGAGCGAGAACCTGGCAAAGGAAGAGGCCACTTATCTCAAGACCCACGCGGGAGCGACGCTGCCGATGGGATCGGAGACGCCGTAATCTTGAACCCTCCCCTTGAGGGAGGGTCGAACAAATCTTGAGCGTAGCGAAAGATTTTTCGGGGAGGGGTCAGTGCTGCGCGCTTGGACCCCTCCCCGAAAAATTTCTCCGCTGACGCTACGAAATTTTATCGACCCTCCCTCAAGGGGAGGGTTTTTCAGAGCGGGAACACCAGCGAGTTCTTGATCGATGCAGCGTCGGTGATCGAGATTTTTTCCTTGAAACGCAGCGTGCCGTTTTCGCGCACGATCACATCCTTGTAGCGCCCGGCGGCAAAAGCAGCCGTCGGCTGGCCTTCGATGGTTTCGAAGACGGCGAAGTTGGCGGTGGCGTTCCATTTGTCCGCACCGCGCGGCGCGGCGGCGATGCCGGAGATCAGGTGGCGGTAACGGCGCGGGATCGTCATCGAAAGGTTTTCGATGGCGTAGGCGCGGTCTTCTATTGCCGCGCGGGAATCGCAGGACATCAAGGCGAGAGCCCAGCCGCGATCCACATTTTCACGGGTAACGATCTTGAAGATCGCATCTTCGGTGAACAGCGTGGGCCATTCCGCGAGGGGGCCTTCGTCGATCAGATCGGCGTAGCGCGTGTAGAGCGCCTGAATTTCCAATATCGGATCGCTCACAGGCCCATGACCTCGCGGTAATAGCCGTAGAAGGCGCGGATGGCGGTTTCGGTGACGATGTGATCGTGGTCTTCGCTGCCGCGGCCGCCCATTTCGACCACGGCGGCGCGTTCGGCATCGACATGGATGCCGCGCTGGGCGAGATCCATCACTTCGCTGTCGTCCAGCGAGACGAAACCGGCCGGGCCCATCAAATTTGCGTGACGCAGACGGCGGGCCCGCATCGCTTCATCGTCATCGGCGTAACCGAAGAACGTCCAGTTGAGGTCGAAGGCATCGGGGCCTGCGGGCACGATCTGGCGGGTGGCCAAGGTGTTGGCCTGTTGCTGCACGATGAGGTTGGGCCAGATGGTTTGCATGACGACCGTGGCGGGATCGGGGAATTCTTTTACGATGTCGAGCAGGCGCTTGTCGTGCAGTTCGAGTTTTTCCTTGAAGGACGCCATTTCCTGCGTGGCGGCGTTGGCGGTGAGCGGGTTGGTGCTGCGTTGGGAGACGAGCGCGCTGTGGCGGCCGGTCTTGTCCATTTCGGTGCGCGACGGATTGTCGGCGCGGAA
This sequence comes from Rhizomicrobium sp., assembly GCA_035543495.1. GTDB lineage: Bacteria > Pseudomonadota > Alphaproteobacteria > Micropepsales > Micropepsaceae > Rhizomicrobium. The sequence goes on along the minus strand of DATKJT010000023.1, from coordinate 63,114 downwards.
GAGGCCGAAGGTCACGAGAAAGACGTGCAGCAAGCTTGCGTGATACGGATCCTTGATGTTCTCGAACATCAGTTTCCAGTTCGCCGGAATGCGCTGGCGCGAGACGCCGACGATGCGCAACGGTTTGCCGTTGAACACACGGTCGAACAGTTTCAGCATCTTTTCGCCGAGATAGTCTTCCAGCGGTTCGATGGTTTCGGCTTCGGTGGCGAAGATCGCGCCGTGGCGGGTGGCGACTTTCAGCTTGGTCAGGCCGTGATCCTTGCGGTCGAAATCATCGGGCATGCCGCCGTGGCCGCCGACGCCCTTGATGAAGGGCACGCCGGTGAGATCGCCATCTAGGCGATAGGTCCATTGGTGATAGGGGCATTGGAAGGCGCGCGTGGTGCCGTAATCCTGGCGGCAGACTTCGAGGCCGCGATGGGCGCACTGGTTTTTCAGGACGTTGATTTCGCCTTCCTTGCCGCGCACCACGATGACGGAGGTTTCGCCGACATTCGTGCGTTTGAAATCGCCCGGATTGGGGATTTCGGCTTCGAGGCCGACGTAGTTCCACGAGCGCGGGAAAACGTCTTTCATCTCGCGGTCGTAGATGCTTCGATCAGTGTAGACCCAATAGGGCACGCGGTGGGTGCCGTTGAGATTCCATTGGCGTTCGTGGGCGGTCATGTGAGGCCCGCTTTCTTCAACACCTCGTCGAGCCTGCGTTCCAACGCTTCGAGAGCGGGCGACATGGGCAGGCGATGTTCGTTGCGCTCGATCAGGCCCAGTTTCTTCATCATGTATTTGAGCGGGATGGGGTTGGTGTCGAAGAAGATGGCTTTGGAGATTTCGAACAGGGCGAAGTGGAGGTCTTGCGCTTTGGCGAGATCGCCCGCTTCGAGTGCGGTGTGCATGGCGGCGACGCGCTTGGGATCGAGATTGCCCACCGCGTTCATCATGCCGACGGCGCCGATGGCCATCATGGGCAGGCAGAGTTCTTCGAGGCCGACGAAGATCTTGAAATCGCGGCCAAGTGCTGTGAGGAGGTCGGTGACGAAGCCCAGATCGGTGGAGGCGTGTTTGACGCCGACGAGATTGGGGCATTTCGCCTTGAGCGAGGCGAAGGTGGCGACATCCATCGACACGCCGGTGCGGCCGGGTATGTGATAGACCATCGCGGGCTTCTTCAGCTTCGAGAACACTTCCGCGAAATAGGCTTCGAGGCCGCGTTGCGGCGGCTTGATGTAATAGGGCGTTACGACCAGTTGGGCATCCGCGCCTGCGCGTTCGGCGAATTGCGACAGCACCAGCGTTTCGGCCAGCGACTGCGAACCGGTCGCGGCGACGACGGGGATGCGGCCCTTGGCGGTTTTCACCGCGAGCGCGACGAGTTCGTTGCGTTCGTCGGTTGAGAGCGTGCTCGGTTCGCTGGTGGTGCCGTTGACGAGGATGCCGTGGCTGCCGCCTTCGATCTGGCGTTCGATCAGGCGGGCATAGGTTTCGAAATCGACCTGGCCGTTCTTGAACGGCGTGATCAGCGGCGGGATGGAGCCTTTGAGCCAGGAAAGATCGCTCATCAGACGAGCGCCTCTTCGCGGTTGGTTTTGAAACCGGGTTGCGCACCGAGAAGTGCCGGCGGTTCGGCGAGGCTTTCCTGCCAGAGCAAGGATTCCTGCCAGATGTGGAACGGCTGGTCCTGAATGGTGAGTTCGTAGACCGGGCCTTGATCGTGCGAAGCGTGATTGTGAATCGCCCAGCCGGGTGCGGACAGCATGAGATCGCCCGCTTTCCATTCGTAGTGCTTGCCGGCGACGCGGCTGTAGCCGGCGCCGCTGAAGTAATAGTTGATGGCGGCGGAGGCATGGCGATGCGGGCGGTCGATGATGTTGGGCGGACGCACCGTCATCGTTGCGAAGAAGCTGGGCGTGGTGCCGTTGGTGCGGCCGGTGAGTTGATTGTAGAGCAGATACAAACGGCGGCCGCGATATTTCGCACCGAGCGCGGTGAGCTTGTCCAACTCCTGTTTCACCTTCTGCCATTCCCAGAAATTGGGGTTGGATTCGACGGCGGGTGGATTGATGAGGCGTTCGTAAGACATCAGCCACGCGTCGTCGCCGGGGATTTGGAAAAGGTCTTTGATCTTCATCGAACCGGCCATCGCGGATTTGTCGTGTGCGGTGGCTTCGGGGACGATGCCGGTGGTCTTCTTGTCTTCGACGAGGTGGACGTTGAGCAGGCGCAACAACGCGGCGTTGGAATAAGTCAGGCGCAGTTGCGGTTTGTTGGTGTTGTTTTCGTAGGTGATCGACGACCACGAGGGGATGTTCCAGACGTCGTATTGGGTGAAGTCGAAGTCCGCGCTGCCGGTTTTGGCGTGACCGCCGCCGCCGATACAGAAGCCTACCTCGGTGGCGTTGTGGCGATAGGGTCTGGTGCGTTCGCCGGGTTTGAGGGCTGCGAGGCGCACTTCGATTCCGGGGGCGAGGCCCTGGCCGCGCGCGCACGCCACCGGGTGAACGATGCGGACCTGGCGTTCGATGGGATCGGCGACATCGAGCGAAAGAAGACGTTCGGCTTCGCGTTCGATGGTTTCGCCGCTGATGACGACGGGCTCCCAGATTTCGTTTGGCGTGGGAACCGACGGATTGGCGGCGAGGAATTTGGCTTCTTGTGTCACGGACGGTTCCTCAATTGGCGCGGAAGGAAAGAGGCGCGGGTGCCGGTGTCGGCAATTCGCGGCCCAGACCTTTTTCGCGCGCGAGACGATAGAGTTCTTCGGCGAGGGCGAGATCGGCGGTGCCGGTGCCCAAGGATTTGAACAGGGTAAGATCGGCGGATGCTGGCCGCGATGTGTTGGCGGCGACGAGATCGCTCACGGTTTTGAGCGAAGCGGGCGTAAGTTTGGCCGCGATGAATTCGGAGCCGAGCGCCAACGCCTGTTCGATGCTATCCGTTGCGATGATGGCGCAGCGCGAGAGCAGGGCGGGGGCGAATTCCATGCGTTCCGGCGTGATCGCGCCCATGGCGTTGATGTGCGCTCCGTGTGTGGGCATGTCGGCGGTAAGGAACGGTTCCTTGGCGCGCGTGACGAGCGTGACGATGTGGGCATCGGCGACGGCCTTGCCTACGTCATCGAACATTTCGGTTTTGAGGCCGAGTTCGGTTTGCACGCGTTTGGCGAAGGCTTCGCGGCGTTCGGCGTTGCGGCCGTAGACGCGGACGAGTTTCAGTTTGCGCACGAGGCTGACGGCGGCGACCTGCGCAAGCGACTGTTTGCCGGTGCCGCAGATGGTGAAGAGGTCTGCGTCTTTGGCGGCGAGTATGTCCGTCACGAGACCTGCGATACCGGCGGTGCGCAATTGGCCCATCGCGAAGGCTTCGATGATGGCCAGCAGTTTGCCGGTTTCGGCGTCCCACAGGATTTCGAGCGGGGTGGCGCCTTTGGGTGTGTGCGCCCATGTCTTCACGCCGAGCAGCGAGGTATCGGTGAAGGCGGCGCCGATGGCGTGCAGATTGCCGCCATCCCAGGCGAGATGCGTTTTTTCCATGTTCTTCGCGTTGCCCTTCGCCTGACGCGGCATGGCTTTGCGCAACAGCGCGATGGCTTGCGCGAGATCAAGCGTCAGATCCTTTTCGCCGATCCAGATGGGGCTCACGCGCTTTCCCCGATAGGAGAAGAAACCGGCGGCTTGATTTGCATCGTGTTGCAGAACGCGGAATGGGCGAGATAGCGGCCGACGGTGAGCAGGACGCCGACGAGGGTTTGGTGGTCGGTGAGTTTGGCGAAGGCTTCGGCATCGGCGCGCGAGTTGCGGCCTTGCGTCTTCGCCATGGAGAGCGCGAGTGCTTGCGCGGCTTTCTCCGTGGGTGTGAGGCGCGTCGTCTCGTTGGGCGACAGGCGTTCGACCTCCTTTACCCAGTTTTCCGACAGGCCGAGTTTCAGCGCGAGGCGTTCGTGCTGGACTCTTTCGTAGAAATTTTCGCTCCATGTCGAGAGCGTGAGCGCGAGCAATTCCACCAGATTGTGCGGCAGTGCTTCCTTCAGCGTCTCGGTGAAGCGGTTGAAATGGTAAAGGGCATCGGGCTGGTGGGCGGCGATCTGGAAGAATTCGCCGAGATATCCCAGACGTCTCACCTTCGCGGCAAGCTCTTCCTTCAGGTTCGGCGGCAGTTCGTCATAGGAAATGCGCGGAACGTCGATCACGTGTGCTATTGCTCCCGGGCCCTTGATTTTTGCGCGAAATTCTATTCATTCGAATTCGAAGTGTCTAGCACGGCGCCAAAAGTCCACCGGAGGAAAGCATGAGCATCCCGTCTGATGTCGAAACCCAATTTGTGGGCCTGGAATCGCCGACAGCGCCGCGTTTCGGGCACGGTTCCTATCCCTGTCAGGGGCTTTACTGGACGCCGAAGGGCAAGCGGCCGAAGGTCGCGTTCATCGCCAATCACTATAATGTCGATTTCACCGAACATTATCTTGCGCCGTTCATGGCGGAACGCGGGTTTGGTTTCCTCGGCTGGAACACGCGGTTTCGCGGGGCGGAAGATCAGTTCCTGCTCGAACACGCGCTGATCGATATTGCGGTCGGCATGAAATGGCTGCGGCAACAGGGCGTGGAAAAGATCGTGCTGCTGGGCAATTCCGGCGGCGGATCGTTGATGGCGGCGTATCAGGCGGAATCGCAGAAGCCGACATTGGCGAAAGACGCGAAGGGAATTGTGCAGGAGTCGCTGCAATCGTTGCCGGGCGGGCAGCTTTACATTTCGCTCAACGCCCATCCCGGGCGACCGGAAGTTCTGACCAACTGGATGGACGGATCGGTGATCGATGAAACCGATCCGACCAAGACCGATGAATCGCTCAATCCGTTCAATCCGGACAATGGGCCACCCTATTCGCAGGAATTCATCACGCGCTATCGTGCCGCGCAGCGGGCGCGCAATCAGCGCATCACCGATTGGGCGAAGAAGGAATTGGCGCGGCTGAATGCGGCGGGTGTTCCGGATCGCATCTTCCCGCTGTTCCGCACCTGGGCGGATTTGCGCTTCATGGATCCCAATATCGAGCCGTCGACGCGGCCTTGCCCCGGTTGCTATCGCGGCGATCCGCGGGTGGCCAATCGCGCGCCGTCCGGCATTGGGCGGGCGAATACGTTGAAGACATGGCTTTCGATGTGGAGCCTCGAGACCTCGCAATGCCGCGGCGAAGTACATCTGGGGCATATCACCATGCCGTCGTTGGTGATCCAGAGCACGGGCGACATGGGCGTGTTTCCGAGCGATGCGAAGGTGATCTTCGAAGCGATCGGCGCGAAGGACAAGACGCTGGAGATGCCGCCGGGCGCGCATTATTTCGAAGACGATCCGAAACTGCGCCCGATGGTGGCGGATATGATTGCGGCTTGGGTGGGGGAGAGGATTTAGCGATTTCACTTACCTCCCCTCAGGGGAGGTCGACGGCGCGCATAAGCGCGACGGCGGGCGGGGGCTTCAGCGAGCCTCGCTGGACCCCACCCGGTCGCGTGCCGGTGCACGCGCCCGACCTCCCCGAAATGGGGAGGTAAGTTACTCTTTCATCGCTTTCGCCAGATGCGCGACGCGTTTGCCTATGGCTTCGATCATGGTGTGATAGGCGGCGTTTTTTAGTGCGCCGTGCGGTTCGAAGGCGTCGGCGGCGTTGGGGACGGCTAGCTGTTCGGCGACGACCAGGACGAAAATTCCGCTCAGGATTTGGCGCAGATGGGCGAGGCCGCGCACGCCGCCCCATGGGCCGGGTGAAGCGGACATGATGCCGGCCACTTTTCCGCGGAAGGCGCTCAGCGTTGTTTGCGTTTCTCCCGGTGCGGGGCGGGAGACCCAATCGAGTGCGTTCTTCAGCAGGCCGGGCATGGAGCCGTTGTATTCGGGGGCGGCGATCAGATAGCCGTCCGATTCTACGAACAGGTCACGCAGTTTCTTCACGCCTTCCGGCATGCCTTCGACCGCTTCGATATCCGGATCGTAGAACGGGATGTTGAAATCCTTGAGGTTCAATACCTGCACTTCGGCGCCCGCAGCGCGGGCGCCTTCGGCTGCGATTTCTACGACGCGGCGATTGTAAGAGTCCTTGCGCGTCGAGCCGGCGAAGGCGATGAGTTTGACGGTGTCGCTCATCTGTTCCACGCGGCTCCTGCCCAGTCGGCCGAGAGCTTGCCGTCTTTCGGCACGGGCACTTCCTTGATGCGTTCCGGCACGTCGTCATATTCCAGACGCAATGCGCGGCAGGTGACGGCGTGCAGATGATAGCACATCGAGTGATAGGTGAGCTCGAGGATGTCTTCGTCTTTCATCTGCTTCTTCAGCGCCTCGAACACGCCGTCGGGCACGCGGCCGCGATCCAGCACCAGGCAATCGACGTAAGCCAGCACCGCGCGTTCGAGCGGCGAATAGAGATCGGAAACGCTCCAGTTGGGGATCGCTGCGATCTTTTCGTCGGAGACGCCATTCCGGCGCGCGGCCTTGCAATGCTGCGAGAACACGAACTGGCTGCCCACTTCGAAGCCCACGCGCAGCAGTGCGATTTCGCGGATCGCGGGATCCAGTTTGCTCACGCTCTTGTCGGCAAACATGCCGAACATTCCGAATTGCTGCGTGGCGTGATCGAAGATGGGCGGCACGAGAGCGAACACCGTCCACCAATTTCCGGGCGTTCCGGTTGCGGTACCGGGTTCTTTCACCGGATCGCGGCCGGGAAAAAGTCTTTCGTAATAGGCTTTGATGTTATCGGTCGGCGCTTGCGCAAGCGGGACTTCTTTCAAACGCGGCATGGGTTCCTCCGAAGATGTTGACGGCGGTGCAACGCAGCACCGCCAGATTGCTTAGGGTTCTATATAGTGCAACCTCGCGAAAGATGGTAAGAGGGGTGCGGTTTCGAATGGGAGATGAGCGATGGCTCAATTGCAAAACAAGGTGTTCGACATTCAGGGCGTCAACCATCTGGCGCTGGTCTGCAAGGACATGGCCAAGACGGTGGATTTCTATACCAACGTGCTCGGCATGCCGATGACCAAGACGATCGACTTGCCCAACGGCATGGGTCAGCACTTCTTCTTCGACATCGGAAACGGCGACGGCTTGGCCTTCTTCTGGTTTCCGAATGCACCGGAGGCAACGCCGGGCGTGGCATCGGCCGCGGCTCTGCCAGGGCAGGGCAGCATCGTTTCCGGCCACGGCTCGATGAACCATATCGCGTTCAACATTCCGGCGGAGAAGGTGGACGAATATCACGAGAAGCTGCTTGCCCGTGGCGTGCAGTGCACCAAGGTCGTCAACCATGACGACTCGCCGCGCCAGATCAGCCCGGAAATCTCGCCATCGACCTTCGTTCGCTCGATCTATTTCTACGATCCGGATGGCATCTGTCTTGAGTTCGCGGCATGGACACGCCCACTCGATCCGAAGGTCGACGTGAAGCACGAACCGGTGGATGCGCAAGGGCACAAGAAACCCGTGCGTCACCTCGAACCCGCGGAATAACAGGAACTTTTCGAGATAGGGCGTTTTCGCAGTCGAACGCGAAAACGCCCTATTTCTTTGTTCGGTGATTGGCGTTCAGGCTGCTGCGGAAGTTTGCTGCGGCGGCAGGCCCAGTTCCTGCCTCAGCCAGTTGCGGAACAATTGCACGGGGCGCGAATCGATCGTGCCCTTGTGGCCCACCAGCCAGTAGGCAGCGCGGCTCTGCACTTCCAGATCGAACGGTACGACAAGCGCGCCGGATTCCAGGTAGTCGTTGATGAGCGGCGTGCGCCCGATGGTGACGCCCAAGCCTTCCACTGCGGCGGCGGTCGCCATCTGGATCGTGTCGAAACGCAGGCCGTGATTGGCATCGATGCCGGACGTGCCGCCAAAAGTGCGTTCGGCGGCGTTCACCCATTCCGGCCAGCCTTCGGGACGGCGCGAGACGAGCAGCAAAGTGTGTTTCGCCAGATCGCGCGGATGGCGCAACGCATTTGGGCCTTTCAGCAGTTGCGGCGCACAGACGGGAAACATCTGTTCGTGCACGAGTTTTTCGACCGCGAGGCCGGGCCACGCCTCTGCCGTGGGGCCGACACGGATGGCGACATCGGCACCGAGATGGGCGAAATCGACCGGCTGGCCGGGATTTCCCACCGTGTTGATTTCGAGTTCGATGCCCGGATTGGCGGCATAGAAACGCGGCAGGCGCGGCACAAGCCAGCAACTGGCAAAACTCGGCAGGCTGTTCACGTTGAGCGTGTGGCGGCCGCCGCCTTCCACGCGGCGCGCACCATCATGCAGCAGTTCGAAGGCTTGCGTGACGGCGCGGAAGAAATCGTGGCCGTCCTTGGTGAGCGCCATGCCTTTGTTGGAGCGGCTGAACAGCTCCACGCGCAGATGTTCTTCGAGTTGGCGAATCTGGTGCGTGATGGCGGCGGGCGTGACGTTCAATTCGTCGGCCGCGCTTTTCACGTTTTCGAGGCGGCCAAGGGCTTCGAATGCGCGCAACGCGGTCAATGGCGGGAGCCTGCGCATCACCGTCCCTGCGAAAAGCCGGACAAGACAACGAAAAAGGGCATTTCCCACTTCATCTTATTGACAGCGCCGTCAGCCAAATGCGCGCGGCGCGTGGGCCAATATAGCGGGCAGTGTCGGCAAATCCAATTTGCTCGCAGCCCAAATATTAATGCCTAGGGCCCTTTTTTTCTTTCGTTTAGCTTTCGAAGCAACAGGAAAGCGCCGGATGCCGCGGGATAATTAGCTTGCGAAGCATCCGGCAGATAATTAGGTTCCGAAGTAATCGGCATAAACCGGCGCAATGCGACGTCCGGCGGCCGCCAGAGGAAACGAAGGGGAATAAAATGAAGATTCGCCAATGGATTATGGGCGGCGCCGCGGTTTGCGCGCTGGCCGGATTCGCCCCTGCGCAGGCGCAGGACCAGCAACAACCACCGCAACCGCAACAGACCGCACAGAACGAATCCGAGCCCGCGGGCATCGAAACTGTTGTCGTTACAGCAACACTGCGCAAAGAATCGATTCAGGACACGCCGGTCGCCGTGACCGCGCTTGGGCCCGACCAACTCGATAAGCTGTTCGTCAAGGATCTGACCAGCCTGACGCGCATCGCGCCGAACGTGACCATCGAAGGCGTGGGCGCGATCAACCGCTCGGCTGCGGTGCTCTATTCCCGCGGTATCGGTTATTCCGGCATCGACCAGGCCATCGACCCCAGCGTGGGCGTTTCGGTGGACGGCATCTTCTACCCCGGAAACCTCAACGCGCTGTTGCAGATGTACGACGCGGCGAGCGTGGAAATCGACCGCGGTCCGCAGGGCACGCTGTTCGGCAAGAACACGACCGGCGGCGTGGTGCAGATCAAGACCCACGAGCCTGATCTCAATCTCTACAGCATCGATGCCTATGTGAAGCTCGGCAACTATGGCCGCGCGGATTTCGGCGGCGTCGTGAACATTCCGATCAACGATACGCTGGCGCTGCGTCTTGCGGCACAAAGCCAGTATTCGGACGGCTATGTGCGCAACACCTATATCGATCCGCTGGGCAACCCGCCTCAATCGAGCGATGCGTGGTTGAGCGGCGACGATTACAAGACCTATCGCGGCGAATTGAAATGGCAGCCGTCAGATGACTTCAAGGCGGTGCTGGTTGGCACTTACATCAAGAACCGTAGCGATTCTTCTGGCGGACAAAACGGGTCTGTGCCGGCGGGCGGTCTGGGCCTTCCCGGTTATCCGACAACGGGCGACTACCTGAGCTTGCCATTCTATCTGGGCAAGCCGGGTTACGGTTTCCCCGGCGGCACGACCGATCCGTATACCGTGCAGCGCAACTATCCCAACGGCGATACGGGCGACACGTTCACCAGCTCGCTGAACATGACCTATCACCTGCCATGGGCCGATGTGGTTTCGATCACCGGCTATATGCGCGGCAAGCAGAACACCTATAGCGATTTCGACACGACGGGCCTGAACTTCTTCGAAACGTTCACGCGCAAGAAGATGAATTATTTCCAGCAGGAAATTCACCTGCAGTCGAACGATCAGGATTCGCCCTTCACGTGGGTGACCGGCCTCTACTACAACTGGTACCGCTTCTACTTCCAGCAGGACTTTACGCCGACCATCGCCGTGCCGTCCCATACGGTCGAAGGGGCTGCCCAGAACGACTGGACGCTCGCGCCGTTCGCGCAGGTCGATTACAAGATCCTGCCCGATCTGACCTTGACCGGCGGTATCCGCTTCTCGACGGAAACGAAGGACTTCCTGCGTTCGCCGCAGCAGGTGCCGCTGCCGTTTACGACCGGCACGACGATCACCGGCAAGCACACCTGGACGAATTTCACTTATCATGCCGGTGCGAACTATCGCATCGACGAACATGCGATGGCCTATTTCACCTACTCCACGGGCTTCAAGAGCGGCGCGTTCAACTCGCGCGCGCCATCGGGAATTCCTGCTGGAGAGGCGCTTGACGCTTTCGTCAACCCTCCCGCCAAGCCGGAAAAGGCGACTGCATACGAAATCGGCGCAAAAACAGATTGGTTCGACAATCATCTCCGGGCCAATTTGGCAGCATTCTGGAACACGTATGACGATCTGCAGGTGCAATACTTCCTGCCGCTACCGGGCGCGCCGCAAGTTCTCGCCAACAACGCCAATCAGAAAGCGCGTGGCGTGGAACTTGAACTTACCGCTATTCCGATTGACGGGCTGACCCTTGGCGCCAGCATCGGCTATCTGGATTCGCGTTACACAAGCTTTGTCGCGAATCTCGGCTATCAAGATTACAAGCCCCTGGTTTGCGCCAGCGTGGTCGTCGATCATGCTCAACACGGGCCGTGTTATCTTCAGCCGTACCGTTCGCCGCTGTGGACAATGAACCTCACGGCGCAATACGACATCCACCTGCCTGACGACTTGGGGCTGTTGTCGCCGTATATTTCATTCGGCCACGAAAGCTCATACATGACCGATCTCAACAATTCGATCATGGGCTATCAGCCGGCGTTCAATAATCTCGACGGCAGCATCAACTACACCGATCCCAGCGGGCACTTCACCGTTTCGTTGTGGGCCAAGAACATCACCGATGTGGTTCACAAGCTGGCGGCGGTGCCGAGTTCCAACTACTTCACGCAGCTTTATTTCGCAGAGCCGCGCATGTTTGGCGTCCAGTTGAACATCCACTTCGACAAGGAAGCCAACTGAGGAGTAGGCTGAGCACATAAAAAGACTGGAGGTACGCGATGGACAAAACGATGACACCTGAGAACGAACCGTTTCAGTTTCGTGGTGTTAATCACGTCGCACTTGTGTGCAGGGACATGGCGGAGACCGTGGACTTCTACACGCGCGTATTGGAGATGAAGCTGGTCAAGACCCTCGACCTGCCGAACGGCCGGGGCCAGCACTTCTTCTTCGATTGCGGCAATGGCGACTGCATCGCGTTCTTCTGGTTCCCCAACGCACCGAAGGCGGCACCGGGCATCGCCTCGATGCACGCCGACTATGCGACACTGGGAACGCAGACGGCGCACGCCTCCATGAACCATCTGGCGATCAGCATTCCGCTGGAGAAGTTCGACGAATACGCTGATCGGATGAGAGCCAAGGGCGTCGCGCTCAAGATTCTCAATCACGAAGATACCGATCGCCACGGATCGGAAGAGGTGAGCGACAAGACATGGATACGTTCCATGTATTTTCGCGATCCCAACGGCATTCATCTGGAATTCGCGGCGTTGACGCGGGCCTTCGACGACAAGGACGTTCGCCACGACCCGGTCGATGAAAAGGGGGAACGCGTGCCGCTGAAGACGACCGCACTGGAATACGCCGACTAGGCGACACAGGTTCAGTATGACCATGCCTTATGACGCAACGTCGGCTGCGGCCGGCGAACGGATAGCCGCGCGCCCGGCGCCCTTCACGAATACCAGCTATGCGTGGTTCGTGGTGGCGGCGCTTTCCGTCACCAACATGGTCTCGTATGTCGAGCGGCTCATCCCGACCCTGTTGTTCGCGCCGATCAAGAAGGATTTCGGGCTCAGCGACACGCAGGTGAGTTTGCTCGCGGGCTTTGCCTTCGTTCTCTTTTACGTCGTGTTCGGGATGCTGATCGGACGGTTGGCCGACCGCTCCAACCGCAAGCGCATCATTCTCATCGGCATCTTCTTCTGGAGCCTCGCCACGATGACGTGCGGGCTTGCGCGCAACTTCGCGCAATTGTTCCTGGCGCGCATTTCGGTGGGCGTGGGCGAATCCACGCTGGGACCATCTGCGACCTCGATGATCAGCGATTATTTTCCGCGCGAGAAACTGGCGGGTGCGCTCTCCATCTATTCGGGAGCGCAATATGTCGGGGCGGGGCTCGCACTGGTGGTTGGCGGGTTTGCGATACAGCTTGTCGCGAATTTTCCGCCGCCAGTGCTGCCCGTGTTCGGCGAACTTCATGCCTGGCAGACCACGTTCCTGGCGGTGGGATTGCTCGGTCTTGTCGTGCTGGTCCCGATGCTGTTCGTGAAGGAGCCGCCGCGGCGCGGCCTGATGGATGGCGCCCCGGTTCACAAAGGCGTGCCGTTTTCGCAGGTGTGGGCATTCCTCAAACTCAACAAGGGGACGTTTGGCGCGATCTATGGCGCTTTTTCCATTCATTCCATCCTCGGTTTCGGCACCGTGGCCTGGATGCCATCTTATTTTGTGCGCGTGCACGGCTGGCAGGCACATGACATCGGTTACGTCTACGGCATGATGGTGGGTGTTCTGGGCACTGCGGGCGTCATTCTCGGCGCGCGGTTCGCTGAATGGATTGCGGCGCGGGGATATGCGGACGCCTATATCCGGGCGCCGCTGATCGTGGCGATTGTGATTGCGATACCGCAGGCGCTTTGCACCCTGATGCCGACATCCGGTCTTTCGCTGGCGCTGCTGGGCTTCTGCACCCTGCTCAGCAGTTTTCCCGTAGCGGTGGCGATAGCAGCATTGCAGATCGTGACGCCCAACCAGATGCGGGGACAAGTTCTCTCGTTCTACCTGTTCACGGCAAATATATTGGGGCTCGGATTGGGCCCCACATTCGTCGCGCTCATCACCGACTACGTTTACAAGAACGAGCATTCCGTCGGCTATTCGCTTTCGACGGCGGTGGCGCTGATCGTGCCGGTGGTGATCGTGATCCTGTGGCTGGGATTGAAACCGTTCCGCGAAAGCCTCGCGCGTTCGGAAGCCTGGGCACATCGCGCCGAACCGGAGGCCCAATCGTGAGTGTTCGTTACGAAGTCGACCGTGTGCCGGTGATCGTGCAGTGGAACGAGACGGCGAAGTTCAAGGAAACCTATGGCGGGCGCGGAGATCGCGTGACCCTGGAAGGACAGTTGCTGCGGCCGAAAAATGCACCGCCGAGCAAGACAGCACTTCTGTGCATGCATCCGAGCGGACTGTTGAACATGCTGCCGATGATGAATGCGCTGGCGGCGGCGGGCATTCCGGTTCTATGCGGCGGCAGCCGGTATCCCAAGAACGACACCGCGCTGATCATGGAAAAAGTCGCCGTCGATATGGGCGCTTATGTGCGCCACCTGAAGGAGCAGATGGGCTTCGAGAAGGTGGTGCTGGGCGGATGGTCCGGCGGGGGATCGCTGTCGCTGTTTTATCAATCGGAAGCCGAAGATCCTTCGATCACGCACACGCCGGCGGGCGATGAATGCGATCTGACGGCGGCGAAGCTGATGCCGGCCGACGGCATCATGCAGATCGCCACCCATGTGGCGCGCTCGATCACGCTGACGGAATGGATGGATGCCTCCATCCTGGACGAGAACGATCCGGACAGGCGCGACCCTTCCCTGGATATTTTTAGCGGCGAGATCAAGGCACCGCTGAGCGCGGATTTTATCAAGCGGTATCGCGCGGCACAGATTGCCCGTTCGAAGAAGATCGACGCCTGGGTTTGGGACCGGTTGGAGTCGCTGAAGAAAAATCCGCGCGGCGAAATGGAGCGCTGCTTCGTGGTGCACGGCACCAAGGCGGATATCCGCTGGGTGGATACGGCGATCGATCCCAACGACCGCAAGCCGAACTGGACGCAATCCGGCAATCCGGGCGAGGTGAATATGAGCCCCGCGGGATTGGGACGGTATTCGAGTTTGCGCTCGTGGCTGTCACAATGGTCGTTCACACACAGCCGCGCGGATGGGCCGAAATGCGCCGCGCGAACAAACGTGCCGGTGTTGGTGGTCGAAAATTCCGCCGATGAAGTGTGCACGCCGTCGCATTTGCAGCGCATCTATGACGGCATCAAGCACAACGACAAGGAAAAGCACGTCATCAAAGGCGCCACGCATTATTACTTCGACCAGAAGGACAAGCTGGCCGAAAGTGTGGGTGTTTGCATGGACTGGCTGCGCCGCAAGAATTTTTTTGACGCGTAAGGGACGGAAAACATGCCAAGACTGCGCGAACTGAACGAACAGGAAGTGCCCGCCGAATTCGCCGACCGGCTGAAGGAGATTTTCGGCACGGGCGGATTGAAGAACGGTACGCTGACAGGCACGCCCGGAAACTGGTGGACCATTTGGGCGCGGGTGCCGGGCATCCTGAAGGCGTTCAGCGCCTATTCCTATCGCGATGCGCCGCTTGATCCGCAGTTGCGCGAACTGGCGCTGATCCGTACCGGTTATGTGCGCGGCAGCCAGTTTGTGTATTCGCAGCATTGCAAGGGCGGAAGGCGCGTTGGGCTTTCGGACGAGAAGATCGAGGCTGTTCCTTATTGGAGCATCGCCAAGGTCTTCAGCGATGCGGAGCGGGCGGTGCTCGCCTATGTCGATGCGATGATGCTGGAAGACGGACGGGCGCACGACAAGCTGTTCGAGGCGTTGAAGGCGCATCTTTCCGACGAGGAAATCCTGATCCTTTCGTATCAGGTGAACATGTATTCGCTGCACGCCGTCACGGGCCGAGCGTTGCGGCTGGAATATGACGACGTGCCGGAGCGCGTGGTGGAAATTCCCGCGCCCGAAAAGCAGAAGATCCAGGATTGGCTCTCTACATCCTGGGCGCGCAGATAGGAGGCAGTTATGGACCGGCAAAACTCACAGGGTTTCGGGTTTCGCGGCATCAACCATCTGGCGCTTGTCTGCAAGGACATGGCGAAGACGGTGGAGTTTTACCGCGACATCCTGGGCATGCCGCTGATCAAGACGCTGGAGCTGCCGAACAATGGCGGACAGCATTTCTTCTTCGATTGCGGCGGCGGCAATTCCATCGCGTTCTTCTGGTTTCCGAAAGCGCCCGAAGCGCAGCCCGGCGTGGTGCAGGCCAAGCATGGCGGCGGCGTTTCCGCGCATGGCTCGATGAACCATCTGGCAATCGATGTGGAAGAGAAAGAACTGCTGAAATATCGCAAGAAGCTGATGGACCGCGGCATCGAAGTGACCGACGTGAAGAACCACGGCGACACGACGCATTCGATGGGCGATAACAGCGATCCCACCACATTCGTGCGTTCCATCTATTTCCACGATCCGGACGGTATTCGCCTCGAATTCGCGGCATGGACCCGCGTATTGGGGTCACAGGATGTTTCCCACCCACCTCGCGACGCGGCCGGCAAGCCGACGATGCGGGTTTGATTTGATTCAGGACTTTTATGCGCGCTCTTGAAGATCTCATTGTTCTCGACTTAACACATATGCTGGCCGGGCCGTATGGCACGATGCTGCTCGCCGATATGGGCGCGCGCACGATCAAGATCGAGCCGCCGGGAAAGGGCGAGGGCACGCGGCGCCTGCTGGAGCAATCGCACAATTTCTCGCGCGAGGGGATGGGCGCATATTTCCTCACGTTGTGCCGGAACAAGGAAAGCGTGGCGCTCGACCTGAAATCGGACGAGGGATTGAAGCTGTTCTACGAATTGGCCAAACGCGCCGACATCGTGATGAGCAATTTCGGCGCGGGCGTGACGAAGCGATTGAAAATCGATTTCGAGCATCTTTCAAAGATCAATCCGCGCATCATCACCTGTGCGATTTCCGGCTTCGGCGAAACCGGGCCCGCGCCCAACCGGCCCGCATTCGATCTGGTGGCGCAGGGCATGGGCGGCGGCATGTCGCTCACCGGCTATGCGGATGGCGAGCCGTTGCGCGCGGGCATTCCGATCGGCGATCTGGCAGGCGGGTTGTTCGGCGCGCTGGGCGTTTTGTCGGCGGTTGAAGCGCGGCATCGCACGGGGCGCGGACAGCATGTCGATATATCGATGTTCGACTGCCAGTTGTCGCTATTGAATTACATGGCGACGATGTATCTGATGTCGGGCGTTTCGCCGGGGCGCTCCGGCAACGGGCATTTCGTGCATGTGCCGTACAACACGTTTCGCACCAAGACGCGCTATCTCATCATCGCGGTCATCACCGACAATTTCTGGGTGAATCTGGTTGAGCTTCTCAACGACGACGAGTTGAAGCGCGAGGACTTCAAGACGCAGCCGGGCAGGCTTGCCAACAAGGCGTTCATCGAGGAGCGCGTGCAGGCGGCGTTCGAGAAAGAGACGTGCGAATACTGGCTGGAGGCGCTTGCCAAATATCGCATTCCAGCGGCGCCCGTAAACGAGCTGGAGCACGCGTTTTCCGATCCGCAGGCGCTGGCCCGTCATATGAAGGTGGAAGTGCCGTTGATGGGCGGGGGCAGCGTTTGGGAACCCGGAAACCCGGTGAAAATGTCCGAAACCTATGAGGACACATACACCGCACCGCCGCCCGTGGGGCGGGATACGGCCGCGGTTTTGCGGGAATTCGTCAAGCTGGACGACGCGGCCCTCGACGATCTCAAGAAGCGGAATATTATCGGGCTCAACGGATCAGACTGAGCCATGACGAAGACAATCGAAATCATCGAAGTGGGCCCGCGCGACGGCCTGCAGAACCAGGACGCGATTCTTTCGACCGCGGACAAGGTGGCGATGATCGGAAAGCTGATCGATGCGGGCGCAAGGCGGATCGAGGTGGCGAGCTTCGTCAACCCGGCGCGCGTGCCACAGATGGCCGGCGCGGAAGAAGTGATCGCCGCGCTGCCGGAACGCAACGACGTCACCTATATCGGGCTGGTGCTGAACGCGCGCGGCGTGGAACGCGCATTGCAGACGAAGATCGATGAGGTGGGCGCGGTGGCGATAGCCACCGACTCTTTTGGGTTGCGTAACCAGAAACAGACGTGGCGGGAATCCGTTGACGTTTCCATCGATATTATCGAACGCGCAAAGAAGGCGGGCGTTCGCGCGCAGGCGACGATTTCGGTGGCGTTCGGTTGCCCGTTCGAAGGCGAGGTGCCGCTTTCGCGCGTGATTGAAATGGCAAAGGCGATTGCCAAGGCGGGGCCGCATGAGATCGCGGTGGCAGACACGGTGGGCGTGGGCGTGCCTGCGCAGGTGAAGGAGATGATAGCGGCGTTGCGCGAGGCCATTCCGGGGATGCCGCTGCGCTGTCACTTCCACAACACGCGCAATACGGGGCTCGCAAATGCCTTCGCCGCCGCCGAAATGGGCGTGGACCGGCTGGATGCAAGCGTGGGCGGGATCGGCGGTTGTCCCTTTGCGCCGGCGGCAACCGGGAATATCGGCACCGAAGACCTTGTTTATCTGCTGGAAAGGTCCGGTTTTGAGACAGGCTATGATTTGGGCAAGCTCAGAAATATGGCGCCCTGGCTGGCTGGGCGGCTGAATCTGTCCGGTTTGCCGGCAATGGTCAGCAGAACCGATCCGTTTCCGGCGGTCGCGGCGCAATAAAAGCCGGTTACACAAAAGAAAGAATCTGTCCGCCAAGTTGGCCGCTCGATATTCCAGAAGAGTGGGTCAAACCGTGTTGCGGAAGAACTTGTTTATGCGCCCGGCGATAGGCGCTTCGTTTCTTGTGCTGGCCGTTGCCCCGGCGTTTGCGGATAGCGCCGATCAGATCGAAACCGTCACGGTGACGGCGCGAAAGACGGCGGAAAATCTTCAGGACGCGCCGGTGTCGCTGACCGTTCTGACGGCGGACGAATTGCAGGCGACGGGAACAAACGACACCGCCGATCTGTTCAGCCGCGTGCCGAACGTCTCGATGAGCGGCGGTATTGCAGGCGTGTTGCAGGGGCAGTTCGGCATTCGTGGAATTTCGACGCTGGTGCGCAACATCGGTGTGGAAACCGGGATCGGGATTTATGTCGACGGCGTCTATCAGGGCCGCCCGGACAATTACAATCAGGAACTGATCGATGTGGCGCAGGTGGAAGTGCTGCGCGGGCCCCAGGGAACGATCTTCGGCAAGAACACGATCGCGGGTGCGCTGAACATCACCACCGTTCGTCCCGATGGCGATCAGGTGGACGCGCTTGCTTCCGCCGATTTCGGAAATTATGGGCTGAAGAGGTTTCGCGGCTATGTGACGGGGCCGCTGATCGATGACGAGTTAAGCGGTAAACTTTCGCTGGGTTATGTGACGCGCGACGGGTTCTACAAGAATCTCGGCGATCAGCTGGACGGCGATAGCCTTGATATGTTTTCGTATCGTTCGTCGCTTTATTATACGCCGACCTCGAACAGCAGCTTCGTACTGACGGTGGATGGGTTGCACGACCGCGGCCGGCCAGCGTTTTTTCAGTCGCCGGAACTCCTGGGTTTTCCTTCGGCAGACACGACGCCGCTTTCCATTGACAACAACCGGCCGAACTATCTGCGGCGCGACAACTATGGCGTGTCGCTCACCGGCACCATCGATCTGTCGTTCGGAACAATCACGTCGATCACGGCGTATCGCCAATCGGCCTATCGCGCGTCGCTCGACGATGACCAGAATCAGGTCGACTACATGGCCATCGATCAGTGGGGCGACCGGACGTGGTTCTGGTCGCAGGAATTCCGGCTGAACGGGCAGGTTGGCGACGATCTGAAATATGTCGCGGGACTTTACTATTTGGGCCAGAACGTTTCGACCGATCGCCTGTTCGCATTGGGCGCCGATCTGGGCGTGATCGGCGAGCCGGTTCTGACGACGCGCGGCCACGCTGCTTCGCGCGAATTCGCGGCCTATGGCAATGTGGATTACGACATTACGCCGGATCTGACGGCGTCGGTCGGCCTTCGCTACACGTATGAAGACAAGGACGTGGCTTTCGTCCAGGGCGATGGGACCGGTTTCTACGCCTTCATCGGCTTTCCCAATCTCAACTATGCGGATTCAACCTCGGACGGCGATGTTTCGCCGACGGCCACGTTGTCGTATCGCTTTTCGCCGAACGCGATGGGGTATTTCCGCATCGCGCGCGGTTACAAAAGTGCCGCGTACAATATCGACCTTGTGGGTTCGACATTGGGTCTGAGCGCGGGACCGGAAAACGCGACGACCTATGAAGCGGGCCTCAAGAGCATGTGGCTCGACAACCGCGTCCGCGCAAACGTGTCGATCTTCAAGACCGAATACAACGATCTGCAGGTGCAGTCGGTACAAGGCGCGGCCATTGTGCTCGACAACGCCGCGACGGCGACCATCGGCGGTGCGGAATTCGAAGTCGAAGCGTTGCTGCTGCCGGAGCTGCGGTTCGATCTGGGGATTGGCGCTTTGAATCCCTATTACGACTCCTATCCGAACTGTTTGGCTCCCGCTTCGCTCGGCGGCGCACTCACGGATTGCTCGGGCAAGCGGATCATTGCCGCGCCCGATTGGACCGGAAATGTTGGGCTGGAATACACCCACCCCATCGGCGATGCGGCAGCGTTTATCAGCCGGGTGGAATATAACTTCCAGTCGCCGGTCTATTTCGACGCGACCAATTCCAAGCGGTTCGAAAGCGATGCGCGCGGGCTCGTGAACGCGCGGGCAGGTGTGGATTTCGGCAAGTATTCTGTCGTGATGTGGGTGGAGAACCTGACCGACGACCGATACATCACCTATGCCGACGACCGTTCGGCCATCGGCGTGTTGAAGACGACCGCCTATGGCGCACCGCGCACGTTCGGGGCGACGCTGAGCGCGCGGCTTTAAGCGGCGATCAGATCGGTGAAGACGAAGCCGTCGCGTTCGACGGTTTCGCCGACCGTCACGGGAATGGCCGATCTGAACATCGGACCCGCGGAGACGGCGGTGTGAAACTCGCCGTTTTCGCCACAAGGGTCGATGTCCGGCGGTAATTCGCTGAGCAATGCGCTGTCGAAACGGCGGCCGGCGAATTTTCGGTCGATGCGGCGCGGATCGAGGCAGACGATGTGTGCGGTGAGGCCGCTTGCGATCATGTCGCCCGCCAGCTCCCGCGTGTTGCGCAGCCAGAGCGGGAAAATCGCTTCCATTCCGGCGGACGAGAGTTTTTCCACGCGGTAGGCGCGGATGTCTTCGAGATACAGATCGCCGAATACCATGTGGCGGATGCCCTGCGCCTTGATCCGGTCGACGGCCACGGCCATGCGCTGTTCGTAGATCTCGTTGGCGCACGGGCTGGGCAGCGGCACCTTGATGACCGGCAAACCCAGTTCTTCGATCTGGCGGTCGAGCAGGCTGTTGCGCGTGCCGTGCATCGCCACGCGATCATGCACTTCATTCACGGTGGTGAGCACGCCCGCGATGTCTGCCAGGCCCAGCCGGCGCGCTTCGTAAAACGCGAATGCGCTGTCCTTGCCCGAACTCCATGAAATGAATGCTTTGGGCGCCATGCCGCCATCCCCATGTGCCTGCTAAGTCATTGAAATGCTGGTGCCGGAGGAGAGAATTGAACTCTCGACCTACCCCTTACCAAGGCATCCTAGTAGTCGGAAAACACTATCAAATTCAATGTGATCCAAAGCATCTGTCTATTGTCGCACTGATTCTGCACAGTGGTCCGCGCCGAGTTCGGATAACACTGCTTAAGCCAATCAAGTCATCCTCTCAAACTCGATATGGGTAGTATATCCGATCGTCGGGTGTCTGAGTCAGAGATTGGATATTGCGGATTTTTGGCCACGCGTTGGAGCTGCGCCTTGCGGTCCGGCTCTACCTTTCGGGCAGCAGCTCTGCGCTCCATTCTTCAAGATCATAGGTCTCAAACAGGAGCCGTTCGATGCGTCTTTTTTGAGCGGTGGAGAGCATTGTAATTCCACGTCCCTGTTCGCCCTTGTTGAAGCGATTTTCGTTGCGCTCTTGCCAGGCCGTATTCGTTGCCAATTCGCACGCCTTGTAGGGCCGCACGATGCGCGAATGCGCCAAGAGGACTTCGAGAACAGAGGCCGGATCTTCCACAAGGTCGTCGAACCGCAACACACATACTCTTTTGGGGGCCTGGCGATGAAAGTCGAGCCAGGTCGCAAAGTAGCTCGCATACCAGGGCACGATAACGTCGATCATAAAGTCGGCTCGTCTGGAGAAGTCCCAATCGACGAACCGGACCGGTATGGCTGCATTGATCCAGTGGGCCGGTGACACACCTTCTGTTTCCAGCATCTCGATATAGGAGAGAAGCATGTCGGGCACACTTCGCAGCATGATAACCGGCTTGAGATCGAGTGCTTCGATGAAGGATCGATTTGCCGGAAAAGCCTGCATATGAAGATGGGTAACGAGAATGTCCTGAGGAAATCCGCCGAGGAAATAACGCACGTAGGTGGGAAGGTAAGGCGTGCCGTCGCGACCACCTTGAGCATGCACGACGCGCGCAAGTTGCCCATCGACAGCGCCGATCGCAGCGGCGCGCAGGAACGTGCCTGCAGCTTTCGGTGCAAACGCCAACATCACGGATTGGCGGCGCCGCCCGAGTTCTTGAAGATAAGCCGCATGCTCTGGTTCGAACGAGCCATCCGGACGCGGCAATGTGAATATGGCGTCAGAGGCTTCCATTGCGTCTATTACCATCGCCGGAATGAATTAGAAACAAATACGGGCACTTGAGAGCCAATATCGCCGATTGGCCGAACGTGATTTGCTTTATCGTCATTTGACGCGTACAAACATTGCACGTGATTACGCGCCGTCGGACCAAAAGCGCCACTGTTTAGACCCGTGTTTGCCATGCCATCCACGGACGCGGCAGCCGAACTTTCCTTCTGATGTTTCGTGAGTTGCGACTGCATGCGCGTTATGCGCTTGCGGAACCCCGATGCTTGAAGGAATGCAAATGACCATTGGAACAGTGAAGTTTTTCAACGACAAAAAAGGTTTTGGATTTGTGAGCCCGGATGGCGGCGGCGCGGATGTGTTTGTGCATTCAAGCGCCCTGCAAACCAACGGCCTCCGCACTCTCCAGGAAGGACAGCGAGTCAGCTTCGATATTCAACCGGATATCAAAGGGTCCAGAGCGGCAAACGTCGACGCTACCTGATCGATCGGTTTCTCTCAACGAGGCGGGCGTCAAGCGCGCCCGTCCTCGAGCGAGAGGAACCTGCGATGGGCATCACCGTGGAGTGTCAACTTCTTTCGGCACTCAGATGATGCCCAGACGCCTCTGCTATCTTGGCGACATCGGAAGTCTTTGCGGCAAGACCGCATCGATCGAACACCAGAGCGAACGTAACCTTTTCGCCCGATTTGATGATCCGGCTTTAGGCACCTTCTCCGATGCAACCCAATTTGGACACCTTTAAGGAACGACAAAATGGACAACCGAACAATCTCCGCCTCACGGGATCTCAACAGGCGAAGCGCACAGAGCTATTTCCAGCAGGCTGATACACGCACCAATCTCGTCAGAGATATCGTCGACGAGGAACGCAAGGCCGCCACCGCCAAGACGGCAAAGTTGCGCTCGCTGCGGCTTGCCAAGGAGGAAGAGGATCGGCGCAAGAATGCCGACGACCGCCCGCACGTACAGAAGACGACTGACACAAAGGACGGATCGGCAGCCTGACCGGGTTTGGCAGAACGGGTTGCATTTTTTACCGTTGGCGCAAAGCGGCTACTTCTTGTCCGGAGCGCCCATTCCAGCCGCAAAACCTTTCGCCCAGCGCGAGCGTTGTGGTTCGCGAGTATAGGGGTTGAGTGACTCGCCGGCGCCATCACTGTCGTCGGTTTCGAAGATGGACAGCTTTCTTGATGCGTTCCAGCCCTCGGCATAGACGCGGCTGAGGTCAAACGCCTTGTCGATGGAACGGCTTTTCTTCGAAATGCCCCGCATTGTCACTCTCTTATCAGGAAACCGCCGGTGGCAAGGCCACTTTAGCCGCAAACAGGGAACATTGCACTCTTCGCGGTGCTGATAGTCGCACGCCCATTGTTCGCAATCTTGCCGGAGCAACACTTATTTCACCTGCATCACAACTATTCTCACCCATTGTCGCCGGAATGTTGTATGAGCAATGTTCTTCGGCAAATGGGGCAGCAGCAAACGAGAAGCGGAAATGGCCGCTTCAGAAAGACATTCATGCGCCGTCAACGATTCACGCGAACTGCCGTGCCGGGATTGGGAGAAAGTGTGACTTCGACCTGGCATGCTCCGAAACAGTGTCACTCTGAAACCGTCCGCGTTTTGATGCCGCCTGCGGGCGAGCGCGAAGCAAAGATGGTCGTCGCACCTGCGACCAAGGACTGAAGGTTGGCCGCGGGGGAGTTCTTCGGCCCCCGCGCCGCCTTCCCCTCAACCAAGGAGCCTTGGCATGATCATTCGCAACACTTCCCGAACCGTTACCTTCAGGCGACCGTTCATACTGGATGGCTTTGATCGCGTTCAACCCGAGGGCAGGTATGTCGTGGAGACCGAGGAAGAGATAATCGGCAGTGCATATCTGCCGGCCTATCGGCACGTATCGTCCACCATCATTTTAAATGCAGTGGACGGGCGCAAGCATTTTCCTTTCGATCCGCAAGATCTTGTCGAAGCGCTTCAGCGTGACAAGGGGGCGGGGACAGCGCAAGACAACGGAGCCTCCGGCGCTTGGCGCGGCATGGATTGGGTGAGACGAAGCCTCGCTGATGCCGATAGCTACTAGATGCCAATAGCTACTAGAGGTTAGAGAATAAAATTCGGTTTGCGCTTTAAGCGATTGCCTGCAGGCGATCGGATCCGATTTCACGGGGCGCGGGAGTGAATGAATCGGGTATAGGTTTTTCGGTTGAGCGTCAAAGTTCGGAATATGCCATTCGCTGGAGTTTTTGATCCGACCTCGCGGCAACGCTCGATCATCTGCAAAGCTGTGACTACGACCGTTCCCATCAGCATCCGATTTGCGACTGCCCTTCTGTTCGTCGTCTGACTTGCCGGTCGCGGTGTCTCAATCCGGATTTCATTGCTATCGAAAATCCTGAGCGCATGTGTTCGTCGCGTATGCGTGCAAAATCCGTGCATTCAAGGGGAGGGCAATCTCATGCCCTGTAACCAACGGAAATTGCACGATTTCGGAAAAAGAAAGCCCTGCCCCCTGCCAAGAGGTAGCGCTCGTCGGAGCAGTTTTTTTCCAGCGTCTCTGTGGTGTTCTCTGTCGTTTCCCTGGCGTTCTCCGCTCGCGATCTACTGCACGTTCATGCACGGATTTTGCACACTTTTGGACGCCTTTTCGTTCTCTTTTACGCCCTTTCGGGCCGAATGGGTTCTCGCGGCGTTCTCAAAACGGCCCGCGTAACCTATTGTTTTCGTTGATTTGTGCTGGTGCCGGAGGAGAGAATTGAACTCTCGACCTACCCCTTACCAAGGGGTTGCGCTACCACTACGCTACTCCGGCAAACCGAGGCATTTTCCGGCTGGAAATCAGCCGGGGCGGAGCCTATAGCCCATCGAAAGGGGCCAGGGAAAGAGCGCAATGAAGGCCAAATCGGCACGCCGGACCGAGCGGTTGGCAGACGCGCTCAAGGCCAATCTCAAGCGCCGCAAAGAGGGGGCCTCCAAGGAGGCCCTATATAAGGAACGCGATGCCTCGCATCCGCCCCAGCCCGGCCCGAAAGAGGCCGCGAAGCAGGGCTAGATTGCAGCCTTGGCTTCTATCGGTGGTGGGCGTCAGCCGATAAAAGGGTTTGGATTCGGCAGCCACGCCGCGTGAGGGGTTATGGACAGAATCAGGATTGAGGGCGGGGCCCGGCTGAAGGGCGAAATCGCCATCAGCGGTGCCAAGAACGCGGCGCTGCCGCTGATGGCCTGCTGCCTGCTGACCGATCAAAGGCTGACCCTGACCAATGTGCCCTGGCTCGCGGACATTGCCTTCATGGCGGAAATCCTCCGGGCCCTGGGCGTGGAGGCGAGCTATGTGCGCGGACCCCGGCTGGGCGAGGGCGGGCGGCTGGAGCTGAACGCGGGCCACATCACCAACACCACTGCGTCCTACGACATCGTGCGGAAGATGCGGGCGAGTTTTTTGGTACTCGGGCCGCTTCTGGCGCGGATCGGGCATGCGCGGGTTTCGCTTCCCGGCGGGTGCGCGATCGGTGCGCGGCCGGTGGACCTGCATCTGAAGGCGCTCGAAGCGATGGGCGCGAAGATCGAACTCAGCGAAGGCTATGTGATCTCTGAAGCGCCCAAGGGGTTGAAGGGCGCGCGGATCGAATTTCCGTTCGTCTCGGTGGGCGCAACCGAGAACGCGCTGATGGCAGCCACCCTGGCTGACGGGTTGACAGTGATCGAGAACGCCGCGCGCGAACCGGAGATCGACGATCTGGGGCATTGCCTGATCGCGATGGGCGCGAAGATTTCGGGGCTGGGCACCTCGCGTATCGAGATTGAAGGTGTGAAGGCGCTTCACGCGACGGAATATCCGGTCCTGCCGGATCGCATCGAGACCGGTACCTATGCGATGGCGGTGGCGATTGCGGGCGGCGAGGTGGAACTCACGAATACGCGGGCGGAATTGATCGGGTCTGTGCTGCCGCTGCTGGAATCCGTCGGCGCGGAAATCGCGGTGACCAATCGCGGGCTGGCAGTGCATCGCAACGGCGTGCAGCCGGTTTCGGCGGATGTAACGACCGCGCCGTTTCCGGGGTTCCCGACCGATCTGCAGGCGCAGTTCATGGCGCTGATGGCGACCGCCAACGGAACGTCGCATATAAAGGAAACGATTTTCGAGAACCGCTTCATGCACGTGCCGGAACTTGCCCGCATGGGCGCGGACATCAAGGTGGAAGGCGATCTCGCCGTCGTTCGCGGCGTGCCGAAGCTCAAGGGCGCGCAGGTGATGGCGACGGATTTGCGCGCGTCCTCCAGCCTGGTTCTGGCGGGGTTGGCGGCGGAAGGAGAAACGATCGTCAACCGCGTCTATCATCTGGATCGCGGCTTCGAGCGTTTGGAAGAAAAGCTTTCGGCCGTGGGTGCTGCGATCGAGCGTATGCGCGAATGAAGCCTGGCGTCACCATAACGGCCGAAGATGCCGAAGATATCGAAATCATCTCCGCGCAGCTGCAGGATGCGGTCGCGCGGATAAAGGATCTCGTCTATCTGCCGAAATCGCATCGCTTTGCGGCGGTGTTCAACCGCTTCAAATGGGAAGACGCGGAGAAGTTCGCCGGGCGGAATTTGCGCGTGCGGGCAGGACTCTATTTCAACAATGTGCTGGCGGCGAAATCGCACAATCTGTTGCGCGAAAATCCCTATGCCATCGTTTCGCTTCTGGCGATCAAATTCACGCCGAAGGAGCCGGACGATTGCGGCGGAACGGTCGAGTTGTTGTTTTCCGGCGGCGGTGCGATGCGGCTGGAAGTGGAATGTCTCGATGCCGGGCTGGCCGATCTCACGGGGCCGTGGGCGGCGCAGCGGCGGCCGAAGCACCAGATGGATGACGTGTGATGGCGCGGCGTCTGGATGCACGCGCGGCGGATTTCGCGGAACAATTCTCGGCGCTGATCTCGGCCAAGCGCGAAACGGAAAAAGATGTGGCGCAGGCCGTGCGCGGCATCATCGCCGACGTGCGGGTGCGCGGCGACGCGGCGCTGGTGGAACTGACGGCGAAATTCGACAAGCTGCAACTGACGCCCGATCGTTTGCGCGTGACGGCACAGGAATTGGCGGACGCCGAGGCGCAATGTCTGGCACAGACGCTGGCAGCGCTGGATGTAGCGACCAAGCGGATTGAGGACTATCACCGCCGCCAGATCCCGAAAGATGAGACGTATACGGATGATATCGGGGCAACGCTCGGCTGGCGCTGGACCGCACTTGATAGCGTGGGGCTTTACGTTCCCGGCGGCACCGCGAGCTATCCGAGTTCGGTGTTGATGAACGCGATCCCGGCACGCGCCGCAGGTGTGAAACGCGTCGTCATGGTGACGCCGGCGAGCGGCGGCAAGCTGAACCCGCTGGTGCTCGCGGCGGCGAAGCGGGCGGGGATCACGGAAATCTATCGCATCGGCGGAGCGCAGGCAGTGGCGGCGCTGGCATATGGCACGCAGACGATTGCGCCGGTCGACAAGATCGTGGGGCCGGGCAATGCGTTCGTCGCGGCGGCCAAGCGCGAGGTGTTTGGCGTTGTCGGCATCGACTCCATTGCCGGACCTTCGGAAATTCTGGTGATCGCGGATGGCGCGAACGATCCGGATTGGATCGCCGCCGATCTGTTGAGCCAGGCCGAGCACGATGCGTCGTCGCAGAGCATTCTCATTACCGACGACACCGCGTTCGCCGACAAGGTGAGTGGGGCAGTGGATCGTGCGCTGGCGATTTTGCCCCGCCGCGAGATCGCTTCGGCGAGCTGGAAGGATTTCGGCGGTATCGTGGTGGTGCCGAAGCTGGAAGACGGGTGCGAACTCGCCAACCGCATCGCACCGGAACATCTGGAGCTGGCGGTCGAGAAGCCGGACGCGCTGCTCAAGCGCGTTCGCCATGCGGGCGCGATCTTCCTTGGCCGCAACACGCCGGAGGCGATGGGCGACTATATCGCCGGGCCCAACCATGTGCTGCCGACCGCGCGAACGGCGCGGTTCTCCTCCGGGCTTTCGGTGCTCGATTTCGTGAAGCGGACCACGCTGCTTTCGCTCAGCCGGGCGGCGATCAATGAGATCGGGCCAGCCGCGGTCGCCCTTGCGGAAGCAGAGGGACTCGATGCACATGCCCGTTCGGTCGCAGCCCGTCTTAACCGCTCATGACGGAAAAGTCGCTTTACCGCATCGTTGCCATCACGCTTGACGAACGCTCGGTCGTGCGGCGCACGCGCGAGGTCGATCAGGAGCGCGAGATCGCGATCTACGACCTGCTGGAAGAGAACACGTTCGAGCCGGTGGGGTCGCCGGGCGGGCCGTATCAGCTCATCCTCGGATCGGAAGAGAACCGGCTGGTGTTCGATGTGCGGCTGGAGGACGGCAGCGAACATGGGCGGATCATGCTGTCGCTCACGCCGTTCCGCCGCGTCATCAAGGACTATTTCGTCGTCTGCGAGAGCTATTTTTCCGCGATCCGCACGGCGCCGCCCTCGCAGATCGAGGCGCTCGATATGGGCCGCCGCGGCCTGCACAACGAAGGTTCGGAGCTTTTGCGCGAACGCCTGAAGGGCAAGATCGAAATCGATTTCGATACCGCGCGGCGGCTGTTCACCCTGATCTGCGTGTTGCATTTGAAGGGCTGATGCGATGCGCGGCCCCAATGGCGAGGAGCTGCCCGGTGCCGTTCTCTTCGCCTGTACCTTGAACTCCGTCCGAAGCCCGATGGCGGCCGCCCTGATGCGGCACCTGTTCGGCAAGTTCGTCTATGTGGATTCGGCGGGCGCACGGGTGGGCGAACTGGACCCCATGGCGGTCGAAGTGATGGACGAAATGGGCATTGAAATCGGCAAGCACAAGCCGCGCAGCTTCGACGATCTGGAAGACACCGCCTTCGATCTGGTCGTCACGCTTTCGCCGGAAGCCCAGCACAAGGCGGTGGAATTGACCCGAACCTCAGCGGTGGAGCTGGAATACTGGCCGACCGTCGATCCGACGGCGATAGAGGGCTCCCGCGAGCAGCGGCTGGACGCCTATCGCATGGTCCGGGACCAGTTGATGCGCCGGATTCGCAGCCGCTTCTCGGTTGATCGGGCGGGTGACGCCTGAGCGGCCTAAAGCCTTGATTTTCGCTCGTTTCGGTGCAATCTCCCCGCCCTCAAGCCATCCCAGAGGATTAATGGCAAAAGAAGAACTACTGGAATTCGAGGGCACGGTCAGCGAACTCCTCCCCAACGCCACGTTTCGGGTGAAGCTCGCCAACGGCCACGAAATCATCGCCCACACCGCGGGCAAGATGCGCAAGAACCGCATCCGCGTGCTGACAGGCGACAAGGTCATGGTCGAGATGACCCCCTATGACCTCACCAAAGGACGCATCACCTATCGCTTCAAATAAGCCACGGGCCGCGCGACTGCCGCTGGTGCTGGCCAGCGAAAGTCCGAGGCGGCTTGCGCTTTTGGCGCAGGCCGGAATCGTGCCCGCCGCCGTGCGCGGCGCGGCCATCGACGAGACACCGAAGAAACACGAATTGCCGAAGGTCTATGCCGGGCGTCTGGCGGCGGAAAAGGCCGAGGCCGTGCGCGCGCAATGGACCAATGGCGAGGCGCTGTTCCTCGCCGCTGACACGGTAGTCGCCTGCGGGCGGCGGATTTTGCCGAAAGCCGAAAGCGAAGCCGATGTGCGGGCGTGTCTGGAACTGCTCTCCGGGCGGCGGCATCAGGTGATGACGGCGGTCGCCGTGGCGCTGCCCGATGGTTCGATGCGGCGGCGGTTGGTGATGACACGCGTGCAATTCTGCCGGCTGAGCGAGGCCGAGATCGAAAGTTATGCGCAATGCCGCGAAGGCGAGGGCAAGGCCGGGGGGTATGCCATTCAGGGGCGGGCGGAATGTTTCGTGCGTTCGCTCAACGGGTCCTATTCCAATGTGGTGGGACTGCCGCTTGCGGAAACCCTGGGCCTGCTTCGAGGGTGCGGTTTCGCAAATCTGTGATATTGTCCTGAGTGTCAATATCCACTGCCGGGACCATGAAGGAAGTCTTGATCAACGCAGGCGCGGGGGAAACGCGCGTCGCGATCGTCGAAGACGGTCGGCTCGAAGAACTGTTTCTGGAACGCACCATCGGGCTCGACGACGGCCACATTCGCAAGAAGGGCGGGCGGCACGGACACAGCCTGATCGGCAATATCATCCTCGGCCGCGTGCAGCGCGTGTTGCCGGGGATGCAGGCCGCGTTCGTGGATGTGGGATTGGATCGCGCCGGATTTCTGGGCGCGCGCGAGGCGCGATGCCTTGCCGATCTTCCGGGCTTCGACGAAGAACGCGCGCCGAAGATCAGCGATTGCGTGCATGAGGGTGAGGAAATCCTCGTGCAGGTGGTGAAAGATCCCATCGGCGAAAAAGGGGCGCGGCTTTCGGCGAATGTCACCATTCCGGGGCGGCTTGCCGTGCTGGTGCCGAACCAGCCGGGCATCGCGCTGTCGCGGCGTATCGATGACGAAGCGGAACGCGGGCGCTTGCTGACGCTGGGCGAACAGATGGTCGCCGAAGCAAACGGAAGCCTGGTGCCGGGTGCGGGATACATCTTCCGCACCGCGGCCATCGGGTGCGATCTGGCGGACTTGAAGGAAGATGCGGAACGGTTGGCGGAAGCCTGGCGTCCGGTTCTTGCGCGGCGGCAAAGCGCGCGGGCGCCGGCCACGCTCTATCACGATCTCGATCCCGTCGAGCGCACGATGCGCGACGAAGTGGGCGCGAGCGTGAGCCGCGTGCTGATCGACGATCCCGAGGCCGAGCGCGCCGCGCGCGATTATTGCCGCCGAGCAATGCCGGATGCGGAGCAGAAGGTGGAATTGTTCTCCGGTCCCGGCATGTTGTTCGACATGTACGATATCGATGCGGAAATCGAACTTCTCACCGATCGACGCGTGCCGCTGAAATCGGGCGGGTGGATCACCATCGAAGGCACCGAAGCGCTGACGGCCATCGATGTGAATTCCGGCAGCTTCACGGCCGCCACCGGTTTGGAAGAGACCAGTGTGAAGGTGAATTTGGAAGCAGCGCATGAGATCGGGCGGCAATTGCGGCTGCGCGGCATCGGTGGGCTGATCGTGGTGGATTTCATTCACCTCAACGAACCGGAGAACATTCAGAAGGTTCTCGACGTTCTGTCCGCGAGCCTCGTGAAGGACCGCACGCCGACGCAGATCCTGCCGATGTCGGAATTCGGGCTGGTGGAGATCACGCGCAAACGCGTACGCGATCCGCTGATCAAGCTGATGACGGAAGGCTGCCGTCCCTGCCACGCACAAGGCCGCACCCGCACGCGCGATAGCGTGGCGCTGGAAGTGCTGCGCAGCGTGGAGCGGGAGGCCAATGCTTCGCCGGGCCGTGCGATCCATGTGCGTGCATCGCCGGAAATCGTGGAGTGGCTGGACGATCACGGGCTCGAAGTGCGCCAGCAGCTTGCGCGCCGCGGTGCGCCACGCGTGACGTTCGAGGCGCGCGATGCGTTCGCGCGCGAAGGGTTCGATGTCGGCGTCGCTCCCTGACAGCAGGAAATGCGTGCTGTGCGGCAAGCCGCAGGAGGAGGCCTATCGCCCCTTCTGCTCCAAACGCTGCGCGGACATCGACCTGGGGCGCTGGTTCAAGGGTGGCTACTCCATTCCCGCCCGGCCCGAGGACGAAGCTGGCAACGACGCCCCGCCGCCCGAAGCCCCCTCCAACGACGATTGACGTTAGATGGCTATTTGAACGGCCATGGCGATCATCGCGACGATCTGAATCAGGAAGAAACTGAACCGCACGGCAATCGTCGTGTTGGATTCCGGCAGAGCCATGTGGATTGACGTCTGTATGATTCTGGCGGCCATGAAGGCGACGGCCAGCATATCCATCATAGGGGTTATACGCTGCGAAAAGGCGCCAACGAGTACGATTGCACCGAAGACCGGCAGGTTTTCGACGCAATTTGCATGCGCTCGCATCGCTCGCCGATAGGCAGCGCTGCCATGAGGCGTGTCACCCGGAAAGCTTGTAAGGGCGGCACGGCCTTGGAAGATCAAGAGCCAGCGCCGCATGCCGACTCCGACGAGCAGGACGAGCAATGTCCAGCAGGCGAAAGCAAGCAGCATCCAAAGTGACAGACTCATGGCAGTCTCTCCCGTATTCACCAGATATCAGGCAAGTGCGCCGAGCGCAGTTTCGATGCGTTTGAACTGCGTGTCGGTGATCATGCCCTTCAAGATTGCCTGAAAGCGAGGGTGGCTGGCGCCGGAAAAGATATATTGCCAGCGATACGCCTTCAGGAACTGCATGCCCACCCGCTCGGCTTCGTCACGAGCCATCGTGCGGCCGCATCGGTCGGTGAAGAACCGAGCGTCAGATTTCGCCTGCATCTTGAGGATGCCGTCAACGGCCATCACAAGCGCAATGAAATCATCGACGGAGCCATCGCGCTGTTCATCGGTCAGTGTGGCGTTGTGGCGGGCGAGCTCCAGCTCGTCCAAAACGACATGCTGGCATTCGTCCTTCCAGTGGAAGAAGAACACATCTTTGAACAGCTCGGACAATTCGGCATCCGGTGCGATGCTTTGCCGATAGTGGTTCTGCACGAAAAGCTCGATGTGCAGCGTCAATACCAGAACCGCCCAGGTAGACTTGCTGAGCACGGCGCGCGCCACCATGTCCGGATCGACGTCGAAATGGTATCCTTCGGGCATCGTGTCGGCCATCATCTTTTCGATACGGCGGAAGAGCGCCTGGTGTTTCAACTCTTCGTCGCTGAACCGCACAAGCGCTTCGAGCGCCATCTGGTCGCCCAGCCAGTGATCCTTGCCGATCTCCAGCAGTTTGGCGGTGATGAACCGTTCGACCAGTCCAAAGATGTTGGCGTAGGTGCGGCCCTGGATCTGACCCGCGAAACGGCGTTCGTCGGCCGAAAGCGAATCCATTTCCTGCATCAGCGACAGTCCGTCGGGAAGATACTTCTTCGACATATCGAAGCTGCGTCCCCTGATCACGTCCCTATCTATTTCCCAATGCACTGCTTTTGATGCATTGATGGCGCGTTCATAGCTGCCATTACTTGAAAGCTTGACCATAGCATTCATAGCTATCTCCTGACTTCTTGAAATTGGGCACGGGGGATCATCCCTCGTTACAGCCGGGAAGTTATGTAAGGAGGGCGTTCTCGGATATGATCCGGTCGCCAGAAGGCATGACTGAAACGCCAAATCGCGGGATCGCCATGGATGCTTTGTCTGACGTGCTTCGCGTCTCGCATTTGAGCGGGGGCGTGTTTTTGCACGCTGAATTTACCGTGCCGTGGTGCGTTTCCGCGCGCATGACGCCCGAGCTTTGCGCGCCTTTCCTGGGCCCCACCACGCATTTGATTCCCTACCATTACGTGGTCGCGGGCGAGCTTTATGTGGGTGTGGACGGCGAAGAGCCACTACTTTTGCGCGATGGCGAGATCATTCTTTTCCCGCGCAACGACATGCACTTGTTGGGTAGCGATCTCAAATTGAAGCCCACGATCGTGCGAGATCTTATGGTCCCGCCGGATGGCGATGGTCTTTACGGCATTCATCACGGTGGCGGTGGCGCGCAGGCGCGCATGATTTGCGGCTATCTCGGCTGCGATAGCGCATACGGAAATCCCGTCATCGCGACGTTGCCCGCAATGATGCGCTTCAAGATGGAAGAAGCCGGACCTGCGGAATGGATACGCTCGACATTTCAGTATGCCGCCAATGAAATCGCGGAAGGCAGACCCGGATCGGAAACCGTGCTCGCCAAACTTTCCGAATTGCTCTTTGTCGAAGCCGTGCGCCGTTATGCAGAAACGTTGCCGGAATCGCAGACGGGCTGGCTTGCGGGATTGCGCGATCCCGCAGTTGCGCGCACCCTCGCACTGATGCACAGCGATGTGGCGCGGAGTTGGAGCATGGAAGAGTTGTGCAGCGAAGTTGGCACTTCACGATCCGCGCTTGCGGACCGTTTCACGCGCCTGATCGGAATGCCGCCGATGCAATATCTTGCGCATTGGCGCATGCAGATGGCGGCGCAGCGGTTGAAGGGCTCCAACACGCCACTCGCACGGATCGCGGAGCTTGTGGGCTATGAATCGGAAGCCGCCTTTTCGCGCGCCTTCAAAAAGGCGTTCGGGACGGCGCCGGCGACCTGGCGGCGATCTGCCGGTTAGCCGCAACCTGGCCACAGAGGGGTCGGGGAGCCTATGCCGACCGGCCGGACGAGGCCAAGGTTGCGTCGCGTAACCCTCTGTTTTGTGGATTATATTTGCGGACCGGCCCCCCGGCTGGACGAATGGGCCCGGCTCCCTTATGAAGGCGACCCTTCCGGTTGCCTAGGTAGCTCAGTCGGTAGAGCAGCGGACTGAAAATCCGCGTGTCGGTGGTTCGATTCCGCCCCTAGGCACCACCTCTCCCCCGATACTTTAGCGTTCGACCGTGCTTGCTATCGGCTGCAGGTGCAGGTTTCCGCGGCCGAGCAGAAGCATGCAGACGCCGGCGAAAATAAAGAGTGCGCTGCTGGCGTAGAGCACGAGATCGTAATTGCCGGTCTTGTCGAAGGTGTACCCATAAAGAATGCCGCCGACGCCGAGCGAGGCGCTGATGCAGACCATCAGTACGGAGAATATCCGCGAATAAAGCCCGAGCGGGAAGAAACGCGCGACGAAAAAGGCGACCTGATCGCCTTCCGCGCCTTGCGCGACGCCAAGCAGAATGACACCGAGCGCGGTGATCGCGAGATTGTGTTGCTGTCCCGCCAAGAGCAGAATGCCGATGGCGGGCAGAACGAGTGTGGCGAAAGCAACGCCCGGTGCCCAAAACCTGTCGAGCAGCACGCCCGCGCCCAACCTGCTTGCCACAACCGACACGCCGAACACCGATGCCATCAACGCAGCACTCTGCCCGTCGATCGCTTTGTCGGTGAGGAGCGGTTGCAATTGCAGCGCCATGCCGCCGATGGGGATGTTCGCTGCGAACGCCGAAAGGATGAGCAGCCAGAAACGCAGGTCGCGAAAGACCGGACGCATGGACAATGCTGTATCAGAGCTGGATGTACGTGCGAGCTTTACTTCGATCGCCGAGTTTTTCTCGAACAGGAACGCGACGAGGATAGGAAATCCGATGCCGCAAGTGACCGCGGCGAGAAAACCGTATCCCGCGCGCCAGCCCCAATGGGCGATGACATATTGCAGGGCCGGTGCCGTGAAGATCGTCACCAGCGAGACGCCGCTCATGGTGATGCCGATCATCAATCCGCGATTGCGCTCGAACCAGCCGACAACGACTTTGGTGAACGTCATCGCGCCGACCGCAGGCCCCGCGACGGAAAGAAACAGCGTGATGAGATAGTAATTCCATATCCAGCCGGTCATGGAGGCGAGCGCCAGATAACCCAGGAGCATCACACCGACACCCGCCATCGCCACGCGGCGGGCGCCGTAACGATCCACCAGCATTCCCATGAGCGGCGCTGTCAGCGCCGAGGTGAAGCCCACGGCGGAGGCCGCAGCGATGGCGCTGCGTGTCCAGCCGAACTCGGCATAGAGCGGCTTGATGAAGAACGTGATCGAGGCAACGAAAAGGCCCACGCCCGTGCCCATGCCGATACAGGAGGCCAGCGCCGCGGAGAGGCGCGCGCCTTTCTGCGCGTCGTCGGTAGGGATGTTGGATGACAACGCAATTCCGCCGGTGGCTAAAAGATTAGATTTCGAATGATTTATGGGTGACGCCCGTCTGTCAACCGTTGAAGCGGAAGTGGCGACTGTGCGTGGGCGTGCTAGAAGGCTTCCGCGTTCCGAGGGGGCAGACGGATGAACGGCAATATCATGATCTATGGCGCGACCGGCTGTATGGGGCCAGTTGCACGGGGGACGAATACAAAAGCGGACTATTTTCAGCCACCGTTGCTGCTCGGGAGACTAAGACCACGGCGGCTACTTAGTGCGCGCTCATTTGCCGCCGTTGTGTAGATACATTCCGCCCATCGTAAGCGCAGCAAATGTGATGAAATAGGCGAGCCATCGATGGAAGCGATCTCTGTGAATTCTACCTTCCTCGCTGTCCAACTCGCAGTCTTTTACGAATAACGGGATTCTCGCAGGCGTAATTGCGGCTCCTTCTTTGAGATGGGGCCCCATCGCGAGCCCGTTGTAAATGGACACGAATAAGCACACTAGCCCCGAAACCCAACCCAAAATGATAAGCAATTTCATCGTTTCGCTTCCGCTTTTTGATCGTAGACCCATTTGACGGATCTCCCCGATATTCAGGCACATTTGGGGATCCGTCGCCGCGTCTTCTTTGGTGCCATTTTTTAAAAATCAACCGGGCGCCTCCACCTCTTTTGCGCCGTATCTGCGCCGTATGGCAACGAATGGGGATTCAATAAAATAGTAGGAAGCTGACGCGGCGGCCATCATTGCAACAAATACGACGAGCTTCTGCGCCATCGATTGCTGATGCCAAAACGCGCCAAACAGCAATGTCACGTTCTCGGCTTTTGCCAACACACGCAGGTCTTTCATGGCGGGGTTGGCCGTGAGTTCCTTCTTGTAGCGCTTGCGGAATTCGGACCAGCGTTCAGGCTTGTGGCCGAACCATTTGCGCAAGGCGGTGCTGGGGCCGATCTCTTTCAGCCAGTGGTCGAGCGCCGCCTTCTGCTTGCTGACGCCGCGCGGCCAGACACGATCAACGAGAATGCGCAGACCGTCGGTTGCTTCGGGTGGCTCATAGATATGCTTGATTTTGATTGCGGACATAGGCGTTAGGCCGATGGAAGCTTTCTAAAAGTGCCTCCTAAATAGGCAGGATTCAAGCTGACAAAGTGTCTGTCTGCGGGGTGCGGCGCAGCAACGGAATCCATTTCTGGCCGTCACAAAGCCGTGGCACACTTTCCTTCGCATTAGCGATGGAGGGTATTGTGACACAGCATATCGAAACGAGTGCCTCACGCCGCGGCGTTCTTGCGGGAAGTATCGGTGTTGCCGCGGCATCTGCGGTGCTTGCGAATACGGCTACGGAACCGGCGCAGGCCGCCACGATGTCCGGCGGAACGAAAGCCGGCATGGATTACATCACCGCGAAAGACGGCGCGAAGATTTTCTACAAGGATTGGGGCAAGGGCCAGCCCATCGTGTTCCATCACGGTTGGCCGCTGAGTGCGGACGATTGGGATGTGCAATTGCTGTTCTTCGTGCAGCATGGTTTTCGCGTGATTGCGCATGACCGGCGCGGGCATGGCCGTTCGACACAGACGTCGGAAGGCAATGAGATGGACACCTATGCCGACGATGTTGCGGCGCTTACGTCCGCGTTGGATTTGAAGGACGCTATCCACTTTGGCCATTCGACCGGCGGCGGGGAGGTTGTGCGTTATCTGGGCAAGCACGGCACTGCGCGTTGCGCCAAGGCCGTTTTGGTTGGTGCTGTGCCGCCCGTCATGGTGAAGTCAGCAACGAATCCCGGCGGGACGCCGATCGAAGCATTTGACGAATTGCGAAAATCGCTGGCGGCCAATCGGTCGCAATTTTATTTTGATGTCGCGTCTGGCCCGTTCTACAGCTTCAATAGGCCGGGTGCGAAAGTCAGCAAAGGCATCATCGAGAACTGGTGGCGACAGGGAATGATGGGATCCGCCAAAGCGCACTACGAATGTATCAAGGCGTTTTCGGAAACCGATTTCACGCCCGACTTGAAGAAGATCGACGTGCCGGTGTTGGTGATGGCGGGCGATGACGACCAGATCGTGCCGTATAAGGACGCAGCACTTCTTTCGGCGAAGATACTGAAGAATGCCACGCTGAAGATCTACAAAGGTTTCCCGCATGGCATGTGCACCACCGAGGCCGACACGGTCAACGCCGAGGTTCTGAAGTTCATCAAAGGTTGATGTAAACGCGAACGGGCCTGTTCTTCACACGTAACGGGGAATGGGCCCGTTGTGCGGCGTCATGCGGTCGCTGAGGTCGAGCATCGCTTCGTCGACATAGCACCAGCCCCATCCTTCGGGCGGATCATAGCCTTCGATGATAGGATGTTTGGTGCGGTGATAATGCTTGGTCGCATGCTTGTGTGGAGAGCTGTCGCAACAGCCGACGTGACCGCAGGTGCGGCAGAGCCGCAGATGCACCCAGGGCGAGCCGATCTTCAGGCATTCCTCGCAACCGAGTGCGCTGGGCGTCACCTCCTTGATGCCGGATGTGTGCGAGCATTCGTTGGCCATCAGACCGCCCTTTGAGCTGCAGTTTGTGCGAGATAGGCGTGGAGCGCGGCCACAACTTGCGCGCCTTCGCCAACGGAAGCCGCCACGCGTTTCACGGAACCCGCGCGCACGTCGCCAATCGCGAACACGCCTTCGATACTGGTTTCGAGCGGTTGCAGCGGACGGCCGGTATCGGTGCGGATGAAACCTTTCTCGTCGCGCAGCACATCGCAACTGGCGAGCCAATCGGTATTCGGCTCGGCGCCGATGAAAAGGAACAGGTGCCGAATATCCTTCAGCGATTCTTCGCCGGTCTTGCGGTTGCGCCAGCGCAGATTGTCCAGAATGCCATCCTTGCCGTTCAGTTCGAAGATTTCGGTTTCGGTGAGGACTTCGATGTTGGGCTGGGCGCGGATGCGTTCGACCAGATAGCTGGACATCGTGGCTTCGAGGCTCTTGCCGCGCACGATCATCCAGACCTTGTTCACCTGGCTTGCGAGAAACACCGCACCTTGGCCCGCGGAATTGCCGGCGCCGACAAGCGCCACTTCCTGACCGGTGCAAAGGCGCGCTTCGAGCGGCGAGGCCCAATAGTGGATGGATGTGCCTTCGAACTCCGCCATGTTGGAGACGTTCAGCTTGCGATAGCGCGCACCGGAAGCGATCACCACCGCGCGGGTTTTAAGCGTTTCACCGTTCGCGAGATCGAGCGTGAAGCCATGCGGCGATCGATTGAGGATCGAAACTTCGTCGGGTATCGCGACTTCGACACCGAATTTTTGCGCCTGGTTGTAGGCACGCGCCATCAAGGCCATGCCGCTGATGCCGGTCGGAAAGCCCATATAGTTTTCGATGCGCGAGGATGCGCCGGCCTGTCCGCCGAAGGCACGGCAGTCGAGCACGATGGTGCAAAGACCTTCCGAACCTGCATACACCGCTGCCGCCAGTCCCGCAGGCCCGGCGCCCACAATCGCCACGTCGAACAGGCGGTTGGGATCGATGGGCTGGACGAGGCCGATGCAGCGCGCCAGTTCGTTTTCGCTTGGGTTCCGCAGCAACTGGCCGTTGGGGCACAACACGATGGGCAGTTCGTTCGGCGCGATATGGAAACGCTCGACCAAAGTGCGGGCGCAGGAATCCACATCGGGATCGAGACGCTGATGCGGGTGGCCGTTGCGGGCGAGGAAATTCTCCAGCCGCAGCATGTCGCCCTGGCCGGAATGGCCGACGATCACGGGCCCGCCGCTTCCAGTTTCCAGCAATCCCACGCGGCGCAGGATGAGTGCGCGCATGATGCGCTCGCCCAGATCGGCGTTTTCCACCAACACGTCCCGCAAGCGGCGCGAGGGGATGACCAGGGCGTCGACATCGGTTGCCGCTTGCGCATCGACCAGCGAGGGACGATTGGAAAGTTGCGCCAATTCGCCCATGAAATGGTTGGGCCCATATTCGACGATCAGTTGCGGCGGCTCATCTGCAATGCGTTGCTGGACCTGGACCGTGCCGGAATGGATGACGAACAGACCCGGCGAAATCTCGCCGGTTGCCATCATGCGCGTTCCGGCGGGAAAGAAATGCCGTTCCCCAAAGCGTTGGAGGCGCGCGATATCGTCCGCACTCAGTGTGGGGAACATCTGTGTGCGGCGTTGTTCGATTTGGGGAGAAAACACAAGTGACATGAAAGGCCCCGGTCATGCCCCGCATGTGAGGCACGATCAGTCTAGCAACCGGTGAGTTTGTTTGGCTAGAACGGTTCGGCCCAGGGGCGCAGGTCGAGTTCGAGCGTCCAGGCGCTGCGGTGCTGGTTGTGTAGCATCCAATACATATCGGCGATTGCCTCGATATTGAGCATTCCGTCGGGGCCGCGCTGTTCTTTCAGTTGCGGCAGGAAACTCAACAGACGCTGGCCCTCGATGCCGCCATCAACCACCACATGGCCGACATGGATATTCTGCGGACCGAATTCGCGCGCGATGCTTTGGGCCATTGCCCTGAGCGCCGCCTTGGCGGCCGCGAAGGGTGCGAAATTCGCCTTGCCGCGCAGGCTGCCCGATGCCCCGGTGAAAAGAAGCGAACCGCCGCCATGTTTCAACAGAACGGGCAGGGCGGCCTGGGCGACATGGAAACCGCCCAGCGCATGTTCGCGCCAGTGCCGCTCGAAAGATTCCTCGGAGAGATTGAGGAAAGATGACGGCATGTTGCCGCCCGCGTTGTGAACGACGACGGCAAGAGGGGCGAGCCGTT
This sequence comes from Rhizomicrobium sp., assembly GCA_035543495.1. Lineage (GTDB taxonomy): Bacteria > Pseudomonadota > Alphaproteobacteria > Micropepsales > Micropepsaceae > Rhizomicrobium. The sequence continues at coordinate 22,818 of DATKJT010000023.1, read as the reverse complement.
CGGCGGCTTCGACAAAGCGTTTGGCGTCTGCGGCTTTGGAAGCGTCGCCGGTAATGCCCGCGGCTTTTGCGCCGATCGATTGCAACTCTTTTACAACGATGTCGATCTTGTCCGGGCTACGCCCCGCGACAACGACAGGAAAGCCTTCGCGTGCAAAACGCCGGGCGGTGGCGGCGCCCAATCCTTGCGATGCGCCGACGCCTACGACCAACACGCTGCCCTTACGCCCGTGACCTTCCGCCATGCCATCCTCCCGGAGTGGGTTTTCTAGAAGGTAGGCGCGATCGGGCGATGTGCAAGGCCAGAGCCCTGCGCGGGGCGCATGGTGTCTAGTGGGTTGACTGCGAATGATCCGGCAACGGCGTCACGCCGACATAGCGCAGGGTGAGCTGGCCGGAGCCGGAATAAAACGCGCGGAGTTCGAGACCTGTCACCGTCTTGTCGAAAGTCAGAACTTTCGTGATCCTGGCATCGGTCCGGTTCGTGGGTGCGAGGGGGCCGTTGACGATGGTTGTTGCTCCGTCGTGCTGTTGCGAGCAGATGTCCCATGCCTGATTGCCGCTGACGGGGCCATAGACGATGGTGAACTTGTATCTTCCGGGTGCGAGCGCCGCGTAGGGGCCGAACATCAAGGCGCCCGATTTGCCCGGGACTGCCATCAGCGCGCCGCCGTCTTCTTTGCCGATGAGGGAGTAGAGTTCACCGGCCGGCAATTTTCCTTCTCGCAGCAGTTTTATCGAAATCTTGCCGAGCGCGCCCATCTGGTTCCAGGCGTGGAATTGGCCGATCCACAAATCGCCTTGGGAAAGATGGAGCAGGCGCGACCTCACAGGCACGATGCGCGTGACATGGGGCGCCGCGAGCTTTTGCGCCTCTGCAAGCGAGCGGATCTTGCTGCTGAGCACGAAAACGTCATCGCCTGTCCAGACATTTGCCGCGTCTTGCGGAAAATCTTCACCGCGAAACCACCATGCCCGTTCGGTGAAGCTCGATGTAACCGGAAGAAGGACGTTGCGATAGAGCGGGTCGTCCATATTCATCCAGATATAGGGCATTTTATCGCCCGCCATTTCGCGCACGGCCTGGAAGGCAACATAGGCATCGCGCGTGTTCTCGAATCGCCAGCCGATGAAAAGGGTTGGCATCGCCGCGATGCAGAGCGCGGCTGTCTTCCAGCTGCCAGACGGCGCAAAAAATGCGAAGACCAACAGCGACGCCAGCATAACACCCGCAATCCAGAGGTTCCAGATCACCGGAAGCCAGGGGAAGTCGGAGCCTCCGTAGTGGAGCCTCACAAGCAGCGTGAGCAGGAACGCCACGCCGATGGCGAGCGTGGCCACCGGCGACAATGGCGGCCCGCGCATGAGAAGGCCGCCCAGGCCGATGTAGAAAACAATAGTGTAAAGCGAGACGTACATCCCGCTGCGCGCCAGGTAGTAGCTGAAATGTACCTGATCCAGCAGCCACAACACCGTGCATGTCGCGAAGGCCATGAGCAGCATCGCGGCTTGCGCGCGCTCCAGCCTGACGAGCTTTAATCGGCCCGCGGCGAGCGCGATGCCGGAGGCGATCCAGATCGCAAAGGGGATGACCAGCCAGCCGCAATCTTGCAGAAGCCGCCATGGCGTATATTGGCCGACTTGCGAAGAACCCGTTTCGCTTTTGGCGATCCTGTAGAGCAACACAACGAAGAAGAAGTCGCCGTCGTTGATCCACATGTTGAGCAGACCGAAAACGATCTGGCAGAGCGCCACACCGGCCAGCGCTGTATAGAACAGGCCTCGAAATTCCTTGCCGGACAGTTTGGGGATATCCAGACATAGCCAGGCATAAATCGCGATCGGAATGATAGAGAGAACCACGCCGAGGTGGCAAAAGACGGAGCAGGTGAAACAAAAGGCTGAAATGCCGACCCACAGCCGTTTGTGCGCGCTCCGGCTCGCAGCCGTCAACGATGCGAAGGTGAGCGCCTGATAGACGGTGACACCGGTGTCGACATAGTTCCAGTTCGCAGCGCGCACGAAATAGATGTCGCAGGCGAGCAACATCAGCACGAGGAGGACGGTGCGGCGCGGCAGGTGCGCGCGCAGGGTGTAATAAACCGCCGAGAGCGTGATACTGTAGACCAGATAGGCGAAAACGGCCTTTGCCCATTCCAGCGGCAAAAGCTGGAACACTGCGTAACCCGGAAGCGTGAAGGGCAACCGCGTTTCGTAGTAGTCAGAGCCCGCTATGCCATAGGCGCTGTATTTGCCCAGCGCCATGAAGTGGCCGAAGTAGAACCAGGTGTCCACGTCGCCATTCGCATTGCCGAGGACGTTGATATTGGTCAGCCAGACCGCGATGGGCGCGAGCGTCAGGAACAAGATGGCGGCGCGGTCGCGCATCGAGAATTGCATCGAATTGCTGCCGCCCACCATGCCCCGCTGCCCCACGCAGTTTTGCTAGTTCAGTCTGATGTTCATCACAAGTTGTGTATAAGGCACGCGCAGCAAATCGTGATGCAATTCGGCGTGAACATCGCCCAATCCGGCCACGATGCGACGGTAGCCCGCTTCGTCGCGCACGAATTGACCCCGGTCGTTGTCGATCAGGAATTTGGCGAAGCTGTGCTGTCCGGGCGCATAACACGGATCGATGGTGAAGAAGTGGCCGCCCGGACGTACAACGCGGCGTACGAGTGCCGCCACCTGATCGGCAACGTCGTCAGGAACGTGATGCAACATTCCGAATGCGACGGCGCGATCGAATGTGCCAAGTCTGGCGGCATCTGCATCTGAAACATCGGTGCAGATGAATCTGCGGCGCCCGCCATATGTGTTCTGCGCCTTTGCGATGTAAGGCTCGCTCAGGTCGATGCCGACGTAATCGATGTCTTCCGGCAGGAACGGCACGATAGCGCCGACCCCGCATCCGATATCGAGAATGCGCTCGTCGGTTTGCGGACGGACCATTTCGGAAATGATGCGGCGGTGCGCGCCCGGCGAACCCACCATGTTTTGATAGGTATCGAACACGATGGGAAAGCCGAGGGCTTTTTTCGCGAAATCTATCAGCATCACGTCACGCAGCGTTGCGGGTCACGAGATAGAGCCCGGCGAGTATCAGGACGACGCCGAACCCGGCGGAACGGGAAGGAATTTCGCCCAATCCGAAAATGCCCACCGCATAGACGATCACGAAACTGAGCACGGTGAAAGGATATACGCTCGTCAAACTCTGCCGCGAAAGGCCGTAAATCCAGAACACTGCGCCAAGGCTGTAAAGCGCGAGGCCGCCAATGATCTGCGGATTGATGAAGGCCAGGAGTTCCGTTCGCCCGGTTGCGCCCAGTTTCAGCAATACCGTGCCCAGCGAAGCACAGCAGGAGCCGAGAACAAGAAGGGCGATGACGAGAGCGGGCATGTGCTCAACCTTTGTCGGCAGGCGAAGCAGATTCGCCCTGATGGATGGACTGGATAACGAAAAGCGGACGTTGTTTGGTCTGCATATAAGTGCGTCCCAGATATTCGCCCATGATCGCCAGACACAACATCTGGATGGCGCCGAATGTGAGCACGATGATGGCGATGGAAGTCCAGCCCGGGGCCGTGCGCATGGTGAGATACGACCACAGCGCAAACACACCCACCAGAACGGCCAGCGCCACAGAAAGAAGACTGAGATAAAGGCTCAAGCGCAGCGGCGCGATGGAAAAGCCGGTGATGGCATCCATCGCGAAGGTGAGCATCTTGCGCAGGGGATATTTGGTGGTCCCTGCGTAGCGCGGGTCGCGCCGGTAGGGGATGGCGGTCTGGCGGAAACCGATCCACGCCACCATGCCGCGCACGAAGCGGTGCTGCTCCGGCATGTTCATAAGCACGTCCAGCACCTGGCGCGTCATCAGGCGGAAATCGCCGGTGTCGGCCGGTATCGGCGCATCGGTGAGCCGCTGCAGGATGCGATAAAATGCCTTGGCGCTGGCCTTCTTGAACCATGTTTCGCCGTCGCGTTGCAGGCGTTGTCCATAAGCGACGTCAGCGCCCGCATCGAGTGCTGCCATCATCTGTGTGAGAAGTTCGGGCGGGTCTTGCAGGTCGGCATCGATGATGAAGATGCGCTCGCCACGGGTGAGAAAAAGCCCTGCGGTCAGCGCAAGCTGGTGGCCGTGATTGCGTGCGAGATTGATGCCGACGATTTGCGGATAGCCGTTCGACAGGCGAACGATCTCATCCCATGTTCGGTCGGATGAACCGTCATTGACAAGCACGATCTCGAAATTGTCGCCAGCGGCTGCCATGCAGGCCGACGACAGGCGCTTGACGAGTTCGCCCAATCCTTCTTCTTCGTTGTAGCAGGGCACAACTGCCGAAAGGGCCTTGGAAACGATCGGCCGCGGAAGCTCGGACTGGATCAAGACGCCCCCCTCGGCCTATTTCTGCGGCGCTCGGCCGTACACGTCTTCGAGGCGCACGATGTCGTCTTCGCCGAGATAGCTTCCCGACTGCACTTCGATCAGCCGCAACGGTTCGTCGCCGAGGTTCTCCAGACGATGGGTCGACCCCAGCGGGATGAACGTGGATTCGTTTTCCTTCAACTCAAAAATCCTGTCGTCGCATGTCACCTGCGCAGTGCCTTGCACCACCACCCAGTGTTCGGCACGCTTGGCATGTTTTTGCAGCGACAGGCGGCCGCCTGGTTTGACCATGATGTGCTTGACCTGAAAACGGTCGCCCGCATCGACGGTCTGATAGCTGCCCCATGGGCGATAGACCACGGCATGGGTATCGGATTCGCCGCGGCCGTTTTGCTTCAGGCGGTCGACGATCAACTTCACGTCCTGCGAGCGCTTCATGTCGGCGACCAGAACGGCATCGTCGGTGACGACCACCGCCAGATTTTCGGTGCCGACAAGTGCGGTCAAACGATTGTCGGCGCGCACGAAGCAGCCGCTTGAATCTTCGGCCACCACATCTCCGATCAGCACGTTGCCGCGATCATCCTGTGCCGACACATCTTTCAGCGCCGACCAGGAGCCAACGTCGCTCCAGCCGATCTCGCATGGCACCACGGCGGCGCGATGGGTCTTTTCCATCACGGCATAGTCGATGGAGATGTTGGGCGCTTTCGCGAATTCTTCGGCATCCAGCCGCACGAAGTCGAGATCGCGTTGGGCTTTCTTTAACGCTGCCCTGCTGGCGGAGAGGATGGCGGGTTGCAGCTTTTCCAGTTCTTCGATGAACACGTCGGCACGGAATGCAAACATGCCGCTGTTCCAGCAATAATCGCCCGAAGCGAGATAGATTTGTGCTTTTGCGGCATCCGGCTTTTCGACGAAGGCTTCGACCTCGAACGTGCCTGCGCCGATGGCCGTACCGCGTCTCTTTATATATCCGTATCCTGTTTCGGCGCGCGTCGGGGAAATGCCGAAGGTAACAAGCCGGCCATCGCGCGCGGCGGCGACTGCGGCGTCCACCGAGCGGTGAAAGGCGGCGACATCGTCAACGAAATGATCGGAGGGGAGCAGCAACACCACGCCCTGTGGGTCCCGCTCGGCCACGCTCAGCGCTGCAATGGCGGCGGCCGGCGCGGTGTTGCGAGCCACGGGTTCCAACACGATGGCGGCCGATCTGATCCCGATTTCCTGCATCTGTTCGGCGACCAGAAAGCGGTGACCCTCGTTGCAGATGAGGGTGGGCGGCGCTGAATCGGGTACGCGCGCGCGCAGGACGGTGTCCTGGATCATGGTGCGCTCGCCCCTCAGCCGAAGGAGCTGCTTGGGCAATGCCGCGCGCGACAGCGGCCACAGGCGGGTTCCAGATCCACCAGAAAGAACAACGGGATAAAGGGACTTTGACATATATTAACGGCCGCTTCGCGTTGGTTGGGTATAAGCCTCTATTCCGGGTGCGGGGGTCAAGCCCGCCGACAGGGTGTGATCGTTTGCCTTCCCCTTTGGGGGATCCGACGCTATCTGGAAGGATACAATGTCGTTGCGACCAAGTTCTTACCGTCGGCTACCGGTGATGCGGCGGGTTCCCTCTTGCCGCTTACGCCTCCATTCGGCGGAGATTGCGGGCGCCTGACCGATGGAAAAGATGTCATCTGGGCCACGATCGTCGCTGCGTAGGGGCGGCTGGATGCGGGGTCTTTTCTCAAGACCGGCGGGTGAGCCCGAACGCGAGCAGCATCATCGCGTCTACGCCGTGGGAGACGTTCACGGCCGCCTCGATCTGCTCCAGATCCTGCTGGACAAGATCCTCGAAGATGCGGCCTCGGTGCCCACCACGAACAGCCTGGTATTCGTGGGCGACTATATCGACCGCGGTCCGGATTCCCGCGGGGTCGTGGAGTTACTGTCGCATCCGTTGGAAGGATTTGAAACGTACTGCCTGCGTGGCAACCACGATCAGGCGTTGCTCGATTTCCTCGAAGAACCTGCGAGCTATCGCAGGTGGAAGCGCTTTGGCGCTGCCGAAACGCTGCTGAGCTATGGCGTGGAGCCTCCGTCCGACGACGAAAATTCTATTGAATTGGCGCGCGATGAACTGGCCGAAAGGATTCCGGAAACGCATTTGCAGTTTTTCCGGGAGCTTCAGTCGCACGTGCAGATCGGCAACTATCATTTTGTTCATGCGGGCGCCCGGCCCGGTGTCGCGCTGGAAGACCAGTCGCTCGAAGACATGATGTGGATCCGCAACGAATTTCTCGAGTCCGAAGAGGACTTTGGCAAGATCGTGGTCCATGGGCACACGCCGACGGATCGTCCGGTATGCCGGCCAAACCGTATCGGTATCGATACGGGCGCTTTCGCCACCAATTGCCTGACGGCCGTTGTGCTGGATGGGCCGGGCATCCGTTTCCTGCAGACCTGAAACGGCGTTACGGCTCGCGCACCAATCCAAGCCTTTGCATGGCCATTCCGATCGCGTCGCGCTCTGCAGTATCCGGACGCCCGCTGAGATGCCACAACGCTATCAATACCGTGGGATAAGCAACTGCCCCGATGATGACATCGAGCACAAGCCTGCCAATTCCCGAGAACGCAATGAGCTGATTTACACCCCACACGGCAAGCGCCATGAAGCCGGCGGCTGCGAAAGGACGCCACAGGATGGAAGCGTATTGTGCGGCCGTCACGCCGATGATCCTGCCAGCCACGACATACATGGTCGGAATGAAAAGCACGGTGACCGCGAATTTCGTTGCTGCAATCGCCACAGGCTGATGTGTGGCGATGGCGACCGCCCAGAGCGCGGCCACCAGCATTGCCAGCCTGACCCACTGCATCCGTGCGCTGATATGGGGGAAGTTGAGCACGTTGAACGTGCTGTAAGCATTTTGCGTGAGCGCATTTGCGCCTGCAGCCAAGGCGAGCCACGCCATCAGCGGTGCCGCGCCGAGCCATTGCGGCCCGAGGATTACCGACGCCATGTCGGTGGAGACCAGCGCGACGCCCGTGCTGGTGGCCGCGCATATGATCGCCGACCAGCAAAGGGTGCGAAGATAGAGGTGACGAAGCTTGTCCGGCTCGTTCTGTACGGTCGCCATCACAGGAAAAACCGTGGCGACCATCGGCGTGATCAATTCCTCCGACGGGCTGGAGGCGATGTCGAGAGCCACGGCGTAGCGTCCCATTTGCGCCGGGCCGGAGAGGGCGCTTACGACAAACTGATCGGCCCTGACGTTCAGTTCGTATCCCAACTCATGGGCCAGGGACCAGATCGAGAAAGACCAGATGTCGCGTATCTTCGCCAACGATAGGCGCGGCCGGTACGAACTCATCGTGTAACTCAGCACCACGGACATGACCTGTTGCACCATGATGCCCGCCACCAGCGCCCAATAGTTCCGCAGCCACCAGGCCAATGTCAGAGTGGTGACAAATGATGCGATTTTTGCGTAGACCGTGAAGGCGAAGAAACGCTCGAACTGGAGATCCTTGCGCAGATTGACGATCCCGATGTTCGTGAATCCCTCGACCATCGTCTTAAAGGCCAGGCATTGGATAACCGGCAGCGTGCGCCAGTCGTGGAACTGTTTCGCCGCCAGCGGCGCGGCGAGGAAGATCAGGCTCCCAACAACGAGACCCACACCGATGGAGATCGTCCACGCCGCGTCGTAGTGTTCCCGCGAGGGTGACGGCATTCGGATGAGGGCCGCCCGCTGGCCGGTCTCCGCGAAAGCTTCGAGCACCACCACCAGCATCATCGCCATGGCCACGATGCCGAAATCGGCCGGCGTCAGAAGGCGGACGAGGACAAGAGTGCTGAGAAGGCCGATCGCGCGGGTTGCCCAGCGCAGAGCAATCATCCAGGCCGAGCCGCGGAACACGTGATGGCCAGGCGTTGGTTGGCTGTCTTCGGACCCCGACATCAGGCGGCAATCCCCTCAGGCAGGCGGGTGTGGAACAGGCGACACGGTTTCACTTTCGAAATGTGTTGGCTGCCACGGGTCCAGGGAAACACGGGGTTCGGCGCGGCAGCTGAGGCAGCACGAGTTGGATGTCCGGTTTTGGGGCAGGGCTGTCCGGTAATGGATTTTTATTTCTATTGTCCAAAAGCCGTCACACTGTCCGACGCTTGCTTGAACCCTGAACTCCCTTCTCGTTCAAATTTCTCTATATATAGACAGACTTGCGACTTAAACCTACCAAAAGTTGGATATAAAGGCTTGTCGCAATAGGGGGGTAAAAGGGGCCGTGGAAGGGAATGGGATTGTTCAAAGTCTTAACAGCGACGCGCAAGTACGTTGCGGGCATTAACCCCATAATCCCACATCCCTTGCGAGGTAATGTTCTATAGCCCTATGTTCCGGCCCGACGGCGTGCGGGATAATCCCAAGTCATAGTAAGGCGTCAGCGTTCAGAAGCGGTTAGCGTTCTTGTGCCAATGCTCTGAACTCTGGCGAGGTGCGATACATGCAGAGTTGGAAAGTACAGCTGTTCAGCTATTTGAGCAGCACGTGGCAGTATAGGTGGTATGGCATTGTCGCCGCCTGGATCATCTGCCTTGTCGGCTGGATCGGCGTCGGCGTTATTCCCGACCAGTATCAGTCGGAAGCCAAGGTCTATATCGACACCGACACGCTGCTTCGTCCGCTGCTGAAGGGCCTTGCCGTCAGCAACGATGCGGACCAGCAGGTTTCCGTCATGTTGCGCACCCTGATCACGCGCCCGAATATCGAACAGGTGATCCGCCTGACCGATCCGCATGCCGCGCAGATGTCGCCGGCCGACATGCAGGACAGGATCACCTCGATCCAGAAAGACGTTTCGCTGCGTTCTCTCGGCGCCAAGAACCTGTTCGGCGTCGCCTATACGAACAAGGACCCTGCCTACGCGCAGGCCGTGACCCAGTCGCTGGTTTCGATCCTCGTCGATTCCAACGTCGGCGATCAGCGCCGCGACGTGGAAGGCGTGCAATCCTTCATCAGCGAACGCGTGGCCGAATATGAAAGGCTCTTGCGCGAAACCGAAAAGCGTCGTGCCGCGTTCAAGGCTGCAAACCTCGAATACTTCTCCGGCGGTTCGACTGACAGCCGTCTCGACACGGCCAAGCAATCTCTTGCGACCGCGCAGGCCGATCTGGATGCGGCCACCACGCGCCGCAACAGCATTCTGGCGCAACTTCACGGTACGCAGGCCGTTATCAATGTGGCAGCGCCTTCGCCCATCATCCTCAACAGCAATGCGGGCGGCCGCGGTACGGCGCTGGCCGAAGCCGAGGCGCGGCTCGACGATCTGCGTTCGCGTTTCACCGACGATTATCCCGACGTCATGGCGACCAAAAAGCTGGTCGACCGGCTGAAGGCGGAAGCGGCGAAGAACTCCGATTCCGTCATGGACGGCAATCACCAGGGCATTTCCAATCCGGTCTATGTCGCCCTGCGCTCGAGACTGTCTGACGAAGAGACCAACGTGGCGCTGAACCAGCATCGCGTGGAACAGGCCGAAGAAGCTCTCGAGAACACCAAGCGCATCATGGAGAAGGCAATCGTCGTCGAACGGCAATATGCCGACATCGACCGCGATTACGAAGTGCTGCACAAGCAGTACGAGGAACTCCTGCAGCGCCGCGAATCTGCGCGCCTGTCGCAGGCCATCGGCGACCAGCAGTCGTCCATGGTGTTCCGCATTGTCGAACCGCCACAGCAGCCAGACCATCCGATCGCGCCGAACCGCATCATCTTCAACTCGCTCGTCCTTCTGATGGGATTGGGCGGTGGCGTGGCGGTGGCGCTTCTGCTCGGAGTGAATGCCGATCGCTTCGTGGTCAGCGACCAGCTTCGCTCCGCGTTTGACGTGCCGGTCATCGGGGTGATCTCCAACGTGCGCCATGCCGCCGATGCCGAGCGCATGCGCAAGGCCGTGGTGGCGGTCACCGGGGCCGTAGCGCTTCTGTTAATCGGTTATGTTGCAATCTTGCTGATGTTCCAGTCGTCTGTCGCGCCGGCCACAGGGGTTGCGTTATGAGCGAGAGCCTTGATCGCTTGAACCTGATCCAGCGCGCCGCCAAGCGCCTGGCCGAACAGCCTGCGCCTGTGGGCGAAACCCGTCCTGCCGTCGAAGCACGCCCGGCCGCCGACCAAACCGTTCTGCGCCGGGAACCGGTTGTTGCCCCGCCGCCTGCGCCGCCGCGCGCGGAACGAGTGGAGGCGCCGCAGCCACGGATGAGTGGCTCGGCCCAGCCTGCGGCCATCACCAGCCGCCCGGTGCGCCTGAACCTCACGCGCATCCGCCAGGCCCAGATCGTGACGCCGGACAACACCTCGTCCACGACCTACAACGAGTTCCGCGCCATCAAGCGCAAGCTCATTCCCATGGCGCGCGCCCAGAACGGCGGCACCATGACGAACAACCTGTTCATGGTGACAAGCGCGCTGCCCGGCGAAGGCAAGACGTTCACGGCCATGAACCTTGCCATCAGCCTCGCGGCCGAGCGCAACCTGCACGTCATCCTGATCGACGGCGACGTTGTGCGCTCCTCGCTCGATGCCTATTTCGATGGCGCCAACGGACTTGGTCTCACCGAACTGCTCAACGGCAGATGCCAGGACGTGAACGAAGTCATGCATCGCTGCGTGGATGTTCCCAACCTGCGCGTCATCTTCGCGGGCAAGCATGATTCAGGATCGCCGGAACTGCTGGCCTCCAAGCGCATGAGCGACATCTGCCAGGATATGGCCACGCGTTACCCGGACCGTATCATCCTGATCGACGCGCCGCCTGTGCTGGCCGCCGCCGAACCGGCAGCGCTGGTTCCGCACATGAATCACGTCATCATGGTGGTCGCCGCCCAGCAGCCTTCGCGCCATCACGTCGAGGAAGCCCTGACCAAGATCTCGTCTGCGCGCAACGTGATGCTGCTGTTCAACAAATCGCCGCAATGGCGTCATACGTCGGCGGCCTCGTATTACTACTATTATCGGAAGGATACCGAAGCCGCTGCGAACTAAGCGGTTTCAGTATCGAGGACGCGGATGTACACGGAATTCTACGGCCTGACCGGCGAACCGTTCCTGCTCACGCCGGATCACAAGTTCTATTTCGACAGCACCGTGCACTCGCAGGCCATGGCGCATCTGAGCTATGGCTTGAGCCGCGGCGAAGGTTTCATCGTCATCACCGGCGAAGTGGGCGCGGGCAAGACGACCATCGTCAAGCACCTTATGTCCACCATCGATCCGGACAAGATCGCTGCCGCCCATGTGGTGACAACGCTGCTTGCCGGCTCCGAGCTTCTGCGCATGGTGGCCGCAGCGTTCGGCATCAAGGACATTCCGACCGACAAGGCGTCGATGCTGCTGCGCCTGCAGCGCTTCTTCGAACAGCTTTATCGCGACGGCAAGCGCGCGCTGCTCGTGGTCGACGAAGCGCAGAACCTTTCCATCGAGGCGCTGGAAGAATTGCGCATGTTGTCGAACTTCCAGGTCGGCAATGCGGCGCCGTTCCAGAGCTTTCTCGTCGGCCAGCCGCAATTTCGCGATGTCATCGCGCACCCCGATCTCGAACAGCTTCGCCAGCGCGTGATCGCGTCTTATCATCTGGGGCCGATGAGCCGCGAGGAATGCGGCGAGTACCTGCCGCATCGCCTCAAGCATGTGGGCTGGAAAAACGATCCGGTGTTCGAGGCGAGCGCGGTGAACGCGGTCTACAATCACACCTCCGGCATTCCGCGCCAGATCAACACGCTGTGCAATCGGCTTCTGCTTCTGGGCTTTCTCGACAATCTGCATCGCTTCACCGATGAAGACGTGAACAAGGTTGCGGCCGACCTGCGTGCCGAAAATTCCGCGCGCCAGGGCAGCGCACCTGCCGCCCCGCCGGCCGTTCAGATTTCCGAGGTCGAACACCTCGAGCACGGCGTCTCGTCGGGCGATCTTGCTTTCCGCGTCAGCGAGTTGGAAAAACGTCTTGCCCGGCAGGACAAGTCTCTGCGCCAGATCGCATCGGCGTTCTACGATCTTCTCGGCTTCAGCAGTGGACCCGGCCCCCGTCCGCGCGGTTGAAGGCGGACGATGAACCAGCACGCTTCATTTCCCGACAGCGCCGAGACCATCGCACAATGGTCGCTGAGGCCGCTTGCCTGCGACAGCCGCGCGAACGCGTTGACCGTCGACGTCGAGGATTATTTCCAGGTCGAAGCGTTTGCGGGCCTGATCGACCGCAAAGACTGGCCATCCTACGAAGGCCGCGTGGAACGCAATGTCGACCGCATTCTTGCGATGTTCGAGCGCGCGGGCGTCACCGCCACGTTCTTCACGCTGGGCTGGATCGCCAAACGCCATCCCATCCTGATCCGCAAGATCGTCGATGCTGGCCATGAACTGGCTTCGCACGGCACCATGCATCTGCGCGCAGCCGCCCAGGCACGCGAGGATTTTCGCGAGGACATCGTTTCCGCCAAGGCGTTGCTTGAAGATTTAAGTGGCGTGGAAGTGAAGGGCTATCGCGCGCCGTCGTTCTCGATCACCCGCGACTCGCTTTGGATATTCGAAGAATTGAACAGGGCAGGGTATCGCTACAGTTCCAGCACCTATCCGATCCATCACGATCTTTATGGCATTCCCGAAGCGCCGCGCTTTGCATTCCGGCCTTTCGAAGAAAGCGATTTCCTGGAAATCCCGGTGACGTCGGTGCGGCTGTTCAATACCAATCTCCCCTGCGGCGGCGGCGGATATTTCCGTCTACTGCCTTATTGGTGGACGAGCCTGGGACTGAACCGCGTGCGCGAGAACGACAAACAGCCCTGCATGTTCTATTTCCACCCCTGGGAGATCGATTCCGATCAGCCGCGTATTCCGGGCACTTCGCTCAAGACGCGTGTGCGCCACTACACCAATCTGGGCCGCATGGAGAAACGCCTGGTCAAGCTGCTCGATGCGTTCGAATGGCAGCGGATCGACCGGGTCTATCCCATCCCGCAAGCCGAGGGCTGAACGCCGGTGGACGTTCTTTTCCTGAGCCATCGCATACCGTTTCCGCCCAACAAGGGCGAAAAGATTCGCGCGCATGCAATGGTCGCGCATCTGGCGCAGCATCACACGGTGCATGTCGGCGCTTTTGTGGACGATCCCGCCGATCTCGAACATGCCGATGCGTTGAAGGCGCTTGCGGGCGGAGAATGTTTCCTGCCGCCGCTCAATCCCGGGCTCGTCTATCCCATGGGCATTGCGGCACTGATGCGCGGCGGGCCCATCACCACGTCCTATTTCGGCAGTGCCGCGATGGAAGCGTGGATCGATCAGCTTCTGGCCAAACGCCGGATCGACTGTGCGCTCGTGTTCAGTTCGGCGATGGCGCCTTATATGATGCACCGGCGCGATTTCGATCCGCGCAAGGTGGTGCTCGATCTGGTGGATGTGGATTCAGACAAGTGGCGGCAATACGCGCAAGTCTCCATCGGTCCCAAGCGCTGGCTTTATGCACGCGAAGCCGACAAGCTGCTCGAACTGGAACGCGCCGCTGCTGCTCATTTCGCCGCCACGCTTCTGGTTTCACCCTATGAGGCGCAGACGTTTGAACGACTGGCGCCGGAATCGGCGGGCAGCATTCACAGCGTCGCCAATGGCGTCGATTTTTCATTCTTCTCCAGCGACCACAATTTCCCCAACCCGTTCCCAAAGAGCGAGATTCCGTTGGTGATGACAGGGGCGATGGACTATCGCCCCAACGTCGATGGCGCGATGTGGTTTGCGAAATCCGTGATGCCGCTCGTTTCCGCGCGGCTTCCCAATGCGCGCTTCTATGTCGTGGGTTCGAAACCCGCACGCGCGTTGAGCGAGGGCGGCTTGCGCAACACGGTTGTCACGGGACGCGTTGCGGACGTTCGTCCCTATATCGCGCATGCCGCAGCGAGCGTGGCGCCGCTGCGCATTGCACGCGGTGTCCAGAACAAGGTGCTTGAGGCGATGGCGCAGGAAAAACCGGTGGTGGCGACGACCGCTGCGTCGCGCGCATTGTCCGCCGAGCCGGGCAGGGACTTCTGGCTTGCCGACGATCCGGAAGCCTTCGCCGACGCGGTTGTTTCGGCGGCCATGGGGCCGGAGCGCATGCGTATAGCGGCGGCGGGGCGTCGCTTCGTCGAAAGCAATCACGACTGGACGCGCAATCTCGCAAGCCTCGATGCGTTGCTGGAGACCGCGGCCGGAAAGATCAATAAGGTGGCGTCTCTGCAAGACGGGATCGAGCCCACCCAATCCCGAACAGCCCCGTTGGCAGGAGCAATCTGATGGCCGAGGCCGCGATCAACGACCTTCCGTCCGACGCACGGGTGATGTGGGGGCGCTATATTGCGGCCCTGGTTCTCGTTCTGGCTGTGATGGGCTTTTTCTATTGGGGAAACATCTCGGCAGCGTTGACAGTCTATTGGGTGACGCCCGCTTATTCGCATTGCTATCTGATCATACCGATCTCGGCGTGGCTTGTTTGGAACAAGCGCAAGGAACTTGCCTTCGCGCGCCCTGCGCCCCTTCCTTTGGCGCTCGTGCTCATGATTCCGCTGGCCGCCGGATGGTATCTGGGCCATCTGGTTGCCATCAACGAGGTCCAGCAATTCGCATTGATCGCCATGGTGCAGGTCGTGATCCTGGCGATCTTCGGCTGGCCGGTTTATCGCATCGTCATGTTCGCATCGCTGTTCCTGTTTTTCCTTGTGCCGACGGGCGAGTATCTGATTCCTCCGCTTCAGACTTTCACCACGCATTTCATCACGACCTTCCTTTCGTTGATGGGCATTCCCTACTATGCGGAAGGCACGATCATCGAACTCGCCAATGGTCGCTATCAGGTTGAAGAAGCCTGCGCGGGCTTGCGGTTCCTGATCGCCACTGTCGCGTTGGGCGCCCTTTACGCGCATCTGACCTATCGCAAATGGCCGAAAATCGTTCTGTTCATGGCGGCGTGTTTCATCGTGCCCATCATCGGCAATGGATTCCGGGCCTTGGGCATCGTTCTGCTCGCCCACTACAGCGACAATCGCATTGCCGTGGGTTTCGACCACCTCGTCTACGGATGGGGCTTCTCCGTGGCGATCATGCTGTTGCTGTTTTTCGTCGGCGCGCGCTGGCGCGACGAAATGCCAGAGCCGAAGGCTTCCGAAGAAAAGGCCGTGCCTGCTTCCGCTGTTTCATTGCTGCTGGCGGCCGCGGTCGCAGCCGTTGCCGTGGCGGCAGCGCCTGCTTACGCCACATGGCGCGAAGGCGGCGAGCTGAACATCGATCGTTCGCAATTCGCCCAACCGGACTATGCAGGCTGGCAGATCGCCAAGGCTACGGGCGCATGGCATCCGTCCTTTGCGGGCGAGGATGTCGAACACGCATTCAGCATGGATCGCGACAGCCTGACCGCGCCGCCTGTGGACGTGTTCGTCTACTATTACGGGCGCGCGCGGGACGGGCACACGCTGATCGAGTCCACCAACAAGATGTGGGACGAAGAGCAGTGGAACGCCACGAACTCCGGAACGCTCACCGCTCATATCGGAAAGACAGAGGTGCCGTTTGTCGAACTACAGCTTGCGTCCAACATGCAACGCCGCCTCGTCTGGTGGACCTATTGGGCGCGCGGCAAGTTCACCACCAGCGGGCTGGACGTGAAGATCGAACGGCTGAAAGGTTCGTTCGCGGGCCGCGACGGCAGCGCGCTCATAGCCTTGTCTGTTCCGCTCGAAGAAGGAACCGAAGCGCAGGCGCGCCAGGAATTGGCAGATGCGCTTGCCTCTATGGGCGACCTGCCGGATCACCTCGAACGCGCGCAGGCGCATTGAGGCCGAACGATGTGCGGCCTCTGCGGATGGTTCGATACGGTTGGCGAACGGCCCCCTAACAAGGGCCTCGTCAAGGCGATGAACGACGCGATCCATCATCGCGGGCCGGACGGGGAAGGTTTTCACTTCGCGCCGGGCATCGCATTTGGCCACCGGCGGCTGGCGATCATCGACCTTTCGACCGGCGACCAGCCCAAATTCGACGAGAGCGGCAACGTCTGCATCACCTTCAACGGTGAGATCTTCAACTACCGCGAACTGCGCAAGGAACTGCAGGACAAGCAGCACCGCTTCATCACTTCATCCGATACCGAAGTCATTCTCGAAGCCTGGAAGGAATGGGGCCGCGATTGCGTGAACCATCTTTCGGGCCAGTTCGCGTTCGTCCTTTGGGACGCCAAAGAGCGCACGCTGTTCCTCGCCCGCGACCGATTGGGCGAGAAGCCGCTCTATTACGCATTCCTGCCTGACCGCACACTTATCTTCGGCTCTGAACTGAAGGCGCTGGCGCAACACCCGGATCTGCCGCGCAAAATAGATCCCTGCGCCATCGAGGAATTTTTCGCGCTCGGCTACATCTGCGATCCGCGCACGATCTATGAAGGCGTCGAGAAACTTCCGCCTGGCCACACGCTGACCATCACGCGCGGACAGGCGCCGAAGCTCGCGCAATATTGGGACCCAAAGCCGGGCCGCAACGAGAACAAGTCGTTCGACGACGCGGCGCACGAACTTCTTGATCGGCTGGCCGCCGCGGTGAAATCCCAGCTGGTGTCGGATGTGCCGGTGGGCGCGTTTCTTTCGGGCGGAACCGATTCAAGCGCCACCATGTCCTTAATGGCGAAGGCGCGCAGCGAACCCGTCGATTGCTTCACCATCGGCTTCGAAGATCCGAAGTTCGACGAGCGGCCTTATGCGGCGCAGGTCGCACAGCGTTACGGCGGGCGGCAGCACATCGAAACGATGACGGGCTATGAAACCGATGCTGTCGAACTTCTGCCCGGCATCTTCGACGAACCATTCGGCGACAGTTCGGCGCTGCCCACCTATCAGGTGGCCAAGCTCGCGCGCAACCACGTGACCGTCTCGCTTTCCGGCGATGCGGGCGATGAATTGTTCGCGGGTTATCGCCGCTATGCTTTCCATGACCGCGAGGAACGCCTGCGCGATTTTCTGCCGCAAGGAATTCGCGGACCCCTGTTCGGACTCCTGGGCAATGTCTATCCGCAAATCGACTGGGCGCCGCGCATGTTCCGCGCCCGGCAGACATTTCGCGAATTGAGCCAGGATACGGCGCATGGTTATTTCCACAACGTCTGCGTGCTGGCAGACGATTTGCGCGCGCGGCTTTTCTCCGATCGCTTGCGCAGGGAACTTAACGGCTATCACGCGGCAGACGTTATCGCGCGTCACATGAAGTACGCGCCGTTCGACGATGCCGTTGGCGTCGCGCAATATGTCGATCTCAAGACCTGGCTTGTTGGCGACATTTTGGTGAAGGTCGACCGCACGGCAATGGCCAACAGTCTCGAAACCCGTGTGCCGATGCTCGATCACGGTTTCGTGGAATGGTCGCTGGGGCTGAAACCGGAATTCAAATTGAAGAATGGCAAGGGCAAGCGCGTGTTGAAGCGTGCGCTGGAACCGCTGTTGCCGCACGATCTGCTCTATCGCACCAAGCAGGGGTTCTCCGTGCCGCTGGCAGACTGGTTCCGCGGTACGATGGGCGAGCACTTCCGTCTGGCAATGCAGACACCGGGCGGGCTCGCGGATTCGGGCTACTTCGACATCGCCTTCATCGACACGATGGTCACGCAGCACAGAAGCGGCCTGCGCGATCACAGCCGCACGCTGTGGCTGCTCTGGATGTTCCAGCGTTTTCTCGAACGCGAAATCGGTGCGTCTGCGAAAGCCGTGGCGTCTAACTAACTCAGGCGCTGTTCAGCCTGCTTTCCCACGCATAGGCTGAGCGCACGATCGCATCGAGATCGTCATAAGCGGGCTGCCAGTTGAGGGTGGTTTTCAGGCGCTCGGAATTGGCGACGATGGCGGGCGGATCGCCGGCGCGACGCGGTTCTTCGCGCACGGGCAGAGGCTGGCCGCTGACGCGTTCCACCGCGCGCACCACTTCGCGGACCGAGAAACCATGGCCGTAACCGGCGTTGCAGACGATGGATTGTCCATTGTCGCGCAGATGATCGAGTGCGAGCAGATGCGCTTCGATCAGATCCATCACATGGATGTAGTCGCGCACGCCTGTTCCGTCAGCGGTGGGGAAATCGTTGCCGAAGATGCTCAGATGCGGCACCCGCCCGAGCGCGGCCTGGCACGCGCGCTTGATGAGATGCGTCGCACGCGGGGTCGATTGACCGGTACGGCCTTTGCCGTCAGCTCCCGCCACGTTGAAGTAACGCAGCGCCGCGTACCGGAAATCGTGTGCTTCGGCGGTGTCGCGCAGCATCCATTCCGTCATCAGTTTGGAGCGGCCGTAGGGATTGATCGGATTGGTCGGCGCGTCTTCGCGCACCGGCATCGTTTCCGGCTCGCCATAGACAGCGGCGGTCGACGAGAACACGAAGTTCTGCACGCCTTCTTCTACGCACGCCTCGATCAGGTTGCGCGAAGCGGCGGTGTTGTTCGCATAGTAGAAGAGAGGTTTCTCCACCGACTCCGGAACGACGACCGAGCCCGCGAAATGGACCACGGCGTCGATCTGAAGATCCTGGATCAGGTCGCGCACCATCCTGGTGTCGGCGACATCGCCTTCGACGAAGGTGGCATCTTCCGCCACCAAGCCGCGCACGCCAGTGCACAGATTGTCGAGGACCACCGCATGCTCGCCCCTGTCGAGCAAGGCGTGGACCATATGGCTGCCGATATACCCGGCTCCGCCGGTGACAAGAACGCTCAAGGTCAGCCCCCTGATATGCCGGGCGATGCCTAACGCCCGGAAGGTGGCCGGGCAAGCCCGGAGGTGGACTTAGCGATCAATGGTGAAGTGGCGGTGAAGGCACAAAAGGAAAGGGCCGGTCTTGCGACCGGCCCTTTGCCCTGGATCTGAAAGGAGCTCCCTTTAGGCAGCGCGCTTTTTGCGACGCAGGCCCAGGCCGGCCAGACCAGCGCCCAGGAGAGCGATGGAGGCGGGTTCCGGAACCGCGTTCGCAGTCGACTGCCACGTGAACGAGGCACCGTTGTTGCTTCCGCCGATGGTCCAAGCCGCATCGGTCGGGCCAGCAATGACGTTGTTGCTGGCGTCGGTGATGTAGAAGCTGCCGGTTCCCGTGAGCGAGAAGGCATAGCCGCCCGTCGCAGCCGAGAAGCCGTTCGGGCCGAAGCCGAACGTCGGAGCAATCGTGTCCAGCGTCAGGTGCAGCGTTGAAGCTCCCATCGTGACCACCAGGAAGTCGTTGATCTGGCTAAAGCCACCGCCGGTCGACGGCAGATCGTTCACGAAGTTCTGGATTGTGCCGGTGCCGCCGGTGAAGATCGAAAGGTCGCCGGTGCCGTTTACAGCCACAGGATTCGTGAAGCTGATGCCGGTAAAGGTGGAGTAGACACCAGGCGTGCCGCCCGTGCCGGTCCAGCTAAAGCCAACGGTACCGATGCTGCCCGAGATCGGAACAGCCGAAGCGGGAACAGCAGCGGCAACGATCGTACCGGCTGCGAGCACCGCAGAAATTACGAGTGATTTGATACCCATGGTTATTACCCTTTCAGAACCCAACGCATGCCCCATCCGGGCTGCTGTCCCTTAGGAAAGCACGGGACGTGCCAAGCCAGGGATTCCGCGGTTTTCTGGGGTTCAGGGGCCAAGTTATGAAGAAAGTGTAAATAGCGCCGACAGCGAATAATCATGGTTAACAAGGCTCGGAAATTCACTGTAACCAACTGTAAGCAATAGAATATTTTTCAGATCACCGGTCGAGCGAGGTCAAGTGTTGCGGCGTGGTAGCTGAGGCAGCCGAGGCATATACCCGCCTTCGCAACGATCCAGATGGCGGCTTTCGCCATGCAGCGAAGCTGGCGATCGGGTTTCGAGGGAGGGCAGTCCCTTGAGTGGCCAGGTAACATACTGTTTTTACTGAGAGAATTCGATCTCAAACATTAACCATCATCCAATTCTCCCTCTGGAGGTCTGAAAGCTGTCTTCGGCGAAAGCCAAAACTGTTTTCGGCACGGACTCCGCAAGCCCAGGGGTGAGGTCTCGCGGCCGCCGGGTAACGGATTTGATTTCAAAGCCTTGACTAGGGGGCCTTGGAGCGGCCCAATCCGCCGTGCTTTTTAGTGCTCATTGTGACCGTGCAAATCGTCTTTCGGCCCTCCGCGCGCTTGCGGGCGCGCCTGGGCTACCGGTCGGCAGTCCGGCTCGGCCGTTAGCAAGGAAGGACAAGCGGTGGAGATGAAGGCGCTGGCAAAATCCGTCGCCCTAAAGGTCGGAGGGTTCGATCTCTGGCACCGGGCCCGCAATCGCGACTACCTGACCGTATTGATGTTCCATCGGGTTTTGCCCGCCGCGGAGTCCGAACGGCTGTCGGCCGACCCCGAATACACGGTTACGCCCGAGCTGCTGAGCGAGGTCGTAGAATTCTGCAAGCGGTATTACACGCCGGTCGGCCTCGAAGACGTCCTCGCTTCCCGGGAAGGTATCCGGCCGTTGCCCCCTCATCCGGTTCTCATAACTTTTGATGACGGATGGCGGGACAATCTCGACTACGCCCAGCCGGTGCTATCGGCTGCCGGTGTCCCCTGGGTCGTGTTTGCCGCGACCGACGCCGTCGCTTCGCCCGGCATGTGGTGGCAGGAAGTCATGGAATGGGCGTTGCGTTCGGGGCGCGTGAGTCCCGATGAATTGTGGGCTGCAGCTTCAGGCGATGCCGGCTCGTGCGGTTCGAAAGCCGGCGCGCTCTCGCTGCTGCTTCATTTCGGTTCCCTGCCGGAGGAAAAGCGCAATGCGCTTCTCGAGCCCTATGCCCGGACGATGCGCGAACTTTATCGCTCCAACATTGCATTGAGCGCGGAGGACCTCAGGTTCTTGCGCGAAAACTCCGTCAGTGTCGGCGCGCATGGCTCTTCTCACCTGCCGTTGTCGCTTATGGATCGCGCCGAGAAAGACGTCGTTGCTGCGCGCACATGGCTGTCCGACAATGTGGATGTGACAGCGGGCGCCTCGATCTCCTTCCCCCATGGCCGATATGACAGTCATACAGCGCAGATCACCCGCGACGCCGGCTATCGATTGCTGTTTACCAGCAAGCCCATACTCAACCACTGCCCTCAGGGCTGGCTCAAGACCGACATTCTGGGTCGCATTTTGATCGCGACGGACAATGTGACGGGCGCCGATGGTGCAGTGATGAATGAAAAGCTGGCGCCGTGGCTGTTCCTGCAGGAACGCTCGGCCCTGTCGATCTAAAAGTTAACTTGAACCGTCTGATTTCTCCGCAACCTGCGATTTACGGAACTTTTAACAGTGTTAAAGCAGATTGGCTTGCCGGCGAGGCGTTGGCCGAAGCCATGATCGGAAAATCCCACACAATGTTATTCGGACAGTCGGCAGCGTGGTCTTTCTCGAATCTACATGTCGCGGGGCGCATCTGTTAATGTCGATCGAAATGGCAATCGGAGAATTGAATGCTGTATAAATGGAGGCTGCAACGCACACGCGCCCGATTTGATCGGTTGACCGCGGGCATTCGGGAAACGCCTCCAATCAAACTCAAGGACGCGCCGTGGACCATCGTCAGCATGGTCTCGAAGCCTTCAGACTCCGATTTGCAGATGTATCTGCTCAGCATGAAATCTTTTTACACGCGCCTCGGAGCCGGCAAGATAACCGCCATTGTCGATCGCGATATGTCGGCCAATGTGCGCAGCACGCTGGAACATCATCTTCAGGGCATCCGCTTTTTCAATATTGAGGACATCGAGATGGGCCCCTGCCAACGCGGCGGCACATGGGAACGCCTTTTGTACCTGCTCGATGGTTCCGAGAACGAATATGTTATCCAGATCGACTGGGACACGCTGGCTTTTGGCGCAGATGTGGCCGAGGTGCGGCACTGTGCGGAAAACAACATCCCCTTCACGCTGGGAAACAGGGGTATGCCGATCGCTCCGATGCCGGAGATCGCGCCAAAGTCGCGCGCCGAGAAAAGCAATTATATCGGCATCGTGGCCGAACGGCTGTTTGACCAGTATCCCGGCGCCGAGAACCTGAAATATGTCCAGGGCTCGTCCGGGTTCACCGGGTTTGCGAAAGGCGGATATACGCGAACGCAGATGGAAGAATTCGATCGCAACATGCGCGGGATGCTCGGCGATCGGTGGTTGGAGTGGGGCTCGGAACAAACGGCATCCAACTTCGCCATCGCGAACTCGCCGAACGCCATCGTATTGCCTTATCCGAAATATGGAAACTTCGGGCCGGAATGCTTCGAGACAGGGCTTCAGAATTACGCCTTTTTGCATTTTATCGGCACGTATCGCTTTCTGAATTCGACCTTCCTCACCTTGGGGCAAAAGGTCATCAAGGGGCTTTTCGAGGAAGGCGCGAAAGCCGCGATCTAGCTTC
>DATKJT010000022.1:0-40997 GCA_035543495.1 Rhizomicrobium sp. | reverse complement strand
TGGCCTTCGGCCTAAGCCTTTGAGTCAGATAGAAGAAAAAAATCAACATTAGGCCTTGAAACCTGAGATTGGATGTTCTATATTCGTTCTCAGATGCTTCTTGAGGACTTTGCTCACGCAACCATTCGCCGCCCGCGCGGGTAGCGAGACCGACACGAGAATACAGGGACAGGATGCGATCACCCTCGTGTGCATCCGCGTCTCTCCGCCAGTTTCGTCCGGCACGCTTGCGGCTGCATGATCTGAAGATCACAGCGCGCATCGCCGGGCATCAGGGGCGGAAGGGATAAGTCTCGCGGGACAGGCCGAGGTGCGGACGCCGGTGACGTTTGATGTTACGGCCGAAACCGTCCGCCAGCCGAAGCTTCGACCCCGCCATTGTCGCCTGAACCGTTGTGCGAAATTTTCCGCGCCGGCTTTTGCGATGGTGGCGGGGAATCTGTTTTTGGGGCGAATTTTGCTGGCGACCCCGAGACGATTCGAACGTCCGACCCTCAGATTAGGAATCTGATGCTCTATCCTGCTGAGCTACGGGGTCACGCGGGAGACCTTATAGTCGGCCCCGCTCAACTCTCCAACAGCGTATCGGGCAATGCGTTGTGCTTTTCGCCATTGGGGGGGAAGTGCCGCGCCAGTGCGGCCCCGCAAATCTCCACCGCGCGCACGAAACCTTCGCCCACGCGGGCCTCGCGCATCGATGCGCCGAGCACGCGGGCTGCATCGCGCCACACCGCTTGTCCCACCGCGCGATGCGCCGAAGGGCTTGCCACAATCTCCACCCGCCGATCCCGCCGCGAGGCATAGATCAGCACGAACGGATGGTCGCCGCCCAATCTTGCGCCGAGCGAAGTGTAGTGGTGCCGCGCCGATTGCGCCACGCGATGGGCTTTCAAAAATCCCGGCGTCATCACGCGCCGCACGGCGGGAATCGAAACGATCAGCGCCACCACGGCGAACAACACCACCTGCACCACGGCATAAGCCGAAAGCGCGAGAAGAATGTCGCGCTCCGTTGCGGAAGATTGCGCTGCCGCCCAGCCCGAAACCATGTCGGCCAATGCCAGCGGCTTGAAACCCAATATCAGCGCCACCGGCGGCAATACCAGCGCTGCCAGCGCCCCCCAGCCAAGCGGCACTTCGCGATAATGCGAGGCTTCTTCCGCCAGCATGCAGGAGATTTCGGCCGAGCTGTTTGCCTCCGCGCGCGAAACGGCATCGGCGATGTTGCGGCGGTCGTCATCGCCCAGCATCTCACCAGCTCCCCGAAGAACCGCCGCCGCCGAACGATCCGCCGCCACCGCCGAAACCGCCGCCGCCAAATCCGCCACCGCCCCAGCTTCCGCCGCCACGGCCCATGCCGCTGCCCAGGATGATCCACGGCAGCGCGCCCATGCCGCGGCGTCTTCCAAAGATGCGGCCGAAGATCACGAACATGATGAAGATGACGAAGATCAGAATGCCGGGATCGAAATGCGGCCGCGAGACCTGTTTCTCCGCCGCCGCCACGCGCGCCTTGGCCGCCGGTGCATCCAGCAGCAATTGTTCGAGAATGGCATCGGTGCCCGCCACGACGCCGCCTTCCATGTCTCCGTCGCGGAATTTCGGGAGTACCGTCGTCTGCAGGATCACGCTCGAAAGCGCGTCGGTCAGAATGGGCTCCAGCCCATACCCCACTTCGATCCGCACCTTGCGTTCGTTGGGCGCGATAATGAACAGCACGCCGTTGTTGAGCTTTTTCTGCCCAATCCCCCAGGCGCGCCCCAACTGATAGCCATAGTCCTCGATCTCATATCCCTGCAGCGAGGGCAGGGTGACCACCACCAGCTGCCGTGAGGTGCGGTTCTCGAGGTCTTCCAGCTTCTGCGTGAGTGACGCCTTGGTCGCGTCGGAAAGGATATGCGCATCGTCGACCACGCGTCCCGTCAGCGGCGGAAAGGTGGGCGCGGCCACCGCCGGTGCGACAAAGGCGCAAACAAAAGCGAGCGCAATCGCGCACCGGCGCAGCAAGGCCAAGGGTGCCATCATTATTGCGGCGGCGGAAAGCTGACCTTCGGCGCGGTCTGCGCTTCGGCGCTCGCGGTAAAGGGCTGTGCCTCTTTCTGCGAACGGTAAAGCGTCGCCGCCCAGATCACGCCGGGAAAGGTGCGAAGCTCGGTGTTATATTGCCGGACGGCTTCGTTATAATCGCGCCGCGAAACGGCAATGCGGTTTTCCGTGCCTTCAAGCTGGGATTGCAGCGCCAGAAAGTTCTGGTTCGATTTCAGATCGGGGTAATTCTCGGTGATCGCAAGCAGCCGCCCCAACACGCCGGAAAGTTGATCCTGCGCCGCCTGGAACTGCTTGAACTTCTCCGGATCGGTGATGGTCGAAGCATCCACCTTTACCTGCGTGGCGCTCGCACGTGCCTTCACAACATCGGTCAGCACGGTGCGTTCCTGCTGTGCGTAACCTTGCACGGTCGAAACGAGATTGGGGATCAGGTCGCTGCGGCGCTGATACTGATTCTGAACGTCGCCCCACGCCGCCTTAACCTGTTCGTCCTTGGTGGGAATCGTGTTGATCCCGCATCCCGCCAGCAGCACAGGCACCGCCAGAACCAGCAGAACGCTCTTCCAGCGGGAAGCCAATCTATTGAAATTCATGGGAAATTCCCTCCTCCAGGACAGCCCATCCTACCGCCGGAACCGGCGGAATGACAGAGCAGTAGATAGGAAGGCTGTGAATGCCCTTCAACGCTCCGGCTTCACCGCGGGGTCGATCCAGAGCCAGCGGCTGTGGTTGAAGTCGCGCACGTTCGGTATCCAGTTGCGCACATAAGGCTGCACCAGATCCTGCGTCTTGCGGAAGCGCCATGGCAGCACCGCATTCTCGTCCAGCGCAAGCTGCTCGGCCTGGTTCATCAGATTGCCGCGCTTCTTCGCATCCGGCTCCATCTGCGCTTCGTCCATCAGCCGGTCGAAGGTTGCGTTCTTGTAACTTCCGTAATTGTTGCCGCTGTTTGACCTCAGCAGATCCAGAAAGTTCGATGCATCGTTGAAATCGGCAACCCATGAGGCGCCCGCCAGATCGAATTGATGCACCTGCATGTTCTTGTAGTGCACCGTCGCATCCGCTTTCACGATATCGACATCTGCATAGATCTTCCGCCACATCTGCTGCAGCGCAGCCGCCACGCGCGTGTTGTCCGGATCGGTGGTGATTTCGTAAGTGGTGTGGAAATGGTGGTTCGGCCCATAGCCCATTTCCGCCATCAATTGCCTGGCGCGTGCGATACGCGCTGCCATCGGCAGCGATTGGAATCTCAAATGTGCGGTACCGGGATAGTTGGCTGTATGCGGCGGCACGAAGGCATAGGCCGATTTCTCGCCGAACCGCAGCACGTCGGTATTGATCGCTTCCCGGTCGAACGCCAGGCTCAATGCCTCCCGCAGCCGCGGATCTTGGAACGGCTTCCGGTTCATGTTGTAGGTGATGTACGAATTGCCGAGATAATCGGCCATCTGCAAAGCATGGGCCATATGCTTGCGCAGCCAGATGATCTCGGTCGCCGGAAGCGGGGTTTGCGTATCCAGTTCGCCCGCCCGCATCCGCTTCAGAGCAGCCTGCGTATCGTCCGTCGGGTAATAGTTGACGATCTTTATGCGCACATTCCTGGCGTCGTAGAAACGCGGGTTCTTCACCAGCGTCAGGTGATCGTTGGGAATCCATTTCTGCGGAACATAGGCGCCGTTGCCGACAAAGTTCTCCACGCGCGACCACCCGTCCCCTTTGGCTTCCACCACGTGACGCGGAATCGGATATGCCGTCTGATGCATCAGCAGCTCCAGAAGGTAAGGCGCGGGATGTTCCAGGTGGATGACCAGCGTCTTGTCGTCGGGCGCGTCCACGCCCAATGCCGTTCCCGGCAGCTTCCCGGAATTGACCGCTTCGGCGTTCTTGAAAATCCAGATGTTATAGGCGTAGGGCGCCCCCCGCGAAGGCTCCAGCAGTCTCCGATACGCATAGACGAAATCGTGCGAAGTCACCGGCACGCCGTCCGACCAAACTTCGTCGCGCAGATGAAATGTCCACGTCTTTCCGTCGGGCGATGTTTCCCATCTCAGCGCCGCTCCGGCGATCGGCTCGCCCGCTGCGTTTTCCGTCACGAGCCCGGTCAGGATGTCGCCCTCCACATTGGCTTCGGAGGTGAGGTCGATGTAGTGCGGATCGAGGCTTTTGATCTCGGTGCCATTGCCGCGGTTCAAGGTCATCGGCCCGTCGCCGCGCGGCGGCGGCGAACAGGCGGCGATCAGCGCCAACCCCGCCAGCGCCACGATCCCTGAACGAAACCTCATGCGTAAGCTCTCGAACATGCGCGTTCCTTACCATATCATCGGTGTTGTGGGGGATGACTCGGCTCGCAATTTCCCGTTACGGAAGGATTGACCGAAGATGGATCGCAAGGCGCTCGTTCTGACGGCCGCATTTTGTCTTGTGCCCACGCTTGCCCTCTCAGATGGTCGCGACAATCTGATGAGAGCGTTGAGCAATTGCGCCCAGCTCACCATCGCGTCGAGCAGGCTTGCCTGTTACGACCGCCTGGCGCCGGAATTCGACCGCTATCTGAAAACGCCTGTTGCGTCCGCGCCGCCCCCGCCGCCCAGCAAGGAAGAAAAGGAATCCTGGTTCGGCCTCGACAATCTGTTCGGCGGCGGCGAGGAAAAACCGCAGGCGACGCCGCAGGAATTCGGCGAAGAACGTCTGGTGAAAACGCCGCAGGAAATCTCCAAGGCGAAAGAAGAAGAGATCGACAGCATCAGCGCGCACCTGACCGACTACGCGACCAATTCCTTCGGCAAGTTCACCGTTTTCCTCGACAACGGCCAGATCTGGCAGCAGCTTGATGCCGATTCCGGCAAGGCCCAGTTCGACCGCGATCCGCATCGCGTGAAGGTCAAGGTCGAACGCGCGATCTTCGGCACCTATTCGATGACCATCAGCGGCAACACCAAGCTGTTCAAGGTGAAGCGGGTAAGGTGACTCAATCATGCTCGGCCACCAGATGGCCGGGCGCGACTTCGATCAACTTCGGCCGGTATTGTTCGGCATCCGGATCGTCGATCAGTTTCGATTTCAGAAACGTGAGTTGCGCGCGCGTGTCGAGCGGGGAGGGCAGTTCGAGCGCGATCTTCGCCCGCGGCTTGCTGCGTTCCATTTTCGGGTCCGGCACCGGCACCGCGCGGATCAGCGCACGCGTATAGGGATGGCGCGGATTTTCATAAATCGTCTCGCGTCCCGCCAGTTCCACAACGCGCCCCAGATAAAGCACCATCACGCGGTGCGAAACCTGCCGCACGACGGACAGATCGTGACTGATGAAAATCAGCGACATGCCGAATTCCGCCTGCAGCCGCACCAACAGATCCACGATCTGCGCCTGAATGGAAACGTCGAGCGCGCTCACCGCCTCGTCGCAAACCACCAGCCGCGGCTTCACGATCATCGCGCGCGCTATCCCCACGCGCTGGTTCTGCCCGCCGGAAAATTCGTGCGGATAGCGGTTGATCCAGCCGGGCTCCAGTCCCACCCGCTCCATCATTTCGCGCACTTCTTTGCGCACCTCGTCGCGAGAAAGCTGCGGTTTAAGCGTACGCAGGGGCTCGGCGATCGACTGCCCGATGGTCATCCGCGGATCGAGGCTTGCGAGCGGGTCCTGAAACACGATCTGCAATTCCTCGCGCAGCTTGCGGATGTCTTCCTGCTGCATCGGCCCCAGATCGCGCCCGCACCACACAACCGCACCATCGGTCTTCGGCAAGAGCTTCAGAACGGCGCGCGCCAGCGTCGATTTTCCGCAACCGGATTCGCCCACCACGCCAAGCGTTTCGCCCTCGTTCAACTGAAAGCTCACGCCGTCCACGGCGCGCAACGCTTTTCTCTTTGCAAACAACCCGCCCGTGCGCACCGGGAAATAGACTTTCAGATCGCGCACATCGAGCAATGTTCTCGATTGCAGCGGCAGCGGCATCAACCGCGCATGTCCGGGCCGGTCCGGCTGGTCGATGCGCGGCATCGCATCGAGCAGCATCTTCGTGTAGTCGTGCTTCGGCGCGTAAAAGATGCGGTCCACCGATCCGGTTTCCACAATATCTCCGCGCCGCATCACCTGCACATGATCGGCAAGTCCCGCGATCACACCCATGTCGTGCGAAACGATGGCGATGGCCGTTTTCAATTCCGCCTTCAGGTCGCGCATGATTTCCAGGATTTGCGCCTGTACCGTCACGTCGAGCGCGGTGGTGGGTTCGTCGGCGATCAGCAGATCGGGCCCGCACAACACCGCCATCGCGATCATCACGCGCTGGCGCATTCCGCCGGAAAGCTCATGCGGATATTGCCCCATCCGCGCCTTGGCTTCGGGGATGCGCACCAGTTCCAGCGTTTCCAAAACCCGCCGCTCGGCTTCCCCAGCCGGCACACTGCGATGGACCTGCAAGGTCTCGATCAGTTGCGCGCCCACCCTCATATGCGGCGTGAGCGAAGTCAGCGGGTCCTGGAAGATCATGGTGATCTTCGAACCGCGCAGCTTGTTCAATTCCTTCTCAGGCAGCCCCAAAATCTCGCGCCCGCGATAGAGCACGCTGCCCGTCACCCGCCCGTTCCCCGCCAGAAGGCCGAGCGTCGAAAGGAATAGCTGGCTCTTGCCCGAACCGGATTCGCCCACCACGCCCAGGCATTCGCCTTCCTCGATGCGAAAATTCGCGTTGTTCACCGCGCGCACTTCGCCGTCCGGCGTGGAGAACCGAACGTCGAGATTTTTCACTTCGAAAATCGGCGTTGCCATCAGCGATCCTTGGGGTCGAGAGCGTCGCGCAACCCGTCGCCGATGAAGTTGAAGCAGAACAGCGTCACCGCCATGAACAGCGCCGGGAAGATCAGCATCCACGGTGCGGATTCAAGCTGGTTGGACCCTTCCGAAATCAGCACGCCCCACGAGGTCAGCGGTTCGCGGATGCCAAGTCCCAGAAACGAAAGAAAGCTTTCGGACAGGATCACCGAAGGAATGGTGAGCGTCACATAGATGATGACCGGCCCCACCACATTGGGCACGATGTGCCGCCCGATGATGCCGCGTTGCGAAACGCCGCCCGCGCGCGCCGCCTCGATGAATTCCTTTTCCTTGATGGAAAGCGTCTGCCCGCGCACGATGCGGGCCATCGTCAGCCATTCCACTGCACCGATGGCGATGAACATCAGCCAGATGCTCTGGTTGAAGATCACCATCAGGATGATGACGAAGAAGATGAAAGGCAGCGAATAGAGAACGTCCACCACCCGCATCATCACATCGTCGATCGCCCCACCGATGAAGCCCGCCGTCGCCCCATAGACCACCCCGATCACAAGGCTCACAAACGTCGCCACCAATCCCACAGCCAGCGAAACCCGCGCGCCGTAGAGCACGCGCACGAAGAGATCGCGGCCCACCGAGTCCGATCCGAAAATGTGCCATCCGCCCGAATGGCACATCACGTCCGGATCGGGCCACCAATCGGGCGCACAATTGACCAGAGTGAAATCGATGTCGTCATAAGCGTAAGGCCAGACCAGCGGCAGGAAGATCGCGGTCAACGCGATGAGCGCAAGCACCACGATGCTCACCATTGCTGCCTTGTTGCGGAACAGCCTGCGCCGCGCATCGACCCAAAGGCTGCGCCCGCGCACGGCCACCGCATTCGTCATCAGTTCCGCATTCGCAGCCGATGTGCCCGTCGCGATCATTTGTCGAGCCTCACGCGCGGATCGAGCACGGCGTAGAGAAGGTCTGAGATCAGGTTCATCACGATCACGAGTGTGGCGTAGACGATCACCACACCCATCACCAGTGTGTAGTCGCGGTTGAGCGCGCCATTGACGAAATACCGGCCGATCCCCGGCAGCGAGAAGATCGTTTCCACGATCAACGAACCCGTCAGCAATCCCGCAATCGCCGGTCCCAGATAACTCACCAGCGGCAGGATCGCGGCGGGCAAGGCGTGCCGCCACACCACCACGCGATTGGGCAATCCTTTCGCGCGCGCCGTGCGGATGTAGTTGGAGTGCAAAACCTCCACCATGCTGCCGCGCACCAGCCGCGCAATGATGGCGATCTGCGGCAGGGCCAGAACCGTCACCGGCAGAAGAAGATTGATCGGCGCGCCGCCGCCCCAGCCGGCAACGGGAAGTTCGATCTCGTGACCGAACACCGAAAGCCCATAAACGCCGAACACCAGGGTCAAAAGCGGCGCGGTGACGAAAGTGGGAATGGTGATGCCGATCATGGCGAGCGTCATCACGCCGAAATCCGCCGCGCGGTTCTGTTTCAACGCCGCCAGAACGCCCAAGGTCACGCCGAACACGATGGCAAACGAAATGGCGAGAATCCCCAGCCGCGCACTCACCGGCAAACCCTGCGCGATCAATTCGGTCACCGTGAAATCGCGGTTCTTGAACGACGGCCCGAGATCGAAATGCGCCAGTCGCTCCAGATAAAGCCCGTATTGCACGATCAGCGGCTTGTCCAGGTTATAGACCTTGTTGATGTTCGCCGCGATTTCCGGCGGCAGAGCGCGCTGGGTATCGAACGGCCCGCCGGGGGCCGCGCGCATCATGAAAAAGGTCAGCGTGATGACGACAAAAAGCGTGGGGATCGCGCCCAAAAGGCGCCGCACCGCATAAGAAAGCATGAAACGTCCAGCCCTCCCGCTGCCCCGAAGCGGTACACCCCAAAGTTGACGACGGCGTCGCGTCTGTCAATGCGGCGTACGTCACAAGCCGGTGTTCTATCGTTACGTGCAAGGGGCCTGGCGCGAAACATTCCGCCGGGCGCGATTGTGCATCTCCAGGGAAGATGAACGGCGTGTCATGCCGGTCAAAGCGAGACGCGCAGATTGGTGATCTGCGTTCCGATCTGCTGGAAGGCGGTCACGATCTGGTCGGCGGCGGTCAGTTCGAAATATTTGCTCGAATCCGACGCGCAATTCACCAGCACGTCCGATTTGGGATCGCCGCTTGTGTTCACCTGGATGGCATAGACGGTGATGTCGTCGTCCTTGATATTCTTGCAAACGGCCTCGGTCCGGTCGTTGATGTCGGACTGGTCTTCCGACCAGCGGTTCTGCGTGTTTAGCCCGTCCGTCAGCAGAATGAGCACCTTGCGCGTGTCTTCGGGCACTTCTCCCGGGCTGAAGGGATCGGAGTTGGTCAGCGTCTGCCATGCCCAGGCGAGCCCGATGGTCTGGTTGGTGTTGCCGTTGGCCGTCATCGCATCCACTTGATCGGACAACTTGTCCCAATCATAGCCGAGCGGCGTCACGGTACCGGGTGGGCAATATCCGCTGTTTTCGGCAGGAAACGAATTGTCGGGAGCGGTGTTCTCGGTGTCCAGGTCCTGCGCGCGATCGGTGATGCAGCCTGACCACGTCGAATGATCGTTCGCTTTCCAGGTATGGCTGTATTTGGTGACGGTCTGTGTGCAAACCGTCTTTTTTCCGGTTCCCGTGCATGAGCAATTGTCGGTGTGCCCGCAACTGCAGTGTTTTCCGGTACAAACCTCCGTGGAAGACGTGCCGCTTGCCACGCTGTTGTAACAGCCGTTGTAGTCGTGTTCGGTATTGTCTTGAACGGTCGAACCATCGCCGGAATTGTAGCGGCCATTGTCGGCCCCCGGGCAGATCATGCCGGCATAAGTCCCGCTCGTGGCGATATTGCCGTTTTGCGTATGGTCGCAGGAATAACCGTATGGCGAGGTGCGCGTGCCATAGGGGCAACTCGACCCCGGTCCAACGGTCTTATCGGGCATGGAATTGGGCGGCGGCGCTTCCCAGTCGCTCCAATCGATCCAACTTCCGTCAATGTCGTCCGTTCCTACGTTCACATCCTTGCTAAAGGGCACGATGGAAACTTTTACGTCGCCGTCATTCGCTGCGGCGTTCTCCAGCATTTGCAGCAGATTGTGGGTGGCTTGCTTCAGCGCATAGATTTTCGATGTCGTCAGCGGCGTGGAACAGGGCTGGCTGCCCGGTTCGCACATCGAACCGGTATTGTCGAGCGCGAGCGCCACCCACAATTTCGTCTGCCCCCAGGTGATCTGCGAGGACACGTGCAGCGACATCGTCTTGATGCCCACCAGCCGCATCAACGTCGTGGGCATGGCCACGTCCGTGCTCAGCGTGATGGTTTGCGAATTCTGGGGGCGCGTCACTGCAACCGGCGTCGGCGTACCATAAGCTTTGGCGTCGGCGGTGTAATTCGCCTGGAAATACTCCCGCGCCAGCTTTTGCATGTCGTCGATGCTCAAGCTGGGCTGTGCGCCGACGGCGAGCCCGGCTGCATCGAGCGCAGTGCCGAGGCGATTGCGCGTGATCATCGCGCGCGACATGTCGAGGCCCACGCCGGCCGCGATCGAGAGCGGAATCAGCGACAAGCCGAAGATCATCGCGATATTGCCGCCCCTGTCGCCCGCAAACGCGCGCATGCGCGAACCCGCTTGACGCAGGAGATGAGAAACACGCGTGGTGAATGCCCCCGACATGGGCGCACTGTCGGGATCGCGAGTTAAGATTTTCCTGTCGCTGCAGCAATTATGCGTTCATACGCGCATGTTGTCGGCAATTGCAGCGTCGAAAATATCATATCGCTATACGATGAATCCGGACTTTCGGTTCGATCGGAGGCCTCCGGGGGAACTTTAGCGGGAATATTTTGAGCGAAGTGGCGTTGCAAACTCAACATGTTCCACAAAGAAGGCCGTGCGCGTGTAGGATGCCGTCAACTTACGGCAGATCGCTCGCGCTGGCGCCTTCCACCCACACCCGCCACACCGGCGCGATGTCCTTGCCGTGTTTGGCCCACCACGCATCGTCCACGCGGAACGCCTTGGCGAAATGTTCCGGCGTCGTCGGCAGGAACGGCTGCATCGCAAGCCCCAGCTCCGGGTTGTTATCCACCTTCGCGATGGAGGATTTGCGCGCGGGCCCATACGGCACCCATTCCGCCACATCGGCCAGCGCTTTGGTGGAGGTCGCGAAATGCAGGAATTCCATCGCCATCGGCTTCTTGGGATCGCCGCGCGGGATCGCGAACACGTCCATCTCGTAAAGCTGCCCGTCCCAGATCGCGCCGACTTTCTGCTTGGCCTTCGCCGCATCGAACAGTGCGCTGTTGGGAAGCGTGGTGAACACCACCTTTTCGTCCGCCAGCATCTTCAACGGCTCGCTGCTTTTGGACCACCACACGATGAAGGGCCGGATTGTGTCGAGCTTCGCCAGCGCCCGCATCAATCCCAGATGCGTTGCAAGCGTGGGATAAACGTCTTTCGGCTTCACGCCGTCCGCCAGCAGCGCGAGTTCCAAATTGAGCTTCGCGCTCGACCGCCGCAAGCCGCGCGGCCCCGGATAACGGCGCAGATCGAAGAAATCCTCCAGCACATGCGGCTTGCCCTTCACGCGGCCGGGCGCAAAGCCCACGATCTGCGAATAGACAACGCTACCCACCCAGCAAGGCCCCAGCGCGCCGGGCACGAAATCGTTCGCCGCCGCTATCCCCTGATCGCTCTGCGGAAATCCGCTTGCGTCCATCGGTTCGAGCAGGCCTTCGCTGCACGCTGCAATCGCGTCAGGCAGTTCCAGATCGATCACGTTCCAGTCGTAGCGATGCGCGCCCACCTGTCCGCGCAATTCGTCCAGCCCGCCGTCGTAAGGCGCGATGCGCACATCCACCCAGGCTTGCGAGGAATAGGGCACGAACATCGCGCTCGCCTGCGCCCGCTCATATGTGCCCGCCCATGTCGCAACCGTCAGCACCGGTGCGGTGCGGCCAAGCCACCACAGGGTCCCCGCCACGACGAGCACAAGAATGCCAACGATCCAGACGATGTTACGCCATTTCATGAAGCACTCTTACGACAAACCCTCCCATTGAGGGTAGAGGCAGCGTCAGCGTGCCGATCTCGATAAAATTCCGGGCAAAGCGAAAGATTTTTCGGGGAGGGGTCCAAGCCCGCGCGGTATGGACCCCTCCCCGAAATTTGCTCACGCAAATTTCGACCCTCCCTCAAGGGGAGGGTCTGTTCACATTAATTCTTCTTCGCCTTCTGCTTTGCGTCCCACACGACATGCGCCTGTTGCAGCACATAGGCCCGGATGTCCTGCGCATCTTCCTTGGTCAGGATGTCTTTGAACCAGCCCATGCCGTTGTCGTGCAGCGCGCCCTTGATGACGATGTCATCGTATTCGTTCCAGACTTCCGGCGGCACGTCGCGCAGGTCCGGTACCTCGCCCGAGGAGGCGAGCAGCACGCCATGACAGACCGCGCAGTTCTGGTGGAAGGCGTCGAAGCCCTTGGCCGCCATCTTGGGGTCGATCTTTTCGTTCGGCGGCGGATAGGTGCTTGTCTGCATCTCCGATTCCAGCGGCTTCACGTTGGTATATCCACCGATCTTGAACGCGAAGATGCGGCCCTGATTGTTGCCGTATTTTTGCAAGGCGGTGTTCTGATCGCCGGTGGCGCCCAATCCGCCCGATCCGCCGAACGCCGCGGCAATGGCGAGATATTGTTCGCCGCCGACCGTGTAGGTGATCGCGGGTGCGGTCATCGACGTCTTCAGATCGATGGTCCAGAGCTTCTTGCCGGTCTTGGCGTCATAGGCCGAGAAGAAGCCGTCCGATCCGCCGGCAAACAGCAATCCGCCCGCCGTCGTCAGCATGCCGCTGTTCCAGCCGCCCGACATCGGCACTTGCCACGCCATCTTCTGCTTCACCGGATCCCAGGCCCGGATGAAACCTTTCGCCGGCGCCGGCATCTGTCCCTTTTCGATCCCGTCCATGATCATGTGGCCCAGTTGCGCGAAGTCGCTGACGTTCCACGCACCGGGTTTGTAAGAGAGCTTGTCCTGCTGCGCGTAGATGAAATTGCCCTCGATCACCGGAATGTAAACGAGGCCCGTCTGGGGATCGTAAGACATCGGCTGCCAATTGTGGCCGCCGATGGGACCGGGCATCTGCACCGACGGTTTGCCGACCGTGTAGCGCGCCGCCGGATTTTCAATCGGCCTGCCCGTTTTCATGTCCACGCCGGTCGCCCAGGTGATCGGCGTGTAAGCCTTCGCGGAAATCAGTTTCCCCGTTTCGCGGTCGATCACATAGAAGAAGCCGTTCTTCGGCGCCTGCATCACAACATGGCGAAGTTTCCCGTCGATCTTGAGATCGGCGAGGATGATGTGCTGCGTGGCGGTGTAGTCCCAATCGTCGCCCGGCGTCGTCTGGTAATACCATTTCATCTCGCCGGTCTCGGGCTTCAATGCCACGATGGAAGAGAGATAGAGATTGTCCCCGCCGCCCGGCGAACGCAGGTTTCGGTTCCACGAGGCACCGTTGCCGGTGCCGAGATAGATGAGATCGAGCTTGGGATCGTAGGCCATCGAATCCCACGGCGTGCCGCCGCCGCCCTGCACCCACCATTTCTTGTCGGTGCCGCCGGTGGACCATGTCTTCAGCGCCGCCGCCATCGCCGCATCTTCCGGCGGCTTCGACGGGTCGCCCGGCACCACATAGAAGCGCCACGCGAGCTTGCCCGTGTCGGCGTCATAAGCGGAAAGATAACCGCGCACGCCATATTCCGAGCCGCCATTGCCGATCAGCGCCTTGCCTTTGACGATGCGCGGTGCGCCGGTGATCGTGTAAGGACGGCTGCGGTCGATGGTGTTCACATCCCACAGCGGCTTGCCGGTTTTCGCATCCAGCTTGACGAGCCGCCCGTCGAGCGTGCCGACATAAACCGCGCCCTTCCAGATCGCGACGCCGCGATTGACGACGTCGCAACACGCATAACGTGCCCATTGCCCCGGCACTTTCGGATCGTAGGCCCACAATTCCTTGCCGGTCTTGGCGTCCAGCGCCCAAACCTTGCTCCACGATCCGGTGACGAACATCACGCCGTCGGAAACGATGGGCGTGGATTCCAGCCCGCGCACGGTATAGGTGCGATATTCCCAGGCTACGCCTAGCTTTCCGACATTGTTCTTGTCGATCTTGTCGAGCGGCGAGAACCGCTGTTCGGAATAGGTGCGCCCGTTGGAGAGCCAATCGCCCGGCTTCTGATCCGCGTTGATGATTGCGGCGCCATCCACATTCGTTGCTTTTTCCAGGCGCACCGCGTCGCCCCCGGGTGCGGCGGCTTCGCCCGTGGCCAATGGGATAAAGAGCGCGACGGCAAGCGCGCCGGCGCGTAAAATCTGTTTGTCCATGACGTTTCCCCGTTCGACTTATGCCATTATCGGGCGAGGCTAACGAAGCCCGGCAGTGTTGACAACGTGTCAGCCGCAAAGCGGGCGGGATCGGGGATCATGCGCAAATTGCTACTGCTACTGTTGTTCATAGCGATGCCGCTATCGGCCTCCGCCGCCGAACGCTGGCTCACCCTGCCGCCAACGCCCACCCTGCCGAAAGCGGATGCAAGCGGTTACGCGCCGGTCAACGGCATCCGCATCTGGTATGCCACCTTCGGCAAGGGCGAGCCTGTGCTGTTCGTCCATGGCGGCCTCGCCAATTCGAACTATTGGGGCAATCAGGTCCGCGCACTGATGGGGCACTATCAGGTCATCGTGATGGACAGCCGCGGCCATGGCCGCTCCACGCGCGACGCGAAGCCATATGGCTACGACCTGATGGCAAGCGACGTCATCGGTCTGATGGATTTCCTGAAGATCAAGAGGGTTGCGCTTGTCGGCTGGAGCGACGGCGCGATCATCGGCCTCGACATCGCAATGCATCATCCAGATCGTTTGTCGAAACTCTTCGCCTTCGCCGCCAACTACGATCCCAGCGGCGTGCAAAACGCACCGAGCGCGGTGGTCGATCAATACATCGCCCGCGCCGGCAAGGAATACGAACAACTCTCAACGACACCGAAGGAATACAAATCCTTCGTCGATCAAAT
Source organism: Rhizomicrobium sp. (assembly GCA_035543495.1). GTDB lineage: Bacteria > Pseudomonadota > Alphaproteobacteria > Micropepsales > Micropepsaceae > Rhizomicrobium. The sequence goes on along the minus strand of DATKJT010000022.1, from coordinate 26,042 downwards.
AACGCATATGTGGAATTCCCAACCGCACTGGACCAGGGCCGATTTCGCAAACATCAAAGTCCCCACCTGGATCGTCGACGCCGACCACGACGAAATGGTCACCCACGACCAGCCGACCACGATGTTCGCGTGGATGCCGAACGCCGGATTGCTGATCGAACCCGATGTCAGCCACTTCGCCTTCATCCAGGCGCCGGATCAATTCACGGCTGATGTCGAACGCTTCCTCAAAACGCGCTGAGCGGAAAAGGAAAGAGCGGCGGAGTTTCCTCCGCCGCTCTTCCGACAGCCTGGCCTTGCCGAAAGATCAGGGCCAGATCGGTTTGCCGCCGTCCTTCAGCTCCGCCGTCCACGAAGCTTCGATCTGCTTCACGACGGAAGCGGGCAGGGGAACGTAGTCGAGCTTCTCCGCATCGCCCTGGCCGTTTTTCAATGCCCAGTCGAGGAAGCTCAGTACCTTCTTGTTGGTTGCGCCGGGATAATCGGTGCGCATCAGCATGTAGGTCGCCGCCGTGATCGGCCAGCTTTCCGCGCCCGGCTGGTTGGTGAGGATCAGGTAGAAATCCTTCGTCTTGGTGAAATCGGCGTGTGCCGCCGCGGACTGGAACGCGCCCATCGTCGGCTTCACCACCGCGCCCGACTGGTTCTTCATGTTCATATAGGTCAGCTTGTTCTGCATCGCATAGGCGAATTCGACATAGCCGATGGAGCCAGCGCTTTGCTGCACGTCGGCAGCAACGCCTTCGTTGCCCTTGCCGCCAAGACCGACCGGCCACATGACCGACGTGTCGTCACCGACCTTCGATTGCCATTCCGGGCTCACCTTGCCCAGATAGTTGGTGAAGTTGAAAGTCGTGCCCGAGCCGTCTGAGCGATGCACCACGGTGATCATCATGTCAGGCAGCTTCGCTTTCGGATTGAGTTTCGCGATCGCAGGATCGTTCCACTTGGTGATCTTGCCAAGATAGATATCGGCAAGCGTCGGCCCGTCGATCATCAATTCGCCCGGCTTGATGCCCGGCAGGTTCACCACCGGCACGATGGAGATGATGACCTGCGGAAACTGGACCAGACTGTTCTTGTCCAGGTCGTCCGGCTTCAGCGGTTTGTCGGAATTGGCGAAATCGACGGTCTTGGCTTCGATCTGCTTGATGCCGCCGCCCGAACCGATGGATTGGTAGTTCACGGCAACGCCCTTGGCGGCGTTGTACTTCTGCGCCCAAACGCTGAGCACGGGATAAATCGCGGTGCCGCCCGCGCCGTTCAGCGTGTCGGCGGCGAGCGCAGGACCTGCGCCGGCCACGGCGCAAACCGCAGCGGTCAAAAGAATTCTACGAAGCATGGAAGGCCTCCCGGGAAAAATGATCCGAATGGAATCGGAAGAGGTGGAAAGAGACGTGAAAGAACGGCCACGCGCTTACGCTCGCGTTTTGACACTTTGATGAGGTGCCGCTGTGCATTTCCTAAAATTAAAGTTTTCCTTGGCTACTTCGAGTCTTCCCGTCACGCGCGAACGTGGCGGCAGAGCCATCTATCGCGCTGCGATAGACGTCGCGACATCGCATCACATCCCGAAACGATACCGGCCGGCCGTTCCGTTCAACGGCCGCAACCGTCAGTCGTTCAGTGCGCGCCTGAGTCCGTCACTGATGGCTTTCGAATCGACGCTGGCCGAATAGGTACAGCTGGGCGACGAACACACCAGCAGATGCCGCTTTCCCGGCAGCGCGGCCGTGGTGCGCATCAGAACCAGCCTGAGCGGCTCATGGCATTTCGGACAACTGTTCCTCACATCGAACTTGGGAACTGGTCTGGACATTCCCTTGGTCTCCCCCTGGATATGGATCGAACCTGCGCCGGTCTCCGGGGGGCAGCAACGAATTGGTTGCTTAATCCTTAATGTCAGGCCAAACCCTACAACTTTCAGTGGCCCCGGCGTTGACAGCCCAACCCAAATGGTTCCAAAGGCCCGGACCGACGCGCGGGCAACACCGTTGCGTCCAAAGCACGCCCCATTCCGCTAGTATTGGGGTAATAAGGGTCCAGGAGGCGCGAAGCAGAGTGACGAGCGTGGTCGCAGAAAAGCAGCCTGGGGGCGGGTTTCGACCCGCTTGCAGAAGCACGTCTGCGCCGCGGTGGCCTGCCGCCCGAAGCCCGCTTCCCGGGCGCAGGGTGGTACAGTTGGGTGGGTTCGAACCACCGACCTCCGGATCCACAATCCGGCGCTCTAACCAACTGAGCTACAACTGCACGGTCTCAAAAGAGGGGCGGAAACTATGAGCCAGCCCCCTCAAAAGCAAGGCGGCAGTGCCGCGGGATACATACTAATGTCACCCGCCAACGATGTCCGCCCCCGCATGAGCCGCCCTGTCCGTTTCGCCCTGATCGCCGCGGGCGTCGTGGCCCTTCTGCTGGTTCTGCTGCCCTTCCTGATCCCCCTTTCGGTCTACAAGGACCGGGTGGAGGCCGAACTCACCGCCGCCATCGGCCGCCCGGTGCGGATCGAAGGCCCGATGAAGCTCACCGTCTTCCCCGATCTCGGCATCCGTGCGGAGCAGGTGGTGGTGGCCAATGTGCCCGGCGGGCAGGCGCCCTATCTGGCGCAAGCCGAAGACATCCGCATTGCCGCCAGCTTCCGTGCCCTGTTCTCCGGCCGCATCCAGGTGTCGGAGATCGTTGTCGACCGTCCCGATTTCCGGTTCGAGGTCGACAGCCATGGCAATCCCAACTGGAACATCGCGCCCGCCGAAAGCCGCCAGAGCGGCATGCTCAACCGCATGAAGACTTCGGTTGCCGAAGTGAAACTCGCCGATGGCACCGTGCGCTACGAAGACGCCCGCACCAACACCCGCGAAGACATTCAGGATCTCGACGCCACGCTCGATTGGTTCGGTCGCACGATCGCACTCGAAGGCGAGTTGACCGACAGCGGCGAACGCATCGCCTTCGTCGCCAAGGCGTTCGATCCCACCGCACTCGTCAACGCGCATTCGTCCCGTGTCGATCTTTCGCTCACCTCCGATCTCGTGCAGGCGAGTTTCAAAGGGGCGCTGACGTTGAACGGCCCTGCGTCCGGCGCGCTCAAATTCGATGCGCCGTCCTTGCGCAAGCTTGCCGCCTGGCGCGGCCGGGGTCTTCCGAATGTCGGCGGTCTTGGTCCGCTTTCCGTTCAGGCCCGGCTCGACCGCAACAACACCGGCTACACGCTCAGCAACCTCAAACTCACCTTCGACGACACCACCGTCACCGGCGCGCTCACCGTGGACAATTCCGAAACCACTTCGCTCCTCAAGGGCGAGCTGTCGCTCGATCGTCTCGACGTCGATCCCTACATCCTGCCGCCGGGCGCCAAGCCGTGGCGCGGCGCGGGCTGGGACAATTCGGCGTTCGATCTGTCGCTGCTCAGCCTGTTCGACGCCGACCTCACACTCGACATCGGCAGTCTCACCATCCGTTCGCTTACTGTGCAGAACGTGAAGTTGCCTGTCGCACTGAAATCCGGCGTGCTCGACACGCACTTCCAGCAATTCGCCCTTTACGGCGGCACCGGCACCATGGATTTGCATGTCGATGCGTCCGACACCGTGCCCGTTTTCCGCACGCGCCTGTCGATGCAGCAATTCAACACACGCTCGTTCCTTGCCGGTGTGCTCGGCGTCACGGGCCTGGACGGCACCGGCCATCTCAATCTCGATGCGACCGCGCGCGGCACGAGCGTCGCCGCGGTGATGAAGAATCTATGGGGCCATGGCGACGTAGCCGTCGACAACGGGACCATTCGCGGCGCCGATCTCGAACTCGCGGGCCGCGCCGCGCATCTGGGCGCACCGGCCGCCGCTGTTACCGCGAATTCGGGCATGGCGTTCAGCACGTTGCGCGGCAGCTTCTCGCTCGCGCGTGGCGAATTGCGCAACGAGGATTTCGGCCTCTCGAATCCCATTGTGGAACTGCTGGGCGGCGGCACGGTCGATCTGGGTGCGCGCAAACTTTCTTTCGCCTTCCGCCCGCGCGCGCGTCTGGAGCATGACGATCGCCCGATGAACACCATCAGCGATTTCAGCGCGCCCTTCCATCTCGCCGGCGGCTGGAACGACCTGCAATTTGCGCCGGGTGCGCAGGCCATCCCGTAAACCTTATTCCCGCAGCCAAAGTCCCGCCTGGCGCGCCATTCGCGGAAAAGTCTCCACAAATTCATCATACCGAGGCTACTGAATAGGTTGACACGCAACCTTCGCGGGCGCCTCATCCGCTCCGCGAAATTCAGTGAGAGACAGGCAGATGAAAACCATTGGCCTGAAAGCTTCCATTCCTTTCATAGTGGGCGCCGCCATCATGGCCGTCCCACCGATGATGCAGGCAGCCTTTGCCGATGCGGCGTCCGAAGTGGTGAATGCGCAAACCCACGCGGGCCTCGCTGCAGCGGCGGGCAAGATCGACGGCGTGCACATGCATCTGCATCACACGCTGAACTGCCTCGTCGGTCCCACGGGCAAGGGCTTCGATGCGAAAGAAATGAATCCATGCGCCAACGCGGGCGCAGGGGCGATCCCCGATACAGCCGATGCCGCCAAGAAAGCGAAGCTCGAAGCCGCCGCCGATAAGGCGCGCGAAGGCATCGCCGCTACCGATCTCGCCATGGCTCAGAAAGCCGCATCCGATACGGCGGCCATGTTGAAAGCGGCGGAATAGGGCGCTATCCGGCCAGCAGTTTCTGAAATCTCCGCGCGCCGTCCGGCGTGAAATGCACCGCGCGGCCTTCCCTGTCGCGCCGCGCCCAGTGAAGCGCGAAAAATCGGTCGAGCAGTGCTGCGCCCAAGCCGCCGCCCAGATGCTGCCGCCGCATGCTCCAATCCAGACATGTCTTGCAGACCGGGCGGCGTTCCTTCGACAGTGCATTGAAATCGATTTCGAACGCTTCGAGAAAATCCTTGCCGCGCCGCGTGACGTGCAGATCGTCCTTGCCCGCGATCACGCCGGCCCTGGTCAACCCATCGAACAAGGCGACGCCCATCTCGCCCGCCAGGTGGTCGTAACAGACGCGCGCCTTGCGCAGCGCCGGATCGGCGGGACCGGTGCGTGTGCGCATATGTCCCGCGCGTGCAGCCACACCCAGCATCTTCTCCAGCATCTCCGCCACATCGCTGTCGGCGAGCCGGAAATAGCGATGCCGGCCCTGCTTCAACCCCGCAATCAGCCCGCCGGTTTCCAGCTTTGAAAGATGGGCGCTCGCCGTCGGCAGGCTGACGCCCGCTTCGTTCGCAAGCTCGCTCGCCGTCAGCGCCTTGCCGCTCATCAGTGCCGCCAGCATGTTGGCCCGCGCCGGATCGCCCGCAAGTGCCGCAATGGGCGCGATGGAAGGACCTGCTTTCATACTTCGACGTTAAACGAACTGTCGTCGCTGCGGCAAGTGTAGATTTGGCGGGACAGGAGCGTACCATGAAAATCGTCTGCCACATCCGCTACGAGATCGATCCCTTCAAGCGGGCGCAATTCGAGGAATATGCGAGAAACTGGCTCGCCGTCATCCCGGCCTGCGGCGGCGATCTGATCGGCTATTTCCTGCCGCACGAAGGCACAAACAACATCGCTCACGCGATGATCGGTTTCGAAAGCCTTGCCGCCTACGAAAGCTACCGCGCCAAACTACGGGCCGATCCGCAAAGCATCGCCAATTTCACCTTCGCGGAGCGCGAGCAATTGATCCTTCGCGAGGAACGCACGTTCCTGCGCCGGGTCGAACCGGATTGATTTGAGCGTTGCGGTTCTAGGCTTCGTCCAGAAACGTCCAGGTGTCGGCGCCGTCGAATTTCCGCACGCGCGCCGCTTTCAGCACCTCCGGCGGCATCAGTCGCGCGTTCAATCCCATGCGCTCAAGTGCGGGATCGACAGGCGACCAATGCGTCACGTTTCCGCAGACCTTGCAGCGATGCAGCCGAAGCGATCTGTCGCCCCACATGTAAAAGTCGGTCTCGCCTTCCATCTGCACGTCTGCAGGTTTGTAATAGGCCATCAACGTGCCCGTCCGCCGGCAGGACGAACAATTGCATTCGGTCACCTGTTCGGGCGCGGCTTCAACACGATAGCGCACTGCGCCGCAATGGCACGTTCCTTCGATCATGCCTGCGATACTATCGCATTTTTCGAAATCGTCGACCGTTACGCCGCTTCGACGGGCGCAGTCTCTTTCACGCGCCACGCGGGCAACACCACCGTCACCACGGTTCCCTGTCCGCGCTCGCTCGCCACCGAAAGCGTGCCGCCATGCAGTTCCACCAGCGATTTGGCAAGCGGCAGCCCAAGCCCTGTGCCTTCGAACTTGCGGCTCAATCCGCTGTCCACCTGGCCGAACGGTTTCAGCGCCTGTTCGATGCCGGCCTGATCCATCCCGATTCCCGTGTCGCGCACGTCGATCCGCAGGCAGCCTCCGCCGTCGATGCGCGCCACGATGTCCACAGTCCCGTCCGGCGTGAACTTCACGGCATTGGAAACCAGATTGATGAGCACCTGCCGGATGCGCAATTCGTCGCCCAGCACCGGCGGCAATCCCGGCGCGATGCGCGTGCGCAACTGCACGCCCGCACTCTGCGCCCGCGGCTCGCAGAAGAGGCGCGCCTGTTCGATCGCCGCGGCGATATCGAAGCGTTCCTCGCGCAATTCGGTCTTGCCCGCTTCCACGCGCGAATGCTCCAGGAGATCGTTGATGATCGCCAGCAGGTGCTCCCCGGATTCGCGGATGTCGCCTGCATATTCGACGTAACGCTTGTTCGCGATTTCGCCCATCGCCTGGTGTTCGATGAAGCCGGAGAAACCCAGAATGGCATTCAGCGGCGTGCGCAATTCATGGCTCATATTCGCAAGAAACGCCGATTTCGCCTTGTTGGCGCGTTCGGCCTCGTCGCGGGCGCGCTTCAGTTCTTCCTGCGTATGAATCATGTCGGTGATGTCGCTGCCGGTGATGCGGAAGCCCGCGAATGCGCCCGTCTCGTCGAACATGGGCTTGCCCGAAATCGACCAATACATCACGCTTCCGTCCGGCCTCGTCTGCTTGAAGCAGTGGCTGCGGAACGGCTTGCGATCGCGCAGGGCCTTTCCGTGCTGAACGTCTTCGGACATCTGCTCGAACCCTTGCGCGAGCCCCGTCTCGATCCAGTTGCGCCCCGAGATATCCTCGGCCGGGTTGACGCCCGAAAGCCGCGTCGCCACGAAGCCGATGCGCGTATCCTTGTCGATCTCGCAGAACCAGTCCGAGGCGAGTTCGGCGAAATCGCGCACGCGCGTCTCGTTTTCGATTGCGCGCGTCTCGGCGCGCTCGCCCCGGTGTGCAATCCGGCGCACGAAATAAACGCCGATGCCGCACGCGACAATGCTCAGCAACGCAAACGTCGCCAGGGTCAGCCACAGAGCGATGCGCGAGGCTTCCGCCATGTGGCGCGCATAACCCTCTTCGTTCCGCGAAAGCTCGCCGTCGAGCTTGATGGCGCGCGATAGAAGCGGTGTCATTTCCGCGTTGGACGCGCCATCGCGCACGGCGTTGTGCATCTCTGCGCCCAATCCCAGAAGCTGATCGGCCCAGATGTCGCCGCGCGCCCATTCGCTCACCGCCGCCGCGAATGGCGGCCAGCGCTCGAACAGGATGAAACCCCACACCAGCCCCGGCGCATCGGCGCGGTCGTTTCCGCCCTGCACGAAGCCGTCTGCGGCGCGTGTGCGCTCTGCCGCGGTTCCGACAAAATGCATGTGCTGCAGCGTGATGCGCGCCACGCGATCCCCATGGGTCACCGACATCGCAGCAATGAAGTCGCGATAGTGTTTTTCCGATCTCGTTTCGGCGTAACGCGACAGGGCGACGATCGCACTCTTCTGCGCTTTCGACCAATGCGCATCGCCCGCCGCGTAAGAGCGAAGGATGTTCACCCCTTCAAGCCCCACAGCGCCGAACAGCACGATCAATATCTGCACCGCCACGAACACGGCGGTGATGGAACGCGCGCGCCGCCGCGCCCGCCGTTCCACATCGCTGTTTGTCATGGCCATGAAACTGCAACTCCGGAAACGCCAAGAAGGCCCCAGTTTCAACCTCAAGTGGTTGCGATTTGGCTAAGGTTCCGTTGGTTAAAGATTCTCGAACAGGAACATCGCGCCCAGCATCCAGCCCGGCTCGCCATTGGGGCCATAGATGGGGGCGTTCATCGATTCCAGGTGCATCAGTTCGGCCCCGTTTCGCATCACGCGGGAGTCGATGAAGAACGGTTTGCGTGTCTTCGTGCTCTCGCGCGACAGATCGCAAAGGAATTTGTGTCCGCGCGGATTGTCGCCGAACACATCCGATCCCTTCAGGCCCGTCACATCGCGGCCGAAGCGCGACATCAGCATCTGGCCCGCAACGCGCACGTAGGAATCTTCCCAATCGCCGATCGGTTCGACGATGGTGATGTTGCCCAGAAATTTGCCCAGTTCGCGCGAAGGAATATCGCGCCCCATGCGCATCCCGCCGTTGGTTTCAAAGCTGTGCCAGATATCGTGCAACGCCTTTGTGCCGGGAAGCTCGGGGGCGTCTTTCAAAATGGTGGGGTAGTTGAATTCGGACGAGGGCTCGTGAAGGGGCCGCCCGAAAACCATCTTGTCACTGACCATCAGAACCCATCGCCTCAACCGGGGGTAGTTATAGGTTTGTTTCTCTGTATCTCAAGTCGCATTTCGCACAAAGAACGAACGCGGCAATTGCTGCCAAGGTCATCCACAATATTTGGTTGATGTGCCAGAAATGTCGACAGAGCGATGTCTGTCGGATGACGCCACGGACACAGTCCTTGTCGGATTCTGGCTTACACCGTTCACTGACACTACTGTCAGTCTACTTGCGCATCGCGCTCCGCCGGCCGCCGCGTCTGGCGTTCCTTCTGCCAGGCCGCGCGCAGCCGGGCGCGCGATTGCGGATAGCGCAGGTCGAGGAATTCCGCCGTCACGATGCGGTCGGTGCGGAAATGGCGAAAGCCCTTGCGCAATTCGCACCACGCCACGATCACCCGCACGGTCTCGAAATAGGCGACCGCGATGGGCCAGATCACGCGCCGGCTCGGCGCGCCTGTTTCGTCGCGATAGTCGAGCGCCACTTTTCCTTCTTCGCGGATCGCCGTGCGCAGCCGCGCCATGTCGATGGCGTCGGCAACCTTCCAGCGGGGCGGCGTCGTCATGGTGGGTTCGCCGAGCAGCGGCCGCAGATGTTCGGGAATCACCTGTCCGATCTTCGCCACCAGATCGCGCGCCGCATCGCCCAGCGAAATGTCGGCATTGGTCATCACCCATTGCGCGCCCAGCATCGCCGCTTCGATCTCGTCGGCGGTCAGCATCAGCGGCGGCATGTCGAACCCGCCTTCCAGCACGTAGCCCATGCCCGCTTCGCCGCGAATGGGCACCCGGTCGGCCATCAATTGCGCGATGTCGCGATAGATCGTGCGCACCGAGGTTTCCATTTCCTCGGCGATTTCCAGCGCCGTCACCGGCCTTCGCCGGCGGCGCAGGATCTGGATGATGCGAAACAGGCGGTCGGCGCGTCTCATGACAAAACCATGATGATGCCAGGCTCCTGACACCATGCTGTCAGTAGCATGGCAGTATGACAATGCCCTCAGATGGAGGGAAAGATCATGCTGTCGTTTCACGGTTCCGGCCCGGCTTTCGGCCTGCCCGACCCAAGCCCGTTCGTGATGAAAAGCGAAGTCCAGCTCAAGATGGCGGGCGTGCCGTACAAATTCGTGCCGTCCCGCCCGCGCGAAGCGCCGAAAGGCAAAATTCCGTTCATTCAGGTGGGCGCGCACCGGCTGGGCGATTCCACCTTCATCCGCGCTTTCATCGAACGGGAATACGGCTTCGATTTCGACCGCGGCCTCACCTCCGAACAGCGCGCGCAGGCCTGGGCCATCGAGCGCATGTTGGAAGACCATCTCTATTTCGCCATCGTCAACGAACGCTGGATGGACGACGAGAACTTCCAGAAGGGCCCGTCGCATTTCTTCGATCAGGAAGCGCCCGGCATTCGCGATGCCGCCCGCAACCAGGTCCGCGCCAACCTGCACGGCCATGGCCTCGGCCGTCACCGCTATGAGGAGATCGTCTATCTCGGCGGCTGCTCGCTCGATGCGCTGGCAGTTCTGCTGGGCGACAAACCCTATCTCTTCGGCGAAACGCCTTGCGGTGTAGATGCCACCGCTTTCGCGTTCACCGCGGCAGTGCTCGCTCCGTTCTTCAGCGGCGATCTGCGCAAGCGCGCCGAACGTCACGGCAACCTGATCGATTACCGCGACCGCATGATGGAACGCTTTTATCCGGATTATCTGGAAGAGGCGGCTTGAGGAGCGTTTTCCGCCGAAGTGGAAGCCGGTTCGGCGTTGGAAAGAGCGACAATTAAAGATGTCAGAAGTTGAACGTGGCGGTGAGCAGCCAGCGCTCATCGCCGCCCGGCGACCACAGCGGCATCGCTGTCATCTCTTGCCGCAGAACTTCCTTGCCGTTGTCGAGCAGGATCTGCTCCACAGTGCCCGGCCGGTTGTTGGCGATGCAGGTTCGCCCGCCCGTCAGCAACATCTCGCGGTCGGACGGTTGGCCGTCGAACACTTCGGTCATGGTGAGGCCGGTGACGTCGCGTCCGAAATATTCGGTCATCGCCGAACCGACGAGCCGCAGCCGCGCATCCGCCCAATCGTCGATGGGCGCGGAGACCACGATGTCTTTCATCAACGTCATGATCGCGCGCGCAGGGACATCGCGGCCCATGCGCATGCCGCCTTGCGGCAGGCAGGCGTACCAATGGTCGAGCAACGCGATGGTGGACGGATGCGTGGGCTCTTTGACCCGGCGGAACCGGTGTTCGTAGTCGTAATGCGAACGATCGACGAAGCGCCCCAAGACGACGCTCATATTGCCTCCTTCGACTCGCCCCGGTTCCCGAATATCCCGCCGCCGGGTTTCACCGCCGTTAACGCGGCTGGAAGACGCCCACCCCAAGCCCTATATTGGCCCTATGGCACACAATAACGGACAGATTCCGCGGCAATCCGGCCGCAAACGCGCAGGCATGAGCGAAGCCGCGCGCGCATTCGAGTCCGCCGCCGCGCAGGTCGCCATCCCTGCCGCGGGCACGGCCTACGACCCGGCTCCCCCCGTCGGCGGAGCCGACAATCAAATGATTGGCAACCTGCCGCTGCATGGTGCGACGGGTGCCGAGATCGCCGGCTTCGTTCCCCACCGTCCGCAGCGCCCGCAGAAATCCGAAGGCGGCAAGCGCTTCAAGCTCGTCAGCGAATACGAACCCGCGGGCGACCAGCCGACCGCGATCAGGGATCTCGTCGCCGCCACCAGAGCCAACGAACGCGATCAGGTGCTGCTGGGCGTCACCGGCTCGGGCAAAACCTTCACCATGGCCAAGGTGATCGAAACCGTGCAGCGGCCCGCGCTGATCCTGGCCCCCAACAAGACGCTCGCGGCCCAGCTTTATGCGGAGATGAAAAGTTTCTTCCCCGAAAACGCGGTGGAGTATTTCGTCTCGTACTACGACTACTACCAGCCCGAAGCCTACATCCCGCGCACCGACACCTATATCGAGAAAGACTCGTCCATCAACGAAGAGATCGACCGGATGCGCCACGCCGCCACCCGCGCGATCCTGGAACGCGACGACGTCATCATCGTGGCCTCGGTCTCGTGCATCTATGGTATCGGCTCGGTCGAAACCTATTCCGGCACGGCGCTCACGCTGGCGCGCGGCGGCCGCGTGGACCGCACCGATCTGATGCGCCAGCTAAGCGCGCTGCAATACCGCCGCAACGACGACAATTTCGTCCGCGGTTCCTTCCGCGTGCGCGGCGACACCATCGATCTCTTTCCCGCGCATTATGAAGACCGCGCCTGGCGCATCGAACTGTTCGGCGACGAGATCGACTCCATCTCCGAATTCGATCCGCTCACCGGCAAATCATCCGGCAAGCTCGACCAGGTGAAGGTCTACGCCAATTCGCACTACGTCACCCCGCGCCCCACGCTCCAGCAGGCGCTGAAGGGCATCAAAGCCGAACTCATCCTGCGGCTGGAAGATTTCCGCAAGAACGGCAAGCTGCTCGAAGCCCAGCGCCTCGAACAGCGCACCCAGTTCGACATGGAGATGATCGAGGCCACGGGCTCCTGCGCCGGCATCGAAAACTATTCGCGCTGGCTGACGGGCCGCAAACCCGGCGAGCCGCCGCCCACCATGTTCGAATATCTCCCCGACGAGGCGCTCGTCTTCGTCGACGAAAGCCACGTCACCGTGCCCCAGATCGGCGGCATGTATCGTGGCGACTACCGCCGCAAGGCCACGCTCGCCGAATATGGCTTCCGCCTGCCCAGCTGCATCGACAACCGCCCCTTGAAGTTCGAGGAGTGGGACGCGATGCGCCCGCAAACCGTCTATGTCTCCGCCACGCCCGGCGATTGGGAGATGGAGCGCACCGGCGGCATCTTCACCGAACAGGTGATCCGCCCCACCGGCCTGATCGATCCCCCGGTCGAAATAAGACCGGTGGAGTCGCAAGTTGACGATCTCATCGCCGAGTGCCGCGACATCGCCAAACGCGGCTACCGGGCGCTGGTGACCACGCTCACCAAGAAGATGGCCGAAGACCTCACCGAATACATGCACGAACAGGGCATCCGCGTGCGCTACATGCACTCCGACGTGGAAACGCTGGAGCGCATCGAGATCATCCGCGATCTGCGGCTTGGCGCGTTCGACGTGCTGATCGGAATCAATCTTCTGCGCGAAGGCCTCGACATCCCCGAATGCGCGCTGGTCGCGATTCTCGATGCCGACAAGGAAGGCTTCCTGCGCAGCGAAACCAGCCTGATCCAGACCATCGGCCGCGCCGCCCGCAACGTGGACGGCAAGGTGATCCTCTATGCCGACCGCGTGACGGGTTCGATGGAACGCGCCATGGCCGAAACCTCCCGCCGCCGCGAAAAGCAGGAAGCCTACAACGCCGCCCACGGCATCACGCCGCTCAGCATCAAGAAGAACATCGCCGACATCATGGGCAGCATGTACGAACGCGACCACGTGATGGTCGATACGGGCCTCAGCGAAGACGGCAAGGAATTCATCGGCCACAACATCCGCGCCCACATCGCCGACCTGGAAAAACAGATGCGCGAGGCCGCCGCCGACCTCAACTTCGAAACCGCCGCCCGCCTGCGCGACGAAATCAAACGGCTCACGGCAGTAGAACTAAAAATCGCCGACGACCCGTTCGCGAGGCAAAACGCGGTGGACGACGCAGCGGATGCGGCGGTGGGGGGTAAACAGCCCCGTGGTGCGAGTGGGGGGTATGTAAAGCGCAAGGTGGGAGATCGGCCGGGACGGCCAAAGACGTTTGGGAGCAGGAGTAGGTAGCCAACCACCGTAATGCTCGAATGTCTTGCGTGCTTTTAGAGCTATACTTCTAAAATATTAACCGAGCTGGGGTAAGGAAGCCTTGAACTACTTGATGGCTCAAGGATGTCTTCTGAATTAATAAGCTTCACGCTGTCCTATGCTGGAGCTTCGGCGGACAATAACCAAATCGATTTTTATGACGTTTCCCAGGCTCTATTGGGATTTCAGCGTTCTCTAGCCTTAACTTCGCATTTGATCCTGACGGGGGAAATTATAATCCAGGCTCCCTCATTGCAGGGGGCCAATATTATTGTGGCTCCGCCTGAAGCTGGCAGCTGGAAGACAACGGCTACAATTATCGTTGGAGTCGGGTCTGCAATATTCAAGTTAGGTACCGCGTCTCCTGACACGCCCATCGGTAATCTAGTGAGGTCCGGGTACGACTACGTGATCTCGGAAACTTTAGGATTTCACGTGGATTTCAATAGTACTCTAGGTAAGCAATACGATGAGCTGCACGGCACGGATGCGTCGGTGCACAAGTTGTCCCAATCGAAATTTGATTCGTTAATTGAAAAGTGTGAGCCCGCTATAAAAAATATGCATCGGCCTATTATCGCGTCTCAAACAGCGACCGAAGCGACGGTAACTAGTCCAAATAGAGGGAAGGTTTGCCAGATTGGGCCAATACTGAACGCGGAAACATACGATTATATCAGCTATACACGACGGGACGATTTCCCGACCGACGTTCGCGGCATGGTCTCCAGTTACAACATGAACACGTTCAAAGGCAGAATTTTTGCTGTCGAGGAGCAACGCCCCATACCATTTGAGTTGTTGGAAAGCGCTCGCATCATGCCAGTTATCGAGCTCATAACCAATAGCTTGGCAATTAATGCTCAGGGCAGTTATCTGCCGGGAGCGGAAATTCGCATGTCCGCATTTTGCAACTATAGCAGATCAGGGCGACTTAAGAGCCTATCAGTTGTGGAAGTGAGTGCTATTGCGGAGTGACAACTTTGCGCAGCGCACCTTTGGACTCGCTAGAAGGGTTGTTCAAGGTGCATCGGTTCCGACGGATCAATAATTTTAGTTGTCTCGCCTTTTTCTTCCGCATTCTTTTTCAGAATTTTTGTACGCACGTCTAAATAGGCTTCAACAAACGAATCCGAATATTCTTTAAGTTCCCTCATACTCATAGTTGGGAACGAGCTTCCACTGATGAGAATAGGTTCGCGAGCAGCTCCTGCCTGTCGCCCGAGGTCTAAGAAGCACAATTTATCGCCTCTGTAATCGGGGGAGCGAAAGAACGATGTTTCCAGAATGGTCCAAAAAAAAGCGCGCTCAACTTCAGTCAAAACCAAGTCGGCCCAGAACGATACCCATAGGAGGTGATTTCCCTCGGAGCCCATCTGATAAAGAAATGGATTGACAGGGACGTGCAGATTTCGACCGAGAGCAAAATGCTTGACTTCGACTTCAATAAATCTGCCGCTGGGAACTAGTGGAGCGATTTTGAGGAAAGCGGAGCAGGCACCAAAGTTTGCATTGCGCTGGCGTTCTCCTTTGATGCTCTGGACACCTCTCAGAATATGTTCCGCGCCTACACCGAGGCGGAGGTGATCCCGGCACAGCGGTTGTGATGGGATGTAATTAATTCGTGGGCTGTTTTCGGCGAGTCGCCAGAGTTGCTTCGCAACTTTAGACGGATCTTTGTCTATCATTCGAGATGCGTGCTGCAACGACGGAACCCGAGGTAAACGCATTACGATCTTTCAGGCGCCTTTGCCTGCCTCTCTTTTGGAGAACCAATCCACAATCAGACTATCGCTAATAAACATACCGGGATTTGACTTCCCTTCATAGTTCCAAACTCTGTCCCAAGGCCCACCGGGTTCATGAGACATATCGGAAAGCCGACTCGCTGGGATTCGTATATAGAAGTCAATAAGGGCGTTCAGAAAACCCACATCTTCATCGGCAAGTTTGCATCGCGCGACGATGTAGGTGCCGCGTGCCTTATCCAATATCATAGCCCGTTCGGTTATCGCGTCTTTCCCAAACCTTTTGAAGCGGTGATACAAATCCTGGATTACCGGGCCATACTCCCATGCTTCAAACGGTTGATCGACCAACGCCATTTTTTTTCCGGACAAGAAGTGACCATGAGCAAAATAAATGATTTTGTTTATGTGCATGTTTGAAATTGCGAACCCTAAATTGTCCGCTCTATCCAAAATATAATTTGCTAGTGCTCTCGCGTCGTAGGGTGCTTGCATTTGAGCGTATTCGTGATCTCAAGGTGTTGATTCGCACAGGGCGCAGAATAGCACAAACGGAATGATATAAGAACAAAAGAAGAACTAAGGGCATTTTTTGCTCTGTCTCTCTATATCCCTGCTGAGTAATAGATAACGGTGGTGCCTCAATGTCCCGCGCCTTCGTAAAAGAAACCGCCGCCTCCGCCCCGCCGCCTGAGCGGATGGTGGAGGACGGGCCCAATCTGGTGACGCAGGAAGGGTTCGCCCAGATTGCCGCTCACGTCGCGCGCATTGAGAACGCGCTGAAATCCGAAACCAACGAATTGCTCCGCGAAACGCTGGAGCGCGATCTGCGCTACTGGTCGCTGAAGAAAGCGAGTGCCGAGGTCGTGGCGCCGCCGGGCGATGGGAGCGTTGCCTTCGGTCCGCCGTCACCATCGAACGCAAGGTCAACAACCAGTCCCGCAAACAATCCTTCCGCATCGTCGGCGTCGATGAAGCCGATCCCGCTAGAGGCCTCATCTCTTTCCGCTCCCCGCTCGCCGCCGCCCTGATCGGCGCGCGCGAAGGCGACATTGTCGAAGCCCCAAACCCGCTCGGCGAAATCACGGTACTCTCGATTAAGAACTAGCATTTCTCTGCATGTGCCAGTGCCCGCGAATGCGGGCCACCCGGTTATGCTCCGTTTCGCACGCGGAGACGCGGAGTACGCGGAGCAAAGACATAATCCCGCGTACTCCGCGCCTCCGCGTGAATCGTTTCGCGTGGATGTTACCTGGGTGGCCCGCCTCCGCGGGCCGTGACGGCAATTGTTTTGCAGTTGCCCCAATACCGCCCCATTTCCCGCACGGGAACCGTCTGCCGCCCGCCACGTTTCCTTGCCGACAGTTCACGGAAAAACAGGAGCCGGTCATGAAATTCAACATGCTTGCGGCGGGCGCAATTGTGGCCGCTACCTTAGGTTTGGCAGCGTGCGGGTCCAGTCCGGGCGACCGCGCCGTGTCGGGTGCTGCGATCGGCGCAGGCACCGGCGCGATCATCGGTGCGGCCACCGGCACACCGGCAACGGGTGCCGCGATTGGCGCGGGCGTCGGCGCAGTCGCCGGTGCGGCCACCACGCCATCGGATCGCGACCGCTACGACCGCTATCACGATACGCCGCGCGAATGCGATTACGGCCCGGAATATTGGGATCGTCACGGCGGCCCGCGCGCCTATCACGACGAATGCGATTGATCTGAGTTGATCGCAGGCCCGGCGCGTGTGAAGCGCGCGCCGGTTTCTGAAAGAACGCACGCGGTGCTTGCTGCCTCTGGCGCCGCGTGCGTTTCTTTTTGTTTTTCTCACCTCCCACTTGTGGGGAGGTGAGTAGTTAGAGCAACTCCTTCACCGTTTCCGCCGGGCGGCACAGTTTGGCGCGCGTGGCTGTCTCCACAATCGGCCGGTTCACCAGGATCGGGTGCTCCGCCATCGCGTCGAACAGTTTCTCGTCGCTCGCCGTGTCGAGGTGCAGCTCGTCGTACAGCGCCTCCTTCGCGCGCACGATCTCGCGCACCGGCACGCCCGCCTTCTTCACCAGTGCCTTCAGCTCCGCCTTGGTCAGCGGCGTCTTGAGGTACTCCACGATCCGGGGTTCCTGCCCGGCCGCGCGGATCAGGGCGAGGGTATCGCGCGAAGTTCCGCATTTGGGGTTGTGATAGATCGTGATGGCCATGGGGGTCCTCCGCTTGGGCGTTAACACTTGCTACCACCCCGCCAGCCGCTTGTCGCCGCGTCCGCGGGACGCTATATTCTCAATTATAACAGTAGCTTAAGCCGCAAGGGGGTGGGGGGTCTGCAAAAACCCGAAAACGACTATTCCCATCCGTCCCGCCAGTAATATTTACGGCGAAATCCCCCGTTTCCGCGCCGGCCATGCTACAAAGGGTCATGGCAAGCGACACCGACGACCGGACAGCATCCCTCAAGCGTAAAGGCCAAGGCATCTTCACCGCCTCCGAGCAGCGCGACGCGCTGGTCAAGCAGGAGATCGAGAAGGAGCGCGCGGCGCTCGCCGCCCGCACGGCCAAGCTGAAGGCCCTGCGCCTGGCCAAGGAGGCGGAGGAGCGCGCGGAAGCAGAGCGTCAGGCCGCCGCCAACCCCACCCCGACAAAGACAAAAGCCAAGCCCAAAGCCAAAAAAGCGCCCGCCTCGGCTTGAAGCGCACTGCCCAGGAAACGGGCAGGTTCCCCCACTCTGATTTGTGTTTTCGGTGGCAAAGTCCTATATCACGGCTACGCGGCGGCGTTCGTCGGATGAAAGCGCACCTGTTACCACTCCATACCGCCTTTAGTGCGCGCCTGGACGAACAGCCTCTCTTCCTCAGCAACGCTCAAGCGTCCGCCCCCGCATGTCGCAGGGCGCGGAACCCGATGCTTGAAGGACTAGAAATGGCCATCGGAACAGTGAAGTTTTTCAACACCACCAAGGGCTTCGGCTTTATCGCGCCGGAAAGCGGCGGCAAGGACGTGTTCGTCCATGTCACCGCCGTCCACGCGGCCGGCCTGCGCACGCTGAACGAAGGTCAGCGCGTGCAGTTCGACGAACAGCCGGATGCGCGCGGCACCAAGGCCGCGAACCTGAAGGCTCTCTAAGCCTTTAGACGGTTGTGAAAGACCGAACCGGGCGGCGGAGGCAACTCCGCCGCCTTTTCTTTTGCCCCGGTTTCTGTCGCTTTCCTGACAGCGTTGAAACCCGGCGGAAAGTCCTTACGTTTGGTGGGTGCTGTCTTTGAAGGGCCGATGAGATGACCGACGCCGCCCACGCCTATCCGCCCGCGCGCCCCATGCCCGATCACGAGTCGCTGCGCACGATGTCGATCGTCGTTTACGCGCTGATGCTGGCGTCCTTCGTCAGCCTTCACATGGCGCCGATCATCGCCGTGGTGCTCGCCTATATCAAACGCCCCGATGCGCGCGGCACGATCTGGGAAACCCATTTCGACAACGTGATCTCCACCTTCTGGGTGGGCACCATCATCCTGATCGTGGCTATTCCGCTGTGCTTCGTGCTGGTCGGCTTCCCGATCATCTTTGCAGTGGCGGTCTGGTATCTCTACCGCAATGTCCGCGGTCTGATCCGCGCGATCGACGGCCAGCCTTACTAGGCTTTGGCCGAAGGCCGCTCGGCAACGCGTTTGAACCACGCATTGATGTTCGCGAACTCAGGATTCAGCGGCTGCCCGACCGTGTTTCCGAAATCGAGAAACACGTAGAGCAGGATGTCGGCCAGCGTGAAGCGTTTGCCGCAGACGAATTCCTTGCCCGCCATCTCGCCGTCCAGCCATTTCAGCTTGTCCTGCGCCATGCGCTTCAGGCCGTCGGCCGCTTCCGGCACGGTCAGGATGCGATCCTTGAACAGCGGCAGGCCCTGGCTGAAACGGAAACCGTTCGCCATCGGCTCGCAGACGTTCAGGTCGATACGGCGCACCCATTTGCGGCACTCCGCCTTCTTCTCCGGCGTGTCGCCGATCACCGCCGGGGTGGGATGAATATCTTCCAGATATTCGCAGATCACCGTGATCTCGGTGACGCAATGCCCGCCGTCCAGCTCCAGCGCGGGCATCTGCCCCATGGCGTTCTTGGAAAGATACGGCTCGCGGCGATTGTCGCCCTTGAGCAGGTCCACGTCCTCGGTCGGGATTTTGATCCCCTTTTCCGCCATGAACATGCGCACGACGCGCGGATTTGGCCCAATGGAATTGTAAAACTTCATGACGTTTCCCTTTGCTCTGAATGGCTCTATGTAACGGACGTTAAGGGGCGGAACCGATGAACGTCAAACCGGCGGGACAGCGCAGCGAAACGCGCCGCGTCCTCATGGTGGTCTTGGCGGTATTCCTGATGTTGGCGGGCATTGCCATGTCGCCGCTGCCGATCCCCGTGCCCATCGGGCTTGTCACCTTCGTCGTCGGTTGCGCTATCCTGATCGCCAATTCCAAGAGCTCACGCCGCTTCGTGCAATATCTGAGACACAGGAACGACTGGCTCTCCCGCGTGGCGGACTACGCCACACACCGCGCGCCGGCGAAATTCCGCTCCATCCTTCACCGCACCCGCCCCCATGCGCTGCGCCGTCACGAGCGCTTGCGCGCCAGAAAGAAAGACTGATGCCCATTCCTTTCATCCGCACGCTCGATGCGCCTTACGAAGCCAGCATGAGCTTGAGCCCGCTTGTGTCGCGGGTGCTTGCCAACAATCCCGGTCCGTTCACGTTCAAGGGCACGGGCGTCTACATCGTCGGCCACAACGATGTTGCCGTGATCGATCCCGGCCCCACGATCCCCGAACATCTCGAAGCGTTGAAACGCGCGCTCGACGGCAAGCGCGTCACGCATATCCTCGTCACGCATACCCATTCCGATCATTCCCCCGCCGCCCAGCCGCTGAAGGAATGGACGGGCGCCAAAACTTATGCCTTCGGGCCGCACGGTTCAGGCAAGGCGGACGACAGCGTGAAGGTGGAAGAAGGCGGCGACCGCTCCTTCATGCCGGACATCCGCGTGAAAGACGGCGATGTCATCAAGGCAAACGATTTCACCATCGAATGCGTCTATACGCCAGGCCACACGTCCAATCACATGTGCTTCGCCCTGCGCGAAGAACAAGCATTGTTCACCGGCGATCACATCATGGGCTGGTCGACGACCGTGGTGACGCCGCCCGACGGCGACATGGCGCAATATATGGACAGCGTGCGCAAGCTGATCGCCCGCAACGACAAGATCCTCTATCCCACGCATGGCGCGCCGGTCACCGATCCCCGGCCGTTCCTCGAAGCCTATCTCGATCACAGGCTCGATCGCGAACGCCAGATCCTCACCTGCATCAAGGAGGGCGTCTCCACGATCCCCGAAATGGTCGCCCGCATGTATGCCGACGTCGACAAACGCCTGCACCCCGCAGCCTCGCGTTCGGTGCTCGCGCATCTGATCCAGCTCGAAAACGAAAATCGAGTTACCCAATTGGAAGGGCATTATTCCTTGGGCTAGTATCGCGGCATCACAAATCGGTAAATTTCATGGTAACCGCGCGCGCATGCTTATGAAGGCGGCTATCGCCGGCTTCTTCCCAAGTCCGGAGCAACTCGCTGTAAGAACAGGCTTGAAATTCGACCTCGGCTCCCGCCGCGAAGTTCGCAAATGTTTCAATTTCTGCGCGATGTTGTACACGCTTTGCTTCTTCTACTGGCCGACCGTCGGGCCATGATCGCGGCTCGGCAAATAAATAGTACAAGACCGGACATTTGCTAGGCGCTCTTCGATAGGCCTCCGTGCGCAAGCCGAAAGCGTGTTTAACGAGTTGAACAGCATCGAGCTGTTCAAATTTGATGGAATTCGAATTTAGCAGGTCGCGGAGGCGCTCGAATGATGCCATTGCTCCTCCCCAATCTCTCCAATAAGCTCCGGGCCACGTAGCCTGCTTACGTTCGCGGTATGGTTCATATCGCTTTGATTCCACTGCAACCAACGCATTGTCGTATTCTATGGCAACGTCGAGCCATGGATGCATCCCGCCCCTCCAAGGAAATTGCAGCTCCGCTTCCAGCCGGACTGACAGTGCTGGCCAGCGAACTTGTGTGCAGCGCGGAAGGGCAGGGAGGCTCTGGGGATCGGTCAAGAAAGGCCCGAACGCGTTCGCGACCAAACAGGCAGACGATTCCGGGTGAGCAAATTTTCCGCTCGCAATCTCATTGCCGGGAGCCGCTGAGTATGCAGCTTCAATCAGAGCGACGGGAAGCCCGTCCAACATGACCGAGTCTATCAAAATCGACCTCGCGGATTACAAATGTAGTATGCGACTAAATAACAGTTTTGGAGATTTTCCTTGTCACGCGCAACAGCAGATATTTGGAGGATGATATCGCCGACTTGTTGGATATTCTGAGCCATCTCCGAAGCAGCCCTAAATCGTCGCTGGCGAATATCGCTATCGACCCGGAAACGGTCTCTATGGGCTATCGCACGTTGCGCTCGAACGCACCCCGTAGGCGGCAGCCATATTTGTCGATTAATCGTACTGGCGTTGCTCCACTGGAGCAGACTGGCAGGCGGATGGAGGAGCGCTTGGCGATGGCGCTCTTCAACCGTGGAGAAATTGAGATCGTGAATCGCGGCGGGCTTCGAATTATCGACTATCAGATGCCACTAAAATCTGTTCGGGGTGATCGGGGCGTTGGCAAGATTGATCTATTGGCGGCAACCGAACACGGTGCACTGGCAGTTGTCGAACTTAAGGTGTGGCACAACAAAGAAGATCGTCGCGTAGGTTTACTTGAGGCCCTTGCGTATACAGCCATCCTCGAAGCAAATATTTCGGTGATCGCCAAGGAAATTCTCGTGCGCCATGGATTCGAAGTTGAACACGCAAGGCCTGAGATTCTAGTTGTGGCACCGTTGGAGTTTTGGACGAATGCGCGAGGATTTCCATCTGCTAACCGTATGATTGAATTGGCTGCCGAGATTGCCGAAAGGGAATCTCTCAACATCGATTTGGTATATTTAGACGGCGTCGCTTCTTTCGATCAGGGGCTGGGTGGGTCCAAGCCAACAGTCACTGGAAATATTCGATTGGTCCCCCTGTCGCGGTAGCCACGGCGATCGCTCGGCAGATTTAAAATTCCGGTCGATGGTGTCCGATTGAAAGCTCGATCTTCAACAATTCCCGCCATGCTGCTTTCTTTGCGCGCGCGGGTGTTACGCCCAGCATCCGCAACTGAAGCTCCGCCACCTTCTGTCCGGCATCAACGCCCGCCGTTCCCGAAATCCGAGCGAATAGCGCGCCCATCGTCATCGACGCGAACGTATCGATCAGGAAATCGTCTATCGGCACCGTGAACGCGCCCTGCCTTGCGCCGCGTTTCAAATCCGAACGCAGATAGGTGATGACGTTCTCCCGCAAATCGCGGAACGACCACACCGCGCGGCAGAGCGCCAATCCCCATTCCGGCTGAGCGCTGGCAAATTCGATGAACCGCCGCGTGGCCGCACTCGTGCGTTCCACCGCATCGTCTATGTCGGCCATCGCCTCGTCGAGCTGCCGCGTGATATCGGCGGCGATGCGATAGGTCACGGCGCTGGCGATGTCGTCCTTGTCCCTGAAATGGATGTAGAACGTCCCATTCACAACCTCTGCCGCCTGCGCGATCTGGTTGACGGATGCCGCCTCGAATCCCTCCCGCGCGAATATCCCCACCGCCGCGTCCATCAGCCGGGCCCGTGTGCGCGCGCTCTTGCCCAGGTGACGGGCTTCGTCGGCAAAACGGCCGGATGTCTTGAGCGCGGACTTCGTCATGGCGGGACTTTGACAGATTCCCGAAAAAATGGGAATACTCCCAGAAATGGGAGTTATCCCATTTCTGGGAGGGCCAGCCATGACACGCCTGCATCTGGGTTTCGACGCGCAAGAATGCGCCACCAGCCCCTACGCCCGCTTCTTCAACCCGGACATGGCCCCGCTCCCCGAACATGTCCGCGAGGCGTTGCTCGCCGGCGGCATCGCTCACGAGCTCATGCCCGCCATCGACCGCGCCAAAGACCTGCAAACCCCCGGCTACTGGCCTGTCGAGACCGGCTACACCTTTGCACCAGACCGTTCGGTGCGCATCTTCGTGCTGACGAAGATGCCCAACGTCACGCCCGCGATGTGGGATTGGTGGTTTGCCTGGCATGGCAGCCACGCGCAGCGTTACAAACTCTGGCATCCCCGCGCCCACGTTCACGTCGCCTGGCAGGACGGCCGCGACGATCTCCCGAATTACGTCGGCCGCCTCTCCAACGTCGTCGAATATATCGGCCCGACGCGGATGAAGCTCACCATCCGTTTTGTGCCGCCGTCCGCACTCGGCTTTGACGAAAAACTCCTTGCCGCGCGCGGCGAAACCGCCATCTGCGCCCGCGGCGGCATCGGCGGCACGCCGATGGAAACCGGCTGGCTCATCCATCACGTTCGCCCCATCCCCGGCGGCTGCGAAATGCGCTCGCGCTTCTGGATCGCGGGCGAAAACGTCCGCCCGCGCGGCATGCAGGGTGGCGCAGGCGCCTTCATCGGCCGCGCCGCCAGCCGCTTTGCGAAATTCACCGCCACGCAAGCCGCGGATCTTCTCGTGCATTGCGCGCAGGAGATGAACCACCTCGCGGCTTTCCTCCCCGATCTCTACGCGACCTTCAAAAAGGAAACGCCATGAAGAACGTCAACTCGAAGACGGTCACGCTTTATCGCAACGATGCCGGTTTCGACGAAGCCGTGCTCGACACCAGTTTCAATGCACGCGATTGCGGCCGCCGCCCGAACGTCTACATCCGACCGAACGACGCGGTGGATGTGATCGCCGCCGTCAAACGCGCCCGCGACGAAAAGTTGAAGATCGGCATCTGCTCGGGCGGCCATAGCTGGGCGCAAAACCACATCCGCGACGGCGGCATGCTCATCGACCTCTCGCGCCTCAATGAGATCGAAATCGATAAAGCCAGCAAAACCGCCACCGTCGGCCCCGGCGTATTGTGCGGCGATGTCAACGCCGCGTTGAAGAAGGAAGGTTTGTTCTTCCCCGTCGCCCACGCCTACACGGTCGGCATTGGCGGCTTCCTCCTGCAGGGCGGCTTCGGCTGGAACAGCCGCCAGCTCGGCCTGGCTTGCGAAAACGTCGTCGGCATCGACGTCGTGCTCGCCGACGGCTCGCTCGTCCACGCCAGCGAAACGCAAAACGCCGATCTCTTCTGGGCCGCGCGTGGCGCGGGCCCCGGCTTTTTCGGCGTGGTGGTGCAATTTCATCTGAAGCTTCACACCCGCCCCAAATTCATCGGTCTGAAGATGCAGGTCTTCCGCATGAAACATCTGGAAGAAGTCTTCCTCTGGGCGGATCGCATCGGTCCGCAGGTTTCCTCCGCCGTCGAATTCCAGATGGTGCTCAACCGGAAATGTTTCGGCATCAACGCGCCGGGCATCGAAGTGCTGGCGCCCGTCATGACGAACAGCCTGAAGGAAGCAAGGGAGGCCACGGCTTTCCTGCGCAACAACCCGCTCAGGAAGAACGCCAGCCTCACGCTCCCGCTTGTGCCGATGTCGCTCAATTTCATGATGAAGACGGGAGAAAAAACGCTTTTCCTCCCCAACACGCGCTGGCACGCCGACAATATGTGGATGAACGGCCCCATCGATCCGCTGCTCCCCGATCTGCGCCGCATCGCCGACACGCAGCCTCCGTCGCCAAGCCATGTTCTCTGGCTCAACTGGAATCCGAAAACACAGCGCAAGGACATGGCGTTTTCCACCGAAGCCCGGACCTATCTCGCGCTTTATTGCGGTCTCCGGAAACCGGAATACGAAGCCCGGCACGGCAACTGGGCGACGGACAACATGCGCGCCATGGAAGCACATAGCGCCGGCATTCAACTGGCGGACGAGAATCTCGCCCGCCGCCCCGCGCGGTTCATCTCCGACGCGAACATGGCCCGGCTGGACCGGATTCGCGCTCACTACGATCCCGAAGGCCGGTTTAACCCCTGGATGGGCCGGGCAAATTAGCGCAACGGGCGGGCAAGTGGATACTGGTTGCCCGCGCAAAGTTGCGCCAACCAAAGCTCCCGGTATTTCGGTCAAATCTCCCGTCGTTTCGGTCATGGCCCGCGCCCGCGCGCGACCCTAGTTTCGCGCCATGGTCAAAAACAACGGAGGGATACCATGACCCGATTTTTAGCCTTGCTCTATGGCGTCGTCGCCTATGCGATTTTCTTCGTCACCTTTCTCTATGCCATCGGATTCGTCGGCAATCTGATGGTGCCGAAGAGCATCGACAGCGGCGCGCAAGGACCCATCGTGATGTCGTTCATTGTCGATGTGGTGCTTCTGTCCATCTTCGCGCTCCAGCACAGCATCATGGCGCGGCGCGGTTTCAAGCGCTGGTGGACGAGGATCGTACCCAAACCCATCGAACGCTCGACTTACGTGCTGTTCGCCAGCCTCGCGCTGGTCCTGCTGTTCTGGAAGTGGATGCCGCTTACCCAGCCCATCTGGTCGGTCGCAAATCCTGCGGCCGCGCACACCTTGCAGGTGGTGTTCTGGATGGGTTGGGGCATGGTGCTGCTCTCCACCTTCCTCATCAATCATTTCGATCTGTTTGGCCTGCATCAGGTCTGGATGAACTTCCTCGGCCGCGCCCTGCCGGACTATGAATTCCGCACCCCGCTTTTCTATCGCTTCGTGCGTCACCCGATCTATCTCGGCTTCACGCTGGCGTTCTGGGCCACGCCGACGATGACCCTGGGCCATCTGCTGTTCGCCATCGCCACCACGGCCTACATGCTGATCGGCATCCAGCTTGAAGAACGCGATCTCGTG
>DATKJT010000021.1:0-6263 GCA_035543495.1 Rhizomicrobium sp. | reverse complement strand
GAGAGGACCGGAAGGAACGTACCTCTGGTGGATCGGTTGTCACGCCAGTGGCACAGCCGAGTAGCTAAGTACGGTCGAGATAACCGCTGAAAGCATCTAAGCGGGAAACTCACCTCAAAACCAGGTTTCGCTTGAGAGCCGAGGAAGACTACCTCGTCGATAGGCCAGGTGTGTAAGCACAGCAATGTGTTGAGCTTACTGGTCCTAATAGCTCGATTGGCTTGAACGCCAGCACTCGTTCCATGTCTGGAAACAAGGCCAGACATAATTACAATTCAGCTCTTCAAGTGTCGTATTGAAATCGTTCTGTCTTTTGCCGGACTGGTGGTCCTAGCGGGGGAATTCTACCCGATCCCATTCCGAACTCGGCCGTCAAAGCCCCCAGCGCCCATGGTACTGCGGCTCAAGCCGCGGGAGAGTAGGTCGCTGCCAGTCCTGCCAAGGACAGAACGAACTCCGCCATCACAAAAAAAGCCCTCGCGATCGAAAGATCGCGGGGGCTTTTTGTTTTTAACGTCATGGCCGGGCTCGACCCGGCCACCCATCCATCGCGCGTCTGCGCGATGAAGAAACTATTTCCTCACCGCCTCTTCCAGCGCCATGCGGATAAACCGCTGATACGGCAGCCCCGCTCGCTTCGCGCGCTTGCGCACCGCGTCGAGCAATTGTCCCGGCAGACGCAGGTTGACGGTTTTGTCCTTCGGCTTCAGTTCGAAGCGCACAAATTCTCCGCCCGAAAGATCGTATTCGGAAAGATCCGCCTTCTCGACAAACTCCTCCGCCGCCCGGTCGCTTTTGAGCGATGGCAGCTTCTTAAGTTTTGGCGCTTTTTTCATAGTGCTCGATCTCCTTCTTGTGCATGTATCGCGCGCTGATTGGCCGGATCAGCAGGGCGGCGCCACGCCGTCTCAACGTGAAAACGACAAAAATCATCCGGCCTTCATCCGTCTTGCCGATAGCTTTGAAGCGCCGCTCGGTCTTCGAGTGGCCCTCGTCGGGCAGGATTGTCACCCCGCCGCGAAACAGTGCCTCGATAGCCACCGCGGAAACTCCGTGTTTCCGGCATTTGGCGCGATTGCCCTGATCCCAATCGAAACCCGAAAAATTCATTCATCCCCCAAGAATGCATGGTATACAAATGTATATACAAATGCAACCTGCCGGCGCTTCCTGGCGCTGAAAGCCGGTTCTGCTTCCCCTTCCCAAACTTTTGCCGCATTAGGACATTTAGTTTCTGACTGACGTTTTCCGGATTCGGGCCTTCATGTCTTCCACCCGGCGTACCTTCCTGAGATACGGCGCATCCGCCATGGCGGCAGCGCCGATGGCGCCCTTGAACGCCGCGCCGCTGTCGCCGCCAGCACCGGCGCCGCGCACCGCCAATCTCACCCTGCTTCAATCGGCGATGTCCGCCGGCCGCTTCGTCACCTATCAGCCGACGGGCGTGAAGGTCATCAACGGCAGGCTCACCGAAGCCAGCGATCAAAGCATCCGCGCCGATCTCATGGTGCTGCGCCCGCATTTCGATTCGCTCATCACCTATGGCGCGCAAGGCGGCGCCGAACGCATCGCCGATATCGCCGCCGGTCTCAATTTCCGCGCCGTCGTGATGGGCGTGTGGGATTTCTACAATGGCGCGGAATTGGCCAACGCAATCGCCGCCGCCAAGCGCATGTCGCACATCGTGGCGGGCCTTTCGCTCGGCAACGAGATGATCCTTTCCAAACGCGCGGCCTGGGGCGATCTCGAATACATCCTCGGCGTCGTTCGCAAACAGCTCCCAACCACCCCGCTCACCATCACCGAAACCTTCGCCGATTTCATCGGCCAGGCAGATGCCAAGCCGGTGCTCGCGAAGATGGATTTCATGCTCGCCAACATCCATCCGATTTTCGAAACGTGGTTCCGCACCGCCCAAGCACCCCATTGGGCGGATTTCGTCGCCAAGGCCAGCGATCTTCTGGCCACAGCCTATTCCGGTCCCGTGCTGGTGAAGGAAACCGGCGTTCCCACGGGTCCCGTTTCGCTCAAATACACGCCCGAAATGCAGCGCGAATTCTATCGCGCGCTCGAAAAGCGTTTCCCGCAAACCGGCGCACGCGCCTTCTCCTATTTCGCCGCCTTCGATGCGCCGTGGCGCATCAGCGATGCCATCGTCGGCGGCGGCAAACACCCCGAAGAAGCCCATTGGGGACTCTTCGACGCCAACCGTGCCCCCAAGGACGTGATGCGCGATTTTCCCTCGCTGACGAAAGCGCGGGGATAACGCGCTGTGTCGTTCGGTGCTGCTTTTTCGGCCCAATGCTGCCGGGTTCCCTGAGGCACGAACACTGCGCGAATCACTTCTGCCTCACGCGAATACTTTCCAGTCAAGCGCAAATACCGCATCAATGCTGTAATACTCATTTACAAAACGCGCCCTCGCACTTACCTCGCAGCACGATAAAACCAGGAATTGCGCGCGGTGGTCCGGATGTTGCTTGGTAAATGCGGAATTGTGCGCTGCTGTACGGTCGGCGGCTGAACAGGGGATCCCATGACATTTGCTTTGCGTTCGCTATCTGTCGCGGCGGCTTTGGCTGCGACGCTGGCCGGTCCTGCGTCGGCCGACGTGATCTACGACAACCTGCCAAATCCGATGCCCGGCAATGTCACCAGCCAGGGCTACGAATGCTGCCAGGTTTCCGAATATGGCGATGCCGTCGGCTTCGGCGGAAGCGCCCGCAGCCTTACCACCGTCACCGTGCTGCTGAGCGACTGGGCTACTTACAGCACCTATGCGAACAATCAGAATTACAACAGCGCGGGCTGGACGGCGAACCTCACGCTCAATCTCTACGCAGACAATGCGGGCGCGCCCGGCGCGCTGATCGCAAGCCGCACGATCACCCCGGTGATCACCTGGCGTCCCGAAACCAATGACTGCGACGGCAATGGCGACGGATACACTTCCAGCGTCGATGGCGGCTGTTATCACGGCATCGCGCAATTGGTGACCTTCGATTTCACCGGCACCACCGTTCCCGATGACCTCATCTTCGGTCTGGCGTTCAACACCAGCAACTACGGCTCCGATCCCACGGGCGTGAACGGCCCCTATGACTCGCTGAACTTCGGCGATGGCGACGATCTGGCGTCCGTCGGCACCGACATCGATCCCGATAGCGCCTATGTGAATAGCGCCGGCTACGGCCTGACCGATGGCCAGCCGGGCGTTTTCGGCAAGGATAGCGGCCGCTCGGGCAACAATCCCGGCATCCGTTTCGAAGCCGTCGCGGCACCCGAACCCGCGTCGCTCGCGCTTCTCGGCAGCGGCCTGGCCGGTGTCTTCGCCGCGCGCCGCCGCCGCAAGGCCTGAACGCATATCGCAAAGTGGAAAAGGCCCGGGACTTTCGTCTCGGGCCTTTTCGTTTGGAGCGTGGAAAACTAGCCCTCGTACTTGAACGACAGATTCACGCGCGCGCGATACATCGCGACCTTGCCGTCCTCCACCGTCATGTCCAGCTTGCGGATTTCGGCCACCCGCAGGTCGCGCAAGGTTTTGGATGCCGTTTCCACCGCCCGTTTGGCGGCGTCCTCCCATGAGGTCCGCGATGTGCCGATAATTTCGGTCACGCGGTACACACCTGTGCTCGCAACTTTTTTTGCCATGGCGGTTTCCTTCCAGTGGCGGCGGCGCCCGATGGCCGCCGCGAGCGGCAACTCTACGCCCGCACCGGGCGGCAAAACGAATCAATTCGACCGTTCGCGGATTTGTGCCTAAGCTTCGCGGGTACAATCGGGACAGCCAATGAGATCGAAACATATCCTTGCCGCAGCTTTTGCGGTCGCCGTCAGCTCCACGCCCGCCTTCGCCGCCGATCCGCTGGCGCCCATCGGCCTCGGCCCCCAACCGCCCGCGCCCAAGGCCGAACCCGTCACCGAAACGCTCTATGGCACGACTGTCACCGACCCCTATCGTCCGTTCGAAAAGATGGGGCCCGAAACGGTGGACTGGATGAAGGCCGAAGGCGCCTATACGCGCAGTGTGTTCGATGCCATCAAACCGCGCGCGGCCCTCGAAAAACGCATCGCCGATTTCAGCGGCAGCTTCGGCTTCGTGCAGATGTATCAGCGTTACGGCGGCCGCGCCTTCTACGAATACCGCGCGCCGGGCTCCGACAATTTCGACCTGATGGTGTCGGACAGGAACGGCACCCGCAAACTGATCGACATCGCCGCCATGCGCGCCAAGAATGGCGACAAGCCGTTCGCCATCAACTATTTCACGCCGTCGCCCGACGGCAGCAAAGTCGCCGCCGGCATCTCCGAAGGCGGCTCGGAAGAAGCCTCCATCACCGTCTATGACGCCGCCACCGGCAAGGCGATCGCAGGCCCCGTCGACCGCGCCAATTTCGGCGCCGAAAGCTGGAGCGCCGATTCCAAAACGCTCTATTTCAACCGTCTCAAGCCGCTCGCCAAAACCGATCCCGACACCGAAAAATATCGTGACGCCAATGTCGAAGCCTGGGATCTCGGCCACGATCCGGTGCGCGTGCTCGGCAACGGTTCGTCGAACAAGGCCGCGTTCGGCCACGACGAAGCGCCCGTCGTCGTTCTCATTCCCGGCGCGCGTTATGCGGCGGCACTCGGCGTCAATGGCGTGCAGAACGAGTTACGCATCGATCTTACGCCCGCGTCAAAACCAATCCGCGCGCAAACCGAATGGAAATCCTTCGTCACCCGCGAGGACGACGTGACGAGCCTCGACATGCGCGGCGGCGAGATATTCCTGCTGTCGCACAAGGATGCGCCTACTTTTCAGGTGCTCAGCGTGAAAGCGGGCCAACCGATTTCGGCCGCCAAGGTGTTGGTGCCGGTCAGCCCCGACCGCCTCGTGGAATCCATCCACGCCGCCAAAGACGCACTTTATGTGCTGACGCGCGAAGGCCTCTATTCGCATCTGCTGCGTATTCCTGCGGGCACCACGAAGATCGAAGACGTGGCCCTTCCCTATAAAGGTACGGTTTCCGACGTCTTCACCGATCCGCGCATCGCGGGCGCAACCTTTGCGCTCGAAAGCTGGAACGTGCCGCCCACACAATATTCCTACAATCCGAAGACCGGAAAATTCGCCGATCTCCAACTGGGCATCCATCCGGCCTTCGATCCGAACGAATTCACCGTCAGCGATCTGGAGTCCAAAGCCAATGACGGCGCGCTCGTGCCGCTCAGTCTGCTGCAGCCGAAAGACGCGAAGAACCCCGGCATCACCTTGATGCAGGCCTATGGCTCCTACGGCATTTCGCTATGGCCTGCATTTTCACCTCGCGCGATGAGTGCGGTGCGCCAGGGCATCAGTTATGCAACTTGTCATGTCCGTGGCGGCGGCGAGCGCGGCGAAGCCTGGCGCCTCGCAGGCAAGGATGCGAACAAACCCAACACCTGGCGCGATCTCATCGCCTGCGCCGAAGATCTCATTGCCCGCGGCATCACCACCAAGGACAAGCTGTTCATTTTCAGCGGTTCTGCCGGCGGCATCACCATGGGCATGGCGATGATCGAGCGGCCGGATCTTTTTGCAGGCGTCATCGATGCGGTGCCCGCCACCGACACCTTGCGCGACGAATTCACGCCCAACGGCCCGCCCAACATTCCGGAATTCGGCACCATCACCAACGAGCAGGGCTTCAGGAATCTCTACGCGATGGATTCCTATCAGCATGTGAAAGACGGCGTCACCTATCCGCCCATCCTCATCACCACCGGCCTCAACGATCCGCGCGTCTCGCCATGGGAGCCCGCAAAATTCGCCGCGCGCCTGCTTTCCTCCGGCACGCCCAATCCCGTGCTCCTGCGCGTCGAACTCGATGCCGGTCACGGCATCGGCTCCACCAAAACCCAGAACGACGAACTCTATGCCGATGTCATTTCGTTCATCCTCTGGCGCGCCGGCATGGCCGACTGGCAACCGAAGAAATAGGAGGAACGCGATGCCGGGCGCATTTCCAAAGGGTTTTCTGTGGGGCACGGCGACTGCCGCCCATCAGGTCGAAGGCGGCAACACATCCAGCGATCTCTGGCTGATGGAGATGATGAAGCCGTCGCTGTTCGCGGAGCCATCGGGCGACGCCTGCGATCACTATCATCTCTATCCGCGTGATATCGCGATGCTGAAACAGCTGGGCTTCGGCGTCTATCGCTTCTCCATCGAGTGGGCGCGTATCGAGCCGGAGGAAGGCTTTTTCTCGATGCAGGCACTCGATCACTACCGCCGCATGATC
>DATKJT010000020.1:0-117748 GCA_035543495.1 Rhizomicrobium sp. | reverse complement strand
TCGCTCGCCGATGTAAGATTCCACTTTACGCTTTTGCCATGGAGCAAGTCCGCCTCGAGACAGTACTCTCTCGGGAGAGCACGTTGCTATCTTCAGAAGGCGCGTCAGGCGATCCACTCCCGCGCGTGCCGCATCCGGATCTCGACCAAGCACGTCGCGAACCTTTTCCAACATACGAATAGCCTCAAAAGGAGTCGATAGAAACTCCAGTGACCACTGAGCGGCGTAGTCGCTCGCGAGATTCGCTTGTTCGTCGATCATGGTCGTCATCACTTATCGAGCTTCCATGTCCACTGCCCCTCTAACGTATCAGTCCGAAAGCTAGACGCCATTTTCCCGGCGTTCATTTCACTAACCTTTTGGTTTAGCGGAGAACAACGAACATATGTGTCCAACCCGGTGAATGGACCACACCGTTCACACCGTCCGAATGACCCGTTTGAGCAACAAGACTTGGGGTCCACATTCGAGACGCGCAACAGCAAAACGACCACAATCTGGTAACTGTGGTGATGTGGGCGCTATGCAAGCCATTGGACCCACCAATGGTTTGGCCAAAGTATACGAGCGTTCAATATACGTTGAGACATAGAGACCCTGATTATGGGTGCATGGAAAAGACCTGCCGCGTCGGCCAAGGGCATTGCTTCGGAATATGGCGAGACGAACACGATTGATTAAATTTGGCGAGGGATATGCCAGCATTCTCCCGACTTTGCATGCCTATCCTGTTGCTCTCACTAAGCGGGTGCGGGGCACCCTCATATCAATTGTTTGGAGCGTACTTTCCAGCGTGGATGCTTTGCGCTCTCGTTGGGATTGCTTCGGCCTTCGTATCGCGCCTGGTTTTCGTATCGAGCGGGCTCGCTAACGCACTTCCGCTCCCGCTCGCTGTGCACACCGCAATTGGTGTCATAGCGGCCATTTCGGCCTGGCTGCTGCTATTTGGACTGTGGGCATGAAAGCAGAGGGCAAACAGGCATTCGGGTGGCGCAGGCGACAGATAACATTTGGGATTGTCGTGTTCGCGGTCCTGCTCGCGACCGTTGCTCTGGTTTTTGGCCATCGTCATCCTTCGACAGACGATGCATCCATCGATGCCGACATAGTACATGTCGCACCTGCAGTTGGTGGACGCATCATTGAAATCGGCGTCGCCGAAAACGCTCGCGTAAAGAAGGGCCAGTTGCTTTTTCAAATCGACCCTCTGCCCTATCGCCTTGTCGTAGCGCAGACGAGTGCCGACCTAAGGATCGCTGAAGCGCAACTCGATACGCAGCGGCGTATTCTTTCAACCCAGCGTTCGGCTGCCATCATTGCTGCAGAACAGACCAAAAGCGCACAGTCTAACTCTGCATTAGCCTTGCGTACCGCCGAGCGATTGCGGCCGCTGACCGCAAACGGATTCGTACCAAAGCAACAGCTCGATCAAGCCGAAGTCATGGCACGCGACGCGAGCACGACGCTACGTCAAGCACTAGAGCAGCAGGCTGCCGCGCTCCATGCGATAGACACAGAGCAAGCGGCCGAGGCGACTGTGCGCGCGCGCGAGGCAGCGCTCGCTTTAGCCAAACGTCAGCTCGCAGATACGACCGTTCGGGCACACCACAATGGGCTTGTCGTCGGCCTGAAAGTCTCATCCGGCGAACTCGTTGTACCTTCCCAAGCTCTCTTTACACTCATCAATACCGAAGAATGGTTCGCGGTTGCCAATTTTCGCGAAACAGATTTGCATGCCATCGCGCCTGGCGACTGCGCCACAGTTTTTTCAATGATTGACCGCGGACACTCCATCAAGGGTGTCGTCCAAGGAATTGGCTGGGGCGTGTTGGACCAGGAACGAGTCGATCTTCCGCGCTCGCTTCCTTATGTCGAGCGCTCGATGAATTGGGTACGGGTCGCGCAACGCTTTCCGGTGCGGATCACGCTCGATCACCCCCCGCCAGACTCAATGCGGTTGGGCGCCAGCGCTGTGGTGGAGGTCAGATATGGCGATCAGTGCGATTGACTCAAATGGAAGCCGCATTTTCGAATTGGTTCGGCTTCTGGAGTTCCGACCGGGCCGCCTGCATCTCGCTATCAGACTGGCGCTGGTTTGCGCGTTTACCGGGCTCATAACTCAGATCTACCAAACGCCGGACGCTGCTCTTACGATCTATGTAGCGTTCTTTCTCAACCAAAAGGATCGCGCAACCACTCTCAAGACGAATGCTGTATTTATAATTGTAATCACGGCAATCGTCGCATTTATCTTTTTGGTGGCTAGGTTCGTCATTGATGACCCGATGTGGCGCATCATCTGCATAGCAGGGATTTCGATTGGTATACTCTTCCTGACGTCAGCCAGCAAACTCAAGCCGATCGGCAGTGTGTTTGCCTTGATTGTCGCCTATGCGCTCGATGTCCTGGGAACCATTCCGGTCGACGATCTTATTACGCGCACGTTGCTCTACACGTGGCTCATGGTTGGCATTCCGATCGGAGTGTCCGTTATAGTAAATCTTCTCTTTGCGCCGTCGCCGCGGCATCTTATCGAGCAGACGATTGCATGGCGACTGCGCCTTGGTGCGTCCATGCTCCAGAGGCCAGACGCGCGCATACGCGCACGATTTGCCGAATCCTTGCGTGAAGGAAATGCCGAAATCCAATCATGGTTACAACTCGTAATCCTGGAAAAATCCACGCCCTTAAATGACGTCGTGGCCCTGCGGCAGGCGTCCCGGTCGACCCTTGTTCTTATGTCCGCCATCGACCTGATGGACCGCCATATCGGCGCTATGTTGCCACCAGCAATGCGCGTGCATCTGGCACAAATACTGGACGGGATGGCCGGCATTTTCGAGACCGGCAGTTATCCAATCGAAATTTCACTGGACGTTCCGGACCCTCCACCTATTTTGACGCCAATCGCGGCCAGGGTCTTCGCAGACGTTGCTAATTCCCTGATCCACTTTGCCGACATCCGGAATGAGCAGGCCGGCGTCACAATACCCGAAGAGAAGAACGGTTTCTTCGTTAAGGATGCGTTCTCGAACCCAGTGCATATTCAATATGCACTCAAAACGACCACCGCGGCCGTTTTCTGCTATCTGCTCTATTCGCTACTCGACTGGCCCGGCATTCATACATGTTTTATCACCTGCTACATTGTTTCGCTCGGAACGGCCGCTGAAACCGCCGAGAAGCTCACTTTGCGCATTTTGGGCTGCCTCGTAGGTGCTGTCGCGGGATATGGCGCTATTCTCTACTTGCTTCCCGACATCACCTCGATCGGTGCGTTGATGCTCGCTATTTTCTTGGGCGCACTTTGTTCTGCCTATGTCGCGGCGGGGAGACCGCGCATCTCCTATGCCGGGTTTCAGATCGCGTTCGCCTTCTTCCTCTGTGTTGTTCAAGGCCCAGCACCAGCGTTCGATTTGACGATCGCTCGTGATCGCGTGGTCGGAATCTTGCTTGGGAACATTGTCACCTATTTGGTGATGACCAGAATAGCGCCGGTCAGCGTCACACACCGTATCGATCCCGCTATTGCTGTCTTGTTGCGTCGCCTGAGCACTTTGGCAAGGAGCACGGACTTTTCGCTACGCCCAATCCTTGCCTCCGAAGGACAAGTCGCGACTGGCGCCATCGAGTTGGATCTCCAACTTGCCCGATACGAACCTGTGGGATTGCGACCGGCAGACGATTGGATTCTGTTGCGGGAAGCCATTGTCAGTGAGGTCAGCGCGCTGGAAGCCCCGCTTTTACTTGCCGTCGACGAGGACTGCGCTTTGCGCCTTGAACGCCTCGCTGACGCGATATGCAAGCCCGACACTCAGCGAGACGAGGGGACCGTTCTCTCAACAGCCCGACGGGGGCCACTCACACGTCTGATATACATTCATCTGGCAGAGCTTGAGCGTATGTTGACGCCCGGTGGACATACCGAGCTCCCGGTGGGTCCCTATGCGCCGATATGAACTCCCGATTTTTCTGATTGTAATTTCCGCCGCGATTGCAGGTTGCGCACGTTCGTCGCTCTATATGGCACCAGAGCGCGCCGACCGCCCCTGGATACCTGCGGTAACCGCCGGTGGGGAAATTGTTCCCGGTGAAGCCGGTTCCACCCAACCATCTACAAATGGATATGTACTGCCTTCCAACCCGGCGCTCGGCACGATCCCTCCGCCGCCGTCAGGCCTCGTCGCCCAACACCCCTATTCGCTTCCGGAATTGATCGACGTCGCCCAATCGGCCAATCCTCTAACACGTATTGCCTGGGACGACGCACGCAACGCTGCGCTTGCAGCCGGCGTCGCACGCAGTATCTACCTCCCCAATCTCTCGGCAGCCATCGTCGGCGGATACCGCAATAGCCGCAGTCGGAATTCGTTGCTTGATACAAAATCGGAGGATGACCTGACTGCGAAAGGCACGATTTCCTCGCTATCTTTGCAATGGCTTCTGTTCGACTTTGGTCAACGGTCTGCCGTGCTCGACGCGGCCAAGCAGAACTCTGTGATCACCAACATCGCGTTCACTGCCGCGCACCAGGAGATGATCTACAAGGTAAGTCTCGCCTTCTACGCGAACGCAGCCGCGCGAGCGCACGTTACCACGGCAGCTAAGGCGCTGAGCAATGCCAAGGAGGTCCAGACGGCTGCCGAAGATCGCTACAGTCACGGCGTCGGTACGGTCATCGAGGTGGCCGAAGCAAAGCAAGCCACAGCACAAGCGAAATTCGTACAGATCCAGGCTATCGGTGTCGAACAAAATACCTATTTGTCGCTGCTTGCTGCAATGGGAGTTTCACCGCTCACGAAAATAGCAATCGCCGACATCTCCAACCGCAAACTTTCCGGAGCTATGACAGGAAGCATAACCGAATTTGTCATGGCAGCACTGGCACGGCGGCCGGACACGCTGACGGCCTATGCAGCGCACGAAGCCAGCCTCGCCAACCTGCGCGCAGCGCGCGCCGAATTCCTGCCTAAGCTATTTGTTGCCGCGACCGGCTCATACACAACGGGCGGTTTAGACGTTACAGGGGTTCCAGGAGCCGCGCAGCAACAGTCGACATACAACCTTTCTCCGAGGGGGCTCGGTGCAACCGTCCTCTTGGGCGTCACGATTCCCCTCTATGATGGAGGCCGGCGTGATGCTGTTCTGGAGCAGGCACGCGCAAATGCCGACAAATCGGCAGCTGCAATGACTGAAATCAGAAACGAAGCGATTCGGGAGATTGTGGAAGCCGGCAATGCCGCTAAAACCGGCATTGCTGCATACGACGCGGCTGAGGCGCTCGCTTCTGCCACACGAACCACATTCGATGCCGCGCTGCAGTCCTATCGTCATGGCGTAGGATCGATAACTGCTGTGACAAACGCAGAGACGCAAATGTTGCTCGCGGAAAATTCGGCTACGGATGCTTATAACGATGCTCTATCGGCTGCGGCAACACTGGCGCTGTCGGCGGGCACGCTTGGTGCAGCGCCGCAGTGAACATTTCGTGCGGTGCCGAGAGCTGGGGCGACCGTGAGAGGCTTGTTCAGGACAGTCGAATGTTAGTCGTGCCGACAGGCAGCGTGAAGCGGAATATGGCGCCGTGAGGAACATTGGCAGCGACCTCGAGTTTTCCCTCATGGGCCTCGATTATCGAGCGACAAATCGAAAGGCCCATTCCGAGGCCGTGCGCCTTGGTCGTGTAGAACGCTTCAAATGCGCGATCCAAGCTGGCGGGCTCAAATCCGGGTCCGGTATCTTGCACGGAAACCAAGATACCTTCTGAGTCACATATTTCGGACTTGATCACTAGTTCGCGCGGTGGTTTATCGCGTTCTCTCATTGCTTCGACTGCGTTGACGACCAGATTGAGGATCACTTGCTGGAGCTGCACCCGATCACCATGGATGGCCGGCAACCCTTGCTCGAGCTGCGTTCGTACCGAGATTCCGTTCTTCTCCGCTTCGCCGCGTGTAATGACGAGAACCTCTAGAATTGCACTGTTCATATCGAAACTCTCTGTTCGGGCGGGTGATTTCTTTACGAGTGCCCGCAGACCACTGACGACATCCCCGGCGCGTGTTGCGTCCTTGATCATGCGCTCGATCGCTTGCCTCGCCTTTTCCACATTGTCCTGGTCAAGCCACCTCCGAGCCGCAAACCCTCCGCTGAGCACACTGGTAATCGGTTGTCGGACTTCGTGGGTAATCGAAGCCGTTAGCTGTCCCAACGTGGCAAGGCGGTTCGCGTGCGAGAGTTCCAATTCCAGTTCACGATGCCGTTGCTCGATCTCCAGTTCATGTGCCGCCGCGCGTGCAACGGTCCGCATCCTGAACCGGTACGCGGTCAATAGCAGCATAGCGAATAGGACTGTTCCCAGAACGCGGAACCAGACGGTCTGCCAGTACGCCGGCACAATGGTGAACGTGAGCGTTGCACCCTCTCTGTTCCAGACTCCGCTGTTGTTGCTTGCAATGACATCGAAGCGATAATTTCCCGGACCAACATCGGTGTAGAACGCTTGCCGACGGTTGTCTGCGTCATGCCAGTCCGAATCGAGCCCCTCCAATCTGTATCGAAATTGATTTCCTTCGGGTGCGGTAAAGCTTAACGCTGTGTAGTCGATTTCCAAATCTCGCACCAGCGGAGGCAGGCGTATCGGCGAAGACGTGGCATAGACTTTGTGATCGGCCACAATTTGCTCGATGTGCACCGGCGGGGCTAGCTCGTTGCGGTAAAGATTTTGGGGGTCCACCGTCATAGGACCAGTTGAACTCGCGAGTACCAGACGTCCATCTGGAGACTTCGCGATCTTTGGATTGAAGTGCCAGACACTGCTGCTCGTCACGCCATCGGAGGCTCCCAAAACCAGGGTTCGAATCGCCGGCCGGACGGACGAGACGCTGCTCCATGCGTCGAGGTCTGAGCGAGCGACGCGCACCAGGCCGCAGGCCATATAGATCCAAAACGAACCCGCATTTTCGATGGTCGCGTGGACGATGTCGCACGGCAAGCCGTTGTCACTGTTCAGTGTCTTTAGTCGACCATTTTTCAATCTGACGAGGCCGGCTTCGGTGGCGGCCCAAAGCGTACCGTCGGGATCCAGCCGCAAGTCTCTGACTGCAGCTTTTCCAAGGCCCCCTGCCGCATAGGATGCCCGGATTTTTCCGTCCTTGAAGAAGGCAATTTTGCCTAGGAGCGAACCAAGCCAGATACCACGACGCGAGGGATCGAAGGCGATACTCCATGTTTCTCCGATTCCTATATCTCTCCAGCCAAACCGTCTGACCTGCCCGCTCGGCGATATTCGGAACAAACCAAGCATTCGATGAGCGACCCACAAGTTTCCCAGATCGTCTTCAGTGATGCTGGTCAGTTCGCCGCCAGGCATGTTGGGAGCCGCAACAAACCGGCCGCCCTGCAAGTAGCCGAGACCCGAGGGTGACCCGATCCAAATACGCCCGTGGCGATCGCGATAGAGCGGGCCCGACGTATCGATTGGAAGCCCCCTTGCGATAATCTCTCGAGCCGACGGTGACATGGTTTGGCGGATCAACATCTCGCTTTTACCCGGGCGTCCGCGGTAGACCGTTGTCACGCCACCTTTCCAGCGATACAGGCCGGTCCGCATTGTGAACCAGAAGCTGCCGTCGATATCTGATAAAACCGAGGTCACGTTTCCATCCAAAAATTTCGGATCGTCGGTAAACCTTGCGGCTGCAATCTTCCAAAATTCGTCGAATCCGGTTTTCGTGACGACCCACACATTGCCCTCACGGTCCTCGAACATTCTCATAACCTGACTTCCGGAAAGGCCCTCGGCCTTTCCGAAAGATTCCATCTGCCCTGCGTGGGCGTATTTCAGGCCGTTGCCCATGGTTCCGACCCACAGCGCGCCGTCACGGTCCGTGAGGACCCACGGCGGTGGCCCATGTGGCAGGGCGCCCGGAAGCGGAAAGACACGGACTATGCCGTTCACGATCTCCCGCAATCCATCGTTTCCAGAAAACAGTACTCCGCCACCAGTGCCCGAGGTCAGACTTTGGAAATATCCAGTGATTGCATCGCTCGCGGGAAAGAGCTTTGGCTTGCCCGTTTTTTGCCAGAGCCACACACCACTCGATGAAGCAAACCAAAGATGCCCGTCGCTATCTTCGTACAGACAATAGATGCGAGCGCCAAGGCTTCCGTCGCTTCCATAGCAATGCACAGTTTTGTTGCGAATGGCGCAAAGCCTACCCGTAGATGTTGCTCGTGATTCCGTACCGGCCCAAACTGTCCCCCTTCTATCAACCAGCAATGTGAGAACATCCAGTCCGGCCAGAGCAGGATACTCAGTCAATTTACCTGCGTGCCAGGTGGCAAGCCCCGCATCGGTGCCAATCCACAGCGTTCCGTCGTGGGTCGCCAACAACGATTGTATCCACTTGCCCGGAAGATGGCGGCCGACTGGAGCGCGCCAAGAAGTGGCTCTGATACCGTCGAAGCGCCAAAGGCCAATTTGTGTTCCCAACCAAAGATAACCATCCGGCGTCTGAGCGATCGCATGTATAGGAGCTTCTATGACTCCCTCGCCAATTGTCCATGATCTGTGCGCGTACTGCCCCAGCCCCATGTCTATCGTAGCTTCGCGTGATCGCGCGCCCGAATTCCATAGCAGCAGCGTGAAAACAATCGCCCCGCCAAATGCGAGCCGTTGCAAATAGGTACACATAAGAGCCAGCGCCTCAAAAGCGGGCATTGAGGGAGACGGCGAAGACTCGCGGTTCGCCTGGAACGACCAGAAAAGTGTTTTGATTGAAGTTGATTTGGCCTTTGATCTCCGTATCGAACAGATTCCTGCCGTACAGGTTCACCGTGAAATCTCCTCCTGGTGATATCCAAGTCGCACCTATGTGTAACAATGCGTAGGCTGCCTGATAGTCATAGGCCGAGAACTGAGCGTATTGTAATGATGTTAGCTCGATGAGATTGTAGCCAGACGTGTAACGCACCTGTGCCCAAGGCGTCAGCGAACCTCCGCTGTCGAAATGGAACGTATGTTCGTAACGCATGGATCCCTCGACCGGCGGCGTACCTGGGAGCCGCCTGATGGAGATGTAGCTGCGCTCCGACGTTGACGTCCCAGGCAGATTCGACCAGCTCGTGATTTCGCTATCGTGCCAGCCCGCTTTCAGAGTGAAGCGGTCTTGCGGTGTTGCCAGCCAATTGGCCTTGAG
Organism: Rhizomicrobium sp.; assembly: GCA_035543495.1. GTDB lineage: Bacteria > Pseudomonadota > Alphaproteobacteria > Micropepsales > Micropepsaceae > Rhizomicrobium. Next base: position 108,548 of record DATKJT010000020.1, on the reverse strand, counting down.
CTCGGCGCCAATGACGACCAGCGGTACCGAAACAACAGCGAATATTGGCGCGCCGCCCACTGTATTTCCCAACTGCGCCGCCTGCTGCCAGCCCTGATAATCATAGTAGAAAACCGCGCCATTCAACTGCAGACTGTCATCGAGAAACTGGTTCTTGCTGCCAACCTCGTAAGAAGTCAGGCGTTCCTGCCGATACGGCAGTTCGAGGTAGCTGACGGTGCCATCCGCTTTGGGTTGTGGCGAAATTTGAACATCTCCGGGGAGATATCCCGTCGAAAGTGAAGCGTAGACCATACTCGAAGCCGACAGTTCGTATCCTGCGCGAATCCTGTAAGTAAAATTATTGAACACGACCTTAGAAATAAAAGACGAGTACACACATGGCGACGGCGTCGCGCCGCCATATGCCATGAGACTCGCACAAGTCCCCACGCTTTGGCCGTAAGGATCTAGGTTGACGTTGAAATTGTAGGACGTCGCCTTCTCCACCACATCGTGGTCGAAGCGCAAGCCGGCAGTCATCTGCAAGTCCGGAATCAGTTCGTAGGTCTCCTCGGCAAATACGGCGTAGTCCCTGACTGTACCGGCCCGCCCACTGGAGAAGATTTCCCCCCCGGCCACACCGGGCGTTGTATCTGGGATGCCGCACGGGCCGCACTGCGTCGCGCTTTCAACGATTGAGCGTGAAATTATCTCGTATTTGTTTGAATAGAAATTTGCGCCGAGCAGCCAAGCTAGAGGCCTGCCGGAATTGGAAGCCAGCCGCAGCTCATGCATGTTGAACCGGTCGGGCTGGTACTGAGCAAAGCTGTCGATGGGCATGAACGGCGGTCCGGCGATATTGCGGAAGCCATTGGAATGATAGTTGTGCGTGCTACCGACATACACCAAGTTGGTGCTACCGAAGTCGTAAGTTATCTTGGTCATAAACTGCGCATAGTTGCGGTCGGCTGCGCGCCTCACTCCGACGCCTGGAACAGAGTAGTTAATAGTTTGTGGCGCGCTCAGCACCTGATTGGGTCCGCCCACATTGAGTTGAACTACCTGGAATGAGGCGCTGAGCAGGATGGTTAGGTGGCTTGATGGCTGATAGAGGGCCTTAAGCCTGGCTTCGTAGTTAGTAGTCTTCCCTCCTTCGGAATTCCACCAGAAGCCATCGCGCTTTTCCACATGGCCAGAAATGCGAAATGCGAACATATCGCCGACTGGGGCATTCACCACCGCGGTTATATTTTTCAGGTCTGCGGTTCCGTATTCCCCAAAGAAATTCGCATCAAAACTCTGAAGCATGGGATCATTCGTGTGAAAGGCGACCACGCCCGCCGTAGCGCTCCGCCCATACAATGTGCCTTGCGGTCCGTACAATATCTCCACCCGGCTGAGATCGTAGTCCGCACCGACGCCTTGGAAAACATCATCGACATAGGTCGCGACCACCGACGGGCCGGGTAACCCTCCGGTCTGCTGGGTAGCCATAACGCCACGAATAGAAATGTTCTGATTTGGATTGTCGGGGGATTGTTGAAACGCCAGAAGGCCGTAGCTTACGTTGGGGGCGTCCTCGAGCATTTGCTGCACTGAGATTCGTCCCTCATTGCGAAGACTCTGGCCTTGCAAAGCAACTACGCTCGCGGGAACATCCTGCGCATCCGCCTCGCGACGCTCAGCGGTGACAACGACGGTTTCTATGGTGTCCGACGGCCCTTTTTTATTACTCGTTTCCGCCGCTGGTGCACCCGCGCAACCAACGTCTGCAACAATTAAGCAAAAACTTGTCAAGAACAGAAAGCAGGTTGCTCGAATCATTGCACGCATTCTGTGCCCTCGCCTCTGCTCCGCGAACTACAATTCGGAGCGGATAGTTCAATTGCGGCTAGAAAGCAGCGCCCACAACTCTTGCACTTACATCGTTCGGCCAACTCCCAAAACTATTGCGCTTGAAGCGACAGGTCTCTCTCCAATAGCCAAATAACGTCGCCGCTCACGATGCCGCATCTAACGAACGAATTATGCTTTTTGCGATCACCACGAGAAACCGAAACGCCACCCTTAGCGGACCTGCGGCGAGCCCCCCACTCGTACACTATCAGAATTTGAAAGGTCGCGCTCGACGAACCGCAAGTCCGAAGCACCGGGCCGTCGTGGCTTACCCTTCGCCACGCCTCCAAGCTTGCCCTTTGAAAGAGTTATGTTTTCCAAAATACGTTCGAAAGCTACAAGTCCAACTCTGCAATCGCGAGTAGTATCCGCCACGGGTCGGCAAATGGCCAGCATCCATGACGATAGAGGAATACAAAGGGGATTCCGCGCGGTTTTCGGGCTGCAACCCGGCGATGCCGAATTCGATGCTTGTGCTCGCCGAAGTCGAACGCCGCACCGCAGACGAATTTTCCTCGGCCGCCTCCTACATCGAGCGCATGGCGCCATATTGCAACGAGGGTGCCATAGATGCCTTGTCTCGTGCCGTATGCCGATTGCGCAATTACGCGAACGCTCATCGAGCATTGCTGCCACCTTTATCTGTCGACACTTTGGACTTGTCGCTCCATATCCGTCGAGTTTGCAGCGCACTAATGGGCTCGTCACTTGCGGACCACGGGATCACATTATCGCTCTATGAGACGCCGGTGACAATCGAGGCCGGGCGCGCTTGGCGGATCGGGCTGATCCTATCGGAACTCATTTCACATGCGGTCGTCCATGACGCCTTGCCCGTCGCGGGTGGCGTCATTCGCGTCGAGACTACGAGTGATAAATTCGACATCTACGTCCGCGTGGCTGGTAACGGCCAAGGTGTGAAGGCTTTTTGCGGAGATACCGGGACTCAGATCATCGACCCGCCAGTTGAAGAGATGAGTGGGCACATTTACCGAGAGACCCACGGAGACCGTGCGACAGTGCTTCTTACTCTACCGCGCACACAGGCATAGCAAATCGGGATTAGTTCCTTGGAATCAAACTGAATGACATTCAGGAGGCCGAATGATAAATTACGAAGCTCATTTTGCAGCGGCACTTCGGAAGCTTCACATCGAAAGCCGGTATCGTACATTCGTAGAACTCGAACGGATTGCCGGTCATTTCCCGATTGCGCTCTGGCATTCAACAGACGGCCCGAAGGAGATCGTTGTTTGGTGCTCAAACGACTATCTCGGCATGGGGCAGCATCCTTGTGTCATAAGTGCGAGCGTTGCAGCGGTGCGAAGAATGGGGACAGGCGCCGGCGGAACGCGCAACATATCCGGAACCAATCACGCTCTTGTCCAACTCGAGAACGAGCTTTGCGATCTGCACGAAAAGGAAGCCGCGTTGGTATTCACGTCCGGCTACGTTTCCAATGAGACCGGAATATCGACCATTGCCAACCTACTTCCGAATTGCCTCATTCTGTCGGATGCGCAAAATCACAATTCCATGATCGCGGGCATTCGCCGATCAGGTATGGAGAAGCGAATCTGGCGTCACAACGACGTCGACCACCTGGCGCGTCTTCTCGCCGAAGCCGAGTGTAATCGCCCCAAGCTGATTGTGTTCGAAAGCCTTTACTCAATGGACGGCGATTTGGCGCCGATCGAGAAGATATGCGATCTTGCTACTCGTTACAATGCAATGACCTATTGCGACGAGGTTCACGCGGTCGGCATGTATGGCCCGCGTGGAGCGGGCGTTGCGGCACGAGATGGTGTAATGCACAGGATCGATGTAATTGAAGGCACACTCGCCAAAGCGTTTGGTTGCATGGGAGGTTATATTGCAGGCACGGCAACTCTAATTGATGCGGTGCGTTCCTACGCAGATGGATTTATCTTTACCACGGCCTTGCCCCCAGGTGTTTGTGCAGGGGCGTCAGCGGCGGTGCACCATCTGAAGGCAAGCGAGGTTGAGCGCGTCCTGCATCAAGATCGCGCGTCACGTGTAAAGAACACGCTAGAGGCCGCTGGATTGCCAATCTTGAGAAACCAAAGCCACATTGTACCCGTCATCGTAGGTGACCCTCAAAAGTGCAAACTGGCAAGCGAACTTCTGCTCGCTCGACACGGCATTTATATCCAGCCGATCAACTATCCCACGGTGGCGAAGGGTTCCGAACGGCTCCGCATTACGCCGACGCCTTTCCACGATGATACGCTTATTGACCATCTTGTACTGGCATTGCTGGATGTTTGGCACGACCTTGAATTGCCGTTATCGAAGGTTGTGCCGCCGAGAATATCTGTACGCGCTGCATAATTGGCTTCTGGTAGAGTACATCCTTTCCCCTCCGAGAGGGTCTCAGGACGTGCAAATATGCCTGTACGACTCTCCAGTCGCAACTTGGATTTCCGATGCGGCCCTATGGCTCCGTCGAGCTAGGCAGGTTGGTAATGAGCCGGGCTCCCCGCTGGAACGTAAGATAGGCCCACACCCAATCGATGAAAACGATCAACCGGGTTCGAAATCCGATCAGGAAGAAGATATGGACGATAGACCAAAGGGCCCAGGCGAGAAATCCAGTGAGTTTGATCCAGCCAAAATCCACAACGGCCGCATTTCGGCCAATTGTCGCAAGATTTCCAGCACTCGAATAGACGAAGGCGCTGGGCGGGGTCTTGTCGGCAATTCGGGCTCTGATGACCTTCGCAACAAAGCTTCCTTGCTGCTTTGCGACTGGCGCGACGCCAGGTAGTGGCTTTCCCATTTTATCCTTGACGGATGCGGTATCCCCAATAACGAAAATGTTGTTATCGCCAGGCAAAGTCAGATTGGGCCCTACAACAACTCGTCCGGCGCGATCCGCCAATGTTCCAAGCCAACGGGCAGCAGGCGAAGCCGCGACGCCCGCGGCCCAGACGACTGTCTGTGATGACACTCGTTTCTCTCCCATGATGATTCCGCGCGCATCACATGTTGTAACGGCCTGTCCAAGATGTACTTGGACGCCAAGTTCTTCCAGGCGTTTCTTTGCGTACCGAGATAGCGAATCGGGAAAGGCAGGAAGTAGCCGCGGACCTGCCTCGACGAGCAAGATGCGGGCGGAGCGTGGGTCGATATTACGAAAATCCTCGCGCAACACGTTGTGCGCGATACCGGCGATCGCGCCTGCCATTTCAACGCCCGTCGGTCCTCCCCCAATGATTATGAACGTAAGAAGACCATCTCTCTTATCGTCGTCCGTTTCGGTTTCCGCACGTTCGAACGCAAGTAGAATATGCCGTCGAATCTTAGTTGCGTCTTCAAGTGACTTTAGTCCAGGCGCAAATGCTTCCCATTCATTGTTCCCGAAATAAGAATGCCGCGCGCCAGTTGACACAACTAGATAGTCGAACGGAATTCGCTTCGGCCCAAGCAAAACCTCGCGAGCACATATATCCACGCCAGTAACCTCTGCAAGTAGAACCGTCGCGTTCTTTTGATGGCGAAGTATTGAGCGGATGGGTGAGGCTATCTGAGCCGGAGACAGGCCCGCGGTCGCCACTTGGTAGAGCAACGGCTGAAAAAGATGGTGATTGCGCTTATCAACGACCGTCACGCGCACCGGAGCAGACGCCAGTGCAGTGGCCAGAGTGAGCCCGCCAAAGCCAGCCCCAACCACAACGACATGGGGCTGTGCTGCGGCGGACGTCGTATCCCGGTGTTCAAACTCGGCAAGAAGGGACAAGGCTGTTCTCACATGTTGGAATAGTTTGGGCCCCCGCCACCTTCAGGTGCCGTCCAAGTAATGTTACCGTTGGGATCCTTTATATCGCACGTTTTGCAATGAACGCAGTTCTGTGCGTTGATAACAAACTTCAAATCCGCTCCCTGGCCGACCCATTCGTAAACGCCAGCTGGGCAATAGCGCGCTGATGGGCCACCAAAAATGTCATGCTCCGATTTTTTCTGAAGGCTTAGATCCCCGACATGAAGGTGTACAGGCTGATCGGCCTCATGGTTCGTACTGGAGAGAAAGACCGACGACAAGCGGTCAAAAGTCAAAATGCCGTCTGGCTTTGGATAATTTATCGGCCCGAAATGCGTTTTTGGTTCAAGCACTTTGCTGTCGGGACCACCGTGACTGAGCGTGCCGAAGAGAGAAAATCCAAGCGTATTGGTCCACATGTCCATTCCGCCCAACCCGACGCCAACAATCGTTCCGAGTTTGGACCATAATGGCTTGACGTTTCGAACTCGTCGCAAATCATTACCAATCGGTGACCCGCGCCAACCGCTCTCATAGGATGTCAGCTCGTCATGGGACCGTCCGGCAGCAAGTGCTGCCGCTGCTTGCTCGGCTGCTGCGATCCCCGAGAGTATCGCATTGTGACTACCCTTGATACGAGGGACATTCATAAAGCCCGCAGAACAGCCGATCAGCGCACCACCAGGAAACGTCAACTTGGGCACCGATTGCCAGCCACCTTCGGTGAGGGCGCGTGCACCGTACGCCAAACGCTTACCGCCCTCGAATGTCTTGCGAATGAAGGGATGCGTCTTGAATCTCTGCATCTCTTCGAATGGGAAGAGCCAGGGATTGTGATAGTTGAGATGCAGAACGAAACCAACGGATACTAGATTTGTATCGAAATGATAGAGGAATGAGCCACCACCGGTTCTGCCGTCGAGTGGCCAGCCAAAACTGTGTTGCACGAGACCGGGACGATGCTTTTCTGGCGATATCTGCCAAAGTTCCTTGATCCCGATCCCGAATTTCTGAGGATCGCGATCTTTGTCTAGTCCAAATCGCGCAATTAACGTCTTTGAGAGGCTACCACGGGCGCCTTCGCCGAACAGTGTGTATTTCCCGCGGAGCTCCATTCCGCGCGTGAATCCGTCGCGCGGATTGCCGTCTTTCCCAATACCCATGTCGCCTGTCGCAATACCAGCAACTTCGCCATTGGCGCCGTAGAGAACTTCGGTCGCGGCAAATCCCGGATAAATTTCAACGCCTAATTCCTCGGCCTTTTTGCCGAGCCAGCGGCAAACATTGCCAAGCGACACAATATAGTTGCCGTGATTGCTCATGAGCGGTGGCATCAAGGCATTGGGCAGGCGCAAGGCTCGTCCGGCAGTCAGCCAATAAAAGCGGTCCATGAGGACTGGCTGCCTTATTGGGCTATCCTGCGTTCGCCAATCAGGCAGCAATTTGTCCAGTCCAACCGGATCGACAACCGCGCCAGAAAGAATATGCGCTCCGATTTCCGATCCTTTTTCCACCAACACAACTGAAATCTCTGGTGCAATTTGCTTTAACCGGATCGCAGCCGAAAGGCCCGCCGGACCAGCACCAACGATCACTACATCGTATTCCATTGCCTCGCGGGGAGGAAGTTCCGTTGGCATATTGACCTCGTGCTTTCGACCTTCGCTCGGCGACCGCCTAAAACGCTTCGGGAGGGAGCTTCATCATACTCGAAACGCCAGCTTCAATTCGTGCAAGCAGTGCCGACGTTTCGGGCAAAATGCGTTGCATGAAAAAGCTCGCTGTCGCGAATTTCGCATCGAGAAATTCTTTCTTGTCCCTGCTCGCGTTCGCTCGAGAGATCTGCGCGGCCTCGACCATTCGGCACCACATGTAACCGAATGCAGTCAATCCGAAGAGGCGCAGAAATTCGTACGACGCGCCGCCTATTTCGTCGTGGTTCTCAGAGGAGTGCTTCACAATCCACATCGTGGCCTGTTGGAGGTTACCCAACGCGTTGCGGACAGGATTTATATAAGGCAGCATAGAGTCAGTGCCGGACTGTTTCTTGAGAAAGGCATCCACCTCCGAAAAGAATGCCTTGACTGCACGACCGTCGTTCATGGCAAGCTTGCGGCCGGCCAGGTCGAGGGCTTGGATACCGTTGGCGCCCTCGTATATCTGGTTGATTCTTGCATCGCGAACAAACTGCTCCATTCCGTTTTCCGCGATATAACCATGACCGCCGTACATTTGTTGCGCGATAACCGCGTTCTCAAATCCGGCATCCGTGCAAAATGCTTTGATTACGGGTGTCATCAGGCCCATGTGATCTTCTGCCAGCTCACGTGCACGAGAATCCGCTGATCCCAAAGCGATGTCGTGGCGAATTCCCGTCCAAACGATAAGCGCGCGCGCAGCTTCGGTAAGAGCGCGGATAGTCATCAGGGATCGCCGCACATCGGGATGAACAATTATCGGGTCGGCGGGCTTGTCGGGAAATTTCGTGCCGCTCAATGATCGCCCCTGGAGCCGATCCTTCGCGTAAGCGGCGGCGTTCTGATAGGCCACATCGGAGATCGCAAGGCCATGCGTGCCGACTGAAAGACGCGCATGATTCATCATCGTAAACATGGCATTGAGCCCGTGGTTTTCGCCACCCACTAGCCAGCCACTTGCGTCATCGAAATTCATGACGCAAGTGCAGTTGCCGTGAATTCCCATCTTGTGCTCGATCGAGCCACAAGAAACACTATTATTTTCGCCCAATGCGCCATCGGCCTTAAGGAGATATTTCGGCACTACAAACAGCGAAATTCCATGTACGCCGCTAGGGGCTCCCTCGATTCTGGCGAGAACGAGATGAATAATGTTTTCCGCCATATCGTGATCGCCGGCGGAAATAAAGATCTTTGTGCCGTTGATTTTGTAGCTACCGTCCGCTTGAGGCTTCGCCTTGGTGCGCAACAAGCCTAGGTCCGTCCCCGAATGCGCCTCAGTCAGGTTCATAGTGCCTGTCCATTTGCCAGCTATCATCTTCGGCAAATAGAGACTCTTTTGTTCTGGCGACGCGTGATCGATCAGTGCGGAAATTGCTCCTTCCGTGAGGCCGGCATACATCCAAAAGGCGAGGTTTGACGCCGCGATGAACTCAGTGATGATGCCATTCAGAACGACGGGCAAGCCCTGGCCGCCGAATTCAACTGGCGCCGATACCCCCATCCAGCCGCCTTCGGCAAATTGTTTGAATGCCTCTTTGAAGCCCTTCGGCGTTGTCACACTCCCATCGTCATGTCGCCGGCAACCCTCAGTATCACCAACCTTATTGAGGGGCGCTAGGACTTGCTCACTGAGTTTCGCAGCTTCATTCAGCGTCGCCTCGAGGATGTCGGCCGATAGATCTGCGTAGCCAGGTATATCTGCATGCTGCTCGATATGGAAAACGTCATTGAGCAAAAACAGATTGTCCTGGATGGGGGCTTTGTAGATGGGCATGGATTTCTCCTGAACGATCCTCGTAGGCAGGATCCCTATATCGTGGGGGTCACTTTCCGCGTTGCGCCAATGCGGCATCGAGCTCCGGTAATGCGGTGTACAAGTCCGCCACAAGTCCGTAATCCGCAACATGGAAGATTGGAGCATCTGCGTCGTTGTTGATGGCCACAATAACCTTCGAATCCTTCATCCCCGCAAGATGCTGAATCGCGCCTGAAATACCGACGGCGATATAAAGATCCGGAGCAACGATCTTTCCGGTTTGTCCGACTTGCCAATCGTTCGGCGCGTAGCCGGCATCGACCGCCGCGCGCGAGGCTCCCATTGCGGCGCCAAGTTTGTCGGCCACTGGCTGGATATATTTCGTGAAATTTTCGCTATTCTTTAGAGCCCGGCCGCCAGAGATTACAATTTTTGCGGTCGTCAGCTCCGGGCGATCAGATTTCACGAGTTCTTCGCTGACAAAACTCGAGATCGCGGGATCGGCCGCTGCGTCGATAGATTCAATCGGTGCTGCGCCGCTGCCAATCGCCGTCGCTGCGAATGCTGTCGTACGAACCGTAACGACCTTCTTGGCATCTTTGGACCGCACCGTCTCGATGACGTTTCCGGCAAAGACCGGGCGCTCAAACGTGTCTGGCGCGACGACTTTCATGAGATCGGAGATCTGCATGACGTCAAGCAGCGCCGCAACACGCGGCATAACATTTTTTCCGTTTGCGGTGGATGGAACAACAACGGCATCATAAGACGCTGCCAATGATACGGTGAGCGCCGCCAGCGGTTCAGGCAGCATATGCTCGTATAGCGGCGTGTCAGCAAGAAGCACTTTGGCGACGCCTTCAAATTTGGCCGCCGCCTCCGCTACTGGCCTGCAATTGTGTCCGGCTACGAGGACATGCACTTCGCCGCCCATCTGCCTGGCTGCGGTCAGCGCCCTGGCCGTGGCATCCTTGACAGTCGCGTTGTCATGTTCGGCTATCAGAAGGGTAGTCATCATAGTGCTCCTACTTCGGCAAGTTTGGACACGAGGTCTGCGACCGTGGCCACTTTCACACCCGCCTTGCGGCTTTGGGGCTCGGCCATTTTCACGATTTCAAGCCGGGGGCTGACATCGAGATTGAACGCTTTAATGTCCGTCTTGGACATCGGCTTCTTCTTCGCTTTCATGATGTTGGGGAGACTTGCATAGCGAGGTTCGTTCAATCGGAGATCGGCGGTGACGATAGCTGGAAGCCGAAGTTTGACCGTCTGATGGCCGCCGTCGACTTCACGAGTCACGACGGCATCGCCTCCTTCGATGGAGACTTTGGACGCGAACGTCCCCTGCGGCCAACCCAGCAGTGCCGCAAGCATCTGACCGGTCTGATCGCAATCATAATCGATGGCCTGCTTTCCAAGGACAACCAAATCAGGTTTTTCCTCATCCACGACCGCTTTCAGAATCTTCGCAACCGAGAGCGGTTCCAGTTCGCCGTCAAAATTGACCAAGATGCCACGATCTGCGCCCATGGCAAGCGCCGTACGAATCGTGTCTTCGGATTGCGCCGGGCCGATAGAAACGCAGACGACTTCCTTCGCGGCGCCATGTTCTTTCAGCCGGATTGCCTCCTCAACGGCGATTTCGTCGAACGGATTAATCGACATCTTGATGTTTGTGAGTTCGACGCCCGAGCCATCCGCCTTCACGCGGACTTTCACGTTGAAGTCAACGACACGCTTCACAGGAACTAGAATTTTCATCATCAGAGATTCTCTCTTTTGGGGGCAGTATTTCCCACCGCGACCGTCGCTTGACCGGGTGGAATCCGAATGACGGGGTACGCCGTAACGTTCATTTTGACGCTCTCTTCTGCTTGGAGCGCAGACGAAGAAGGCCGAGCAAAATCTCGTCTCGCTCTGCTGCCAGTTCCTCGATTGAACGTGTCCCTACTTCAGCATGCACACCGTCGATCAATCTGCGTTGCAACTCGGGCGTCAGTTGAGGCGAACCAAGAACCTTCCACCACGCTGTAAGCGGCCCCGTGAATTGCTGGAAGAAGTGCTCGATCCCGCCTTGGCCGCCACCTAGATGGTTGAGCAGCAGTTGGCCCATGATGCCCCATCGAAGACCGGGACCCCAGCAAAGTGCCGTGTCGACATCGGCAACACTGACCACGCCTTCTGCGACAAGGTGATAAACCTCGCGCGACAACGCTGCCTGCAGGCGATTAGCGACGTGGCCCGGTACTTCCTTGTGCAGACGGATCGTGCGCTTTCCTAATCCGGCGTAAAATGCCGAAGCACGCGCAATCGTCTCTTCTGATGTTTGAGCGCCACCAACGATCTCCACCAACGGGATCAGATGAGGCGGGTTGAAGGGATGTCCAATGACGCAACGCTCGGGATGCGACGGACATCCCTTCTGAATCTCGCTCATCGTCAATCCCGACGAACTAGACGCGATGATCACATCGGGCGGGAGCAACGCATCGAGCTGGCGATAAAGGGTTTGTTTGAAGTCGATGCGCTCAGGCCCGTTTTCCTGCACTAGATCCGCCCCCTTCAGTGCCGTCGCAAGGTCGGGCGAGAAAGTTAACTTTGCAGTCGACGCGCTGGGCGCAAGGCCCAGTGTCTCAAGCGCGGGCCAGGCCGTCGCAACGAAGCCTCGCAGCTTGGCCTCTGCATCCGGAGCAATGTCGGTTGCCGCGACCTCCAGCCCCTTGGCCAGAAAGAGCGCGGCCCAACTCGCGCCGATGACGCCTGTACCGACGATGGCGACACGATTGATAACCTTATTGCTCGACACGATGAAATCTCCAGAGGCTGAGTTCAGAATTCGACATAGGCGATCCCCGTTAGATTGCCTTGGACCGCCGCCACCGCTTTCCTGTCTGAACCATCGAGTCGGGCCGAATAGACCGAGCCGGCCAGGTCAGTCATGAACATCCTGCCGTTTGCGATATCCAGGGCGATGCCGATGCCTTCCATCAGATGGTCGAAGACGATTTCAGGCCGGGCTCCAGGTCTATCAATAGGTACGCGATTGACCGTATTGCCGAGTGGTGGATCTCCGCGATCTGTCCAATAGAGCACGCGACTCTCGAGATCGAGTTCAAGATCGATCGGTTCCGGTAAGCCCTCGTGTACTATTTCTATATCGCTGCGATCCGTTGCGCGTTCACCCTTCGGCATCTCAATTCCAGCCCGAAAGATGCGGCCTAGCCCAGCATTGTCCGGCCCCTTTTGCGTCCAGTATATTTTCTCACGCAGAGGATCGATGGTGATTCCTACGCACCACCTGGTTTGATCGTGGCGATCTCCTTCGCTTCCCGACGCAACAAGGGTTTCTCGCTTCGAACCATCGAGGTTGCAGCGCATGACGCGCATGCCCTCGCGATCGCACCAATAAATTCTACCGTTCGCCTTATCGAGATGAATTTGTTTTGGTGTGAAGGTGCCGCCAACTGGCACTATGGTCCGCCGATTTCCGCCGTCGATGTCGATGCGCTCGATGGATCCATCGTTAACGCTCGGCACACCCATGTTGGACCAGTAGATATTGCCAGCCTGGGCATCGACTGCGATGCCGTCCGGAATGCGGCACCCGTTCGCCAGTATCTTCTTCTCCGAGCCATCGGTGTTCATGACGAACAAACGCGCGCCGCTGGCATCGAGAACAAAAAGCCGTCCTGTTGATCGTTTTGGTTGGTAGATCGACATGATATTTTCCCGTTGACCTCGAAGGCCGCCTATGCCGCTTTGCCTGTTACGCCCGCGCTATGCAGCTTTGATATTTCATTACTCGAAAATCCAATCTCTCGAAGGATCTCTTCGTTGTGCTCCCCGATTTCCGGCGCACGTCTTGCGGAGACTTTTGGCGAGTCGTGTATCTTGATGGGGCTGCTGATTGTGGTTTTCAGAGTCTCGCCGGCGCCTTCGAGCGGAACCACAATGTTGTTGGCTATAAGTTGGGGATCCTTGATGACATCTTCGGGACCTCGCACGGCGCCGAATGTGACGTGGATCTTGCTTAGAATTTGATGCCAATGCTCCATCGGTTTGGAGGCGAACACTTCATCCAATACGGCGATCAGCTGATCTCTATTCGCAGCAAGTTTTACGGGATCGGAGAAGCGGGGATCGGTAAGGATGTCTGCACGACCGATAGCTTCCGCGACTGTTTTGAGTTTGTCTGGTGTGACGACAATCACAAACCAAATACCGTCAGAGGTCTTGTAGACATTCATGGCGGCACTCGCGGGATTCTTGCGGTCGTGCGGCGGATAGAACTTTGCCCCGCAAAGCGCCGCCTGAACGGCGACGCCTGCCGACCACACACCTTCTGCAAGGAGCGAGGTGGTGACATACGATCCCTTGCCCGTTCGCTCGCGACGGTAGAGCGCCGTGACGATCGCAGAATAGAGCCCGACTGCCGTCGCATGGTCGCCGCTGCCTGCCACCGGCCAAGTCGGCGGCACGCCAGCATCACGTGTCAATGACAGCAGGCCGCTGCGCGCCCAGTAGGATGTGATATCAAAGCCTGGAAGGTCGGCATCCGGACCGTTATCGCCGAAGCCAGTCAGATCCGCGTAGACCAGACGGGAATTCCAATGCGCGACATCATCATATTCCAATTTCAACCGCTTGCGCGCGGGATGCGGCGTGTTGACGATGAACACGTCCGCCCATTTGACGAGCCGCTCCAGAATAGGAGCTGCATCTGGCGATTTTAGATCTAGTGCGAGACCACGCTTGTTCCGATTGGCCAAATGCCAGGGATATGCATCCTTGGAAGCGGGTTGCGGCGGAATCTTATGCCCAATCCGCCACATATCGCCGGTTGGGGGCTCGACCTTGATAACATCAGCGCCAAAGTCCGACAAAATCACTGCAGCACTTGGACCAGCAATGAAACTTGCCAAGTCCACGACTTTCAATCCGGAAAAGATGCTGTTCGCGGTCATTGAGTCCTCATTAGATGAATGATGCTTCGCCTTCGACTTCACAGGCCACGAAATTGGGGCTTGCGTTTCTCAAGAAAGGCTGACGTACCCTCCCTCTTATCTTCGGTCGCAGCACACAAACCAAAATATGAGGCTTCGAGTGCCATCCCTTCGGGCTGACTCGTTTCCAAGCCTTTGTTCACGGCGTCTAGCGCATACCGCACAGCGATCGGTGCATTCGAACAAATTTGATTGAGAATTTCCTCAGCGCGTGCGGTCAAGCGATCCGCCGGAACGACCTCATTTACGAGTCCAATGCGATGGGCCTCACCGGCGTCGATCATCTGCCCCGACAGGATCAGGTGCAGCGCACGACCCTTCCCAACAAGTCTCGGCAGGCGCTGTGTTCCACCTCCGCCAGGAATCACGCCCAACGCGACTTCCGGCTGTCCGAATTTCGCGTGCTCCGCTGCCAACCGGATTGTGCAGGCCATAGCGGCTTCACACCCCCCGCCCAAAGCAAAGCCATTGATGGCGGCAATCACCGGCTTTCCGAGGTTCTCGATAAGGTTAAGAACGCCTTGTCCCACGCTGGCCGCTTCTTGCGCTTGGACCGCGGTCAGCCGAGCAATGTCGCTTATATCCGCGCCAGCGATAAACGCCTTGTCTCCGGCGCCCGCCAAGATAACGCCGCGTACGCCCTCGTCATCGCGAGCGGCTTCGAAGGCCTTTCGCAAATCCTGCCAGGTCCTCGCATTCAGCGCGTTGAGCGCTTTTTGGCGATCGAGCGTCACATACGCGATGAAACCTTTGATTTCGTAGCGTACATTCTCGAGCACGAGCAGGGGACAGGAAGATGTCATTGTGAGTTTCCGCTTTCCACTATCATCGACTGACATGTTTGTTGACGACTTCTTAAATTGCGCAAGACATGATTCATGCTCGTTCGGCGACTCCGAAGCCGAATCGCCCAAAACCGGCGCGAGATCCCAAGACTGCAAAAAACTTTCGATCTCATTCTCCCTTGATGATGGCTTGATCAATGTTTGGATGCCTCACAGGTAAAGCGGCCAATTCGATGGAGAGGATAGCGGCAAGCTCCCAGCCGCGATTTTGTGGTTCGCGCACGACTTGAAGAAAACAGTCTGTTTTAGTGTCGACGAATGCGCAGTCGACGAGACATGCGCGTCGGCCGCGTTGCTGTCGAATTTGACAGAAGCCACGACATATAACTTTTGCGTTGCTCTTGACTGAGCTTCTAAATGTGAATTCGTCCCTCGACGCGGACGTCGAATCCTCATGCCTGGAGCGTGCGCTTCACCGGCTCAAGGTGGCGACTAATAACGCCAACTATAACGGGACATCCATGACAGTGCGTCCGCACGTCATCGCATGGACATCCCTGCGGAAGGTTGGACGCTCGAGGGATTTCACCGATGGCGATGGCAACCAATGCATCAACGCATGAAGACTCTACCGTGGCAGACATCCCGTACGTCGATACTTGCGACAATTCACATGGCTTTCGCCCTATTTGATCTAATACCCAGCGGGTAACACCGGTTGCATGGCACTACGAGTTTCATTCTTGCCGGCCACTTCACCACCGAATTGCACATCGGTTGGCCCTTTTCGACTGCGTGGCCGACTCAACGCCCACTCTGTTTTCGATCTTTGCGGTCTCGCAGATTGCAAGGAGAATTCGGGAGTGAATTCGGGGCTACTCTCGCCCATTGACAGCGAGATCGAACGTTAGGACTCCGTTGTTATCGGTGGGTCGCGCCAAAACTTCCGAGTGACGCAATGTGCGCACTGCATCGTTATGACCCGCTCGCCAGTGTTCCTCCATGCTTGTCCGTGAAAACTCATAGTCCTTCGAATGGCCCTCATAAGCCTTGGCGCGATAAATGAGCTGTACGATATTGTAGACCTTGCGGTCGGCCACGGTGTCGAGCAATTTTGTTTGGGGGATGTCCCTCAATTCGACGGGTAGTCTTTCGATCAAATCCGCTACCGCGCGGCGAAGACTCTGGTTTTGTTTGAATTGGTCCGTATTCGCGCGAGTGCGGCTGGAATATCTAATTTCCTTCTCTCGGGTTATCACTTCGAACATGTCACTGGGGACTTCTCCTTGCTCGCTCCAGAGATCAACCTGAAACGCGAGCGTGTCACGGCGTGGCTGACTGTTGACAATCCATTGCAACGGTGTGTTGGAAACGATGCCGCCGTCCCAATAATACTCTCCATCTATCTCGATTGCGGGAAAGGCCGGCGGCAGCGCCGCACTTGCGATGATGTGTTCGGCTCGAATTGAGTGTGTGGTTGTATCAAAGCAGACGAAATTTCCCGTCCTTACATTGACTGCGCCAACACTGAGGCGGGTTAGACCAGCATTCACGCGGTCGAAGTCTGTGAGGCGCTCGAGCGTGCGCCTGAGGGCACTGGTATCGTAGAAACTGGTGGCAGCGGAAGTGCCGGGCGGCTCCAACCACGGCGCAAATGGGCGCGCGCTGAAGAAGCCCCGAGATCCGTGAAGGAGTGTGCGACCGGCGCTCAGCATGTTGAAGGCGCGTCGCACAGTATTGCCGCTAGAAATCGATAAATCGGCTTTTCGAGCGCTGGGCGTCACACCTTCGGCAGTGACCTCCGTCCAGAATTCGTGCAGGCGCTCGACTCGCTTTTTTGGCGGGTTGCCCGCAACGATAACCGCATTGATCGCCCCGATCGATATCCCCGCCAACCAATCCGGTTGAATTCCCGCTTCGGCCAGCGCTTCGCAAACACCGGCCTGATACGCGCCGAGCGCTCCGCCTCCCTGCAGAACAAGAGCAACGCATTCAAACGGGAGACTCCGCTCCTCGTTTGGCACTCGGGGCTGGATAGGAATGTTCACATCCTGCTCCTGAACACTTGCCAGAAGATATAGACCATCGACACCCCTGCCGCGAAACCGCCGGTCAGCGAGAGCATGAGCTTCGATAGAATGAAATAGATGCCTTTCTGACCAATCATTTGGACCTCATGCTTAAGCGGACAGCGCGCAGCATGTTTTGCCGTCCGCCCTGCGCTCGGGCGCAATCGCGACCGCTCAATTGTTACGAAAGGCGCCGGGCCGTCTGGTAGAAAGCGAACATTTTCTGGCTCTCGTGGTTCTATTTTTCCAAGAAAATTCAAGCGCCCACGTGTAAGACAACTAGGTGGCGGCTTCCGCGCTTCGTGGACAACCTCGGAAAAAAATGAAAACCCTCGAGATAGCCCTGCGGGTCCTGGAGAGCATCGCCTCCGTGATTGAGGACCGAGAAGCTGTCGCATGACTTTTCCATCAATGAGGGACTGGCTGTTTTCGGCCAAGAGCTTAGCCGCAGGCGCGCTTGCGCTTTTCGTCGCGTTCAAGTTGGGGCTCGAACACCCGTATTGGGCCCTGACCACCGTTTATGTAACGACGCAACCATTCGCTGGCGCCACGCGAGCGAAGGGGTTGTGGCGGCTCACAGGGACTATTGCGGGCGGCGCCTTCGCGGTTGCGGTACTGCCCACTTTTGTGAATACGCCCTCTCTGCTTTGCCTTGCATTTGCCCTCTGGGTTGCGTGCTGCTTGATGCTTTCCCTATTTGATCCCACGCCGAAGTCTTATGCCTTCATGCTTGCCGGTTACACAGCTGCCATCATCGGCTTCCCTGCCGTTGATGCACCAGAAACAATTTTCACGACAGCGATCTCCCGCTGCGAGGAGATCTGCATTGGAATTCTATGCTCGGTGCTGGTTCACGGCATATTGCTCCCGCGATCGGGCGCGCCAGTACTCCGAGCACGGCTGACGGCCTGGCTCAACAGCGTGGCCGCCTTCGCTGCGCAGACCTTACATGGCCGAGTTAAGGATGAAACCTTTGCACGGGAACATCGACACATAGCGCTTGACGGTGCCGCGCTCGATGCGCTTTTTCATCCAACGCGGTACGAAGTCTCGAGCAAAGCCGCATTGCTGTGGCTACCAGTGCTGCGTGAAAACGCCCGCATTATCCCAGGATTGGTTAGCTTCATCACCGATCGTGCTGCGGCCTTGTGCAAGGAAGATTTGCAGGCTCACATTTCAGTCCAACCCCTATTGCATCGAGTTGCCCAATGGTTGAGTGACACGGCACCGTCAACTCAGTCCAAGCCCTCAGACTCAGTCATCGATGATCTGCTGATGCGCATTGGCGATTTGGGTAATTGTGCGAACACGAAGGGAAATTGGTCAGGTGTGTTACAGGAGGGCATAGCGACGCGCTTGCGAGAACTCGTCGAAAGGTGGACTCAATGCCTAGAGCTCTGCGCGCACATTTTGGCGACCGAACCTAATGAAATGCAGCCGCCAACAGAGCCCTTCCGTATAGCGGGCGATACTGATTTTTTTCTCGTGGCCATGTCGGGCGTTGCGATTTCGCTTACGATATTAATCGGCTGTGCCTTTTGGATCAGCACAGGTTGGGCAAGCGGGGCGGGCGTCCCGTTGATGGCGGCAATCACGGCATCGATCTTTGCGCAGCAAGACGATCCTGCGCCGTCGATTGCCAAGTTCTTTTGGGGTTATTTGCTCACGGTGCTGATCGCAGCTGTCCTGCTTTTCGGCGTGTTCCCAGCTATAGACGGTTTCCCGCTGCTATTGCTGGCGCTTGCTTTGGTCTACCTGCCTGCTGGTGCCTTTCAGGCGGTTCCCGCGTTTGCACCTGTGGCATTGGCAGTGGTCGTCAGCTTGGCGACCGCGATGGGCCTTGGCTCGAGTTATTCCGCTAACTTTGCAGTTTTTGCCAATAGCAGCTCCGCAGCGCTGATGGGTATCGCGTTTTCGGTTATTCTAAACCGCCTAGTGCGCTCAGTTAGTGTTGCTTGGCGCGTTAAACGGTTAGTTCAGGCCGACCGTGCCGATCTTTTGCGCCTCGCAGAAGGAGAGTCCGGAGAACTCCGCAGCCTTATGATAGCGATGTTCGACAGGTTTGAGGCGTTGGCTGCCAGGCTAGATTCGACCGACGCAACCTCCATGGGTTTAGTCGAACTTTCGGATCTTCGCGCGTCCTGGAACATCGTGCAGCTTCGAGAGGTTTTCGACACCCTTACACCTGACCTTCAACAAGCGGTTGCCGACGTCCTGAAGTCGCTTGCAGACGAGCTGCGTAGTCGCGGAGAGGCAAGTCATACACTTTCGCGTATCGACGCCGCTCTGAATGCATCCATGGCCCGAGAATGCCCCGCGGATCGCGTGGCCGCACTGTCCCTCGCTGGACTCCGCCTTGCTCGCTTCCCCAAACTGCCGCCGCCCTCTCCCAAAACACCGAACGACAGTTTGGGATGCGTCGCAGCGTGATTGCCGAGCTTGATATTCATGGCGTTCTGATTCCCGCCTTACTAGTATGGGGTGTGATCGCTGTGCCGATCGCGTTGCTGGTTGGGCGCGCTCTTAAGGGTGTCGGGTTCTATCGTTTCGTTTGGCACCCACCACTCGTCGACTTCTGTCTTTTCGTCATTGCGTTGGGCGGGGTAAGTGCTCTTTCGAAATGGATCGTGCCATGACGCCTAAGTTGCAGCGCTTCGGTCGGATGACCGTCACTCTTGTACTTGTCTGCCTCGCGGGCATCGTCGGCTGGAACCTTTGGAACTATTACATGAACGAGCCATGGACCCGCGACGGACGTGTGCGCGCAGAAGTAATTGGTGTTGCGCCGGATGTTTCAGGTCTCGTCGCCGAAGTGCTGGTTCACGACAACCAGTCAGTGCGTCGCGGCGACATCCTGTTCCGTCTCGACCGCGCGCGATTTGTCTTGGCCCTTGCCCAGGCAAGGGCTGCTGTAGAAAGTCAAGCGGCAGCGGCGCGGCAAGCGCGGGCCGACGCCCAGCGTTACGCGCGACTTCCCGACTTCGCCATATCGCAACAGCGGCTGGAACAATCCGTCGCCCAAGCCGATGTTGCTGTCGCGGCCTTGCATCAGGCCGAAGTAGATCGTCAGCTCGCTGGGTTGAATCTCGAGCGCACGGAAATCCGAGCCTCCGCCGACGGAGTTATCACCAACCTGCATTTGGAGCCTGGCGACTATGTCGGTGCGGGCGTCCCCATTATGGCACTGGTAGACAGTGCGACGCTTCATATAGACGGCTACTTTGAGGAAACGAAACTCGAGCATATTCACCGTGGCGATCATGTGGAGATTCGCCTTATGGGCGACAGCCGCGTTGTGCATGGTCATGTCGAAAGCATCGAAGGAGCGATAGCGGACCGCGAGCGAACCGATGGCCTTCTCGCCAACGTCAATCCGACATTCGATTGGGTTCGCCTTGCCCAACGCATTCCGGTGCGCATTGCGATCGACGCGACACCTCCGGGCGTTCAGCTCATCCCGGGACGCACGGTCACAGTCGCCGTCTCGGCTCAAATGCCGTAGCCGAAGCCCTCGAGAAAGACGATCGATGTCCGTGTTTAAGAATTTTGGTGAATACAGCTTCTCATCGCCAAATAAATGCGAAATACGTTCTTCGATGTCATGTGCAGTTGCCTTGACGTCGTATTTCGACAACCGCCGCAGCTTCTCTGATTGGTCACACTCTTGGCGTCGGCAAAGCATTTCGAAGCTATGCAGATAGCTACCACGTTCTCACACGCAATCTTGTTGGTCTATGCCGCATTGTTTCCGGTAATTAATCCCATCGGCGGCGCGCCGGTATTCCTGAATTTCACCCGTTTCTGTGCGCCGGCTCAAAGATACGCCTTGGCACGAAAAGTAGCAGTAAGCAGCTTTCTGCTGTTGCTGGGATCGATGTTCATCGGCTCGCATGTGTTGAGCTTTTTTGGAATCAAGTTGCCGGTGGTGCAGATTGGCGGCGGAATTATCGTTATGGCGCTGGCTTGGAAGCTCCTAAACGCACCCACTGCTCCTCATTTTAGCGAAGCAGGCCCCACCCCTTCTCCGATTGTGCCAGAGGTTTTCTATCCCCTCACGCTACCCCTGACGGTCGATCCTGGCGCCCTTTCAGTTGCAGTCACCATCGGCAGTCATCACCCCGAAGCCGCAACCATCGAGCGTCTGCTGCTTCTCGCGAGTTCTGCGATAACCGGCCTGCTGGCGATTAGCCTCACAATTTATCTCTGCTATCGGTTTGCCGAAAACCTCGTGACGCTGCTGGGGCACGATGGAATGAGAGTCATTATACGGCTTTCGTCATTCATACTGTTTTGCATTGGCATCCAGATACTTTGGACCGGATGGTACGAACTGGCGCACAGCTCTCTCTGACGGATTCTTGATTGCTCAGACGGTGATCCAATCGCGCGCACTACGCGAGAGGTCGGCCATGTTTCCCCGTAGTTGTTCGAGCGCAAATCCTAGCACTAACAACTGTTCGACATAATTTATTGAAAGCGAGAGCCGGTGGCCTTCATCGCGTCTACGGACCATTGTAGGAGCGGATGTGTTCTGGAACGCCGTATTCTCCAATACATCGAAAACGTCAGGTCCTTTCAATATGCGATGATCAGCAAGAAGCAGCTCGAACTTGGTCCGCTATGGATATTTGGGCCGATTTAAACGAGAGCCTTCGGTGCTGTTAAGCCCATCGGACATTCAGGAATGCAGCACGGTATTGCAGCGATACTTGGCGTGAGAAAAGCGTGCAGCAAAGCGACGATCACGGTTAAGTAACTGAAAAGCCCGACAAATGTCCCCTCAACCTGTGCCTTGGTAAGGGGTAGGTCGCTTTTTCGTTTCGGGCGCCATTATCGATTCAATTAAGTCTTAGCGGCGGGTTGACCGCACATGTTGCGCCAGAACCTCGTTCGTGACGGGAACGAATTTTACCGCGGCTAAAGTTCCCCCCGCACGCCCTCTATGAAAAGGGCGGACAAACATTGGGCTGCAGCATACTGCAAGCTTCTGCAACTAACTGCAGATCACATGTTTCCCTGTTGATCCCGGCCGAATGTTCTTGCTCAATGACCAACTGAAGCGCGCGCCCGGCGGAGCGCTTTCTTTAGACGCGTTGAAGGAAAGGAGTGGTGAGATGTTGTAGCGCAGAACGACGAGTCAGCGAAGAGTCCAACGACTGACTCCTCGTTGCAGTCCAACGGATCAGATATCGCGTAATCTAACCCTCTGATTTCATTGGTGGGTGATGAAGGACTCGAACCTTCGACCCGCTGATTAAGAGTCAGCTGCTCTACCACCTGAGCTAATCACCCAACCCGTTGGACCCGTTGTGGAATTTTCCGGCTACTGATGGGTTTGGCCGGGGTTCGGATCGTCTGGAGGCGGGGCCTATAGCAGAGGGGGTCGGGGGTGTCCAGAAAGGGGCTGTGGATCAAATGATGCCGCTGGCACGCTGGGGGATTTCGACCTGGCGGTGGACGTGAACGCTCATCAAAAGACCAAATCCGAACATCACGGTCAGCATGGCGCTGCCGCCATAAGAGACGAGCGGCATGGGGATGCCGACCACCGGGATCAGGCCCATCACCATCAGTCCGTTGATCATGATGTAGAAGAAGAAGTTGAGCGTGACGCCCATCGCCACCAGCCGGCCAAACTGGCTGCGCGAGGCCATGGCGATGCGGATGCCGATATAGATCACCGTTGCGAACAGGATGAGCAGGCCGATGCTGCCGATGAAGCCGAATTCCTCTGCGAAGGCGGTGACGATGAAGTCGGTCTGCTTTTCGGGAAGGAAGTTCAGGCGGCTTTGCGTGCCTTCGAGAAAGCCTTTGCCTGAGAACCCGCCGGAGCCGATGGCAATCTTGGCCTGTGTGATGTTCCAGCCGGCGCCGAGCGCATCGTCCTGCGGATGCAGGAAAGTCATCACGCGGCGTTTCTGATAATCGTGCAGGAATTGCCAGACGATGGGGACGGCGGCGGCCGCGCCGCCGACCGTCGGCAATATCCACCACCACGAGAGTCCTGCGAGGAACAGGAGCGAGCAACCGTCGAGCACGAGGATCGTCGCCGTGCCGAGATTGGGCTGGTGGAGGACGAGTGCGGCAGGCACCGCGATCATCGCGAGCGGGATGAGGAGCTTGAAAGGTCTGGAGACTTCTTCGACGCTCAGGCCGTGCAGGTATCTGGCGAGCGCCAGGACCAGCGTGATCTTCATCATTTCCGACGGCTGGATCTGCAGGGGGCCGAGCGCGATCCAGCGTTGCGCGCCCAGGCCGACATGGCCGACGGATTCCACCGCGATCAGGAGCAGGAGCGCTATGGCATAGGAGGGGTAAGCGAGACCCATCCAGACGCGGATGTCCACCAGCGCCACGACGACCAGAATGACGATGCCAACGCCGAAGCGAAGGATTTGCGGCGTGGCCCATGGCGAGAAACTGCTGCCGGCGATGGAATAAAGCATCGCAAAGCCCGCGCTGGCGATGATGGTGATGAGCAGCAGGAGGCCCCAGTTGATCTCGAGCAGCTTCTCGCTATAGGTCAGCGGGCGGCGGGCGGCGACATAAAGCGTGGTGTTCATCGCCTAGCCTCTCACGACGATCTTGCTGTCCGCCGAGGTGGACGGATAGGCAGTGGGCAGGCCCGCAACATTGCGCTGTTGCGCAAAGAGAAGGATGTCGCGCGCCATTTGCACCTGGGGATGGGCGCCGACCGCGCCATGTTCCACGATGATGGCCAGCGCGTAACGCGGCTTGGCGACGGGCGCGAACGCGATATAGAGCGCGTGATCGCGCAGCTTCCACGGCAGATTTTCATTCTTGGCGACGCCGCGCGCGCGTTCTTCCCGGGTGATGACGCGGACTTGCGCGGTGCCCGTCTTGCCCGCCATTTCGAATCCCGGCTCGTTGATGCGCCACGCATAGGCCGTGCCGCCAGGTTCGTTGGCCACCGCGTCCATCCCGTCGCGCACGCGCGCGACCGCATCCTGCGAGAAGGCAAGGGGCGGCGCTTCGGCTATCGGTTGGCGTTGCGCGCCAATGCTGTGAACGATGCGTGGGCTGACGGCTTTGCCGCTCGCAATGCGCGCGGTCATGGTGCAGAGCTGCAGCGGCGTGGCAAGCACGTAGCCTTGGCCGATAGCGGTGACCAAGGTTTCGCCCTGCTGCCACGGCACGCCGAAACGGCGCAATTTCCACTGGCGGCCGGGGATGGAGCCGGAACGTTCGCCCGGAAGTTCGATTCCTGTTTCTACGCCGAGGCCGAGCGCATGAGCGGCTTCCTCGATCTTGTCGATGCCGAGACGGCGCGCGGTTTCGTAAAAGAAGACGTCGCAGGAATGCTGGATGCCCCCGCGCAGATCGAGCGTGCCGTGACCGCCGCGTTTCCAGCAGTGGAAATCGTGATTGCCGAGGGTGAGACTGCCGGAACAGAAAACAGTGTAGCCCGGAACGGCGATGCCGGCATCGACGGCGGCGGCGGCGACGGCCGTCTTGAATGTCGATCCGGGCGGATAGGCGCCCGTCAGCGCCTTGTTCATCAGGGGCGAATGATCGTTGGTCGTCAGATCGTGCCATTCGGCGCTGGAGATGCCGACGTTGAAAAGATTGGGATCGAAGCCGGGCGAGGATTCCAGCGCGAGAACGTCGCCCGTTTCGGTGTCCATCACCACGCAGGCGGCACTTTCCGTTCCCATGCGCTGGCTGACGAAATGCTGAAGCTCGCGGTCGATGGTGAGATAGACGTCGTGTCCGGGCGTGGCGGCTTCTCTGCTCAGTTCGCGGATGACGCGGCCGTGGGCGTTTACTTCGACGCGGCTGATGCCCGGTGTGCCCCTGATCTTTTCGTCGAAGGCCTTTTCGATCCCGCGCTTGCCGATACGAAAACCCGGCGAGGACAAAAGCGGATCGCTGTCGTTCTTCAGATCGTCGACGCTGACTGCCGCGACATAGCCCAGAATGTGCGCCAACTCGGCACCATAGGGGTACGAACGGGTTTCGCCGACATCGGGAATGATGCCGGAAAGATAGGGAAGCTGGAGATTGATGCGCGAGAAATCCGACCAGCTAAGATTTTCCACGACCACCACGGGTGCAAAGGGCTTGTTCTCGGCAACGTCGCGCAAGATTTTTTCGCGCTGGTGATCGCCGATGGGAACCACGCGGGCAACGGCGTCGATGGAGGCTTTGGCGCCGCCTGCCGCCTGTTCGGGCACAAGCAGCACACGGTAGTTGCGGCGGTCGTTCGCAAGCTCGACGCCGAAGCGATCGATGATGCGGCCGCGGGCAGGCGTGATGAGGCGTTCGTTGATGCGATTGTCCTCGGCCTGCGTCATGAAATCGTCGAAGTCGAGTATCTGCAGCTGATAGAGACGGCCCGCCAGAAGGGCGAAAACGCCGGTCATCCCACCCGCCGCAAGCAATGTGCGGCGGGAGAAGGTCGCGTAACGGCTTTTGTCCTTGCGGTCGAACAGCGGCATCAGAGGTGAGTCCTTGCCGAGCCGACAAGACGGCGATGGAAAAACGCGAGGATCACTGCGACGGGCGCATAGAGGACGACCGTGACAATGAGCAGGCCCAGCGCGGGCGTGACCGGCGGAAGTGTGCGGAAATAGAAGGCGACCAGAACGAAAGCGCACAGACTGGCGACGAACGCCACGATGCCGAAGCCCAACACGGCAGCCCAGCCAGAAAGACCGGCGAAGGAATCGCGCTGGCGATCGACAAGCGCATACGCGGCGATGAACGATGCGGCCCATACGCCGGGCGGCATGCCGGAAAGAAGGTCTTGTAGAAGGCCGAGCACGAAAGCCGCCCATGGCGGCATCAGGTCCGGTCGCACGAGACTCCAGAAATAAACCGGCATCAGTGCGAGGAGCGGCGGCGGAAGAAGGCCGGATGTGAATGATACCGGCATGTTTGCCAGCACCGCGCCGAGGACGCCGCAGGCGAAAGGAATGATGCCTGCAAAGAGTCCGCCGACCATGACGCTGGCGCGCTCCATTTCCCAGTCAATCACTCATTGCCGTCGACGACGGCGGGAACGGACGAGGCCGGTGCTGCCTGCACCGGTGTGGGCGCTTGGGGCGACGCGGGAATATCGGAAGGCGCCGGCGTGGGCTGCGTTTCGGGAACGCCCTTGAAATCCAGAACTTCGACGTCGGCGCCGGAATTGGGATCGGCGAACAATGCGACGCGATAGCGGTTGGCGCGGATCACAACGGTGCCGATAGGAAGGCCGGGCGGCAGCAATCCACCGTCGCCGGAGGTGAAGATCACATCGCCTTCTTTGATCTGGGCGCGGGGATCGAAAGTCTCGATGCCGGGATAAGTCGTGTTGTTGCCCGCGAGGATGGCTTGCGCATTGCCGGGCGCGATGATGACGGGGACGCGGCTATTGAGATCATTCAGCGGGATCACCCAGGCCGTGCGGTCGCCGGAGACGAGAATGCGTCCGATCAAACCGCGCGCGTCGAGCACGGCTTCGCCGGGACGCACGCCCTCGGCCTTGCCGGCATCGAGGATCATCGTTTGCAGGTACGGACGCCCGCTGCGGCCGATGACGTGGGCAAGCACAGATGATGTGTCGCGGCGCGGCACGGCGTGCAGCAAGCGCTCGTAATTCGTCACGCGCGCTTGCAGGAGAATGGCTGCGCCCTGCCATTGGCGCAGGCGGGCATTCTCATCCTTCAGACGCAGGTTTTCGCTGTAGACGTTGAAAATGCTGCCGAGATTTCCAACCCAGCGGTTGAAACCATCGAAGGGGGCTTCGATTTTGGAAAGCCAGGGCGCAGCCGCATCGCTGATCTGTGCGCGGGCGCGGTCGAAGATGTTGACCTGCGCGCGGCTGAGCAACAGTAGCAGCAGTGCGAGCAAGGCGAACGCGGAAAGGGAGACCCGGTTGTCTCCCCTTACCCTGACGTTCCTCCAAAACCCGTTCGCCATTCGGCGGTGTCCTTAAAACGCGGTCGACAGGATGTGGCGCATGCCCTTGGAGTTCTCGAGCACTTTGCCTGTGCCCAAGGCCACACATGAAAGCGGATCGTCGGCGATGCTGACGGGAAGACCCGTGGCGTCGCGCAACACGCGGTCGAGATTGGCGAGCAGCGAACCGCCGCCGGTGAGCACGATGCCCTTGTCGACGATGTCGGCGGCGAGTTCCGGCGGTGTGGCTTCGAGGGCCACTTTCACCGCTTCGACAATCGCACCGACCGGTTCGCCGAGCGCTTCGGCGATCTGGCGTTCGGTGATGGTGATTTCCTTCGGTACGCCGTTCAGAAGATCGCGGCCCTTGATCTCCAGCGATTTGCCAGCGCCTATGTCGGGCGCGCAGGCCGAGCCGATGTCTTTCTTGATGCGTTCGGCGCTCGATTCACCGATCAGCAGGTTAAGGTTACGACGGATATAGGCGATGATGGCTTCATCCATCTTGTCGCCGCCGACGCGCACCGAACGCGAATAGACGATGCCGCCGAGCGAAAGCACGGCAACTTCCGTGGTGCCGCCGCCGATATCCACGATCATGGAACCAGTGGGTTCGGAAACCGGCAAGCCAGCACCAATCGCGGCAGCCATCGGTTCTTCGATCAGAAACACGCGGCGCGCACCGGCGGAAAGCGCAGATTCCTGGATGGCGCGGCGTTCGACGGCGGTGGAACCGGACGGCACGCAGACGATGATCATCGGGTTCGCGAAGGAACGGCGATTGTGCACCTTGCGGATGAAGTGCTTGATCATCTCTTCGGCGATTTCGAAGTCGGCAATCACGCCGTCGCGCATGGGGCGGATGGCTTCGATGTTGCCGGGCGTGCGGCCCAGCATCATCTTGGCGTCGTTGCCCACGGCGCGGACCTGTTTCTTGCCGCCTTTGCTCATCATGGCGACGACGGAAGGTTCGTTGAGAACGATGCCGCGGCCGCGCACATAGACAAGCGTGTTGGCGGTACCGAGATCGATAGCCATGTCGCTCGACAGAACGCCGAGAAGACTGTTGAACATACGCTTTTAAGCCCCTTTGAAAGGCCCCCGGCGTCGCCGCCGGGGGCTTATGGTTCATCTTGCTACGGTGAGCGCTTCCGGCGCGTGTTTCTGGCGCTTCACCAGGAGTTTGTTGAGTGCGTTGACATAGGCATAGGCCGCGGCCACCAAGGTGTCGGTGTCGGAGCCTTTGCCTGTGACGGTTCTACCATCCTCGGCGAGGCGCACGCTTACCGTGGCCTGTGCGTCCGTGCCCGCCGTGACTGCGCCGACCTGGAACAGTTCCAGCGTCGCCGTGTGCGGATAGAGGGCGCGGATGGCATTGAAGATCGCATCCACCGCGCCGTCGCCGGTCGCCCTGGTGCTGTGATCCTTGCCTGCGATGGAGAGCGTGAGATCGGCGTTCGGCTCGATGCCTACTCCGGCTTCGACACGAAGGGCCTTCACCGAAATGGAGTCGTGGCCGCGCATCACCTCGTCATCGACGAGCGCGATGATGTCTTCGTCGAAGACATGCTTCTTCTTGTCGGCCAGTTCCTTGAAGCGCTTGAACGCTTCCTGGAAGGCGGGCGGCTCCAGGTCGTAGCCCATCGCTTCCAGCTTGTCGCGGAAGGCATGGCGGCCGGAGAGTTTGCCCAGCACCAGCGAGGTCTCTTTCACGCCCACATCTTCGGGACGCATGATCTCGTAGGTCTCGACATTCTTCAGCATGCCGTCCTGATGGATGCCGGACTCATGACTGAAAGCGTTCTTGCCGACGATGGCCTTGTTGTACTGCACCGGGAAGCCGGTGACGTTGGACACGAGCTTGGAGGCGCGCGCCAGCATCCTGGTGTCGATGCCGGTGGTGAAGGCCATCGCATCCTTGCGGACTTTGAGCGCCATCACGATCTCTTCGAGCGCCGCATTGCCCGCACGTTCGCCGATGCCGTTGATGGTGCATTCCACCTGACGCGCGCCGCCGATGACGCCCGCGAGCGAATTGGCGACGGCCAGCCCCAGATCGTTGTGGCAATGGGTGGAGAAAATCACCTTGTCCGCGTCCGGCACGCGGTTGCGGAGCATCTGGATCAAAGCCACATATTCCTGGGGCGTCGTGTAACCGACGGTATCGGGAATATTGATGGTCGTGGCGCCGGAACGGATGGCGAGATCGACGCATTGGCACAGGAAATCGTGTTCCGTGCGGGTTGCGTCTTCCGCGCTCCATTGCACGTCGTCGGTCAGGTTGCGCGCACGCGCGACCGACGCGCCCACCGCATCGAGCACGGCGTTCGGGCCCATCTGAAGCTTGTGCTTCATGTGGACCGGGCTCGTGGAGATGAAGGTGTGGATGCGGAACCGCCTGGCGGGCTTCAACGCTTCGCCGGCGGTGTCGATATCCTTGAAGCCGGCGCGGCTGAGACCGCAGATGACGGCGTTCTTGGTGCGCGTGGCGATGTTGTTGACGGCTTCGAAATCGCCTGGAGACGAAATCGGGAAACCGGCTTCGATAATGTCGACGCCCATTTCATCGAGAAATTCCGCGACTTCGATTTTTTCTTCGAGAGTCATGGCCGCACCCGGCGATTGTTCGCCGTCGCGCAATGTGGTGTCGAAAATTCTAACTCTGTTTGAGTCGGTCATAGCTTCGCATTCCTTCCGTACGCCGCTCTGGCGGCTTCGATCGCTCCTTTCATGCGTCCCCCAATCACCGGCCCGCGCATCCGCGGCACGCAGCGTCAGGGGCAAGTAAGGAGGAGAAGCGTGCGAAGCGAGGAACCGGCAAAACGATTCGAAACGCGCGCGCAGACGCCGGCGGAAGTTCCGCCTTTCACGTCGTGGCTGTGCGTTCCAAAACTCATCGTTCTTCCGGAAGCTACGGTTCGTTCAACATAAAGAAACGGTGTTAAGGCCCCGTAAAAGCAGCCGTTTTCCGCTTCCTGAATGTGTTTTTACGCTGATTTTCGGGAGCCGCGCAATAGCGTGAATCCACAGGTGGGGAGGGTCTATCCCGCAGGCACCGGGCGGATCAACGCGGCAGATTGGCGGGCGCGGGTTCGGGCCTCTTCGATGGTGGCGGCGCGGGCGGCGACCACACCCATGCGGCGCTTCACGAAAGACTCGGGCTTGCCGAACAGCCGAAGCTCCGTACCCGGAATAGCCAGCGCCTCGTCCGCGCCTTCGAAGGCGATCCCTTTCGCGTCCATGCCGCCGTAGATCACGGCGGAGGCGCCGGGAGATTTGAGTTCGGTCGAAACCGGCAGGCCCAGGATGGCACGGGCGTGGAGTGCGAACTCGCTCTGGTACTGGGTGGCCAGCGTCACCAGCCCCGTATCGTGGGGGCGCGGGCTGACCTCGGAGAACCAGACTTCGTCGCCCTTCACGAACAGTTCCACGCCGAAAATGCCCCATCCGCCAAGGGCTTGGGTGACGGCCTCGGCCATTTCCCGGCTCTTGGCGAGGGCGGCTTTGGACATGGGCTGGGGCTGCCAGCTTTCGACGTAATCCCCATCCACCTGACGGTGGCCGATGGGTTCGCAGAAATGGGTGCCGTCCGCCGCGCGGACCGTGAGCTGGGTGATTTCGAAGTCGAAAGCGATCTCGCCCTCAACGATCACGCGGGCTTCGCGCACCCGTCCGGCGGAGAGCGCCTTGTCCCACGCCTTGGCCGCGTCTTCTCGCGATTTGAGCCGGGACTGGCCTTTTCCGGAGGAGGACATCACCGGTTTCACGAAACAGGGAATGCCGATGCCGCCGTTGATGGCGGCCTGCAATTCGTCGAGCGAGGAGGCAAAGGCATAGGGCGAAGTCGGAAGGCCCAGATCTTCTGCGGCGAGGCGGCGGATGCGCTCGCGGTTCATGGTGGTGTGGGCGGCGTAGGCGGTGGGAATGACCGTCGCGAGCCCGGCGCCTTCGATGCGTACCAGTTCGTCGGTGGCGATGGCCTCAATCTCCGGCACGATCAGGTGCGGGCGTTCCTGCTCCACCAGCGCGCGAAGGGCATCGGCATCGGTCATGTCGATGACATGGGCGCGGTGGGCGACCTGCTGGGCGGGCGCGTTGGGATAGCGATCGACCGCGATGGTCTCCACGCCCAGCCGCTGAAGCTCGATCACGACCTCCTTGCCGAGCTCGCCCGCGCCCAAAAGCATGACCTTGGTGGCGTTGGGGCTTAAGGGCGTGCCGAGGCGCAAAATTCTAATTCCTTGTTTTTAAATGGAAAACGCCCGGAGGTTGTTTTCGCGTTTTTCGAGATGGGGGGAGGGGGTGGGGTTATCCCCTGCCCGGCCCGCCCCGTGACTCCCGCGAAGTATAACCGGGTTCTGAGAGCGTTCGATAAGTCTGTCGGCACGAAGGTTCCCTGCCCTACCATCGCGCCCATCCGATGGGAGGGAATCATGTCGCTTTCAGATCTTGCGGCGTTGGGCAGTTTCATCAGCGGCGCGGCTGTGCTCGTTTCGCTGGCCTTTCTTTACTACCAGCTTCGGCAGATTTCCGAGCAGGTGAGACAGGCCGAGAAGCATCAGACAGCCGCCATCGGACAAGGCCGTGCCAATCGCATGGTGGAATTGAGCTTGCGAACGGTCGAAGCGGAATTCGGCCATGCGATGGCGAACGTGCTGACGAATTCGGAAAAATTGACCGCGCACGAACTGTTCCAGTACCTGCACTATTCACGCGCGCTGTTCCTGAACGCGGAAGACACCTATTACCAGCACGAGGCGGGTCTTCTGGAAGACGAGCAGTATGCCGGTTTCATCAACGCGCTGAAATACAGCCTGAGTGCGCCCGCAACGCGTTTGATTTGGCAGGGGCTTCGCCCCACATACGGTCCGAAATTCGCCGACTTCGTGGACAGGCTGATCAAGGAAACGCCGATGGGGGCCCCGGTCGCGCCGGAAAAGCAGCTTGCTGCGTGGAAAATTCACATGGCGGAGATGCTTGCCACCATGCAGCCTGGAAAGGCTTGACCACAGGGGAGTTATGCCACTTCGCGTGCGCCGAGCGTGCGTTCGGCGGGAAACGCCACACGTACCGTTGTGCCTTGTGCGAGCGTGCTTTCGATGCAGAGCGTGGCCTGATGCAGTTCAGCGAGCGATTTCACGAGCGACAGGCCGAGGCCGGAGCCTTCCTGTTTGCGCGACAGCGGGGAGTCGATCTGGCGGAAAGGTTCGAGGGCCACGGAGATCATGTCAGGCGCCATGCCGATGCCGGTGTCGGCGACGCTGAGCACGATGCCGCCGCTGCGATCCCGCGTGACGGCGACTTCGACGCGGCCGCCTTCGGGCGTGAACTTGATGGCGTTCGACAACAGATTGAGCAGGATCTGTTTGACGCGCAGTTCGTCGGCGAACAAAAGCGGCAGCCAGTCCGGCAAATTGACCGAGAGCGAAACGCCCTGCCCTTGGGCGCGGTCGGCCACGAGTTTCACGCATTCTGCGACGAGCGCAGGAAGCGCGAGTTCTTCCGGACGCAGATCGAGCTTGCCGGCTTCGGCGCGCGACAGATCGAGGATTTCGTTGATCAGGCGCAACAGATGATTGCCCGCCGAATGGATGTCGCACGCATAATCGCGGTAGCGCTCGCCGCCGAGCGGGCCGAAGAATTCGCCCGACAGCACTTCGGAGAACCCGATGATGGCGTTGAGCGGGGTGCGCAGTTCGTGGCTCATCAGCGCGAGGAAATGGCCCTTGGCGCGGTTGGCGGTGTGCGCCTGTTCCAGCGCGCGGCTTAAGGATTTCTCCTGTATCTGCAGAAGATCGACCTTGCAGCGCATGAGCGCTTCGCCCGTGCCGATGCCGAGATAGCGGCCCGCTTTCGTGACCACAAAACATTCCACCAGCGCATCGGGGCGTTCGACCACCATGCGGGCGCTCACTTGGGCCACGGTGAGATGCTCTTCGACCACCAGCGGATTGTTGTTCGCCATCTTGGCGATGGGACGGCGGCTGTAGAGTTCATGGATGTAGCGCTGCGAATAGCGCGCGAGGAAGCGCAGGCGATTGACGAGGCCGACAACGATGGCGTCGTCATTGACGATGGCGACGGCGGATTGTTCCGGGTTTTTCGCAAACCATTCGAACACCTCGCCGCAAGTGATGGTTTCCGGCAGCGGCGGCCACAGCGTGGCCAGACGTCCCGCCGTCCATTCCGACAAATCGCTTACCACTGCGTGAAACGCGAGATCCTGAACGACCACGCGAATGCCCCCTCGAAGATTTGCGGCGACGCTAACGGGTGCAAGTTTTTTGGGCGTTAACGCAAGGCGCGTGGAGAGCAGGTTTTGTGTGACAGATTTATGTCGCTGCGCAGACTGTCATCCCGGCCAAGCGATGCGCATGCATCGCGCAGAGCCGGGACCTATCGTGCCGCATCTGAATGGGTCCCGGAGCGCGCTGACGCGCGTCCGGGATGACAAACGGAAATTGGATGCCCTTCGCTGTCGCGATGTCAATTCTTCGCCTGATCGACCAGTTTGTTCTTCGCGATCCATGGCATCATCGCGCGCAACTTCGCGCCGACTTCTTCAATCGGATGTGCGGCTGCTCTCGCACGCGTCGCCTTGAAGCTCGCCTGCCCGGCCTTGTTTTCCAGCACCCAGTCGCGGGCGAATTTGCCGGTTTGGATGTCGTCCAGCACGCGCTTCATTTCCTTCTTCGTCTCCGGCGTGATGATGCGCGGGCCGGTGACGTATTCGCCGTATTCGGCGGTGTTGGAGATCGAATAGTTCATGTTGGCGATGCCGCCTTCGTAGATCAAATCCACGATCAGCTTCACTTCGTGCAGGCATTCGAAATAGGCCATTTCGGGCGCGTAACCCGCTTCGACCAGCGTTTCGAAACCGGCGCGGATGAGTTCGACCACGCCGCCGCAGAGTACCGACTGTTCGCCGAACAGATCGGTTTCGCATTCTTCGCGGAAATTGGTTTCGATGATACCTGCGCGGCCGCCGCCGATGGCGCTGGCATAGGCGAGACCGAGGTCGTGCGCGTTGCCGCTCGCATCCTTGTGGATGGCGATCAGGCACGGCACGCCGCCGCCCTTCTGATATTCGCCGCGAACGGTGTGACCGGGGCCTTTGGGTGCGACCATCAGCACGTCGAGATCGGCGCGCGGCTCGATCAGGCGGAAGTGCACGTTGAAGCCGTGCGCGAACAACAGCGCTGCGCCTTGCTTCATATTGTCGTGCAGATCGTGTCTGTAGATGTCGGCCTGAAGTTCGTCGGGCGTGACCATCATCATCACGTCGGCCCATTTGGCGGCTTCCGCGTTGGACATGACCTTGAAGCCTGCCGCTTCCGCCTTTTTCGCGGATGCGCCGGGACGGGCGGCAATCGCCACATCCTTCACGCCGCTGTCGCGCATATTGAGCGCGTGGGCATGGCCCTGGCTTCCGAAGCCGATGATGGCGACTTTCTTGTTCTTGATGAAATTCAGATCGGCATCCCGATCGTAGTAGACACGCATGATTCAAGCCTTTCAGTGTAACGCGTTGGTGTTCGGAGTTGGTGAAATGCAAGCCACTGGCGACGCGACCTGTCGCCGAGCATCAAGAATGAGATTGCCTTTTCGCATGATAACTCACTCTGCCGATAAACGCTCATAAGTGATCGTAGGCTCAACTTTGACGGTTGCTTCAACGAAGCGACCCTCCACGTCGGCGAGATAAAGAAACAAATCGTGATACAGCGGGCCTTTACGTTCGAGGTAGTATCTACCGCCGATCAACACCCAATTTCGACGAAGGTGCGACGAACTATTCAATTCTTCGGGCAACAATTTCTGGTCCGACAAGGGTGCTAGGCCGTTCTTTTCCATAAGGAGGAACGCCTCATTTTCGCCGTTCCGAAATTTGACAAGCCTGTCCGGCTTTCCATCATTGTTAAAGTCTAATTCCCATATGACCTTGCAGGGATCGGCATCGCAAGCGACTTGCCACTCCTCTTTGGTTCCACCTGCCAGAATATCCGCGCCACGTTCCTCCACTGATTGTCTGAGATCGCCCGGCAGAACCTTCGCTGCCGCTATCGGCGTCGGCAAACCGTGAAGTCTTAGGAAATCCGCAACTTTGCTGCTGTGATCCTTCGTCAGATCTTTTTGCGATAGCGCCTTTTCTCCAACTGAACCTCGCCAGAAATCATCTGCGAACTTATTTTCAAAACCACAGACGAGATGCTTACCCTTCGCATTGAAATACGCCACGGTCGAGATATACGCACCTTCTCGATCATCAAAGGCAAGTTCGTACATACGACCGAGATATGGGAGCCACCACCCTTCATACATCGGACTTGTAAACCTATTGCCGGGCAATTCGCCTTTCGCCCATTCTCCGTCTATCCCAGTGGAATAGATGATGTGAGAGGTATCTGCGCTATTCATCTGATAGCCCGTGGGCTGAATCCGATCGGGCCTTCCGTCGCCGTCTATGTCGAACACGCCATACCGTACGGAATAATTGTCTCTGAAATCCCCATGAGCAGCTGTATCGCCCTGATCTGTTACGAACGAAGCATGCGCCCAGCCGCTTTTTCCGTATGAAGGCCACCAAATTCGCGAACCCATTTCCCGCGATACAAACTCGCAGACATTTTCTGCGGCTGGAGGTTGCGTTTGATCCTGCGCGTGCGACTGGACAGGTGCCAAAAGCGCACTTGCCACTATCGCGCAGTATTCGGCGCGCAGTTTCACATCGCCTCCGGGCCGCGGGAGATGGCGGCGACGCCGGTGCGGCTGACGTCTACGAGGCCGAGCGGGCGCATGAGGTCGATGAAATTGTCGATCTTGGAGGGGGCGCCGGTGATTTCGAACACGAAGCTCGTCAGCGTTGTGTCGATGATGCGGGCGCGGAAGATTTCGGCGATGCGCATGGCTTCGCTGCGTTTGTCGCCGGTGGTGACGACCTTGAGAAGCGCCATTTCGCGTTCGATGCCGGGCTTGGACACGGTCCAGTTCACCACGCGATGCACCGGCACGAGCCGGCGCAATTGCGCCTCGATCTGTTCGATCACTTCGGGCGTGCCGGAGGTGACGATGGTGATGCGGCTCGTATGCGCCGCATGATCGACTTCGGCGACGGTGAGGCTTTCGATGTTGTAGCCGCGGCCGGAGAACAGGCCGATGACGCGCGCCAGAACGCCCGCCTCGTTGTCGACGAGCACGGCGATGGTATGCGGCTGGGGTGGGGTTTTGATTTGCATATTCATATTTCTATTCCGTCATGGCCGGCCACCCATCAAGCGCGCGTCCGCGCGCGCTGAGATGTTCTTTTGCGTCCGCCGACGCGGACGCGATGGGTGGCCGGGTCAAGCCCGGCCATGACGACGCTTTTGTCATACCAGCATCTTGCCTTCTTCGCTGACCTCGGCGGCTTCTTCTTCCGCGTCCGACAGCACCATTTCGTTGTGCGGGGCGCCGGAATAGATCATCGGGTAGCAGTTTTCTTTCGGATCGACGCGGCAATCGAACAGGACCGGGCGGTTGACCGCGAGCATTTCCTTGATCTTGTCGTCGAGTTCGTCGGGTTTCTGCGCGCGCAGGCCGATGCAGCCGAACGCTTCGGCCATCTTCACGAAATCGGGCAGCGCTTCGGAATAGGAATGCGAATAGCGCCCACCGTGCAGCAATTGCTGCCACTGGCGCACCATGCCCATATATTCGTTGTTGATGATGAAGATCTTCACCGGCAGATCGTACTGAACCGCGGTGGACATTTCCTGCATGGTCATCTGCACCGATGCTTCGCCCGCGATGTCGATGACGAGCGCATCGGGATGGGCCATCTGCACGCCGATGGAGGCGGGCAAGCCGTAGCCCATGGTGCCGAGACCGCCAGATGTCATCCAGTGGTTCGGTTCTTCGAATTTGAAACGCTGGGCGGCCCACATCTGGTGCTGGCCGACTTCGGTGGTGATGTAGGTTTCGCGGCCGCGCGTGAGATCGTAGAGGCGGTCAATCGCGAATTGCGGTTTGATGACCGTTTTCGACTGCTTGTAATTGAGCGATTTTTTGCCGCGCCAGGTGTCGATCTGTTTCCACCATGCGGCGAGCGCGGGCGCATCCACCTTGCGGCGCTGCGTCTTCCAGAAATGCAGCATCTCCTTCAACGCCTTGGCGGCATCGGCCACGATGGGAACATCGACGCGGACGTTCTTGTTGATCTGGGCCGCGTCGATATCCAGATGGATCTTCTGCGAGTTGGGCGAGAAGGCGTCGATCTTGCCGGTGACGCGATCGTCGAACCGCGCGCCCAGGCAGATCATCACGTCGCAACCGTGCATCGCGAGATTGGCTTCGTAAGTGCCGTGCATGCCCAGCATGCCGAGCCATTGCGGATCGGAGGCAGGGAACGCGCCGAGCCCCATCAAGGTGGACGTCACCGGGAAACCGGTGATGTGGGCGAGTTCGCGCAGCAGCTTGCTCGCTTCCGGGCCGGAGTTGATGATGCCGCCGCCGGAATAGATGATCGGGCGTTTCGCATTCGCCATCAGGTCGATGGCTTTGACGATCTGCGACAGATCGGGATCGGTCTTCGGCTTGTAGGTGCGGTGACGCACTGCCTGCGGGCCGATATACGCGCCCTTCTTGAACTGAACATCTTTCGGAATGTCGACGACCACCGGGCCGGGGCGGCCGGTGGTGGCGATCTGAAATGCTTCGTGCAGCACGCGCGGCAGATCGTTCACATCCTTCACCAGCCAGTTGTGCTTGGTGCAGGGGCGCGTGATGCCGATGGTATCGCATTCCTGGAATGCGTCGTTGCCGATGAGGTGGGTCGCCACCTGCCCTGTGAGAACAACGAGGGGGATGGAATCCATCAATGCGTCGGTGAGGCCGGTGACGGCGTTCGTCGCACCGGGACCGGAGGTGACCAACACGACGCCGGGTTTGCCGGTGGAGCGCGCATAACCTTCGGCGGCGTGCGTGGCGCCCTGTTCATGACGGCAGAGGACGTGGACGATGCCTTCGGCCGCGAACAGCGCATCGTAGATGGGAAGCACGGCGCCACCGGGATAACCGAAGATGTGTTCGACGCCCTGATCCTTCAGCGCGCGGATCACCATTTCGGCACCGCTCAATTCGAGGGTGTCTACGGCTATCGTTGTGTCCTTGTCCATCGCGGACATCCTTCAATCCGTCGGGCGCTTTCATACGCCCAGAAATGCGAAAGGGGCGTTGCCGCCCCTTGGGAAATCGCCACCGTTCGGAAGCCGGGATTAGTCCCGTCCGTTCAGTGGCGACCGAATAAGTACGAGTGCAAAGCTCATGGCCCGCCCCAATTTTCGCGGCGCAACATATGGCGGAGCCATTTTACAGTCAAGCAAGTTCATTTGAGGAACTTGAGTATTTCAGCAATAATATTGCTCTGATCGTAAGCCGGGATCCAGATCCAATCGGACATTTTGTTGCGGAACCAGGTGGTCTGGCGCTTGGCGTATTGGCGGGTGGCGACGACGATCGCCTCCTCCACCTGATCGGCGGTAAGGCGGCCTTCGTCGAATTGCCAGAACTCGCGCAGGCCGATGATCTTGGCGGCCGGCAAACCTTCGTCGAGACCGGCGAGACGGCGGGCTTCTTCGAGCGCGCCCTGTTCGACCATCTTCTTGTATCGCTCTACGATACGTGGATGCAAAATAACGCGCGGCGGATCGAGCACGAAGCGCGCGAGCTTGAGGCCTTTGAGAACCGGATCGCCGCCTTCCTTCTGCCAGCTTGCGAGCGAGCGGCCGGTGGCTTCCAGAACTTCCATCGCGCGCAGCATGCGCTGGGGATCGGAGGGACGGATGTGCGCGGCGCTTTGGGGATCGCGGAGTTTGAGTTCGCGGTAGAACGCTTCATTGCCATCCACCAGCAGGCGATGGCGCAGCGTCTCGTGGATGTGGGCGGGCACTTGCGGGATTTCGGAAAGACCTTCGGATAGCGCGCCGAAATAAAGGCCGGTACCGCCGACGAAGATGGGCAGCCGGCAATCCTCGCGCACTTTCGCCAGGCCTTGCGCCGCATCGGCCTGATAGCGGCCGGCGGAATAGCGTTCCTTCACGCCGACATGGCCGTAGAGATGATGGGGCGCGCGCGCCATATCTTCATCTGACGGGCGCGCGGTGAGGATGCGAAGCTCGTTATAGACCTGCATGGAGTCGCAATTGATGAGCGAGCCGCCGACAGCCTCGGCCACGCCCAGCGCCGCGGCCGACTTGCCGCTCGCGGTCGGCCCTGCAATAAGCACGGCATCAACACGCATTTGCGAATCGCCCCCTCGCTTCGAAGAATGGAATCTCTCGATTCTCATTGCCAAGACGGACACTGCATTTGAATAGTGAATTTCCGCTTATTTTAAGCGTCGCCGGCGCGAATGCCGAACAACATGCCGCGCAAATCGCAGCGGCGGCTTCCGCACATTCGAAAACAGGAGAAATTGCGTGGCTTTCCGCAGGGCGTGTTTTCGAAGTTCCCTTTCGCGGCGATGCAGGGAAGGTGGAAACGGCCGTGCGGGCCGCGGCGGAGGGAACTTTTTTCGATATCAATGTGCTCCCGGCGGCGGCCCGGCGGAAGAAGCTGCTGGTCGCCGACATGGATTCCACCATCATAAGTTGTGAGTGCCTGGACGAGATTGCCGATGCCATGGGCATCAAGGCACAGGTCTCCGCCATCACCGAACGCGCAATGGCGGGAGAGATCGCCTTCGCACCGGCGCTGCGCGAACGCGTGGCGCTGCTCAAGGGTTTGCCGGTGCACAAGCTGGCGCGGGTTTACGGCGAGCGCGTGC
Organism: Rhizomicrobium sp.; assembly: GCA_035543495.1. GTDB lineage: Bacteria > Pseudomonadota > Alphaproteobacteria > Micropepsales > Micropepsaceae > Rhizomicrobium. Next base: position 68,871 of record DATKJT010000020.1, on the reverse strand, counting down.
GGCTCAATCCCGGCGCGCGCGCGCTGGTCGCGACGATGAAGGCGAACGGCGCCAAGACCGTTCTGGTGTCGGGCGGGTTCACCTTCTTCACTTCGCGGGTGGCCGAAGATGCGGGCTTCGATGCGGATTACGGCAACGTGCTGCTCGATGACGGCGCTCATCTGACAGGCGCGGTTGCCGAACCCATTCTGGGACGCGAGGCAAAGCTCGAAACGCTGGACCGCGAAACAAAGGCGCTGGGTCTTTCGCCAGACGAGACGTTGGCAGTGGGCGACGGCGCAAACGATCTCGACATGATCGGACGCGCGGGGCTTGGCGTGGCGTATCACGCAAAGCCGATCGTGGCGCAGGCTGCGGGTGCGCGGGTGGATCACGGCGATCTGACGGCGCTGCTTTACTTGCAAGGATACCGCGACGACGAGATCGTGCGGGGCTAACTTTCCAATCCCAGCTTTTCCAGCACGCGCTTGCGGGCGAGCATGCGGTCTCTGTCGGTTATGTAGATCAGGCCCCCGATGCGGCGGATGAGGGCGTCTTCTTCGGGGTCGAGGACGCCGTCGGCATAGACCACTTCCCACAGCATCTCGACGAGTTGAATGCGTTCTTCGGGATCCATGCGTTCGAAGACGGCGTGGGTATAGGGTTGCAGTTGCACCATGCGCGCGACGGTTTGTTCGCCGAGCGCCATCAACTGGGCGCATTCGTCTTTCGAGAGCGCGAATTTTTCCATGAGCAGGCGCTCAATCGCGGCGCGCTCTCGGGGATCGAACTGATCGTCGCGCCAAGCCGCTTCCAGCAGCAACACGGCAACGGCGATGCGCAGGTCGTCGGGGCGGGGTTCGTGATTGCCCTCGCCTTTCAGGAAATTCATCAAGTGCTGGAACAATGCGGCCTCATTCGAAATCCGGGGCCGTTATAGCAATCGCAGTGCGATATGACAGCAAAACAATCCCGCCGGTGACCAACACCGGCGGGATTGCCTGCTTCGTTTGTCGACGGTTCAGTAATCGCCGCGAGCGCGCGCGATGGCAATATTGGCCTGATACATCGCGTCGTTCATGGCCGTGGTGTAGCAGCCTGGGCTATCTGGTGCTGTGACCGGATACATCACGTCGAGCTGGCGGCACATATTGCGCGCCGTATAGCTGATCCGGTGGCGCAACTCGCGCACGCCATAACGGGTGCGAAGATTGAGATCGCCGACATAGACGCCTTTGGACATTGACACGTAGCGATACGGCGCACCGAGGCGATTGTATTCGGGACGATAGCGCGGCACGTTGACGTTCACCGTTTCATTGCCGACCCGATACGTATTGTCCGGATAGTCGTAGCTATCGGCATTGGCCGCTCCGCCGAGCAACAGCAAGGCGCCGGCGGCCATCAAAGTGGTGCGCAAACCGCGCACGGAAAATTTCGTTCGCATCACAAGACTCCTGTTGTTCGGGTGTTCCCAAGGGAACACCGGCGTTCGAGCCCTTCGCGATGTGAAAACGAATTTGCGCGAGTGCGGTTTCACCTTTGCGATTTCAGGGTTCCGGATGGAACGAATCCGGCAAACGGGAAATGACGTTTAACCAGCTTCCGGTTCCGGCGCGCGCAACCCGGCAGGCAGCGGGAACGGCCATGGACGCGGCACCTCTTTCTGGCGGCGCGCATAAGCGATGAGCGCTTCGGTTGTGGCGATGGCGGCGGCGCTGACCGCAAGGCCGCCGAAAAGATCGACCAGATGATGCCCGCCATGGATCGGCACCGCGATGAGAACGGCGGTGTTCAGCACAAGTGACAGCCAGCGGACATAGGGTATGTGACGGGCATACCAGGTGAGCACGACGGCCTGCAGCGTGTGATACGACGGAAAGCCGATGATGCCGCGAAGCTCTGCCGGCGAAATGTGCCCGGGGCCGTTCTGCAGCATGTGCGCAAGCGCGGCACCATAATCGGTATCGAGCGCAAGACCGAGCCCCGCCGCCGTCTTATTCGGCAGATGGGAAATGGAGAAGGCGCCGAACGAGGGATGGAAGCCCCAGACCGTCAGCGTGATCGCAGCCCCGATGGCGATGGAAAGACACAGGCCGTAGATATCGGCCAGTTCTTTTTTCCAGCCGAGCACAAACGGAATGACCAGCGTCTGCGGGATGACCGATAGATAGGCGTATCTGAGCAATTCGGTCGCCACGCGATGATCGGCGGCGAATGCCATCAACGAGAGCCAGTTGAAACCGATCTCGTGGTCGAGATGAGCCAGTTGCAGATCGATGCGTGTCCCCGCGACGGTGAGGATGAGATAGCTCAGAAGATTGCAGGCTGGCGGGAAGGTGACGAAGAAAGCTGCGGCCGCAAAAAGCGTGCTCAGGGCTTCGTCATTGCGCACGCGGCTGTAGAAGGCCGAGCCAACCATGAACAGCGGCGCGGCGGCGGCAATGGTGAGATAGTTGACGAGTTCGATATCGAAATGCACCAGGCTGATCCACGCCGCATCGATCGCCAGCGACATCGCGGCGACCACGAACAGCGCGCGCTTGAGAACCCGATGCATGGATGACTCCGGAGGCCGGCTTCGGAGCCTAAATTCCAAGCGTTAACAATCGCGAAACGAATCCGCTCAACCGCCCGTCAAGGGCAGCGCCACAAACGTCACCTGACCGCCGCGATTGACGAGCAGCATTTCGAGTTTGCGGCCCGCCTTGGCATCGGCTTCGACTTTCTTGGCGATGTCATCGGGCGTGCGCACGGCCTGGTTCTGCACTTCGACGATGATGTCGCCGGGGCGCAGGTTCTTGTCGGCCGCCGCACTTTCGGGATCGACGTCGGTGACGAGAACGCCGTGAATATCCGACGGGATCTTGTACTGGTTGCGCGTGTCGGCATCGATGGCCGAGAGCGACAGGCCCAGTTGGGCGACTTTCGATTTCGGTTTGGGTGGCTGCGGGGCCTGTGCGGTTTTGGGCGGCGCTTCTTTGCGCTTTTCCTGATCCTGCAATTTGGCGACGGTGAGTTTCACCGTCTGCTTCTTGCCGCCGCGCAGGACATCGACATTCACGGTTTTGCCCGCGGGCGTATCTGCCACGATGCGCGGCAACGCGCGATTGTCCGCGATGGGCTTGTTGTCGAAAGCGACGACGACGTCGCCGTTCTTGAGGCCGGCTTTCGCCGCCGGGCCGCCCGCATCGACGCTGGAGATCAGCGCGCCCGCCGAACTGGGCAGGCCCATGCCTTGCGCGATTTCCGGCGTGATCTGCTGGATGCTGACGCCGACCCAGCCACGGCGCGTGGCGCCGTATTTCTTCAACTGCCCGATGATGTCTTTCACCAGGTTGGACGGGATGGAGAAACCGATGCCGACCGAGCCGCCCGTTGGCGAGAAGATGGCCGAGTTCACGCCCACGACGGTGCCATCCATATCGAACAGTGGGCCGCCGGAATTGCCGCGGTTGATGGGAGCATCGGTCTGGATGAAATCGTCATAGGGGCCAGCGTTGATGTCTCGGTTGCGGGCCGAGACGATGCCGGCGGTGACGGTGCTGCCCAGCCCGAACGGATTGCCGATGGCGATCACCCAATCGCCGACGCGGGCATGATCGGAATCGCCGAGCCTGGTGGCGGGCAGCGGCTTGGAGGGTTTGACTTTCAGAAGTGCGAGATCGGTTTTCTCGTCACGGCCCACGAGCTTGGCGGGAAGCGAGGTGCCATCGTTCAAGGTAACGGTTATCTGATCGGCATCGGCAATCACGTGGTTGTTGGTGATGACGTAGCCCGTGGGATCGATGATGAAGCCGGAGCCGAGCGAGGTGACGTGGCGCGGCAGTGCGCGGTTGTTCTGCAGGAAATCCTTGAACAGGTCTTCCAGCGGCGAGCCGGGCGGCAGGTCGGGCAGCGAAAGTTTGGGCCCCGCCGCCTTCAAGGTCTGCGAGGTGGAGATGTTGACCACCGTGGGCAGCAGCTTTTCCGCCAGATCGGCGAAAGAATCCGGCGCAGGCCGGGCGAAAGCGGGCACGGCGAAGAATGCCAGAAGCACAACCAGAACAGGCTTGAGAATACGCACGACGCAACCGTTTGTTTGCCGGGAATCGGCGCCAGCATATGCGAAGCGAAAGCGGAACAAATAGAGCAAGTTTGCCGGGGCGATCACTTTTTGGAGCGGGCGAGTGCGAAATTGGCCTTTATTTTTCCTCCCCCGCTTGCGGGGGAGGGGGACCGCGTAGCGGTGGAGGGGGGCAACGCCACAGCGATAGCTTCCACGACATTCCCCAACTGCTCATAGATGTCGATATTCTGAACGCGAAGCACGCGCCAACCGAGCGCCTTCAAATATGCATCCCTGCGCCGGTCGTAATCGAAGACTTCTTCCGACCAGTGCGTTACACCGTCGACTTCGACAACCAATTTGGCGGGAATACACGCAAAGTCCGCGATAAACGGGCCAATGGGGTGCTGACGCCGGAACCGATAGCCATCAATTCTGTCGCGCCTTAGTTGTGTCCATAAAATGGTCTCGGCATCGGTCATGCGCCGACGAAGAACTTTGGCGAAAGAACGGGATTTTCGCTCCTTGTCGCGCACTTCCCCCCTCCGCCTCGCTTCGCGAGGGCACCTCCCCCGCAAGCGGGGGAGGAAACATTATCACTTACTTCTTCCCCGGTGCTTCGAAATAGCGGAAGAACTCGCCGTTCGGCGACAGGACCATGGTGGTGTTGTCGCCGGGGAGAGCGTCCTGATAGGCCTCCAGCGAGCGGTAGAAGGCGAAGAAATCGGCGTCCTGCCCGTAGGCAGCACCCAAAATCTTGGTTTTCTCGGCATCGCCCTGGCCGCGCAGGATTTCGGATTCGCGGGTGGCCTCGGCAGTCAGCACCGTCACTTCGCGCTCGGCGCGGGCGCGCACGCGTTGGGAGATTTCCTCGCCTTCGGCGCGGAATTCGCTCGCTTCGCGGGCGCGTTCCTGCTGCATGCGGCGGAAAATCGCCTGACTGTTCTGCGGCGGCAGATCGGCCCGCCGGATGCGCACGTCGATGATCTTGATGCCGTAGCCGTCCGCGTCTTTGTTTATCTCGTTGCGGATCAGGATCATCAACTCGGCCCGCTTGCCCGACAGCATCGCTGCAAAGGTTTGCGATCCGAGCACGCGACGCACATCCGACGACAGGATCGGCGTCAGGCGCATGGTGGCGGTCGTCTCGTCATAGAGCGATTGGTAAAACCGCAACGGATCGACGATCTTCCAGCGCGCGAACGCATCGACCACCATGCGCTTCTTGTCCTGCGCGATTACCTCTTCGGCGGGTGCATCGAGGTTCAGCAGCATCTTGGGGATGTATTGCGCCTGCTGCAGGAACGGCACCTTCACATGCAGTCCCGGCTCGGTGACAAGTCTCTGCGGGGCGCCGAATTGCAGCAACAAAACCTGCTCGCGCGGATTGATGGTGTAGAACGAGAACAGCGAGATCAGGATGACGATCGCAGCGACGATACCGCCGAGGAAAAGACCGTTGCGGTTCATTGGCCGCTCCCCGATTGCGCAGACGGCGTTTGCGACATCGGCTGTTCGGTGACGGTGACGGACTGGTTGCCGCTCGTCTTCAACTGCGGCAGCGGCAGATAGGGCACCACGCCTTTCGCGCTTTCGTCGATCAACACCTTGTTGGCGCTGCCGAGCACGCTGCTCATGGTTTCGAGATACATGCGTTTGCGGGTGACTTCCGGCGCTTTCCTGTATTCCTCATAGACGGAGAGGAAACGTTTGGCCTCGCCGCTGGCTTCGGCGATCACACGCTGCTTGTAGGCCTGGCCCTCCTGCACGATGCGGGCGGCCTTGCCGCGCGCTTCGGGGATGATCTTGTTGGCATAGGCTTCGGCTTCGTTGCGCATACGCTCCTGGTCGGCGCGCGCGGCCTGCACGTCGCGATAGGCATCGAGCACTTCATCTGGCGGATCGACCTTCTGCATTTTCACGCCAGTGACGGAGACGCCTGCGCCATACATATCGAGCGTCTTCTGCATCAGGTCGCGCACTTCCACCTGAATGGGTTCGCGGTCCTGCGTGAGGATGGGTTCGATGGGCGTCTTGCCGACGACTTCGCGCATCGCGCTTTCGGCCACCGCCTTGATCGCGGCATCCGGATTGTCGACGTTGAATTTGTAATCGGCAGCGTCCTTGATGACCCAATAGACGACGAAGTTCACGTTGACGATGTTTTCGTCGCCCGTGAGCATCAGGCCTTCCTGCGACACGTCTTCGGTCTGGTCGTCGTTGCGGCTGTCGGCAGCGGGGTGATCGCCGATGGTGATCTGGCGGGGATGGGTAACGTCGACAATGTCCACCGTTTCGATGGGCCACGGCAGGTGATAGTTGATGCCGGGTGCGGTGCGCGCGACGAACTGGCCGAAGCGCAGGACCACGCCCTGCTCCGACGCCGACACCACGTAGATGCCGCTCATCAGCCACACGGCCAGTATGGCAAGCGCGATGATGGTGAGACCGCCCGAGCCGAAACCGGGGCCGCCGAAATTGCCGGGTAGAATACGCCGCAACCGCTCCTGTGCGCGGCGCAGCAACTCCTCGAAATCGGGGGGCTGGCCGCCACCGCCGCCGGAAGGACCCCTGCCCCATGGGCCGCCACCGGGTGGCGGATTGCCGCTTCCATTTCCGGGCTGATTATTCCAGGGCATCGATTGGTTCCGACGGTGCCCGAGGTATATAGGTGCTGCGTCCGACGGGCGCAAATTTTAACAGGCAAATCATGGCCGCGACGCGAGAAGATGTTGTGAAAGCACTGGCCGGGGTGATCGATCCGGCGAGCGGAAAAGATGTGGTGTCGGCGGGGCTCGTTCAGGGCCTCACACTTCGCGACGGCAATGTGGGATTCGCGATCGAGGTGCCGGCGGCGCGGGGGCCGCAATCCGAACCCTTACGCAAGGCGGCTGAAGATGCGGTGGCGAAACTGCCCGGCGTGTTTTCGGTGACCGCGGTTCTGACCGCGCACAACGAGCCGCCGAATGCGAAGCGCGGACATGCGCATGCGCCGCAACCTTCGGCGGGCATTCCGGGCGTGACGTCCATCATCGCGGTGGCGAGCGGCAAAGGCGGCGTCGGCAAATCGACTGTGGCGGTGAACCTGGCGCTTGGCTTGTCGCGGCTTGGGCTGAAAGTGGGTTTGCTCGATGCCGACATTTACGGGCCGAGCGTGCCGCGGCTGCTCGACATTCGCGAGAAGCCGGAGAGCGACGGCAAGAAGCTGAAGCCGATCGAGAAGCTTGGCATCAAGGCGATGTCCATCGGGTTTCTGGTGCGTGAAGACGAAGCCATGATCTGGCGCGGGCCGATGGTGCAGTCCGCGCTCACGCAAATGATGAACGACGTGGCGTGGGCGCCGCTGGACGTTCTGGTGATCGACATGCCGCCGGGAACGGGCGACGCGCAACTCACCATTGCGCAACGCGTGCCGCTGAAAGGTGCGGTGATCGTTTCGACGCCGCAGGACATAGCCCTGATCGACGCGCGCAAAGGCATCGCCATGTTCAACAAGACGCATGTGCCGGTGCTGGGACTGGTCGAGAACATGAGCACCTTCGTCTGCGAGAATTGCGGACACGAGACGCATATCTTCGGCCATGGCGGGGCGAAGGCGGAGGCCGAGAAACTTGGCGTGCCGTTCCTGGGCGAGATTCCGCTGATGCCGATCGTGCGGCAGACTTCGGATGCGGGCACGCCGATTGTGGACTACAATCCGACCAGCGCCGAGGCGCGCGCGTTCATCGCGGTGGCGGACAAGGTGGCGAAATCGGTTGCTGCGCCCGCACGCGCCGCACCAAGGATCGTGATCGAATAGGTGGGGATGATGGCGAAGGCAAAAGCGAAGGCGAAGAAACCGGCAAAGCGGCGCATCGCCGAACCGAAGATCAAACAGGCCAAGAAGCTGAAGAAGAAACCGCGCAAATGGGATGCGGTGGATGAGGCTTCGCTGGAATCGTTCCCGGCCAGCGATCCGCCGGAATGGATTGCGCGCAAGCCGAGGAAGAAAAAGAAGAAGGCGTAGCGCGTTTGCTGGTATTCGCGTTCTGGATTCTGGCGGCGGCCGTCGTGCTGGGAAGCGGGCTTGCCTTCATGCATATCCGCGCGGCGAAGATTCCGCCCTGGCCGGTGGGCGCATTGCACGGCGTTTTGGGTGCTGCGGGACTTGGCGTGCTGATCCTTGCGCTGCGGGGACCGGCGCGTGGCGTCGAATACGGCGTTTCGTCGTTTGGGCCGGTTGCGTCGTTTCTGGCAGCGCTGGCGTTATTTCTCGGCCTGATCGTCCTGTTGCTTGCGCGGCGATTCAAGCGCGCGACCGGACTGGCGATAGCCGTTCACAGCACGATCGCGGTGACCGCGTTCGTGCTGCTTTCGGCATATCTTTCGTTCGGTTGAAGGTTCTTTCGCCGTGATCGTCGCGACTCTCACCTCCCCCTTGTGGGGAGGTCGATAAAATTTCGAGCGCAGCGAGGAATTTTTCGGGTGGGGGACGGTGCGCGTCATCGTCTTCGGTCCCCCGCCCGAAAAATGCTCTGCATTTTTCGACCTCCCCACAAGGGGGAGGTTAAGTTTGGCGCTAGGCGTTGTAATTCAAACGCAGGCCCGGCGAACGCCACGGCACCGCCGCCAGTTTGCCGGTCGAAGACAGCGTGACATATGCCGTCTTCATATCCTTGCCGCCCCAACAGATGTTGGTGACCGCGATATCGGGCAGCGGAGTGTGTTCGAACTTGCCGGTGTCGAGCCAGAAGGTGCTGATGCCGCCTGCCAGAATGGTGGCGACGCAGACGCCGCCATCGGCCTGCACGCCCAGCGAGTCGAAATAGCCGAGGCCGGGATAGGCGCCCGCGAAATTGGCTGGCGTGAATCCGGCTGGAATTGCCGCCTTGCCCGGCGCATCGAGCGGCAGGCTCCACAAGCGGCCGGGGAAGGTTTCGGCGTAGTGAACCGTCTTGCCGTCCGGCGACAGGCCGACGCCGTTGGGCGACAGCAATTCGCGCAACACATGTTTGATCTCGCTGCCGTCGGCTTTGGCATAGTAGAGATTGCCGTGCGTGCGATATTCGTCGGTCGTCGAGCCGTGATCGGTGAACCAGAACCCGCCCTGCGTATCGAACACGATATCGTTGGGCGCGCCGAGGCCATGGCCGTCGCATTCCGAATAAACGACTTCGACCTTGCCGGTGGAAATGTTCACGCGCTCGATGCGGCCGGGCTCTCTCGTCGGCGGCATGTGGCCGGGGATCAGCAGGCCGTCGCGTTCGTGCATGACGAAATTGCCGCCATTGTTGCAGACATAAAGCGCGCCGTCCGGCCCGATGGCGAGACCGTTCGGTCCGCCGCCGGTGTTGGCCACCGTTTGCGTTTTGCCATCGGGCTTGACGCGGGTGATGCGCCCCGCCGCGATCTCCACCACGATCACCGAACCGTCATCCATCGCCACCGGGCCTTCGGGAAATCTGAGGCCCGATGCGAGTTCTTTGATGTCCATGCGTTTCCTCCGATGTTGTTCTGGATGGAGGGTAACGCGACAGGCAACCTCAAGGAAGCGGCGAGGGCTTGAACAAAGTGTATATTATGGTAATATACACTTATGGTCTCGCTAGACGGCGTCGAAGGCTTTGATTGGGATGACGGCAACGTCCGAAAACTCGTCGACAGACACGGCGTCACCGCTAGCGAGGCCGAGCAGATTTTTTTCAATGATCCTCTTCTACTGGCTGAAGATGCCAAGCACAGCGAGAAAGAAAGGCGAATGCACGCATTGGGCAAAACGTCCGAAGAAAGATTGTTGCAGGTGACGTTCACGTTTCGAGCGGACGGAAAATTGATCCGAGTGATCTCGGCGCGCCCAATGCATCGCAAAGAAAGGCTGTTATATGAGCAAGAAACTTAAACCTATCCCGCGTTTCCGGAATGAGCAGGAAGAACGCGAGTTTTGGGAAACCCACGATACAACCGACTATGTGGATTGGAGCAAGGCTCAGCGGGTTCGTTTTCCCAACCTGAAGCCATCCACAACGTCGATCTCATTGCGATTGCCGATTTCCCTGCTGGAGCAGATAAAGATCGCAGCAAACAAGCGCGATGTGCCCTACCAGTCTCTCATCAAAACGTGGCTTGCCGAGAAGGTTAGCTAACCACGCTCAAGCGTGACAAAGCTGTAGGCAAAACCGTCATCTGTTTTGTGGTCCTCTCGCGCGACCTCCACCCAACCGTTGCGGTCGAATTTGAAGGCCGTGTCGCCTTTTATATCGGCGTGGATTTCGGTGAGGTGGATGCGGGTGGCCCGGGGCAAGGCCGCACGATAGATCTCCGCGCCGCCGATGATCATGATCTCTTGCGGATTTTCCGCCTTCGCGCGGCCAAGCGCTTCATCGACCGTGGCGACGACGGTGGCACCTTCCGCACGGTAATTCCTGTCGCGTGTGACGATGATGTTGGTGCGGCCAGGCAGCGGTTTCTTGGGCAGGCTCTCCCACGTCTTGCGGCCCATGATGTTGGGCTTGCCGAGCGTGAGCGACTTGAAGCGGCGCATGTCTTCGGCCACGCGCCACGGGATGGCGCCCTTGTCGCCGATCACGCCATTGTCGGCCATGGCGAGAATGAGGGAGATATGAATCATGAGCCGAGTTTAGCCAGCGCTTCGCCGGCGAGACTATAGATATGCCATCCGCTCATGCGTTCCGCGCCAAGACCCTCGTAGAAGTCGATGGACGGCGTGTTCCAATCGAGAACCGCCCATTCGACCTTGTTGCCATCCACCTTTACCACCTGCCGCGCAAGATGGGCGATGAGCGCCTTGCCATAGCCACGGCCCCGAAACTCCGGACGCACAAACAGGTCTTCCAGAAACACGCCGCGGCTGACGGCAAAACTGTTGTAAGTGAAATACCACGTCGCGATTCCAGCGGGCTTGTCGCCTTCGTACAAGAGGTCGACTTTCAGCGGCGCATGTTCGCCGATGAAATCGCGCGCGATCACCTCGCGGGTGATTTTGAATTTGGCGGTGAGCTTTTCGTAGACGGCGAGTTCGTGCAGCAGCGCGAGGATAAGATCCTCGTCGCCGGGTTTTGCTGTGCGCAGGGTGAAGGACATGTTCATGTTCTGCTCATGTGGTGGAGATCATAAAGACAGCGTGCAGTCGTGTCAGCAAAGGGAACTTTTCGGCGCGGCCCGCATTTGGGAGCATATGTCCGGAAAGGATACTGCTATGAACAAGTTTCTGATGTCTGCAGCGGCGTTTGCATTGCTGCTCTCCGCGCCTGCGATGGCCCAGCCGGATCACCACAATGGTGACGACCACGGCCGTCCGGCGGCGCATGGCTCGCCGCAAGGCGGTCACGCCCAACGGCCGGGCCCGGCTGCCCGCCCTGCGCCGGCACCTCATCCCCAACCGGCCGCGCGTCCGGCGCCGAACAACCGGCCTTCGATGGGCGACCGCCACGACAACAACAACCGGCCGAACATCAGCCGTCCGGACAACAACAATCGTCCGGGCTTCAATCGGCCCGACAACAATAACCGCCCGAACTTCAACCGGCCGGGCAACAACAACCGTCCGGCGGTGCGTCCGCATCCGCGGCCGGATTACTCGAAGTATCGCCGGGCGGTGACGGCGCCGCGCCGCTTCCATGTCGGCATGTATCGCGCACCGCATGGATATCATTATCAGCGCTGGAGCTACGGCCAGTATCTGCCGTCGGTCTATTGGGGCTCGTCGTTCTGGCTGAGCAACTTCGTGACGTACGGCTTGTTCGCCCCGCCGCCGGATGCGGTGTGGGTGCGCTATGGGCCCGATGCGTTGCTCGTTGACCGTTATACGGGCGAGATCATCTCGGTGGAATACAACGTGTTCTATTGAGTTGGATGCGTGCGCGTAAGGAAAACCCCGGTGGCGACACCGGGGTTTTTCTATTTTGTAGGTCGCGCAGCCTGACGCGAACCGGCATCCACTTCGCGGGGTTGCGCTCCTATACCGCCACTTCGGCCTTGATGTGCGGGTGGGCCTGGTAGTTTTCGAGTTTGAAATCTTCGTAGGCGAAATCGAAGATGTTCTTCACCTCCGGATTGATCCGCATCGTCGGCAGCGGATAGGGGCGGCGGGTGAGCTGTTCGCGCGCCTGCTCCAGATGATTGAGATAGAGATGCGCATCGCCCAGCGTGTGGATGAACTCGCCGGGTTCGAGGCCCGTCACCTGCGCGATCATCATCGTCAGCAAAGCATAGCTTGCGATGTTGAACGGCACGCCGAGGAAGATGTCGGCGGAGCGCTGGTAAAGCTGACAGCTTAGCTTTCCGTCCGCGACATAGAACTGGAACAGGCAGTGGCACGGCGGCAGCGCCATCTTCGGCACGTCCGCCGGGTTCCACGCCGTCACGATCAGCCGGCGCGAATCCGGATTGGCCTTGAGGTCGCGCACCAGATTGGCGATCTGGTCGATGTGCCCGCCGTCCGGCGCCGGCCACGACCGCCATTGATGACCATAAACGGGGCCGAGCTCGCCATTCGCATCCGCCCATTCGTCCCAGATGCTGACGCCGCGTTCCTGCAGCCAGCGCACATTCGTGTCGCCGCGCAGGAACCACAGCAGTTCGACGATGATCGCCTTGGTGAACAGCTTCTTGGTGGTGACGAGCGGAAACCCATCTGCCAGATCGAACCGCATCTGATGGCCGAACACCGAGATCGTGCCCGTGCCGGTGCGATCGCGCTTCTCCGCACCGTGCTTGAGCACGCGTTCCATGAGGTCGTGGTATTGGCGCATGGGCAGGGTTTCCGATTCCAACGGATACTAGCAGCGGGGTGACGCTCTTACCGCAGGAATTTGTGGCGAAAATCCACAGGGTCTTTCAGGACTTCCATTTTTGGGGCTATGCTGCCGACATGAACAAGCCCGTCAAAATCGACTCTGGCGAACGGGGTGCGGAATTTGAAAAGGCCGTCCGCGAGGGTATCGCAGATGCAGATGCGGGCCGCACGATTTCATACGAGAAAATCCGGCGTTGGCTCTTATCGTGGGGGACGGACAAGGAATTGCCGCCGCCGAAATGACGGTTGTTTTCACGCGGGCCGCGCGAACTGACCTATCCAACATTCGAAAGCATATCGGCAGGGACAGCCCACAGGCGGCCTCCCGTATGGCGGTGGAACTTGTGGCCGCGTGCGACCGGTTGGAACTCTTTCCCGAACGCGGCCGGCCAGGTCTGGTCCCCAAAACACGCGAGCTGACCACCGTTTGGCCCTATGTCATCGTCTATCGAGCTTCCGGCCAAGCGATTGAAATCCTTCGCATCTGGCATGGCGCACAGGATCGGCAAGGATAACCTACGCCTTCTATTCTTAACCCCCAGGCCCTATATAGGGCTTGTCCGGGTTCGCCCGGACTATGGCGATAAACGGCTGCGTAATAAGCGGACTGGACCCGGGGGCGGTACCCGGCGCCTCCACCACATGCTCTCCCCGGAGAGTATTTGTGGGGGCGAAACAGGATCGACAGACGTGTAAAGGCTGTTCCTTTCGCTCGGTATGGTATCCGCCGTTATCGGGCTGTCTGTATAGGTGCCAACGACAATGAAATGGCCCTCGCTGCCTAATAGGTAAGCGCGGTTCGAGGGAGCACCGGGCAACAGAAGCTCCCTCACTTTCAAATTAATGTCTCGGTGATTTTCTCAGTGTTCAATCGCGGGGCAGTTTGGCTCTGATCGAGGATGCCGATGACGCCCAAACAATCGCGATGGCTTGTACGGATAACCCTTGTTTTCCTTGCCCCTCCGGTCGCCATACTGGCGAACGATTTGGGACGCGGCGCATCTACCGATGGTATCGCGCCGACGATCGGCAAAGCGATTGTGATAGCGCTTGATTTGATGCTCGCTCTGGCGGTGGGTTTCGCATTGCTGAGAGCATGGCGCCACCGCAGTGGGAAAAACAATTCCGACTAGCGGCGAATGGACTATGCATCCTTGCTCAGAAAAACTGAGAGGTTGATACAAACTTTCTTTCAGCTTCCAACAGCGCTAGCTGCTTTGTGTTGAGAACGATCGAAATACGCCACTGCTGCCCCGAGAATACAGATGCAACCGCCGAAGGCGATGGATTGCCCCACGCCGATGCGGCTGCCGAGCCAGCCCAGTATCAGCGAACCCCACGGCATCATGCCCATGAAGCCCATCGCATAAAATGACACCACGCGGCCGCGCATGTGATCTTCGGCGACGGTCTGGATGATGGTGTTGGTCGAGCCGCCGAGCAGCATCAGGCTAAACGCGGTGGGCAATACCAGGACCATCGCTGCGATCAACGAATGCGAATTGGCGAAGAGGATGAGACCGATGCCGAAAGAGGCCGCGGCGATGATGGGCGTCAACGTCAGATGGCGGTCGTGGATTCTGGCGAGGGCATAGGCGCCGCACAATGCGCCCGCACCGACGGAACCCAACACATAGCCCAGTCCTTGCGAGCCTTCGTTCAGCACATCGCGCACGAAGGCAGGCATCATGGGGATATAAGACGCGCCGAAGGCGGAACACACCGCGATCAGCATCAGCGAAATGCGGATTTGCCTGTTGCTCCACGCGTAGACGAATCCGGCCTTCAGTTCGTGCAACGGATGGCCGTGTTTGCGCGGCGGTTTGGGCGCTACGTGCATCAGAATGAGGCTAATGAGAACCGCGCCATAGGAAATCGCATCGATGGTGAAGCACAGGCCCTCGCCCACCGTTGCCACCAGGATGCCCGCGACTGTCGGGCCCACGATGCGGGCGAGATTGAACATCACCGAGTTGAGCGAGATGGCGTTGCGCAGATCTTCCTTGCCCACCATTTCGATGGTGAAGGATTGGCGCGTGGGAACGTCGAACGCGTTGACGAAGCCCTTGAACAGCGCGAGCACGACGATCTGCCAGACCTGAACGATGTGCATGAGCGTGAGCGTGGCGAGCGCTGCCGCTTGCAGCATCGACAGGGCTTGGGTCCAGACCAGCATTTTGCGGCGGTCCAGGCGATCCGAAATCATGCCGCCGAAAGACGAGATGAAGAACACCGGCACCTGGCCGCAGAACGACACCACGCCGAGCAGGAACGGCGAATGCGTCATCGAATAGACGAGCCAACCCTGCGCGACCGAGGTGATCCACGTGCCCATCAACGAAACGAGCTGGCCGGTGAAGAACAGGCGGTAATTGCGGTGGCGGAAGACCTTCAGCAGCGCGAGCGCGGTGGGGCGTCCGGCTTCCGGGGGCGGGGTTTCTTCCGGGGTCGGCGCAAGGTCTTCGTCCTGGCTCGTCATGCCGCGACGACCCTTACCCTTGCCAGACGCAAACGGAGACTGTTCGCTCTACGCGAAACGATATTTCCAAACGAGGTCATTGCCATGGTTTCAACGGACCTACTCTTCCAACCGTTCCGGCTCAAGGGGCTTTCGCTTCCCAACCGGATTGTCATGGCTCCCATGACCAGGTCGCGGTCTCCCGGGCAGGTGCCGAACGCCGATGTTGTCGCCTATTACCGCCGCCGCGCCGAAGGCGGCGTGGGTTTGATCCTGACGGAAGGCACATCGCCGGAACATCTTTCCGCATCGAACGACGCCAACGTGCCGTCGTTCTTCGGCGAGGCGGCACTTGCCGGTTGGGCGAACGTATTGAAGGACGTGAAGGCGGCCGGCGGCCACATCATGCCGCAACTCTGGCATCAGGGAATCGTGCGGCACAAGGGATCGGGGCCTTATCCCGATCAGCCGAGCATGTCGCCCTCCGGTCTCGCCAAGCCCGGCAAGAAGGTGACCGAGCCGATGACGGCGAAGGACATCGACGATGTGATTGCCGGTTTCGCCAAGAGCGCGGGCTACGCAAAAGATCTTGGTTTCGACGGCGTCGAGATTCACGGTGCGCATGGCTACATCGTCGACCAGTTCTTCTGGGACGGCACAAACGCGCGCGAGGATGCGTTCGGCGGTTCGCTGGAAAAACGCACACAGTTTGCGGCGGAGGTCGTGCGCGCGGTGCGTGCGCGGGTGGGGGAAGATTTCCCGATCCTGTTGCGTTTCTCACAGTGGAAGCAGCAGGACTACACGGCACGATTGGCGCAGTCGCCGCAGGAGTTGGAACGCTTCCTGAAACCGCTGACCGATGCAGGCGTCGATATTTTTCACTGTTCGACGCGGCGATTCTGGGAGCCGGAGTTCGAGGGTTCCGACATGAACCTTGCGGGCTGGACAAAGAAGATTTCCGGCAAGCCGACGGTCACAGTGGGATCGGTGAGCCTCAATCTCGATTTCATCACCTCGTTCGCGCAACAGGCGGCGGAGACGCAGGCGGGAAACATCGATCGTCTGATGGAGATGATGGCGCGCGGGGATTTCGATCTCGTTGCGGTCGGGCGTGCGCTGATCGTCAATCCGGATTGGGCGAACAAGGTACGCGAAGGAAAGGCGGCGGAGTTGAAACCGTATGCGCCGGAGTCGTTGGGAGTCTATTTTTGATTCTCACCTCCCCCTTGTGGGGAGGTCGGAGAGCGAAGCGATCCGGGTGGGGGGCCGTTCATCGTTACAACCACCGTCCCCCACCCGAAAAATCTCGCGCTTCGCTCGCGATTTTGTCGACCTCCCCACAAGGGGGAGGTAAGAGTTAGGTGCGCCTCACCAACCGCATCTTCAGCCCATATCTCGGTCTCAGCGTGATGCGCGCCAGCGGTTCCACTTTCTGGTCCGGCAGCAATTCCAGGCGGTAGCGTTTGACGATGGTCGACAGGATGACGATCGCTTCCTGCATCGCAAACGCCATGCCGATACAGATGCGCGGGCCGCCGCCGAAGGGGATATAAGCGAAGCGGTTGATCTTTTCGCGCGCACCCGGTGCGAAGCGTTCGGGCATGAAATATTCCGGCGCATCCCACAATTTGCGGTGACGGTGGATCAGCCAAGGGGCGATGATGATGGCGGTGTTGGGTTCGATTTCGACGGGACCCACCTTGTCGGCGTTCACGGAATCGCGCGCGAAGATGGGTGCGGGCGGATAGAGGCGCATCGCTTCTTCGATCACGGCGCGCGTGAAGGCGAGCGCAGGCACATCGTCCGAGGTCGCGCCATCGGATTTCAGGATGTCCCGCACTTCCTTTGAAAGCGCTGCATCGTGTTCGGCGAATTGGGACAGCAGATAGAACGTCCAGGTCAGCGCGTTCGCCGTGGTTTCGTGGCCGGCGAGAACGAAAGTGGAGACGTTGTCGTAGACTTCTGCTTCGCTGAACAGCACGCCCTCTTCGGGGTCCTGGGCGGTCAGCAGCAGGGTCAGCAAATCGTCGGGCGCGTTTGCCGGATCGCGCGCGATCCGTTCGCGGCGGCGGTCGATCAGCGCGCCCAATTCGTTGCGGAAGAAATTGATCGCGGGCCGCGCGCGCAGGCGGCCGGGCGTCGGCACCCAACCGGGCAAGCCCATGACATCGGGAATGGTGATGCGGCCCAGATTGTCCAGATAGGTCGCCATGGAATGGGCGATCTTGCCGTAATCGGTCGTGATCTCGTTGGAGAAAACCGTTCGCGAGATGATATCGAAAGTCAGGCGCATCATTTCCGCGCCGATGTCGATAACCGCGCCCTCGCCCTTCGCGCTCCAGCGCGAAAGCATGGCTTGCGTCGCGGCCGTCATCTCCGGCGTGAAGCCTGCGACTTTTCGCATCTGGAAAATGGGAGCCGCGGTGCGGCGCTGGAACTTCCAGCTTGCGCCTTCCGCCGTAAGCAACCCGTTGCCTGCGACAGGGCGCACCCGTTTCACCGCCTGATCGCTCTTCACATAGTTGTTGGCGTTATCCAGAAGGATGTGGCGCACGCCTTCCGGATCGTTGACCATCAACAGGTGGCGGATCCAGGACCGTTTATAAACGTAAGGTTCGTGATAGGCATATTGGCCGAACGCCTCTATGGGATTGCGGGCGAGATCGACGAGGAAGCGAATCGTGGTGGGAGTATGGGTGTGGGGAACCGGAGCGGCGGGCCGCAAACCGTGCGGCGTGGGCTCTGCGGCGGCGGCGAGGGACACAGCCTGTCTCCACTATCCTATTGAAATTATGCAACTGACACAGATGTTCGTCACAGGCAATGCGCCCGGGCAATTGACACCAAGGGCCTCACGCCTAGTCTCTCGCGGAATCGGGCTGTAGCGCATGGCAAAAGACTATATCGGATATCAGGCTTTGACGGACGCCGCTTTGCGTTCCGTCGTGCGCGATGCGTTGCGCCGGATCGAGAAGCAGGGGCTGATCGGCTCGCACCATTTCTATCTGACATTCAAGACACATTTTCCCGGCGTCGATATTCCCGACTTCCTGAAGGAACAATACCCCGACGAAATGACGATCATCCTGCAGCACCAGTTCTGGGGGCTGAAGATAAAAGAGGATTATTTCGAAGTGGCGCTGTCGTTCCGCAAGCTGCCCGCAACCCTCACCATTCCCTTCGCGGCGCTGACGGCGTTCTTCGATCCGGGCGTGCAGTTCGGCCTGCAGTTCAAGTCCGGCGAGGATACCGAGGCCAAAATCGGCTCGACCGTTTCGCCCATGCCCACATCGCTGCCCGCGCCCAAAGAAAAGCCCCCCGCCTCTCAGCCGTCCGAAGAAGCGAACGAGGTCCTGCCGACGCAGGGCGAGGTGGTGAACCTGGACGCGTTTCGGAAGAAATGAGCTTTTCGTCATGACGAAGACCCGCACGGAAACCGATACCTTCGGTCCCATCGAAGTGCCTGCCGACAAATATTGGGGGGCGCAGGCGCAGCGCAGCCTGGGCAATTTCAAGATCGGGTGGGAGAAACAGCCGCTGCCGGTTGTGCGTGCGCTGGGCATCGTGAAGCGTGCGGCGGCGGAAACCAATATGGCGCTGGGGCATCTCGATCCGAAGATCGGCGACGCCATCGTGAAAGCTGCGCAGGAAGTGATCGAGGGCAAGCTCGATGCGCATTTCCCGCTTGCCGTCTGGCAGACGGGATCGGGCACGCAATCGAACATGAATGCGAACGAGGTGATCTCCAACCGCGCCATCGAGATGCTGGGCGGGGAGAAGGGCTCCAAGAAGCCCGTGCACCCGAACGATCATGTGAACATGAGCCAATCGTCGAACGACACCTATCCGACGGCCATGCACATCGCGTGTGCGGAGGAAATCCATCACCGCCTGTTGCCCGCGCTGCAGAAGCTGCGCAATGCGCTGAACGACAAGGCGCAGGCGTGGAAAGACATCATCAAGATCGGGCGCACGCACACGCAGGATGCAACGCCGCTGACTTTGGGCCAGGAATTTTCCGGCTACACGCAGCAGATCCAGAACGGCATCGAGCGCATCGAACAGACGATGCCAAAGTTGATGGAACTGGCGCAGGGCGGAACCGCGGTGGGCACAGGGCTGAACGCGCCTGTGGGTTTCGACAAGATGGTGGCGGATCGCATCGCGGCGATCACCGGCATGCCGTTCAAGACCGCGCCCAACAAGTTCGAGGCGCTGGCCGCGCATGACGCGATGGTGTTCAGCCACGGCGCGATCAACACGGTGGCCGCATCGCTGTTCAAGATCGCACAGGATATTCGCCTGCTCGGATCGGGGCCGCGTTCGGGGCTTGGCGAATTGTCGTTGCCGGAAAACGAGCCGGGCTCCTCCATCATGCCTGGTAAGGTGAACCCGACGCAGTGCGAGGCAATGACGCAGGTTTGCGTGCAGATCTTCGGCAACAACACGACGCTGACCTTCGCCGACAGCCAGGGTCATTTCGAACTGAACGTGTTCAATCCGGTGATGGCTTACAACTTCCTGCAAAGCGTGCGGTTGATGGCCGATGCGTCTGTCAGCTTCACCGACAATTGCATCGTGGGCATCGAGCCACGGCTCGACAACATCAAGGCGGGGCTGGAACGCTCGCTGATGCTGGTGACGGCGCTGGCGCCCAAGATCGGCTATGACAACGCAGCCAAGATCGCCAAGACGGCGCACAAGAACGGCACCACCTTGAAGGAAGAAGCGGTCAAGGGCGGCTATGTGACGGCGGAGGAATTCGACAAGATCGTCGTGCCGGCCGACATGATCCACCCGAAGTAATGGGCAAGCGCGCGCCGCGCCCCGTTCCGTTCGCCATCGAACAACACAACGCCACCGGCAGCGTTTCCTATTGGCAAAGCGGCGACCACCAGAGCCAGGCCGACAGACGCGGCGTCAGTCTGGCCGAGTATATCCATGCGATTTACGGCTTTCTGCGGCAGGCGAAATCGAAGCGCGTGCTGATGATCGGTTGCGGCGGTGGCACGCTTGCGACGATGCTCGACCGGCTGGGTGTCGAGGTGGTGATCGTCGACATCGATCCCAAATCGTTCGAGGTGGCGCGCGCATATTTTGGATTGCCGCCGCATATCGAATGCCACGTCGCTGACGGGCGGGCCTTCTTGAAGAAGGAAAAACGGATATTCGATGCGGTCGTATTGGATGCGTTCTCGAAAACCGAAGTGCCGCGGCATCTGCTTTCGCCGAAATTCTTTGCGCTGGTGAAGGCGCGGCTGAAAGCGCGCGGGATATTTCTCATCAACATCATTGTGGCGGATGACGACGATCCGCTGCCGGCTGGCGTGATTGGCAACATGAAGCATCTGTGGCGCGCGGCACGGCTGCTGGATCACGAAGAATGGGAAGATCGCAATGCCATCGCGCTGGCGGGCGCGGTCGGCAAGTTGAAGCGGCCGAAACTGTTGGTGAGGCCGGGGCGGCGGGCGCGCGCGATTGCGAACAGCCTTTCGACCATGCGGTTTCGCGATCCGGGCGATTAGCGGCTAATCTGGAACCATGTTGAAGAAACGCTCTTTCACCCTCTCCGGCCATCGCACCAGTGTTGCGCTGGAGGCCGAATTCTGGGCGGTTCTCGAAGCCGAAGCCATGCGCGGCGGGCAAAGCCTGGCTGCATTTGTTGCACGGACCGATGCGCGGCGCGGAGAACGGCCGCTTGCAAGCGCGCTCCGGCTGGTTGCGCTTGCGGCTGTCAAAAGCGCGTCTTAGTTTTGCGCCGCCCCTAGGACGGAGACGCCCATGCTCACACTCATCCACAAACCACAGACGCGTTCGGCCAGTATCGTTTGGCTGCTGGAAGAACTCGGCGTGCCGTATGAGAAAAAGCTCGTCACGCTGCGCGCGGCGGACGGAACGGGCGCGCGCGATCCAAACAATCCGCATCCGCATGGCAAGGTGCCTGCGCTAGTACATGATGGGCACACGATCTTCGAGACGAGCGCGATTGCGCTATATCTGACCGACCTGTTTCCCGAAAAGAAACTGGGCCCGAAGGTGGGCGATGCGGACCGCGGAGAATATGTTTCGTGGCTCGCCTATCGTTCCGGCGTTCTGGAACCTGCGTTCATGGAACGGCGCTTCGAGATCAAGCACGTCTATGGTGCGATGGGATGGGCGCCGCCGGAAGAAGTGGAAGAAGTGCTGAACGCGCATCTGAAGGGGCGGAAGTATTTTCTGGGCGACAATTTCTCCGCGCTCGACATCGTGATCGGCGGCGGCATCAACTTCATGATCATGTTCAAGATGATGACCGAGACGCCGCTTCTCAAAGACTATTGTGCGCGCATTACCGACCGTCCGGCGTTTCAGAAATCGATGGCGGCATGAGCGAAATCGTCAACTTGCGGCGCGCACGAAAAGAAAAGGCGCGCGCCGCCAAAAGCAAAGACGCCGATGCCAATCGCGCCAAGCATGGCGTGGCGAAACCGCTGCGCGATCTGGCGGAAGCGCGCACCGCAAAAGCCGCGCGCGACCTTGAATCACACAAGCTGAAAGACGAATAAATATGTCGAAGGGGCCGTTGGCCGGTATTCTGGTCGTCGATCTGACGCGCGTGCTGGCGGGGCCTTATGCGGCACTTTTGCTGGCGGAAATGGGGGCGCGGGTCATCAAGGTGGAACCGCCGGTGAAGGGCGACGACAGCCGTTCCATCGGGCCATTTGTGAAAACCAATACTGGCAAGACGAAATCCGGCTATTTCATGAGCGTCAATCGGGGCAAGGAATCCATTGCGCTCGATCTCAAGGCGGCAGGCGACCGCAAGATTTTCGAAGCGTTGATCGCCAAGGCCGATGTGCTGATCGAGAATTATCGCGGCGGCACGATGGAGAAGCTGGGTTACGGATACGAGGCGCTGAAGGAGAAGCATCCGCGGCTGATCTATGCCGGTGTCTCGGGCTTCGGGCACACGGGGCCTTATTCGCATCGCCCGGCTTACGACATGGTGGTGCAGGCGATGGGCGGCGTGATGAGCTTGACCGGCCATCCCGGTTCGCCGCCGACGCGCGTGGGCACATCGACCGGCGATCTGACGGCGGGATTGTTCGCCACCATCGGCATCGTGACCGCGCTTTACGACCGCGCGAACACAGGCCGCGGGCAAAAGGTGGATGTGGCGATGCTCGACAGTCAGGTGGCGGTGCTGGAAAACGCCATCGCGCGCTATGTGGCGACGGGCGATGTGCCGGGGCCGCTGGGATCACGCCATCCGTCCATCGCGCCATTCGCGGCGTTTGCAACGCGCGACGGGCATATCGCGATTGCGGCTGGTGCCGATCATTTGTTCGCGGCGGTGGCCGACGTTGTGGGCCAGCCCGAAATGGCGAAAGACCCGCGCTATCTCACCAATCCGTTGCGCATGGAACATTGGCGCGAATTGCATGACGACATCGAAGTCGCGCTTTCGGCGCGCAGCAGCGCGGAGTGGCTGGCGCTGCTGGAAAAAGCGGGCGTGCCGTGCGGGCCGATCAACAATGTGGCGCAGGTGATGGCCGACCCGCAGGTGCTGGCGCGCAACATGATCGTGACCGCACAAGACCCCGACATCGGGCCGTGGCGGATGCAGGGCAATCCGATCAAACTCTCCGCATACGAAGACCCGGCGACACGCGCGCCCGCGCCCGATCTGGATGGAGATCGCGCGCATATATTGAGAGAGTTGGGTCTGGAATAGCGGTCGCCGTCACTTTGGGTTCAGCAACGTTTCGATCATCCGTTCCATCATCAGGCGCTGACGATGCATATGGGTGAGCCCATAGACCGAATAGAGGCCCGCAAAAATTCCGTAACCCGTCGCGATGATTGCCGGCCAAGGGGATTCTTCCGGAAGCCAGAGAACGGGCACGGCAACAGCCGAAGCAAACAACGCAAACAGGATCATTCGCCGACCGCTGTCGCGGCGGCCCGCTTCCACCTGATCCAGCAGGGGCTGCAGGCTGCCATCGGCTTTCAGGCCCCGATTCATCGGGAAGACCAATAAGCGGGCCGCCGTGACGAACTGAAACGCCGCATAGACGACGATCCAGAAACGCCAGGGCGCACCTTGCGGCCGTGGCGTGAGCACCGCAAACAGCATCAATTCGACCATCATCTGAACGACGATCACGACAACTGCCGCCACGCTTTCGCGAAACACGATTACGCTGGTGTTGATGTGCGCGTTGTAGCTCACCATCGCGAGCAGGAACGACGCCGCCCACAAGACAAGATGTACAAGCCTGTCCTGCGGCTGAAGCGCGATTTCCAGAAGCAGGGCCGCCGCCAGCGCGAATATCCCGCCTTTGAACAGGGAAACCGTCTGGTTGACGATGGATTGGCCGAGGTCGCGCATCCGCGCGTCGACCAATTGTGCGTTTATAAGCTCCGACATGCCCTGCCCCAAAGCCCGATCGGCGGTCATCCTATCGCCCCGCAATCGCGGGAACTATCGCGATTTCCCCACGCATCGAAGGGGGAACAAAAGCGCGACAGGGCCGGAAAACGCCTGCTAGAATAGAATCATGGTTTCACCCTCCTATTCCGATCCGCTGGACGAGGCGTTCAGCGACGAACCCGCAGCGCCCGCACGCGAGCCCGCTTATCTGACCGGGCTGAATGCGGAGCAGCGTGAGGCCGTTCTGACCGTGGATGGGCCGGTGCTGGTTCTGGCGGGCGCGGGCACCGGCAAGACGCGGGTGCTGACCGCGCGGCTCGCCCACATTCTGGCCACGCGGCGCGCCTGGCCGGGGCAGATTCTGGCCGTCACCTTCACCAACAAAGCCGCGCGCGAGATGAAGGAGCGCATCGGCGGCCTGATCGGCGGCGTGGTGGAGGGGATGCAGTGGCTCGGCACCTTCCATTCCATCGGGGCCAAGATGCTGCGCCGCCACGCCGAGATGGCGGGACTGAAATCGAACTTCACCATTCTGGACGCCGACGACCAGTTGCGGCTGATGAAGCAATTGATCGAAGCCGAGAATATCGACGAGAAGCGCTGGCCCGCGCGCACGCTGGCCGCAATGATCGATGGCTGGAAGAACCGGGGCCTGCGCCCGGAAGATGTGCCGGATGGCGAAGGGCATGGATATGCCTTCGGCAAGGGCAAACAGCTTTATCGCGATTATCAGCAGCGGTTGAAGACGCTGAACGCAGTGGATTTCGGAGATCTGTTGCTGGAGACGCTGACGATCCTGAAGAACAATGCGGAAATTCTTCAGGAATACCGCGAACGCTTCCGTTACATGCTGGTGGACGAGTATCAGGATACCAATGTCGTCCAGTATCTCTGGCTGAAATTGCTGGCGAGCAAGAGCGGCAATGTCTGCGTGGTGGGCGACGACGATCAATCGATCTATGCCTGGCGCGGGGCGGAGGTGGAGAACATCCTGCGCTTTGAACGCGATTTTCCGGGCGCGAAGGTGATCCGCCTCGAACGGAACTATCGTTCGACATCGGCCATTCTGGGCGCGGCGTCTGGTTTGATCGCCGCGAACAAGGGCCGGCTCGGCAAGACGCTTTGGACCGAAGGCCAGCCCGGCGACAAGATCAAGGTGCAGGGCGTCTGGGACGCGGAAGAAGAAGCGCGCAACGTGGCGAGCGAGGCGGAAGCGTTGCATCGCGACGGACATAAGTTCGCGCAGATGGCCATTTTGGTGCGCGCGTCGTTCCAGATGCGCGAATTCGAAGACAGGTTCCTGTCGCTCGGCCTGCCCTATCGCGTGATCGGGGGCCCACGGTTTTACGAGCGCGCCGAAATCCGCGACGCGATGGCTTATTTGCGATTGATCGCGCAAGGCGACGACGATCTGGCATTCGAACGCATTGTCAACAAACCCAAACGCGGCATCGGCGATGCGAGCGTTCAGGCGCTGCACAATTTCGCACGTTCAAGTTCCATTCCGCTTCTGGCAGCGGCGCATCAGATCGTGGATACCGACGAGCTGCCGCCCAAGGCGCGCAATTCGCTGGGTGCGCTGGCGGCATCGTTCACGCGCTGGACCGAAACGGCCAAACACCTGCCGCACACCGAACTTGCCGAAATGGTTCTCGACGAGAGCGGCTATACCGACATGCTGAAGAACGACAAATCGGCGGAGGCGCCGGGGCGGCTGGACAATCTGAAAGAACTCGTCCGTTCGATGGAAAGCTATGACTCGCTGGAAGGCTTTCTAGAACACGTCTCGCTGGTGATGGAGCTGGAGCAGAACACCGACGAAGATCGCATCAATTTGATGACATTGCACGCGGCCAAGGGGTTGGAATTCGACACGGTGTTCCTGCCGGGCTGGGAAGAAGGTTTGTTCCCCTCGCAGCGCACGATGGATGAGAGCGGGCTTGCGGGATTGGAAGAAGAACGGCGCCTCGCCTATGTGGGGCTGACGCGCGCGAAGAAACGCATTCGCATTTCGTTTGCCGCCAACCGCCGCATTCATGGCAACTGGCAAAGCTCGCTCCCCTCGCGCTTCGTCACCGAGATTCCCGAACAGCATGTCGATGCGGTGGTCGACGAAGGGTTTTATGGCGGCTATGCAGGTTTCCGCGACAACGCGCAGGCGACGACTTTCGGCAGCGGCTACGAAAGCCCCGGCTGGAAACGCGCTCAAGCCAACCGTGCGGCCGCCAGCGGTGTGCGCACGCGCGCCCCGCTGATCGAGGCGCAGGCCTACACCGTGCAAACCAGCGATCCCGAGTCTTCGCAATACGCACGCGGCGACCGCATCTTCCACCAGAAATTCGGCTATGGCCGCGTGGCGAGCGTGGAAGGCAACAAGCTCACCGTCGATTTCGACAAGGCGGGCGAGAAGAAGGTGATCGACAATTTCGTGACGCGGGCGTGAATTGCGGCGAGACTGACAATGAGCTTCCGATATGGCTTTCGATTATGAAACAATTGAGTCCGAATATCGCCGACTAAATCATCGGCTCGGTTGGCGGCTATTCACTTGTCCCGCAAAAAATATTTCGAAGGCAAAAGTTACCCTCATAACCATCAATCCCGGAGGCCAAGAATACGAGCAGCCTCAATGGTCCAAAGAAGAAGGCAGCGCCTATGTGCTCGAACGCTGGAAAGGTAACCCGCCGGGCCAAGAGAAGTTGCAACGGCAAGTCCAACGAATGCTGCAGATAGTTGGCACAGATCCAAACGACGTTCTAAGTGGTTATCTCGTGCCTTTTCGGTCGCGCAGTTGGCATGCATTACCAGAGAAGAAGGCGTCGCTGAATTTCGGCGTAAACATGTGGGCGGAGATATTTGAAAATTCGAATGCAAACCTCATCCTCGCCTTTGGAAAGGAAGTAGCCGGATATATAGTCGATATCCTCGATGCGCATATTTCTCACGAATTAAATGCCGCATGGGGCAGCAATACGATTGATGTCTATACTTTCGGCAACTCCAAACGGTTGGTGGTTTTGCCCCATCTTTCGCGATTTCGATTGTTTGGCCGCGTTTCGTCGGAGAATGCATTTCGGGATTCGTTGAATGCCTGAAATGAACGCACCTCTATGGAAGACGACCATAACGCTGCGCAAATCGGAAGCATCCGATGTGGTGGCGTTACTGGAACTAACGCCGCCATTGCCGCAGGCCGTTTTGATTTCCGAGGAACCGTTCAAGGACGATGCCACGGTCGAGGCGCTTTACACCGTGATGCCGGATGGCGATTTGCTGGAGCAACTGGCGGGCAAGCCGGTGCATGTCGGCCTTCTGCCGGATGCAGATTGGATCAAGCTGAGCCAGGAGGGTCTGCCGCCGGTGCGCGCGGGGCGGTTCTTCGTTTATGGCGCGCATGATCGCGGCAAGGTGCCCGATGGCGTCATTCCCATTCGCATCGAGGCAGGGCTTGCGTTCGGCACCGGGCATCACGAGACGACGGCGTTGTGCCTTTCGCTGTTGAGCGATCTGGCGAAGAAGCGCCGTTACGGCAATGTGCTCGATCTCGGCTGCGGAACGGGATTGCTGGCCATCGGCGCGGCGAAACTTTGGCGGCGGCCGGTGATGGCGTCGGATATCGATGCGGTGGCCGTCGAGGTCACAAAAGAGAACGCCGCGTCGAACGGCGAAGGGCCGCTGGTGCGCGCGGTGACGGCGGATGGGCTCGGGCATCCGGCATTGGCCGCGAAAGCACCTTACGATCTCGTCATCGCCAATATCCTGGCGGGGCCGCTGACCTTCCTTGCGCCACAGATTGCGCGTGTGGTGGCGCCTGGCGGCACGATTGTTCTGTCCGGCCTGTTGCATTGGCAGGAAAATTTGGTGCTGGCGTTTTACCGCCCACACGGACTTGTGTTCCGGGCGGCGCGGCGGGACGGACCCTGGTCGGCGCTCGTCCTTGAGAGGCCATCTGCCCCGCGCTAGGGTCCGCTTATGGACAAAAACGCCCCCTTTCAAAGTTATGACGATGTTTCCGATGCGGCCACTTGCGCGCCGCGGCTTGCCGCCCTGCGCGCCGAACTTGCCCGGCGCGGGCTCGACGGTTTCGTGGTGCCGCATTCGGACGAATATCAAAGCGAATATCTGCCGCGGCATGGCGAAAGGCTGGCCTGGCTGACCTCGTTCACGGGATCGGCGGGTGCTGCGGTGGTGTTGCGCGACAAGGCGGCTGTGTTCGTCGACGGGCGTTACACGCTGCAGGTGCGCCAGCAGACTGACACCAAATTGTTCGACCCGCGCGATCTGGTGGCCGAAGGTCCGTCCGCGTGGATCGAAGCGAATGCGCCCAAGGGTTCCAGGATCGGCTACGACCCGTGGGTGCACACGGCGAACGGTGTGGATGCGCTGCGCATGGCCGCGGCCAAGGCCGGCGCCGAACTCGTGGCGTGCGACGGCAATCCCATCGATGCGGTGTGGGAAGACCAACCCGCGCCGCCGGTTGCGAAGGCTGTGCCGCACGATATTTCGCTGGCGGGCGAGACGGCCGAATCCAAACGCATGCGGATTGCCGAAGACGTGAAGCGTTCGGGCGCGGATGGCGCAGTGGTGACGCTGTCGGATTCCATCTGCTGGCTATTGAACATGCGCGGCGGGGACACGCCGCACACGCCGTTCGTGCTTTCCTACGCGATCCTGAACGGCGACGGTTCGACCGACCTGTTCATGGACAGCCGCAAATCCTCGCCGGAGTTGGTGAAGCATCTGGGCAATGCTGTGCGCATTCGCGAGCCGGAAGAATTCGTTGAAGCGCTGGATGCGCTGAAAGGCAAAGTGGTTCTGGCCGATCCCAACACCGCGCCTGCCGCGATTTTCGAGCGCTTGAAGAAGGCGGGTGCTGCGGTCAAGCGCGGCAGCGATCCGATTCAATTGCCGAAGGCTTGCAAGAACGAGGTGGAGATCGAAGGCACGCGCAAGGCACATCTGCGCGACGGCGCGGCACTCTCGCGGTTTCTTGCCTGGGTGAAGCGCGAGGCGCCGAACGGACAATTGACCGAGATCGACGCGGCAAAGACGCTGGAAGGCTATCGGCGTGCGACGGGAAAACTCACCGATCTTTCCTTCGATTCCATTTCGGGGGCGGGCTCCAACGGCGCAGTGGTGCATTACCGCGTGACGCAATCGACCAACCGGCCGATCCTGAAGGACGAAATCTTCCTCATCGACTCCGGCGGGCAATATCCCGACGGTACGACGGACGTGACGCGCACCCTGATCATCGGCAAATCGACCCCGGAAATGCGCGACCGCTTCACCCGCGTGTTGAAGGGCCATATCGCCCTTGCCACCGCGAAATTCCCCGAAGGCACCACCGGGGCTGCGCTGGATGCGTTTGCGCGGCGGCCGCTTTGGGAAGCGGGGCTCGATTACGAGCACGGCACGGGGCATGGCGTGGGCAGCTATCTGTCGGTGCATGAAGGACCGCAGAACATCTCAAAGCGGCCCATCGCGCAGCCGCTGAAGCCGGGAATGATCTGTTCCAACGAGCCGGGATATTACAAGGCTGGCGAATACGGCATCCGCATCGAAAACCTGATCGTGGTGACGGAAGGCAAGGAGATTTCCGGCGGCGAAAGGCGGATGATGGAATTCGAGACCATCACCTTTGCACCCATCGACCTCGATCTTGTCGAACCTTCGCTGCTGAACGAAAGCGAACGCGCGTGGCTGAACGGCTATCACGCCAAGGTGCGCGAAAAGATCGGGCCGCAGGTGGATGAGGAAACGCGCGCCTGGCTCGACAACGCGACGCGGGCGATTTGATGCGCAAATCCGGCGGCGCGCGGGGAACGGTGAAACGGCTTTCGCTCGACAGCAAGGTTCTGGCTTCCAACATGCTGGGCGATCCGACGGAACGGATCATCGATGTCTATGTGCCCGCGGGACACGACGGGCGGGGCTTGCCGCTGCTGGTGGACATTGTGGGGTTCACGGCAGGCGGGCCGGCGCATACCAACTGGAAGAACTTCGGAGAGAACGTGCCGGAGCGGCTGGACAGGTTGATCGCGGAAGGCGCGATGCCGCCTTGCGTGGTGGCGTTTCCGGATTGCTTCACGCGGCTGGGCGGCAATCAGTATATCAACTCGGCAGCGATCGGGCGCTGGGCAGACTTCCTGATCGAGGAGTGCGTGCCGTTCGTGGAGAAGACCTTCGCGTGCGGCGGTAACGGCAGGCGCGGCTTGTTCGGCAAGAGTTCGGGCGGTTATGGCTCCATTGCGCATGCGCTGCTTTATCCCGATTTCTGGGCGGCTGCTGCGTGTCATTCCGGCGATATGGCTTTCGAGCTTTGCTACCTGCCGGAATTTCCGCGGCTCTTGCGCAAGCTCGCCAAGAGCGACAACTCCATCAAGAAGTGGCTGGAAGGTTTCTACGCCGCGGCGAAGACCAAGGATGACGACATCCACGATCTGATGACGCTTGCGATGTGCGCGACCTACGATCCCGATCCGGATGCGTATTGGGGCGTGCGTTTGCCGGTGACGTTCGACACCTGCGAGGTGATTGCCGAACGCTGGGCGAACTTCCTGAAATGGGATCCTTGCGTGATGGTGGATACGCGCGGGGAAGGTCTGAAGAAGCTCAAAGCGCTCTGGATCGATTGCGGCGACGTCGATCAGTATCAATTGATTTATGGCGCGCGGCGGTTGCACCGCTCATTGGAAAAGATGGGTGTGCCGCATGTGTACGAGGAATTTCCGGACAACCATTCCTCGGTCGATTATCGCATGGACAAGAGCTTGCCGTTCCTCGCGAAGGCGCTGAGCGCTTAAGCGTCCCCAATCATCCTCAGCCAGGCGTCTTCATCGATCACCTTGACGTTGTGTTTGGCGGCTTCGGCGAGTTTCGAACCGGCGCCGGGGCCTGCCACCACAAGATCGGTTTTTGCGGAAACCGAACCGGCGGCTTTTGCGCCCAATGACTCCGCGCGGGCTTTGGCTTCCTGACGGGTCATCTTTTCCAGACTGCCCGTAAAGACGATGGTCATGCCGGCGACGGGGGAGCCTTTGATCTTGGGCTTTTCCATCGCTTTGACATCGACTTCCTTCAACAGGCGGTCGAGAAGTTTGCGGTTGTGCGGTTCGTCGAAGAAATCGTGGATCGCTTCGGCCACCACGTCGCCGATGCCGCCGATGCCTTTCAACTGCTCGATGGCATCCTTGCCTTCCATCGCTTCGATAAAGGCGTCGATGGTGAGGAAGTTGCGGGCAAGCAGCCGTGCGTTGGTTTCGCCCACATGGCGGATGCCCAGCGCATTGATGAAACGGTCGAGCCCGATGGTGCGCCGCGCATCGATGGAGGCAACGAGGTTTTCGACAAGCTTGCCCTCGCCTTCGTCTTTCTTCTTTGCCTTGGCGGTGGCCTCCTTGCCTTCCTTCGCGCGACGCTCCGCGCTTTGTTCGGCGCGCTTTTCGGCCAGCACCTTGCCAAGTTTGGCGGGATGTTTGGCAAGCTGGAAAATGTCGGCGGGTTCTTTCAGCAAACCCGCTTCGTGCAGGGTTTCGATATAGGTGCCGCCGAACCCTTCGATGTCGAACGCATCGCGGCCGACGAAATGTTTGAGACGTTCAACAACTTGCGCATCGCAGATGAGCCCGCCGGTGCAGCGGCGATCGACGTCTTCCTTGCCTGTCTTTTCATCCACCTCGCGCACGGCATGGCTGCCGCAGACGGGGCATTTGTGCGGCATGTGATAGGGCTTTGCCCCGCGCGGTCGCTTGCTTTCGATCACGCGAACGACTTGCGGGATTACGTCGCCAGCACGCTGAATGATAACGGTGTCGCCTTCGCGCGCGTCGAGGCGGGCGATTTCGTCTCCATTGTGAAGCGTGGCGTTTTCCACCACCACGCCGCCGACGGTGACAGGTTTCAATCGCGCAACCGGCGTAAGCTTGCCGGTGCGGCCGACCTGAATGTCGATCTTTTCCAGAACGGTTTCGGCCTGTTCGGCGGCGAATTTGTGTGCGATGGCCCAGCGCGGCGAGCGCGAGACGAAGCCCAGGCGTTCCTGCAGATCGAGGCGATCCACCTTGTAGACCACACCGTCGATGTCGTAGCCGAGCTTGGCGCGTTTCTCTTCGATGTCGCGGTAGAACTTCAGGACTTCGGGAACGGTCTTGCAGCGTTTGGTCAGCGGGTTGACGCGGAAACCGTAGTCTTTGAACGCCTCCAGCATGTCCCACTGCGTCTTGGCGGGCAGCTTGCTGATTTCGCCCCAGGTGTAGGCGAAGAAATTCAGCTGGCGCGAGGCGGTGATCGACGGATCGAGCTGGCGCACGGAACCGGCGGCGGAATTGCGCGGGTTGGCGTAGACCGGCTTGCCCTCTTTTTCCTGCCGCTTGTTGAGGGCCGCAAATTCCTTGTGGCTCATATAGACCTCGCCGCGCACTTCCAGCACGGCGGGCGGTTTGCCTTTCAGATGCAGCGGCACGTCGCGAATGGTCCGCACGTTGGCGGTGATGTCTTCGCCTTCGGTGCCGTCGCCGCGCGTGGCGGCCTGCACGAGAATGCCGTCTTCATAGCGGATGGAACAGGAAAGCCCGTCGATCTTCGGTTCGCAGGTCATCGCCAGATCGTCGTCTTCCTTCAGCCCCAGGAAGCGGCGCACGCGAACGGCGAAATCATGCACGTCTTCGTCGGCGAAGGCATTGTCGAGCGACAGCATGGGAACGGCGTGCACGACCTTGGAGAATTTCTCGCTCGGCTTCGCGCCCACGCGATGGGACGGGCTGTCGGGGCGGACGAGTTTGGGGAAACGCGCTTCGATGGCGGTGTTGCGCTTGCGCAGCGCATCGTATGCGGCGTCGGAAACTTTGGGCGCGTCTTCCTGATAGTAGGCGCGGTCGTGCCCGGCAATTTCCAGCGCCAGCCGTTCGAGTTCCTCTTTCGCTTCGGCCTGCGAAAGTTTCTCGACGTCTTTCTTGGCGAGGGCGGTCATGCTGCGCGACATTCCAGCTGTAATTCCAAAAGCTTAGTCGTTTTTGGGAATCTAGCACCCCCTCCCCCGGCCTCACATTCCTCCCTCTCCCCCTCAGGGGGAGAGGGTTGGGGTGAGGGGGTGGTGTCTAACGCAGGCGCACGTGCTTTCAGCGGCTGAGATCGCGGAAGCATCGCCCCCACACCCCGGCCCTCTCCCCCTCCGGGGGCGAGGGAGATTCTTTTTTTCGTTTGGGAAGAGATCTGTTTCATGCGGCTAGTCTAACCCAAGTTTCGGAGCGTTCGATTGCTCATCGCACTCGAACACCTCATGCGCGTTTCTTCCGCTTCGGCGCGGCTTCGGCGACCAGTCTGCGGGCGGCGGCGCGCGCCTCTTCGGTAACATTGGCGCCCGAAAGCATTCTGGCAAGTTCTTCCAGACGCTCGTCGTCGGTCAAAAGATGCACGCGGGTTTTGTCGCCCAGGCGGGTGATGCGGAAATGGCGAGTGGCGCGGGCGGCGACCTGTGGCGAGTGGGTGACCAGCAAGACCTGCGTGGTCTTGGCGAGGCGTTGCAGGCGTTCGCCCACCGCATCGGCCACCGCGCCCCCCACACCGCGGTCAACTTCGTCGAACACGAGGGCTGCGGGCGGGCTTGCTTCCGACAAAGCGACTTTCAGTGCGAGCGAGAAACGCGCGAGTTCGCCGCCGGAGGCGATTTTTGCGAGCGAGCCATAGGCTGCGCCTTCCACCGTTGCGACTTCAAAGGCCACACGCTCCATGCCGGTGGGAGATTCCGCTTCCAGCGGTTCGAGGCTGACGCGGAATTTGGCGTGGGCGAGCTTGAGGGGGACGAGTTCGCCCGCGACAGCCGTTTCAAGTTCTTTGGTGGATTTTTTGCGCGCGGCGGAAAGTTTTTTGGCGGCGGCGAGATAGGCTTGCCGCGCCTCTTCGACAGCGGCTTCCGCCGCTTTCACCTTGCTGCCGCCGGTTTCCAGCGCGTCGCGTTTGCGCTCGAACTCTGCTTGCAGACGGGGCAACGCGTCAGGTGTCACGCCATATTTGCGCGCGGCATCGCGCAAAGCGTAGAGCCGTTCTTCCTTCTTTTCCAGTTCGCGGGGATTGAGTTTCAAATTCGCGAGCAGGGAATCGAGTTCTCGGCCGGCATCTTCGGTGAGCGCATAGGCCTGTTCGAGCGCGGTTTCGGCGGCGGCGGCGGCTTTGCGTGCTTCCTCGTTCATGCGCGACAGGCGTTTGAGCGCCGTCGCGAGCCCCGTTTCCGCGCCGCGTTCGCCCGAAAGCGCAGCAGAAGCGGCAGAGACATCTTCGGCAATCTTGGTCGCGTTCATCAGCAGCGCGCGGGCCGATGCGATGGCGGTTTCTTCACCTTCTTCCGCACCCAGCGCGGTGAGTTCATCGGCGGCATGTCTGGTGTAATCCGCATCGGCCTGGGCGGCAGCGGCTTCGCGGCGCAGTTCGTCGGCGCTCGTGCGCGCGGTTTCCAGCGTGGCGTAGAGATCGCCAACCTGCGCGGCCAGCGATTCGTTGCCGCCGAAGGCATCCAGCAACCGGCGATGCGTGGCGTTGTCGAACAGGCCGCGGTCGTCAGCCTGGCCGTGCACTTCCACCAGCGCGGAACCCAGATCGCGCAACAGGCCCACGCCAACGGGTTCGTCGTTCACGAAGGCGCGCGTGCGGCCATCGGCGGAAATCACACGGCGCAGGATGATCTCGCCATCGGCTTCCATCGCGCTGTCGCGCAGCAATGCGCGGGCGGGATGTTTTTTCTCCGGGTCGAACACCGCCGTGGCCGATCCCTGTTGCGCGCCGGGGCGCACGCCGGCACGCGCGCCTGCCCTGCCGCCGGCGGCCAATCCCAATGCGTCCAGCAATATGGATTTGCCCGCGCCGGTTTCGCCGGTGAGCACGTTCAAACCGGGCGCAAACTCAAGCGCTGAGGATTCGATCAGAACGATGTCGCGGACGGTCAGTGCCGTGAGCATCGCGGCCTTTACAGGAAACCGAACGCCTTGCTGATCCAGGAGCCCTTGTCCATCTCCGGCCGCATGTTGTGGCTCGTGAGAAGGTTATAGGCATCCTGATACCAAAGACTGCCGGGATAGTTGGTGCCCAGCACAGCGGCGGAGGTTTTCGCTTCGTTGTACACACCCAGAGCATAATAGGCTTCGGTCAATCGCTCCAGCGCCTCGGCGATTTGTGACGTTTTTTGATATTGGGTCACCACCACCTGGAAGCGGTTGATCGCCCCTATATAGTTGCCCGAACGCAGGTAGTAGCGGCCCACCGCCATTTCCTTGCCCGCCAGATGGTCGAGCGTGAGGTCGATCTTCAGGTTGCAGTCGCGGGCATAGTCGGTATCCGGGAAACGCTGCACCACGTCCTGCAACGCCACCAGCGCCTCTTCGGTGTTGGACTGGTCGCGGCCGATGTCGACGATCTGTTCGTAGAGCGAAATGGCCTTCAGATAGAAGGCATAGGCCACTTCCTTCGAGCCGGGATGAAGCTGGATATATTGGTCGGCGGTGGAAATGGCGTCGGGATATTTGTTCGCCTGGTAATAGCTGAAAGCGCTCATCAACATCGCGCGGCGCGCCCACACCGAATAAGGATGCTGGCGTTCGACTTCGGCGAACTGCTTGGCGGCGTCGGACCAGTTGCCCTGGTTCACCGCGTCCCACGCATCCTTGTAGATCTGAGAGACCGGGCGTTCGACATAGGTGGCGTCGGTATCGTCGCCCTTCTTGCCGCTGAACAGATCGTCGATGGATTCGCAGCCCGAAAGCGCGATCGACGCGGCCAGCACCAGCGCAATCGCCCGCGCGCGTTTGAAACTCATGCCCGGCATATATCGATCCGACCCTGGTTTGCGCCCCACCTCTTTACCTTATGCAATGCGCGGCCTCGCGGGTCTAGCAGGGGGCCGTTGCGGCCAATGAACTCAAGGGCTTAGGGGGTTACGGGGCCGTTACCCGCCGGTAATTCGCAGAATCGGCGAAGAGCGCCCGGAGGAGTGCATTGTTGAGGGCGTGGCCGGAGCGCACGCCCTCGAACCGGGCCTTGAGAGGGCCGCCCGCCAGGGCCAGATCGCCCAATGCGTCCAGTATCTTGTGACGGACGAACTCGTCCGGAAACCGCATCAGGGCGGCGTTGACGACCTTGTCGCCATCGATGGCCAGGGTGTTCTCCAGCGAGGCCCCGCGGCCCAGGCCTGCCTTATTGAGCGCCTCCAGCTCATGGAGGAAACCGAAGGTACGGGCCGGCGCGATGTCGGCCTCGAAGCCCGATTGCGAGAACGGCCAGTGGAAGGTCTGCCGCCCGATGGCAGGGCTCGGAAAGACGATCTCGAAATCGAATTCGTAGCTGGCGGAGGGATGAAGCGCGGCGCGCGCCTCGCCGGACTGGACGGTGACGGGGCGCAGAACCTCGATGGTCTCGCGGGTGCCGCCGCTTTCGGCAATGCCCGCCTGCCGGATCAGCTTGAGATAGGAGAGCGCATCGCCATCGAGGATCGGCGGCTCGGGACCATCGAGTTCGACGATCAGATCGTCGATCTCCGCACCCGCCACGGCTGCCATCAGATGTTCGATCACGCCGACACTGGCGCCCGCTTCCGCGATCACGGTGCCCAGCCGCGTTTCGCCCACGCGGTCGTAGCGGGCGGGGATGTCGCGATGAAGATCGGTGCGGCGGAAGACGATGCCGTAGCTCGCGTGCGCCGGTTTCAGAGTCATATGCACGCGCGCGCCCGCATGAAGGGCGGTGCCTTCGGTGGCGATTTCTCGCGCGAGAGTCTTGCGGGCCATCACATAGTCATACCCTCCCCTTGAGGGAGGGTCGACAAATTCGGAGCGCAGCGGAGAATTTTCGGGGAGGGGTCCTACGCGGCTGCAGTTTTGACCCCTCCCCGAAATTGCTTCGCAATTTCGACCCTCCCTCAAGGGGAGGGTTTGGAAGAGGCATCCCCCTCACCCCATCCCTTTAGGGTACGCGCAGGTGAGGGGGAATTCCGTCTAACTCAATTCGTTTGCCGGCGCAGGAAGGCCGGGATTTCGAACTGTTCGTCCTTGTTGTGCTCCGGGAACAGGTCGTCGGCCGGGGCAGACTGGACCGGCGCGGGACGTTGCGCCGGTTCAGGCTGGATACGGGTGATGACTTGCGACGTCGCGCGTGGCTGGGCCACGGGCGTCGGCGCGGGTTCATGGCGCATGTCGGGTTTCTTCTGACGGCCGAACAATCCACCGAAGATGCTCTGCTTCTTCTGCGGCTCGACATGGACCGGTTCGGGGCGGTTGCGCAATTCCGGCTGGGTGCGAAGCGTGGCCACTTCGGGCATCGCATCGGTTTGCGGCATCGCATCGTCTTCGAACACGATCTCTTCTTCCGCTTCTTCGATCATCGGCGGGATGATGTTGAGTTCTTCCGCCAACGCTTCGACCTGACGATGGACCGGGTTGACCGACGAACGCGTGATCGCGGCGACGCTGGGCATCGGCGCGTTGACGGCGATCTTCGGTTCCGTGCGCGGCGCGTGGATCGGCGCATTCGTGCGCGGACGCAGGCGTTCGATGTTTTCGGGCAACCCCCGCATTTCTTCCGCATCGATACCGGTTGCCACAACCGATACGCGGATGCGGCCTTCCATATCGTCGAGGATGGTGTTGCCGAAGATGATGTTCGCGTCGGGATCGACTTCGGCGCGGATGCGGTTGGCCGCCTGTTCGACTTCGAACAGCATCAGGTCCGGGCCGCCCGTGATGTTGATGAGCACGCCGCGCGCGCCCTTCATCGTCACGTCTTCGAGCAGCGGATTGCAGATGGCGGCATCGGCGGCTTTCAGCGCGCGATCCTCGCCTTCGGCTTCGCCGGTGCCCATCATCGCCTTGCCCATCTCCGAGATCACCGACTTGATGTCGGCGAAATCGAGATTGATGAGACCCGGCATCACGATGAGATCGGTGACGCCGCGCACGCCGGAATGCAGCACTTCGTCGGCCATGGAGAAGGCCTGCGCGAAGGTCGTGCGTTCGTTGGCGACGCGGAACAGGTTCTGGTTCGGAATCACGATCAGCGTATGAACGTAGTTCTGAAGTTCCTGGATGCCGCGTTCGGCGATGCGCATGCGTTTGTCGCCTTCGAAGGCAAACGGCTTCGTCACAACGCCAACCGTCAGGATGCCAAGCTCGCGCACCGCGCGCGCGATGACCGGCGCCGCACCCGTTCCGGTGCCGCCGCCCATGCCCGCGGTGATGAACACCATGTGCGAGCCGCCGATCTGTTCCAGAATCTCGTCGAGAGATTCTTCGGCACCTGCGCGGCCGACGTCCGGCTGCGCGCCGGCGCCCAGACCTTCGGTGACTCTCGCGCCCATCTGGATCTTGCGGGGGGCTTTGGATTGCGCGAGCGACTGGGCATCGGTGTTCGCGATGACGAACTCGACGCCTTCCAGCTTCGAGGAAATCATGTTGTTGACGGCATTGCCGCCAGCACCGCCGACGCCAAGGACCGTGATCCGGGGCTTCAGCTCCGTCATTTCGGGCGCCCTGAGTTTAATTGTCATGACCGTTCTCCTTAGTGCCTTTCATTCCGTATCCCTTAACCACCCCACGGACGCTCCAGCTTTGTAGAGCTTGATCCGTTAATACTTTGTTTACCCAAGTAACCGGCTCGTTAACCGGCCGAAGAATCCCTTGCGGCCCGGCTCCTCGGCTTCCAGCGCAAGGTCCGGGTTGAGAAGTTCCGGCGGCATGGTCGCGCCCGCCATGAGCAGGCCCACCGCCGTTGCGTAGTCCGGGCTCGTCGATGCCGCGGGCAGGCCCGGAAAGACCTGCGGGCGGCCGATGCGCACCTGTTTGTTGAGGATGCGGGCCGCCAGTTCGCGCACGCCCGAAAGCTGCGAGCCGCCGCCCGTGAGCACCGCGCGGCGTCCGGCGATGACATCGAAACCGCTGGCGCGCAGGCGCGTCTGCACCTCGCCCAGAATTTCTTCCATCCGGGCCTGGATGATGCGGGTGAGCATCGAACGCGGCACGCGCATGCCGGCGTCGTCATCCTCGCCCGTCTGGGGAACGGTGACGACGTCGGCGCCATATTCGAGATCACCAAGAGCCGCACCGTGCAGCGTCTTGGCGCGTTCGGCGGCGGAAAGCGGCGCTGCCAGCATACGCGCGAGATCGGCGGTGACCTGCTGGCCGCCCATCGGCACCACATCGGCGTGGACCAACTGGCCTTCCATGAAGACCGCAATCGAGGTGACGCCGCCGCCGAGATCGATGACGGTTGCGCCCAATTGCTTTTCGTCGTCCGTCAGCGTGGCGAGACCGCTTGCGAACGGCGCGAACAAAGTGCCCGAAATCGACAGATGGCAGCGTTCGATGGCGAGTTTCAGGTTCTGCAACGGCGACGGTCGGACGCCGACCGCGTGCATCGCCACGCCAATGCGCTGGCAGAACATGCCCGACGGATCGCGCACGCCGCGTGCTTCATCGACCACATAGGCCGTCGGCGCGGACTGGATGATTTCGTAGCCTTCGCGGGTGCATTTCGCGCGGCCATGGGCGAGCAGCGCGCGCAGATGACCGTCCGTCACCAGCGCCCCTTCGAGGTTCATAACGTTGCGCGAGGTGATGTTGACCGGCTGGCCGCAATTGATGCCGATGATGACATTCTGGATGCGTGCGTCGGCGTGGTTTTCGGCAGCGGCCACCGCATCGCGGATGGATTCTTCGGCATAGTCGAGGCTTGTGACCGTGCCGCCCTTGATGCCCTGGGATTCGCGCAGCGCCGTTCCCAGCACGCGCAGTTTCCCGGGCTCGGCCCGGCCGATGACGCACACGACCTTGGACGAGCCAACGTCAAGTGCGGCGACCACACCGGTGCGGTAGCCAACCTGTTCGGCAGTGCCTGTGCGCATACGAACCGTCTCGCCCATCAGGCAGATTTCCCCCTCTCAACCTGCTGTTTGTTGCCGCTCTTGAGCAAAAAGAAATAGGTCGTCGGCGAACGCAGATCGATCTGCGTCACGTCGCGTTCGAGAATGCCTTTGTCCACGATCAGGTGTTCGAGCGTGTTCAGTTCCTTCTGCCAGCCCTTTTCGGGAAGCTGCACAACCACGCCGTCGTCGAGCACCAGGTCCCAGCGCCGTTCGCCCACGCGCTGCATGCCTTCCAGCCGTGCCATCACCGCGCGGTGACCGGGCAGCGCCGCCACGATCTCGGCCGCGTTTTCCGGTGCGCCGGTGCCGATG
The DNA here is from genome assembly GCA_035543495.1 of Rhizomicrobium sp. Lineage (GTDB taxonomy): Bacteria > Pseudomonadota > Alphaproteobacteria > Micropepsales > Micropepsaceae > Rhizomicrobium. Next base: position 28,966 of record DATKJT010000020.1, on the reverse strand, counting down.
AAATGCGGCAGCTTGAGGAACTTGTCGTAACCGCGATCGGTGATGAGCGAACCGTCGCGTTCGATCACCCAGATGCGGTGCGCCGCATCCTGCCAGAGCGCGAAGGGTTTCTTCTCGGTCACGGTGACGGTGATGTCGTCGGGATAGCGGCGGCGGACATCGGCGGTCTTGATCCAGTCGAGCGCAAGCAGGCGATCGCGGGCGGCATGGACATCCGCACCGAAGATCGACTGGCCGAGATGAAAGCCGAGCGTGTTGAGGACCAGTTGCGGCGAGGTGCGTTCCGCGCCCAGCAGATGGACCTTGGAGATTCCGAAACCGGCATCGGTGGCGAGCACGCCCAAACCGTTCTCGGTCGCATCGATGGAACGGCGGACGGCGCCGCTGGCGATCAGCGCCACGATCACGGTGAGGGCGGCGAGCACCAGGGTCGCCACCAGAACGGGGCGGCGGATGCCGACAAGTTTGAGCGGCGACTTCAGGATGCGCAGCCAAAGCGGGGCCTGTTCGTCCGAACGATCGGACTTCTTCCGGCTGGCAGCAGTGCGCGCGACGGGGGGGGCTGCGCGCCGCGCGGTCTGCGCGCGCGAGCGGGTGGCCTTCGCGGTGGCGCTTACCGATCGCATGACGCGTCCTCCACCATCCAGCGGACAAGGGCACCGAAGCCATATCCACAGAAGGCTGCCTGCTCCGGTACCAGAGAGGTGGGAGTCATTCCCGGCTGCGTGTTTACTTCCAAGAGAATCAGTCTGTGATTCGTCCCCGAATCGTCATACCGGAAATCCGAGCGGCTGACTCCCCTGCAGCCCAAAATTTCATGCGCTTTTTCGGCAAGGCGCATCGCTTTTTCTGCAATGGCCGGTGGAATCTTTGCCGGGATGACATGTTCGGAGCCGCCCGAGGCATATTTGGCTTCGTAATCGTAGAATGCCGTTTTGGGCACGATCTCGGTGACGGCAAGCGCCTTGCCGCCCATCACTGCAACCGTCAGTTCGCGGCCCGGCACATATTCTTCGACCATCATCAGGTCTGAGAGTTGCCAGGTGTCGCTGCCCAGTTCGGCGGGCGGACGATTATCGCCCTTCCTTATTATATAGACGCCGACGCTGGAGCCTTCGTTGACCGGTTTGATGACGTAAGGCGGCTCCATGAGATGGCGGCTGCCCGCTTCGCGGCGGTCGGCGACCACGGAGTTCACGACAGGGATTCCCGCAGCCGCGAACACATCCTTCGCGCGCTGTTTGTGCATCGCGAGAGCCGACGCGAGCACGCCGGAATGGGTGTAGGGGATGCGCAAAAGTTCCAGCAGACCCTGCACGCAGCCGTCTTCGCCCCAGCGGCCATGCAGCGCGTTGAACACAACATCGGGTTCGGCGGCTTTGAGTTGGGCGGAGACATCGTCCTTCGCATCGATCTCGACGACATCGAAGCCTTCTTCCCGCAGCGCCTTGGCGCAGTCGCGCCCCGAGACGAGGCTGACTTCGCGTTCGGCGGACAGGCCGCCCAGGAGCACGGCAACCTTGGTCATTGCCCCGTCTCCGCAATTCCAACGCGTTTGATTTCCCATTCGAGCGTCACGCCGGACTTGGCTTTGACGCGGGCACGGACGTCTTCGCCCAGTGCCTCGATGTCGGCGGCTTTGGCTTCGGCGGTGTTGATGAGGAAGTTGCAATGTTTCTCGGAGACCTGCGCATCGCCATGCTTCAGGCCGCGGCAACCGGCTTCGTCGATCAACTGCCAGGCCTTGTGGCCTTCGGGATTTTTGAAGGTGGACCCGCCGGTTTTGGTTTTGACGGGCTGGGAGGCTTCGCGTTCTTCGACCAGCTTGTTCATGCGGGCGCGGATGTCATCGGGCGAGGCGCGCGTGCCTTCGAACACGGCTTCGATGAAGATCACGTCGTCCGGCACCGCGCTCTTGCGATAGGTGAAGCCCATCTCGGCATTGGTGAACTTGACGATGTTGCCATGGCCGTCGAGCCCGGTTGCTTCCACCAGAATGTTCTTGATCTCGCTGCCATAGCAGCCCGCGTTCATCCGCAGCGCGCCGCCGATGGTGCCGGGAACGCCACGCAGGAATTCCAGACCCGCGACACCTTTGTCCGCTGCCATGCGCGCGACGTTGGCATCGAGTGCTGCGGCACCGGCGCGGATGCGATTGCCCTCGACGCTTATCTTTCCGAACGACGCTGGCAAGCGGATCACCACGCCGGGAATGCCGCCGTCGCGCACCAAGAGGTTCGAGCCGACGCCGATCACGCTGACTGGAAGGCCTTCGGGTTTGGCGGCGAGGAAGGTTGCCAGATCGTCGGCATCGGCGGGGCGGAACAGCGTTTCGGCATTGCCGCCCGCGCGGAACCAGACGAGGTCTTTCAGCGGCGCGTTATCGGTGTAGGTGCCGCGCACGGGCGGAAGGGCATAACAGACGCGGGAAGACATCACGATTTGCCCTCCTTCGCCTTCAATGCGTTTTCGAGATTGTAGGCCCAGGCGGAAATCGAACCCGCGCCGAGCAGCACGACCGCCCCGCCCTGCTTCATATAGGGCGCGACGGTTGCGGCGAGATCGGCTTCGCCATCGATCGTCAGCACGTTGCGGTGGCCGTGCATCCGCAGGGCTTCGGCATAGGTATCGCGGTTGACGTTTTCTATGGGTTTTTCGCCCGCGGGATAAACCGGGGCTATGACCGCCACATCGGCGTCGTTGAGGCAGGTGCAGAACTGATCGAACGTGTCGCGCAGGCGCGTGTAGCGATGCGGCTGGACCACAGCGACGATGGGGCCGCTATACGCCTGACGCGCGGCTTTCAATGCGGCGGCAATCTTGAACGGGTTGTGGCCGTAATCGTCGATGATCGCGGCACCGTTCCATTCGCCGACCTTGGTGAAGCGGCGCTTCACGCCTTCGAAATTCTTGAGGCCGGAGCGGATGCGCGCATCGCTGACGCCGAGCTCGCGCGCCACCACGATAGCCGCCAGCGCATTCTGCACATTGTGCTCGCCGGGCATCGGAAGCGTAAGGCCATCGATGCGGGTTTCCTTGCCCTTGCGGCGGTCGGCGATCGCCAGATCGAAATGCGATGCGCCTTCGGAAAAGCTGACATTGGTGGCGCGCACATCGGCTTGCGGGGAGAAGCCATAGGTGATCATGCGCCGGTCTTCGATGCGGCCGATCATGGCCTGCACTTCCGGATGATCGAGGCAGACGACTGCGAAACCATAAAACGGCACATTCTCGATGAAGCGCTGGAAGGCTTCGCGCATCTTGTCGAAGGTGCCGTAGAAATCGAGGTGATCGGGATCGGCGTTGGTGACGACCGCGACCGTTGCTGGCAGGCGCAGGAAGGTGCCGTCGCTCTCATCGGCTTCCACCACCACCCACTCGCCCGCGCCGAGACGCGCGTTCGTTCCATAGGCGTTGATGATGCCGCCATTGACGACGGTGGGATCGAGCCCGCCCGCATCGAGCAAGGCTGCGACCATCGTGGTGGTCGTCGTCTTGCCGTTGGTACCGGCGACGGCCACGCACCATTTCAGGCGCATGATCTCCGCCAGCATTTCGGCGCGGCGCACGAGCGGCAGGTTCTTGAGGCGCGCGGCATCGAATTCCGGATTGCCGGGTTTCACGGCGGAGGAATAGACCACCACTTCGGCGTTCTTCACGTTCTCCGCGTTGTGGCCGATGGAGATCTTGATGCCCATGTCTCGCAGGCGCTTGACGTTGGCGCTGTCGGCGACATCCGAACCCTGCACCGTGTAGCCGAGATTGTGCATGATCTCGGCGATGCCGCTCATGCCGATGCCGCCGATGCCGATGAAATGGATCGCGCCGATATCGAGCGGAACCCGCGTGTGAACCGAAATCTGGGAAGGTGTCGCGTTCATGCGGCCTTCTCCAGGGTTTCGATCACATCGGCGAGACGTTGCGTGGCGTCGGGACGCGCCAGCGTGCGCGCGGCGGCGGCGCGTTTGGCGAGATCTTCCGGCAGCGAGAACGCCTGTTCCAGCATCGCGGCGAGGAATTGCGGCGTGAGCTGATCCTGCGGCACGCGCCAGCCCGCACCCGCATTCGCAAACACATCGGCGTTGGGCGTTTGGTGATCGTCGGTGGCGGCGGGCAGCGGAATGAGGATCGCCGGGCGGCCGATGGCGGCAAGTTCGGCAAGCGTACCCGCGCCGGAACGCGCGATCACCAGATGGGCGGCGGCGATGCGCGCGGGCAGATCGGAGAAGAAGCTGGCAAGTTCGGCCTTGATCTTGGCCTGTTCGTAAACCGCGCGAACTTTTTCCAGATCTTCGGGGCGGCATTGCTGCACGATGGAAAGGCGCGAGCGCACATCCGGTTTCAGAAGCGCAATGGCCTGAGGCACGACTTCGCTCAAGGCGCGCGCGCCCTGGCTGCCGCCGAAGACGAGGATGCAGAGCGGGCTGTCGAAAGTGGGCGTGTCGTAAGGCGTGTTGGCGGCTTCGAGCACTTCGGGGCGAACGGGGTTGCCCGTCATCACGATCTTGGAGGCATCGCGCGGCGCGAAACGCGCAATCGGAAAAGCGGCGGCGACAATGCGCACGCGGTTGGCGACCAGCCGGTTGACGCGGCCGAGCACCGTGTTCTGTTCGAGGATCGCGGTCGGCAGATGCGAGAACGAGGCGGCGAGCATCACCGGTAAACTCGGATAACCGCCGAAGCCGATCACGGCGGCGGGCTTGATGCGCGCGAGCTTGAGACTGGCCGCGATCACGCCGATGGCGATTTCGATCGCGGCGAGGATTTTCAGGACGAACGTCTTGTCCGCGAAAGTCGCGGCGGGAACGGTTTCGATGGCCGCACCCGGAAACGCGCGGGTGAAATTGGCGCCGCGCCCGTCCGTCATCACCACGATATTGGTGCCGCGGCGCACGAGTTCTTCCGCCAGCGCCTGCGCCGGAAAAAGGTGGCCGCCCGTGCCGCCCGCGGAGAGAACGACCGTCTTCATGCGAAGCGCGCTCCATGCGGGATCGGGTTGTGCGTGTTGTCGCGCATCTCAAGCTGCGGACGCTGGCGCGTGACGGCAAGCGCGAAACCCATGGTGAGCGCCACCGCGAACAGCGACGAACCGCCGTAAGAAATAAACGGCAAGGTCATGCCCTTGGCGGGCAACAGCGAGATGGCGACGCCCATGTTGATGAACGCCTGCAAACCGATGACGATTGCCAAACCCGCACCGGCCAATTGCGTGAACGGATCGCGCGCGCGGGCGGAGCGCAGCAACAGGCGCACGGTGAGAAGGCAGAACAACGCCGCGATCAGCGCACAGAGGATGAGGCCGAATTCCTCCCCCGCCACCGCGAAGATGAAATCGGAATGCGCATCGGGAATTCTGTACTTGATCGTGCCCGCGCCGGGACCGACGCCGAACAGGCCGCCATGTTCGAACGCCTTCAGCGCGAGGCCCGCCTGATAACCGGCCTGATCGGGATCGTGCATCTGCGCGATATATTGATCGATGCGGTGGCGCACATGCGGGAAGAACGTGTAGGCGAATCCGAAAAGCCCGCCGCCCGCGCCCGCAAGCAAACCCATCCAGTAGAGGCGCAAGCCCGCAAAGAACAGAAGCGCGCCCCACAAGGCGAGCAGCAATCCGGTTTGGCCGACGTCGGGCTGCATCAGCAGGAAGCAGATGGGGAACGCGACAAGACAGAGCGTGATGAGTTCCTTCGGCAGCTTCATCGGCTTGGGATCGGCGAGAATGGTGGCGGCAAGGATCGCGAAGCTGGGTTTGAGAAATTCGGAAGGCTGCAAGGTGAGCCAGCCCAGATCGATCCAGCGCTTGGCGCCGAACACTTCGCTGCCGGTGAACAGCACCAGCGCCGAACCGATGACGGCGAGCGCGAAGATAATGGCGGCGGTGAGCTTGATCGTGCGGATCGACAGGATCGACGAACCGGCAAGAATGCCCGCGGCGATCACGGCGAACGCGATCTGTTTCGCCGCGTAGCGGAAATCGCCTTCGGTCATCGGGCCGCCGGTGGCGGCGGGGCTGGCGGCAAACGCGAGGATCAGGCCGATGGCGATCAGCGCGAACATGGCGAAGAAGGCCACGTGATCGACCGTCCACCACCAGCTTGCGAAACCGCCGCGTTTGGCGCGCGAGAGTGTCATTGGGCGGCTTCCCTGTTTTTGGTGAGATCGGCGACAAGCGCGCGGAAGACATCGCCGCGGTGTTCGAAATCGCGGAACTGATCGAAGGAAGCGCAAGCCGGCGACAGCAGCACGACGGGTGCTTGCGCCGAGGAACGCGCGGCATCGCCGCGGGCGGCAGCGACGGCATTTTCCAGCGTGTGGGCGATTTCGTGGGGCACGTCGCCCAGCGTTTTCGCGAAATCTTCCGCCGCTTCGCCGATGAGATAGGCTTTGCGGATGCGGTTGAAATAGGGGATGAGGCTTTCGATGCCGCCTTCTTTCGCCTTGCCGCCCGCGATCCAATAGATGTCCGGGAACACGGCGAGCGCACGCGCCGCCGCGTCGGCATTCGTCGCCTTGGAATCGTTGATGAAGCGGATGTTGCCGAGATGGCCCACATCTTCGATGCGGTGCGCGAGGCCGGGGAAACTCTGGATCGCGGAGACGATGGCGCGCGTGTCGTTGATGTAGGGCTTCACCGCGGCATAGGCGAGTGCCGCGTTCTGCCAGTTGTGCGCGCCGGGAAGACATTCGGCCGTGTTCAGGTCCATTACTTTCGCGGCGTGCTGGCGCTGCGCGTCGTAAAGCGTGCCGTCGAGCACGAAGATGCCGCGGCCCAGCACCTTGCCGACCGACACCGGAACGGTCTCGGCATCGGCCGTCGCGGAGAGCTGGGTGTAGATGGCGGAAGAATGCTGATCGTCCACGCCGATACAGATGACACCGCCGGCCGACGTTTGCTTCAGCAGGCGGCGCTTCACCGCGACATAGCCTTCCATCGAACCGTGACGGTCGATGTGGTCGGGCGTGATGTTGGTGAGCACGGAAACATTCGGCGCGAGCGAGGGCGAAAGGTCGATCTGGTAGGACGAAACCTCCAGCACGAAGATCGGCTTGCCGTTTCGCACGGAAAGTTCGAGCACCGGCTTGCCGATATTGCCGCCGATCTCGGCGGCGTAACCGCATGACGCGAGGATATGGCCGATCAGCGCGGTGGTGGTGGATTTGCCGTTGGTGCCGGTGATGGCGATGATTGGCGGGCGCTTGGCCAGATGCGGCAGTTCTCGCGCCAGCAACTCCATATCGCCGATCACTTCCACGCCCGCATCGCGCGCGGCGCGCACCACTTCGTGCGGGGCCGGATGGGTGAGCGGAATGCCGGGGCTCAGCACCAGCGCCTTCAACTTTTCCCACGGCCAGGTGCGGAACGAGCCGACGACCGCGCCTTCGCTTTGTGCCGCGGCATTGGCCGCTTCGCGTTGGTCCCACGCATAGACGCGCGCACCACCCGCTTTCAGCGCGCGGATGGAGGCAAGGCCGGAACGGGCAAGCCCGAAAACGCCGACATCCATGTTGGAAAAGCGCGTGACCGGGATCATCGTCACCTCAACTTCAAGGTTGAGAGACCGATGAGGGCGAGAACCACCGCCACGATCCAGAAGCGGATCACGATGGTGGGCTCTTTCCAGCCGATCTGTTCGAAATGGTGATGTATGGGCGCCATGCGGAACACGCGCTTGCCGGTGAGCTTGAACGACGCGACCTGCACGATCACCGAAACGGTTTCGAGCACGAAAAGCCCGCCGACGATGGCCAAAACGATTTCGTGTTTCACCGCAACGGCCACGGCGCCCAGTGCGCCGCCGAGCGGCAACGAGCCGGTATCGCCCATGAAGACCATGGCGGGCGGCGCGTTGTACCAAAGGAACCCGAGGCTCGCGCCGATCAGCGCGGCAAGGAACACGGCGAGTTCGCCTGTGCCCGCGACGTAGTGCAGTTGCAGATAGTCCGCGAATTTCACATTGCCGACGAGATAGGCGATCAAAACGAAGGTCGCCGCCGCGATCATCACCGGCACAATGGCCAAACCATCCAGACCGTCGGTGAAATTCACCGCGTTCGACGCGCCCGCGATCACGAAGCCACCGATCACGATGAAGAACAGGCCGAAGGGAACGAGCACGTTCTTGAGGAACGGCACGCTGAGCGTTCCCGCAAGCGCGGGTTCTTCCAGCTTCATCAGAAACCAGGTGGCGAGGAAGCCGACGCCGAATTCGACCACCAGGCGCAAACGGCCGCTGATGCCATCGGACGTGCGCTTGGTGACTTTGTTGTAGTCGTCGGTGAAACCCAGAAAGCCGTAAGCGGCCACGACCAGCAGGATCACCCAGACATAAGGATTGGTGAGTTCGGCCCACAGCAGCGTGGAGACCATCAGCGGAATGAGAATAAGAAGTCCGCCCATTGTCGGCGTGCCCTGCTTCTCCACGATGTGACGTTGCGGCCCGTCGGAGCGGATGGGCTGGCCCTTGCCCTGTTTCACTTTCAGCCAGCGGATCAGCGAAGGCCCCATGATGAAACCGAGCAACAATGCGGTGAGCACCGCGCCGCCCGCGCGGAAGGTGATGTAGCGGAAGACGTTCAGCGCGGAGAAATGTTCCGACAGCGGCACGAGGAAATAGGGAAGCATCAGACGCTCCCCTTCTTCAGCGCATCGACGATTACCGCCATGCGGCTGCCGAGCGATCCTTTGACGAGAACGACGTCGCCCGGTTTGACGGCAGCGAGCACTTGGGGCGCAAGTTCGGCGGAGGTTTGCGCATACGCGCCACGGCGCGAGGCGGGGATTGCGTCCCACAGAGCTGACATATGTTTTCCGTTGGCGAAGACGAGATCGGCCTTGGCTTTTTCGATGTCGGCAGCGAGAGCGGCGTGATGCAGATCGGCGTTTTCGCCCATCTCCAGCATGTCGCCCAGGATCGCGATGCGGCGGCCCTTCGGCTTTGCGCCGCCAAGAATGGAAAGTGCTGCGGCCATCGACGCCGGGTTGGCGTTGTAGCTTTCGTCGATCACTTCGACACCGCTTTCGGTGGTGAAGCGTGCGCCCCGGCCTTTGAGGGCGTTGAAATTTTGCAGCGCATTCGCGGCGGCATCGAGATCGCCGCCTGCAACCGCAACGGCCAGCAACGCGGCCAGCGCATTGGTGGCGATGTGTTCGCCGGGTGCGCCGATGTGGAACGCGATCTTGCGCCCGAGAATTTCGGCTTCGATGGTGCCGCCTTCGTCGGTCTGCTGCAGCGCTAGAAGTTTCGCGTCGCGGCCAGCGCGGCCGAAGGTGCGGATGTCTGTGACGCCCGCCTGCCCGGCGCGCGCGATGAGACGCGGCGCATAGAGGCTGTCGGCGGGGATGATCGCCGTGCCGCCGTCTTCGATGCCTTCGAAGATTTCGGATTTGGCATCGGCAATCGCTTCGCAAGTGCCGAAGAATTCCAGATGCGCGGGCGCGATGGTGGTGACGATGGCGATGTGCGGGCGGACGAAGCCGACAAGGCTGCGGATTTCGCCGAAATGGTTCATGCCGATTTCGAAGATGCCGGTGCGCGCATCGCACGGCAGCGAGGCGAGGCTCAGCGGCACGCCCCAGTGATTGTTGTAGGACGCGGCGGAGGCATGCGTTTTGCCAAGTGCACCGAAAGCCAGCCGCAGGATTTCCTTGGTGGTGGTTTTGCCTGCGCTGCCGGTGACAGCCACGATTTTCGCCCGGCTGCGGGTACGCGCGGCACGCGCCATATCTTCGAGGCCGCGTTGGGTGTTGGCGACCTTCAACGTGGCGCGGTCCATGTCGCGGGAGACGAGCGCCGCGCTCGCACCGCGCGCGAAAGCGGCGGCGACGAAATCATGGCCGTCGCGATTTTCGCCCTTCAGCGCGACGAAGAGATCGCCCGGCTGCAAGGTGCGCGTATCGATGGAGATGGCGCGAACGCCGAACGATCCGCTTGCTTGCCCGAGCGTGGCACGCGCGGCTTCATCCGACGTCCACAATGCATTGTCCGCGCCTTCGGCCATGCGCCCGCCGGTGAGACTGGCGGCGGCAATCGCTTCGTCGCGATCGGAGAACGGAATAGTTTCGGTGCCGACGGTCTGGCCGGATTCATGGCCCTTGCCCGCGATGATCAGCGCATCGCCTTCGCCGAGCGCGGCGATGGCTGCTTTGATCGCGGCGGCACGGTCGCCGATGTTCTGTGCGCTCGGACATCCGGCCATCGCTTCGGCGCGGATGGTGGCGGGGTCTTCGCTGCGCGGATTGTCGTCGGTGACGATCACATGATCGGCAAATTGGCACGCGGCCTTGCCCATCAGTGGGCGCTTGCCTTTATCGCGGTCGCCGCCGCAGCCGAAAACGACATGCAGCTTGTTCTTCACATGCGGGCGGATGGCGGTGAGCACGGTTTCGAGTGCATCGGGCGTGTGCGCGTAGTCGACATAGATCGCGGCACCCGATTTCGCATAGGCCACTTTTTCCATGCGGCCCGGCGCACCCTTCAGTTGCGGCAGCGCGATGGCGAACACATCGCTCGCGTTCTCGCCCATGCCGATGGCAACGGCTGCCGCAATCAGCGCATTCGATGCCTGAAAACTTCCGGCAAGCGGAAGTTCGAAATCGTAGGTCTTGCCGTCATATGTAACGCGCAAGGTTTGCCCGCCTTCGTGCGGCGTGCGCGCAACGAGTTTCAGCGTGCCCTTTTCGCCCACGGTGATGAGGCGCAGCTTGCGGCGCGTGGCGGCTTCGATGAAATCCTTCGCGTGGTCGCTGTCGGCATTGACCACGGCCACGCCATCCGCGCGCACCACTTCGGTGAAAAGGCGCAGCTTGGCGGCGAGATAGCTTTCGAAATACTTGTGATAGTCGAGGTGGTCGCGCGTGAGATTGGTGAACGCGCAGGCGCCGATGTTCACGCCATCGAGGCGGAACTGGTCGAGCCCATGGCTGGAGGCTTCGAGCGCCAGATGATCGACGCCATCGCTTTTCAATTGCGCGAGGATGCGGTGGATTTCCACCGGATCGGGCGTGGTGTGTTTGAGCGCGATCTCGCCGGTGGGCGTGACGACGCCGATGGTGCCGAGACTCGCGCTGCGCTTGCCGAGCGCCGACCAGATCTGCCGCAGGAAAACGGCGACGGAGGTTTTGCCGTTGGTGCCGGTGACGGCGGCGATGGTTTCAGGTTGCGCGCCATAAAATTCCGCCGCCGCGCGCGCCAGACCCAGGCGCGGATTTTCATCGGCGATGAAACGCACGCCCAGTTCTTTTGCCTTCGCCGCCACGTCCGGGCGCGCGAGAACCGCCACAGCCCCGCGCTTCACAGCGTCGGCCACGAATTCCGCGCCGTTTGCTTTCGTGCCCGGAAGGGCTGCGAACAGATAGCCCGGTTTCACCTCGCGGCTGTCGCTCGCAAGGCCCGTGAAGTTTTTCACCGCCTCCATGTCGCGCGCACCCGCCTTACCCGTTGCTATCGTCGCCTCCGAATGTGGTCCCATTATGAATTCTCTTTGGCATCCGCGAGGACGGGCTCCTTCGGAACGCCAAGGATCGGCGCAATGCGCGCGATCACGCGGCCCGCAAGCGGCGCCGCCGTATGGCCTGCAAGCGACATGATGCTACCCTTGCCGCCATGGGGCTCGTCCAGCAGCACGAACACCAGATAGCGCGGCTTGTCGATAGGAAAGACGGCACAGAACGAAACGAGCAATTTGTGTGCGACGTAGTGGCCTTTCTCGTTCTTTTCGGCCGAACCCGTTTTGCCGCCGACATTGTAGCCCGGAACGTCCGCCGACTTGCCCGTGCCGTTGGTGACGACATAACGCAGCAGCCCGCGCATCGTGTCGCTGGTTTCCGGCTTGATGAGTTGCGCGCCGCGCGCATCGCCGTCGCGCTTGAGGAAAGTGGGCACGATCTTGCGCCCGCCATTCACCACCTCTGCCGCCGCCGTGACGAACGCAAGCGGCGTCACCGAAATGCCGTGGCCGAAACCGATGGTCGCGGTCTGGATTTGGCCCCAATTGTCCGGGTAATGCGGCTTGGCGGTTTCGGGCAGTTCCGTCGAAAGCTGCGAGAGCAATCCCATGCGTTGCAGGAACTGTTTCTGACGCTCGGGGCCGGAGCGCAGCGCGATCTGCGCCGTGCCGGCGTTGGAGGATTGGGCCAGGATGTCGCGCGCGGTCATCATGGCCGGCATGCGTTCGGCATCGTGGATCGTCCACTTGCCCATCTTGTAGCCGCTGCCGACGGGCAGCCAGTCGTCCAGGCCGATGGTGTGATCTTCCATCGCCAGCGCGAAAGACATCACCTTGAACACCGAACCGAGTTCATAGGTGTCCTGCACCATCACGTTGCGGCGGGAATCCTTCTCGCCGAATTTTCCGTTGGGGTCGTAATCGGGCAGCGACACCATGGCGATGATTTCGCCCGTGTTCACATCCATCACCACGCCGCCCGCCGCCCTCACGTCCAATTCGTCCTTGGAGACGGCGGCCTCGTGCGCGAGGATGTATTGCACGCGCATGTCGAGCGAGGTGACAACCTGCGCATCCTCTTCCTGGTTGCGCAAACGGTTCTGCAGTCCGAGTTCCAAACCGGACACGCCATTGCCATCCGGATCGGTGACGCCGATCACCTGCGCCGCGGCCCGGCCTTCGGGATAGAACCGCTTGCCGTCTTTCTGGAATTCGATGCCCGGCAGGCCCAGGCTCATCACCCGGTCTTTCACATCCGGCGTGATCTGGCGCGCAACGAGAACATATTCGCGCTTGCCGTTGAACGCGGCCTTGAGTCGGGCTTCGCTGGCGCCGGTTACGCGCGAAAGATCGTGCGCGGCCTGCGACTTGTCCCAGAAAGTGTGCGGGCGGGCATAGAGATCGTCGACCGGAAGATCGCGCGCCAAGAGCCGGCCGTTGCGATCCACGATATCGGCACGGGTGACGTCGGGGCTGCCAGCGCCATGGCTTCGTTCGCTGCCCGCATGCAGCACCGAAACGTCGACAAGCCTGATCCCCACCAGCGCAAACGCCGCGACGCTGAGCGCCGCGGCGATGATGATGCGCCGTTGAAATGTTCCGGCGGGCGGGGATTTGCTCATGCCATCACATTCCGGTGCGTTCGGCGGCGTTGGTCTGGCTGGCGGCGGGTTTGGCGGGCACGACGGCATTGGCCTTGTGCACCGGCGAGTTGGAAAGCGGTGCCGGATCTTCGCCGCGGCGCGGCAACGCTTCGAGCGAGGCGAGTTGCACGCTTGTGGAATCGTCTAGCCCCAGTTTCGTCTGTGCCAGTTGCTGGATGCGGCTGGGATCGGCGACCTTGGCCCACTCGGCTTCGAGCACGCTGTTCAAACCACGCTCCTGCCGGATCTCGCGGTTGATATGAGCAAGTTCCACGCGCGCGACACGCGTGCGTTCCGACACGTGATAGAGCGCCAGACAGGAAAGACCCGTCAGCGCCACAAACACGAAATTTAGAATGCGGATCATGGTGACCTCCATCAGGCGGCCAATCGTTCTGCCGCACGCAGGCGGGCAGAACGGGCACGGGGATTTGCTGCAAGCTCGGCATCGCCGGGCTTTTTGGCTTTGGTTTCGATCAGGCGGAATTGGGCACGTTTCTCGTTCGTCGTTTCGGGGGCATGACGCGAAGCACGCGGCTCGCGGTCGCTACGCTCGACGAGGAAGCGTTTGACGATTCGATCTTCGAGGGAGTGGAACGACACAACGACGAGTCGGCCATTCGGCGCAAGCGTGCGTTGCGCCGCTTCGAGGCCGCGTTCGAGTTCGCCCAGTTCGTCGTTCACATGAAGCCGCAGCGCCTGGAACGTGCGCGTCGCGGGATGGATGGGATGGCGCATGGCGGCCGGGCCAAGCGTGCGGGAAACGATGTCGGCCAGTTGGGTGGTACGTTCGATGGGGCGCGCGGCGACGATGGCCTTGGCGATGCGCCGCGCATAGCGTTCTTCTCCGAGCGTGGAGATGATCCGCGCAAGTTCTGCCTCGCTCGCCGTGTTCACCACATCGGCGGCGGTGGAGCCGGATTTGCTCATGCGCATGTCGAGCGGCGCATCGAAGCGGAACGAAAAACCGCGATCCGCCTGATCGAGCTGAAACGACGACACGCCGAGATCGAGCACCACGCCATCGGCCTTGCCGTCGACGAGGTTGTCCATCTCCGAGAAATTGCCCTGCACGAGTTCGAGGCGGCCTTCGTATTCGGCAACCAGTTTCTGACCGCGCGCGATGGCATCGGGGTCGCGGTCGATGGCGACCACCTTGCAATCGGCGGCATCGAGAATGGCGCGGGTGTAACCGCCGCCGCCGAACGTGCCGTCGACATAACGCCCGCCATCGCGGGGCTGCAGCGCTTCGAGAACCTCAGCCAGCAGGACGGGAGCGTGACCTTCAGCCAACGGCGCCTCCCGGTGCATTGACGCGAAGGCCGCGCGCGTTGGCGATCCAGGTGGAGCGTTTGGCGTCGAACGCGCCAGGCTCCCAGATCTGAAACTTCGAACCCATGCCGACGAACGTCACGCGGTCTTTCAAACCGGCATGCGCGATCACCGCATCGGGAAGGCGCACCCTGCCCTGTTCGTCCAAGATCAGAAGCTGGCTCGACGACAGAACCGCATAGGCCTGATCGTCATGCGCCGCGCTGAAAAACGGATCGAGCTGCGAAAGGCGCTGGTGAAAGGATTGCAGAACGTCTTCGCCGAACGCTTCGAGCGTCTGTTCGACAAACGACGGGCAGACGTAGCAACCGAGGGTGTTCTGGGCCGCGAGGATCTGGCGATAGGGCGCGGGAATGCAGACGCGGCCTTTGGCGTCGAGAGTCCCCTGTACCGTGCCGATGAAAGGCTGAACCGCCCCAGCCATCGCCATCCCAGCCCCTGTTCCGACCGCCTCCGACCCACCATGGGCCCCCGGGATCGGACGGTCCCAGGCGAAGCGGCCATGGGACAGTATGGGATAGCATGGGAATTAACATTTCGTCAACGCGAAAAGCCTGTAATTATAGGCACTTGCGACCCAGCAATTGACGAGTCGAGTCTACGGCTAGTGACTCCCGGAACGAAGCGGCAACAGATTAAACTTACGTTTAACAGTGTTAAGAATGTGCTAACCAAACGGCCCTTCTGGCCACTTTTCCCGTACAGAGGTCAAATTGGCGAACACCATTCAGATGAAACCCATCGGCACGGTGCGCGCAGCCCGCGCCGAACCCATCGACGACAACTGGGACTCCATCGAAAGCCGTATCGAGTTGGATCCGGCGCAGTTTACGCCCGATGCCACCGCCAGCCTCGGCGATTTCTCGCACATCGAAGTGATCTATCACTTCGACCGCGTGCCCGACGACGAAGTGCAGAAAGGGGCGCGCCATCCGCGCGGGCGCAAGGACTGGCCGATGGTCGGCATCTTCGCGCAACGCGGAAAAGGCCGTCCGAACCGCATCGGCGTGTGCGCGTGTCGCATATTGTCCGTAGACGGATTAACGCTGACCTTGCGCGGACTGGACGCGATAGACGGCACGCCGGTGCTCGACATAAAGCCCGTGATGAAAGGCTTTCTGCCGCGCGGCGAGGTGCGCGAACCGGTGTGGGCGGCTGAGATCATGAAGGAATATTGGTAGCTTTCGCTGCCAACAATCGCTGCTAATCTTCCTCCATACGACATTGGAGGAACGCCATGGATTATGAACATCTGATCGTTACGCGCGAAGGCCCGGCCGTGTGGGTAACGATGAACCGGCCCGACCGGTTGAACGCGCTGAATCCGCGTTTGATCGAGGAATTGCGCCACTTTTTCGTCGATCTCTACTGGAAGCACGACGTCCGTGTGGTGGTGTTGAAGGGTGCGGGCCGCGGGTTTTGCGCAGGCCT
This sequence comes from Rhizomicrobium sp., assembly GCA_035543495.1. Classification (GTDB taxonomy): domain Bacteria; phylum Pseudomonadota; class Alphaproteobacteria; order Micropepsales; family Micropepsaceae; genus Rhizomicrobium. The sequence continues at coordinate 13,112 of DATKJT010000020.1, read as the reverse complement.
CGATCTGAAAGACCGCAGCGGCGAGAACACGCGGCGCACCGTCAGCGAGTCTCTCAAAGGCCAGCGCACGATCAGCGAAATCGTGATGGCGATGCGCCGTTGCCCGCAACCGATCGTGGCCTTGGTCAACGGGCCGGCCAGCGGCGGCGGATTTGCTTTCGCGCTGGCATCCGACATCCGCATCGGCACGCCGGAAACGCGCATGAATGCGGCCTTCATCCGCATCGGTCTCAGCGCCTGCGATATCGGCGTGAGCTATTTCCTGCCGCGCCTGGTGGGAAGTGCGGCGGCGTCCGAATACATGCTGACGGGACGTTTCATCGATGCCGAACGCGGTTTGAAACTGGGTTTGTTGTCGAAAGTCGTCGCGAACGACAAGCTCGATGACGAAGGCCGCGCCTATGTCAAAGACATGCTGCACGCCACGCCACTCGGTCTGCGCTTGACGAAAGAAGCGCTCAATCACGCCATCGATGCGCAAAGCCTGGAAGCCGCGATCGCGATGGAAGACCGCAACCAGATCCTCTGCGCGCAAGGCGAAGATTTCCGCGAAGGGATTTCTGCGTTTCTGGAAAAGCGGGAGCCGAATTATTCGGCCTAGTTCTTACCTCCCCCTTGTGGGGAGGTCGAAATTTGCGGAAGCAAATTTCGGGCGGGGGGCCGAGGTCGAATACCGGCCCCCACCCGAAAAATTCCTCGCTGCGCTCGAAATTTTATCGACCTCCCCACAAGGGGGAGGTGAGATACACGCGCACTTCATCATTCAAAAAAATCAGCGTCAGACGGCCTGTAAGCCGGGTTCTGTCCATCGCGTTGCCGCGACTGTATGGCCATTCCTCTGGGACGTTCGTTACCGAACGCCTCGCGCGACCTACCCGGATGACGATCCGGAAACGGATCATATGCCATCCCTATTTGGTCTTGCTCCCGGTGGGGTTTGCCGTGCCGTCTGTGTTGCCACATCCGCGGTGCGCTCTTACCGCACCGTTTCACCCTTGCCATGGCCGAAGCCATTAGGCGGTTTGCTTTCTGTTGCACTTTCCCTGGGGTTGCCCCCGGCGGATGTTATCCGTCACCGTGTTTCCGTGGAGCCCGGACTTTCCTCTCCCCGAAGAGAGCAGCCATCCGGCCATCTGACGCGCGGGGCTTTTACGACATCGCGCGGGCTTGCGCCAGCAAGCTCGCAAGCCGCGTGCCGCAGGTGTGATCCCAGAGTCCGTCGATTTTCTGGGGGTGGAAATGGCGCTGGAATGCCTTCACCACCGTTTGCGTGTTGCATTCCACATCCGGCGGCAGGCCGTAGCCGAATTGGGCGAGCGCGCTTTCGGGCGCGATACCCTCGCCCATCCGCGGCCACAGCCCGATGCCGTATTCGGCAAGCGGCTTCCACGGAAACAACTCGCCGGGATCTTCTTTCCGCGACGGCGCCACATCCGAATGGCCGACGACGCGCGCAGGGCGGATGGCGTGACGCGCGATGATCTCCTGCGCGATGTCGATCAGCGCCGCGATCTGCTCGTCCGTGAACGGGATGTATCCGAATTCATGGCCGGGATTGACGAGTTCTATCCCGATGGAGCGCGAATTGATGTTTCGCGCTCCCGCCCAGTACGAAACGCCCGCATGCCAGGCGCGCCTGTCCTCCGGCACGTGGCGGAACACGCGCCCGTCACGCCCGATGGTGTAATGCGCCGAAACCTTTGCGGCCGGATCGGTGAGCCGGGCCAGCGCCTCGTCCGCCGTCTTCATGCCGGTGTAGTGCAGCACCAGCATGTCCACGGCCGCGTCGCGCGCATCGTGATTGGGCGACGGGCATTCGACGAGGCGATAGGCCATCATAGGAAGATCTTATACGCCACGGTTTCGCCGGAAGGCTGTTTCAGCGCGAATTCCGCGCCTTTGGAATGTTCTTCCACCAGCGCCTCGAACAGGCGCAGCGCGTTGCGGATGACTTCCGCATAAGATGCGGCTTCCGTCTTTTCCTTCAGGCGTTGCAGCCGTTCCATGGCCTGCGGCGGCATTTCGAGCTGCACGCGCGTGGTGCTGCGTTCGCCCGACATGTCTTCCTCGCGGCCGTGACGGCGGCGGTGATGAGAGTGATGACCTCTATGCATTGTTCTGTTCTTTCTTGGATTTCATGCGGTCGCGGAAGGCATGGAAACGTTCGTGCCATTCCTTTCTCCAGCGGTCGCGCATTTCATGTTGTTCGTGCTTCCATTCCCGCCACATCTCGCGGCTGAAATCAGCACATTTCTCGGCAACGTCGCCTTCCAGCGGAAAGTCATCGCCGACATTTACGTTGAGTTTGCTCAAACCAAATTCTCCTTCTCTGAGCGTCGCCACGCTAATCAAAGGACAATCATAAGTCAATCAAAATTTGAGTATCAGTTAAAGCCTTGTTCTTTCTTGATTTTTTCGTAAGCCCCGTTGATTGCCGCCAGTTTGTCGGTCGCCACGCGGATGAATTCTTCGGGCACGCCGCGCGCGATCAGCTTGTCGGGATGGTTCTCGCGCACGAGCAGCCGATAAGTGTGTTTGATCTCTTCTTCCCGCGCGCCATAGGCGAGCCCGAGGATCGCGTAAGGATCGCTTGCGACCATGCCGAAATGCGAAGCGCGGATGCGGCGGAATTCGTTGGGCGCGAAACCGAATATCTCCGAAACGGTTTCGAGGAACTTCTCCTCGCCGGGATGCAGGAAACCGTCGGCTTTCGCGATCTGGAACAGGCCGTCGAGAATGTCTTCCAGCATCGCGGGGTTGCCGCGGAACATGCGCGCGATCTGCGCGGCATACGCCTCGTATCCCGCCACATCCTGGTGTGCGAGATCGAACATGCGGCGCACATTGTTCCGCTCGCCCGGCGGCACCTGGAACATGCGCTCGAACACGGCGATCTCGTCATCGCTGACAACGCCGTCGGCCTTCGCCATTTTGGCAGAGAGCCCGATGACCGCGATGGTAAACGCCACACCGGGATCGTTCTGTCCCGCCTCCTCGTCCTGATCGAACAGGAAGTGACCGGCCGCCGCCCCAATGACCGCGCCGACAGGCCCGCCGCCAAACAGGAACCCCGCAGCCGCTCCGGTTATTTTTCCCCAGATGGACATGGGGCGAACCATTAGTGGAAACTGTGCGGGAATGCGACACACTTTTCGGTGGGCACGCGGATTGTGTCACGCGGAGGCGCGGAGGACGCGGAGGGGATGGAGACGCGGAAAGCTCTTGACGATGTGACCGGAGATATTGTGGACGCTGCACTAAAGCTGCACACCGGTCTCGGACCCGGATTGCTGGAATCCGTTTACGAGGCGGTGTTGGCGCGCGATCTTGAACGGCGTGGCTTACATGTGGAGCGACAGAAGGCCATCACATTCGAATATGACGGGATGCAATTTGCCGATGGTTTGCGCATCGACCTTATGGTCGATGCGCGGGTCGTGGTGGAGATAAAATCCATCGAAAAAATCCTGTTGGTACATCTGAAGCAGGTTCTTACCTATCTAAGACTTAGCAAGCAGCCCGTAGGGCTGCTGATCAATTTCGGCGCACCAACGCTCAAGGAAGGCTTGCACCGGGTGGTGAACCACCTCGACCCCTCCGCGTCTCCGCGCCTCCGCGTGAACCGATCGAAGCCGAACCTCGATGGCTGAAGGCAAATGGAAATTCTTCATCGATCGCGGCGGCACGTTCACCGATGTGGTGGCGGAGGCGCCCGGCGGCGCATTGCAGAGAATTAAGCTCCTCTCCGCCGATCCGCGTTACGACGATGCGGCGCTGGAAGGCATCCGCCGCGCGCTGGGTGTGACGACAAACGCGGAGATTCCTTCCGAACGCATCGCCGAAGTGCGCATGGGCACGACCGTCGCCACCAATGCATTGCTCGAACGCAAGGGCGAACGTGTGGCGCTGATCACCACACGCGGCTTCGCGGATCAGCTTCGCATCGGCTATCAGAACCGGCCCAAACTCTTCGCGCTGAAGATCGAACTGCCGGAGATGCTGTATGCGCGCGTGGCGGAAGCGAAAGAGCGCGTCACTGCCGAGGGCGAAATCCTGCAACCGCTCGACGAGGTGGCGTTGAAACGCGATCTCGCGGCGTTGCGCCGCGATGGGTTTTCGGCCTGCGCCATCGTGTTCCTGCATGGCTATCGCTTCCCGGCGCACGAGCGCCGCGCAGTGGAACTGGCACGCACGGCAGGATTTACGCAAGTGTCGGCCAGCCACGAGACCGTGCCGCTGATGCGTTATGTCAGCCGCGGCGACACGACCGTGGCGGATGCGTATCTTTCGCCGGTGCTCTCGCGTTATGCGGACCGCATCGCCAGCCGCATCGGCGCGGGCGAAAACGGCCCTCGCCTCTTCTTCATGACGTCGAACGGCGGATTGTCCGCGCCCGATTTCTTCCGCGGCAAGGATGCCATTCTCTCCGGTCCCGCGGGTGGCGTGATCGGCATGGCGGAGACGGCGCGCGAAGCGGGCTTCCCGCGCGTCATCGGGTTCGACATGGGCGGCACGTCCACAGACGTGTCGCGGTTCGACGGCGAATACGAGCGCGTGCAGGAAACCGAAGTCGCGGGCGTGCGCCTGCGCGTGCCCATGATGGCGATCCACACCGTGGCGGCGGGCGGCGGCTCCATCCTGTCCTTCGACGGCGCGCGGTTTCGCGCGGGCCCGGATTCCGCGGGCGCCGATCCGGGGCCGAAATGCTATCGCCGCGGCGGACCGCTCACCGTCACCGACGCGAACGTGATGGTCGGCAAACTCTCCGCCCAATTCTTTCCGCGCATCTTCGGCGCCAACGCGAACGAACCGCTGGATGAAGAGGCGGTGCGCACAGGTTTCGCCGACCTTGCGAAAGAAACGGGACGCGCGGCCGAAGACGTGGCGGATGGTTTCATCCGCATCGCGGTCGAGAACATGGCCAATGCGATCAAGCGCATCTCGGTGGCCAGGGGCTACGACGCGCGCGACTACGCACTCAATTGTTTCGGCGGTGCGGGCGGGCAGCATGCGTGCCTGGTCGCCGACGCGCTTGGCATCGCGACGATCTTCATCCATCCGTTTTCGGGATTGCTTTCGGCCTACGGCATGAAGCGCGCGAAGGTGCGCGCGTTGCGCCAGATGGCCGTGGGACAACCGCTTTCGGATGCCACCATGATCGCGCTGGTGCGCCGCGCCAATGCGATGGCCGAAGAAGCGGAAGCCTATGTGAAGGCGCAGGGAGAGCTTGCGCCCACATCCGCCACACGCGCCTTCATCCGCTATGATGGCAGCGACACCACCCTGCCCATCGCGCTTTCCGATTACGAAACCATGGCCGGACAGTTCGCGCAGAAGCACGCGCAATTGTTCGGCTTCGGGTTCGAGGGACGCGAACTGATCGTGGACGCGCTCGAAGTGGAAGCGGTGAGCGGCGAAACCGCGAGCCTCGCAGATGCCAGGGATACGGTTCACCTGCCCTCGCCGGAACCGATTGCCCAAACCCGTTTCTATTCGCTGGGCAAATGGCACGACGTTGCCGTTTTCCGTTCGGAAGATCTTTCGCCCGGCTGGGGCAAGGCGGGGCCCACGCTCATCATCGAGCCGCATCAGACCATCGTGGTGGAAGACGGCTGGCGCGCCGACATGACGGAGACGCGCGCCATCGTGCTCAAGCGCGTGGCGGCGCGCGCGGCGGAAAAGGCTGGCGGCACGGTTGATCCGGTGTTGCTCGAAGTGTTCGCCAACCTCTTCATGGCGATCGCGGAGGAGATGGGCGCCACGCTGCAGAACACCGCCACCAGCGTAAATATAAAGGAACGTCTCGATTTCTCCTGCGCGGTGTTCGATGCGGCTGGCGGTTTGGTCGCCAACGCGCCGCACATGCCGGTGCATCTGGGTTCGATGGGCGACTGCGTGACGGCGATCCTGAAAAAACACGGCAGCCAGATGTCACCGGGGGACGCCTTCGTCACCAACGCGCCTTATGACGGCGGCACCCATCTGCCGGATGTAACGGTAGTGATGCCGGTGTTCGTGGATGGCGTGCGCGCGTTCTTCGTCGCCGCGCGGGGTCATCATGCCGATATCGGCGGCATCACGCCTGGTTCGATGCCGCCCTTCTCGCGCGACATTTCCGAGGAAGGTGTATTGTTCGATGGCCTGCGCATGGTGCGCGCAGGCAAGTTCGATGAAGCGGCAATGCGCGCGGTGCTCGCAAGCAGCGAATACCCCGCGCGCAATCCCGACCAGAACATCGCCGATTTGAAGGCGCAGGCCGCAGCGTGCGCGAAAGGTGCAAGCGAACTTTCACGCGCCTGCACGCAATATGGCCGCGATGTCGTGACCGCCTATATGCGCCATGTGCAGGACAACGCCGAAGAGTCCGTGCGCCGCGTGATCGGCGCGTTGAAGGACGGCAGTTTCCAGATGCCGATGGATGGTGGGGCGCAGATTTGCGTGAAGGTGAGCGTGGATCGGACGGCGCGCTCGGCGAAGATCGACTTCACCGGAACGAGCGCGCAGGCGCCGAACAATTTCAACGCGCCGGGATCGGTGACGAAAGCGGCTGTGCTTTATGTCTTCCGCTGCCTGGTCGAAGGCGATATTCCGATGAACGCGGGCTGTCTGAAACCGCTTGAGATCGTGGTGCCGGAAGGATCGCTGCTCAATCCCAAACTGCCGGGTGCCGTGGCAGCTGGCAATGTGGAAACGAGCCAGGCGGTGGTCGATGCGCTGTTCGCAGCCCTTGGCGTGATGGCGGCCGCGCAAGGCACGATGAACAACCTCACCTTCGGCAATGCGCGCCACCAATATTACGAAACGATCTGCGGCGGCACGGGCGCGGGTGCAGATTTCGACGGCCAGTCCGCCGTGCAGTCGCACATGACGAATTCGCGCCTCACCGATCCGGAAGTTCTCGAAACGCGTTATCCCGTGTTGGTGGAAGAGTTCGCGATCCGCCGCGGTTCGGGTGGTGTGGGCATGCACAAAGGCGGCGATGGCGCGATCCGCCGCATTCAATTCCGCGAGGCGATGACGGCGGGCATTCTTTCGACGCGGCGGGAAACCGACCCGTTCGGACTTGCAGGTGGCGAAGCGGGGGCGCGCGGGCGCAACACGGTGGTGCGTGCGAACGGCGCCAAAGAAGCGCTCGAAGGCTGCGATGAAACGGACATGCGGCCCGGCGACTCCATCGTCATCGAAACGCCCGGCGGGGGCGGTTTCGGAACTTATCCACAGGGTCCGAATCGGAACTGATTGCCTGTCACAAACTAAGCCGTTGATTTGGCGGGGAGAACAAAATGGACCCGTCCGCGCTTATTGACGTGCCCCGAAAAGGCCATGAATCTCAACCTGCTCAAGCTCTGGAGGGACATATGTTCCGTGAATTGCAGCTTGTGGCCGTCGGTCTCGTGTTCGCGTTCTTGGGAGCCATTGTCATTGGCGTGATCTGACGGACCTGAATTGAAGGGGTCAAAGGCCGAGGCGAACGCGCTCTCGGCCTTTTTCTTTTTCACTCACCCTCCCCTTGAGGGAGGGTCGACAAAATTTCGAGAGCGCCAGCGGAGAAATTTTTCGGGGAGGGGTCCAAGCTCGCGCAGTTTTGACCCCTCCCCGAAATTCGCGTTCCGCAAATTTCGACCCTCCCTCAAGGGGAGGGTTTAAGAGTTATGCCGCATCCTTCGCGCGCGGATCGTAGTTCAGGATCGGCGCGAGCCAGCGTTCGGCGGTGGCCATGTCCCAGCCTTTGCGGCGGGCGTAATCTTCCACCTGATCGCGTTCGATCTTGCCGACGCCGAAATATCGGCTTTCGGGGTGGGAGAAATAAAGCCCGCTCACCGATGAGCCCGGCCACATCGCATAGCTTTCGGTCAGCTTCACGCCCGCGCGCGTTTCCGCATCCAGAAGTTTGAACAGCGTGCCCTTTTCGGTGTGGTCGGGCTGCGCGGGATAACCCGGTGCGGGCCGGATGCCGCGATAGGTTTCGGCCAGTATCTGTTCATGCGTAAGCGCCTCGTCCGGCGCATAGCCCCAGAATTCGCGGCGCACACGCTGATGCAGGCGTTCGGCAAACGCTTCGGCCAGACGATCGGCAAGCGCGCGCAACAAGATCGCGCTGTAATCGTCCTTGTCGGCTTCGAAGCGCTTGATGTGTTCGTCTTCGCCAAGGCCCGCGGTCACCACGAAGCCGCCGACATAGTCTTCGATGCCCTTGGGTGCGATATAATCGGCGAGCGCGAGATTGGGTTTGCCGCCTTCGCGCGTCATCTGCTGGCGCAAGGTGTGCAGCGTGTCGAGCGGAAATTTGCGCGCCTTGTCGCCGAACAACACGATGTCGTCGCCTTCTGCATTCGCGGGCCAAAAGCCGACGGCCGCGCGCGCCGTCAGCCATTTGCCTTCGAAGATCTGGGCCAGCATTTTCCGCGCGTCTTTGTAAAGTCCGCGCGCGGCCTCGCCCATCTTGTCGTCTTCCAGGATCATCGGAAAACGTCCGACCAGTTCCCAAGTCTGGAAGAACGGCGTCCAGTCGATATAGGGCGCGAGTTCGCCCAGATCGTAAGGCCCGTATTGCTTGGTGCCGAAATAGGTGGGCTTGGGCGGCGCATAATTTGCCCAATCGAATTTCAGCTTGTTGGCGCGCGCTTCGCCGATGGAAAGCCTGCGGCCCGGCGCGCGTTGCGCCGCGTGGTTGCGCGCGATTTCTTCATATTCGCGGCGGATGTCGGCGATATAGGCGGGTTTGTTGGCGCGACTGAGCAGGTTCGACGCCACGCCCACGGCGCGCGAGGCATCCGTCACATAAACCGTTTGTCCACGTTGATAGTTGGGATTGATTTTCACCGCTGTGTGCACGCGGCTGGTGGTCGCGCCGCCGATCATAAGCGGAATATCGAAACCCTGCCGCTCCATTTCGGCGGCGACATGGCACATCTCGTCCAGAGACGGTGTGATCAGGCCGGACAGGCCGATGATGTTCGCGCCTTTTTCTTTCGCGGCGTCCAATATCTTCTGCGTCGGCGTCATCACGCCCAGGTCGATCACCTCGTAGCCGTTGCATTGCAACACCACGCCCACGATGTTCTTGCCGATGTCGTGCACATCGCCCTTCACCGTCGCCATCACAATGCGGCCGGCCGGTTCCTTCGTCTGGTTCTTTTCCTGCTCGGCTTCCATGAACGGCAGCAGATAGGCGACGGCCTTTTTCATCACGCGCGCAGATTTGACGACCTGCGGCAGGAACATCTTGCCCGAACCGAACAGATCGCCCACCACATTCATGCCCGCCATCAGCGGACCTTCGATCACGTCCAGCGGACGCGCGGCCTTGGCGCGTGCTTCTTCGGTGTCGGCATCGACATGATCGGCGATGCCATGCACCAGCGCATAGGTGAGCCGCTCCTCCACCGGCAGCGAACGCCATTGCGCATCCGCCACATCGGCCTGTTTGCCGTCGCCCTTGTATTGCTGCGCGAGTTCGAGCAGGCGCTCGGTCGCGTCTTCGCGGCGATTGAACAGAACGTCTTCGATGCCTTCGCGCAAGGGTGTCGGGATATCCTGATAGACCGACAATTGCCCCGCATTGACGATGCCCATATCCATGCCCGCCTTGATGGCGTGGAACAGGAAGACGGAGTGCATCGCCTCGCGCACCCGTTCGTTGCCGCGGAACGAGAACGAGAAGTTCGACACACCGCCCGAAACATGGGCGTAAGGCAGCGACTGGCGAATATCGTGCGTGGCCTCGATAAACGCCCGGCCGTAATCGTTGTGTTCTTCGATGCCGGTGGCGACCGCGAAGATATTGGGATCGAAGATGATGTCTTCCGGCGGAAAGCCCACCCTATTGACCAGGATGTCGTAGGCGCGCGTGCAGATTTCGATCTTGCGGGCGCGCGTATCGGCTTGCCCCGTTTCATCGAACGCCATCACGACCACGGCCGCGCCATAGCGCATCACTTTCCGGGCGTGCTCGATGAAAAGCTCTTCGCCTTCCTTCATGCTGATCGAATTGACGATGGGCTTGCCCTGGCAAACCTTGAGCCCCGCCTCGATCACGCTCCATTTGGAGGAGTCGATCATCACCGGCACACGCGCAATCGCGGGCTCGCCTGCTGCCATATTGAGGAAGCGGCGCATCGCGGCTTCGGAATCGATCAGGCCTTCGTCCATATTGACGTCAATGATCTGCGCGCCGTTTTCCACCTGGCTGCGCGCCACTTCCAGCGCGCCTTCATAATCGTCGGCGGCGATCAGCTTGCGGAATTTCGCCGAGCCCGTGATGTTGGTGCGTTCGCCCACATTCACGAAATTGGTTTCGGGCGTCAGCGTGAACGGCTCCAGCCCTGACAGGCGCATATAGCGCGGCTTTTCGGGGATCGCGCGCGGCGCAACACCTTCAATTGCCTCGCCGAACGCCTTGATGTGTTCGGGGCGCGTGCCGCAGCAACCGCCCACGATGTTGACGAGGCCGGATCGGGCGAACTCACCGATCATGGCCGCCATCTGTTCGGGCGTTTCGTCGTAGCCGCCGAATTCGTTGGGCAGGCCGGCATTGGGATGCGCGCTGACCAGCGTATCGGCAGCCTGATTCAGCTCATCCACATACTGGCGCAATTCTTTCGCGCCCAACGCACAATTCAGCCCGATGGCGAACGGCTTGGCGTGGCGCAGCGAATGCCAGAACGCTTCCGTCGTCTGCCCGGTGAGCGTGCGGCCCGAAAGATCGGTGATGGTGCCGGAAATCCAGATCGGAAGCCGCAGGTTCAACTCGTCGAACGCTTCCTCGATACCATAGATCGCGGCCTTGGCGTTCAGCGTGTCGAAGATCGTTTCGATCATCAGCACGTCCGATCCGCCGGCGATCAAGCCGATGGCCGCATCCTTATAAGTCACCCGCAGATCATCGAACGTCACGCTGCGGAACGCCGGATCGTTCACATCCGGCGACAGCGAGGCCGTGCGTGTCGTGGGGCCGAGCACGCCCGCCACCAGACGCGGCCGATCCGAGGTCGAGAAAGCATCGCAGGTTTCGCGCGCCAGCCGCGCACCGGCTTCGTTCAATTCGCGCACCAGATGCGCCAGATCGTAATCCGCCTGACTGACGGATGTGGAATTGAACGTGTTGGTCTCGATGAAATCCGCACCGGCCTTCAGATACGCCTCGCCTATCTCGCGCACGATATCCGGGCGTGTGAGCGTGAGCAGATCGTTGTTGCCTTTCAGCGGGCCGTTGTGATTGCCGAAGCGAGACCCTCGAAAATCGTCTTCTTCCAGCCCATAGCCCTGGATCATCACGCCCCAGGAACCATCAAGAAGAAGAATGCGTTTCTTCGCCTGCTCTTTCAGCCATACCAGCCGTGCGTCGCGCATGCTCATGCCGCCCTCGCCCGAATGCCCAGAAGGCGGCAAGCCGCAAATGTCAGATCGGCCTGGTTGAGCGTGTAGAAATGAAACTGGTCGAATCCCCGCGTGCGCAACTGCTCCACCTGATCGGCCAGCACGGTCGCCGCGATGATGCGGCGGGCATCGGGATCACTGTCGAGGCCGTCATAAAGTCCGGCGACCCATTCGGGAATGCTGGCGCCTGCTTTCGCGGCCATGCGGGAAATGCCTTTGATGTTTGTCGTGGGAATGAGGCCCGGCGCAATCGGCACGTTGATCCCTGCGCGCGCCGCATTATCGCGGAACCGCGCCATCGCATCGTGATCGAAACAGAACTGCGTCAGCGCGCGGGACGCACCGGCATCGACCTTGCGTTTCAAGAGTTCGATGTCGTGCTCCAGCGATTTCGAATCCGGGTGGCGTTCGGGATAGGCCGATACGCTGATCTCGAACGGCGCGATTCTGCGAATGCCTTCGATCAGTTCGGGCGTCGACGCATAGCCGACCGGGTGCGCCTGATACGGCCCCTCCATGTTCGGCATGTCGCCGCGCAACGCCACGATGTGGCGCACGCCCGCATCCCAATAACCCTGCACGATCTCGTCAATCTCGCGGCGCGGATGGGCCACACAGGTCAGATGCGCCGCCGGTTTCAAACTCGTTTCTTCGACAATACGCTTTACCGTTGCGTGCGTGCGATCGCGCGTGGAACCGCCCGCGCCATAGGTCACCGAAACGAAAGCGGGCTGCAGCGGCTCCAGCCGGCGGATCGCGCGCCACAATTGTTCTTCCGCCTCGGCGGTCTTCGGCGGCGAGAATTCGAACGAAACCACCGGCGGGCCGCCATTGGTGGCAATATCCTTGAGGCTCATGCGGCCTCCTTCGCGCGCGCTTGTGCGGATTGCGCGAGCCAGATCTTCACTGTCAGCTTCCCCCCGGTTTTCGGCGCGATGGATTCGCTTGCGTGCGGCTTCAGATGTGCGGCTTCGAACCAGCCTTCGACTTCCCTGTCGGAAAAGCCCAGACGGCGGTGCGCAAAGTCGCTGCGCAAAAATTCCAGTTCGTGCGGCGCGAAATCGGCGATCAGCACGCGCCCGCCCGGCTTCAAAACGCGTGCCGCTTCGATCACCGCGGCCTGCGGATCGTCCAGGAAGTGTAGCACCTGGTGGAACAGCACCACGTCGAAACCTTGCAGCGCCGTACCGTTTGCAAACGGCAGCCGATAAGCATCGGCCAGCCGCACCTGCATGTGCTGGAATTTCGCCACCCGGTCGCGCGCGATGGCCAACATCTCCGGGCTCATGTCCACGCCGACGGCGTGCTTCACATAGGGCGCCAGCAATTCGAGCATCTGGCCCGTGCCGGTGCCGGCATCGAGCAAATTGGAAATCGGCGCGCCCGCGATCAGCCGCACGATGGCGGCATCGACTTCGGCATCGGGGGCATGCAGTGCGCGAATGCTTTCCCACTGCGCGGCATTGGCTTTAAAGAAAGCGGCGGCTCTAGCCGCGCGTTCCTCGCGCACGGTGGAAAGATTCTTGAAATCGGCGGCCAGCGGCGCCGAAACGCGCGAGGCAAGATCGGAAATGGCGGTCCCGAGTTTCGCGGCGTCCCCACGATCCGATGCCCGGTAGAACACCCAGCTTCCTTCCTTGAAGCGATCGATCATTTCGGCCTCGGACAGCAGCTTCAGGTGGCGCGAAACCCGGGGCTGGCTCTGGCCCACGATCTCGGTCAGCTCGCTGACG
>DATKJT010000019.1:0-36616 GCA_035543495.1 Rhizomicrobium sp. | reverse complement strand
AGCCGTGCCGGTTTAGATTTGTTTAATTCGCTCGCAATACGATTTTAACCGACACTCCACTTTGTGCGCGCTCCGTTCGCCACACACAAAGTCTGTTTCGAGGTGCCTGCATGTTGTTTGTCGCAAAAGTTTTGGCTTCGCTACTCGTCTTCGCGGCGGTCTATTTCATCTCATACTGGCTGCTGTTCGCGCAGGTCCTCCCCGAAAACCCGCCGTCGCTCGCAACGGGTTGCGCATTCCTCACGGCTGCGGGACTTGCCGCGCTGTTCTGGTATGGCGCAAGCGTAGGTTCCGGCACATTCGCAACGGCGATGACATGGGCGGGCATTGTCGGCGCAATTGGATTCGCCGGTGGGTTCTTCGGCCCGATGATTTTCTCGCCAGAGGCCAATCAGGGCCCGCTTCTCGGCCTTTTCATCACGGGCCCGCTCGGCTTCGTCGCAGGCGGCGTGGCCGGCCTGATCTATGCCCTTTCGCGCCGGCGTCTGGCTCGAAGTTACTAGCTATCCGAACGTGCTGCGAAGAAAGCCGCCGAACAGCAATAGAAACCCGCCGACTTCCGCCGCGATCAGCAACCACGTGCCGAAGGTGGTGTTGAAATTGCGCGTCTTGAACTGATTGTCCGTTTCGTTCGCCGCACCCAGTCGGATATAGGTCGCCGTCGCGATGGCGAAGAACGCGATCATCAAACTCGCGCCCAAAAGATTGAGCGCGGTGCCGAGCCCGCTCACTTCCTCGAATTGGATCACCACGAGGATCGCAAAGCTGTAGTGCAGGGCGGCCTTGTGCGCGACGTCGACATATTGCGGCGCCAGATGTGTGGGGCTGTTCAGCATGTGGCGGTATTTCCACACGCCAGTAAGCAACGCGGTGATGAAAAACAGTCCGAGCGCAACCAGCGACAGTTTGATTTCAAGCGGCAAGGTCAATTCCCCCCAATATGTAAGTTACGGATGCCCGTGCGAGAATCTCACGCCGTACTTTTGGCTTTCACCCGATCCGGGTACCAGCCTGTGAACTTCACCGCCCCCACCAGCGCGAACACGATGGCGAGAATGCCGATGCGCGGCGGCAGGTCCGGCATCTTCAGCAGCGCCAATTCGGCTACGACCATAACCGCGAACGCCAACGCCCAAACCGCCGTGATCACATAATTGGTGCGCACAAATTGGGGCGTGCCCCATATCTCCGGCGCCACCTGCTCACGCGCATATTGCAAGGTGAAGGGCCGGCGCAGTGCCATCGACAGAAGCACGATCAGCAACAACCCGGAATCGACCATCAACCGCACGCCGATCACGGACCAGGCGGGCTTGTTCAGCACCGCATAAAGCGCCAGCCCGCCAAACAGGATTGCGGTGCCCACTTCAAGCACCTTGACGCTCTTTTTGCTCACCACATCGCGCAACAGCAGTCCGATCGAAACGACCGTTCCCGCCACCAGCCCTTCGGTCGATCCGACAAACCGGTCGACAATCGCAAACACGACGAACGGCGCGAACGCCAATAGAATGCCCATGCAGTGCCCCTTTGTCCGGATTATAGCAGGCTTTGCGGCTTGGGCACAGGTGGCGCGCCATGGATCGCGAAACCTTCGCGCTTTTCAAACATCACGCTGAAACGATTTCCGGCTACAGGATCGAAACCCTTATCGACGAGACCACGCGACTCATAGTCAGCTACCTCCAATAGCCATCCAACATATTGGGGAGTGAAATGCAGTTGATCGTTCGCGTGATCGTGGGAGTTATAGGGTTGCTTGGTCTTGCCATGGCATGCGCCATCTGGCTTCACCCGGAAAACATGGCCGCCCAGCTTGGCCTGAGCGTCGCCAACGTCCTCGGCCCCGCAACCATCCGGGCCGATCTCGCAGGCTTCTTCGCCGCCTCCGGGTTGCTCGCCTTGGGCGCTGCCATCCGCAACGAAGCGCGATATGCCGGCGTCGTCGCGTTGTTGGTCGCGGTTGCGTTGGTCGGGCGCTTGTTCGACATCGCGTCCCGCGGCTTCGAAGCGCAATTGGCCCAGCCGATGATTATCGAAGCCGTTCTCGTTGTCCTGTTCGCCTTTGCGTACAGGCAATTGAATCGAGCCTGACGCCGCGAGATGTCTTGCGCGTTAAATGCAGGACATATGTAACGGTACCGCGATTTCTTCGATAGCTGGTCGTTGACGTTTGGCTGGTCTGTCTGGCCAAATAAAATCGCGTGACAGGATTTGAGCAGCGTTGCGTTTTGTTCTGCTCGGGAGAAACGCAATGAACGACAAACCCAAAACCGGCGAAACCAACGCGCGCCTCTGGGGCGCTCGCGCACGCGATTGGGCCAATCAGCAGGAAGCTCATGTCCGGCCTGCCTATGTCGCAATAATGGAGCGTTTCGTTGAACCGGGTTCCGCCGCGCTTGATGTTGGCTGCGGTTCCGGGGCCGCGGCGCAGGTCGCGGCAGAGAAGGGCGCATCGGTCTATGGCATCGATGCCGCCGAACCGATGATAGTCATCGCGCGCACGCGCGTCCCCGATGGCGATTTTCGGGTGGGCGACCTCGAAGATCTTCCCTATCCCGATGCGCAATTCGATCTGGTGACCGGCTTCAACGCATTTCAATACGCGGGCAACCCTGTGCGTGCACTCGCCGAAGCACGCCGCGTTTCCAAACCCGATGCATACATCGTCATCGTGACCTGGGGTCCGCCCGAAAACATGCCCGCCGCATCGCTGGTGAAGGCACTCGGCCCGCTCTTGCCGCCTCCGCCGCCGGGTGCGCCGGGACCTTTCGCATTGTCGGATGAAACGACGCTGCGTGCCTTGGCCTCGCAAGCCGGTTTGACGCCGCTGGAAATCCTCGATGTGGATTGCCCGTTCGTATATCCCAATTTGGACGCGGCGCTCGCCGGGCTGGGTTCATCCGGCGTCGCGGAACGCGCACGCAATCATTCCGGGCAGGATGCGGTGGACGATGCCCATAAAAAAGTGCTGGCGTCCTTTTGCAGGCCCGACGGAAGCTATCACATAGGCGCTGTTTTCCGCTGCCTGATCGCCCGACGCTGACGGGCCGACCCCGGAAGAACAATAATTCGCCCGCGGATGTCGGTCGGCCATTGCAAATCCTGCCTTGGCCAGCAGAATTTGCTCCACAAGCAATCGGGAGACGTCCGTGAAAATCGACAGCACAACTGCCGCCATCGTCACGGGCGGCGCATCCGGCCTCGGCAAGGCCAGCGCCACCGCGCTTGCCGCCGCCGGCGCCAAAGTCGCCATCTTCGACATCAATGCAGACGCCGGCGAAAAGGTCGCCAAGGAAATCGGCGGCATCTTCTGCAAAGTGGACATCATGAGCGAAGAAAGCGCCGTCGCAGGTTTTGAAAAGGCGAGGGCCGCGCACGGTCAGGAGCGCATCCTCGTTCACTGCGCCATGACCGCCCGCCGCGGCAAGACGCTCGCATTCGACAAGGAAAGCAGAACCTTCAAACGTACCTCGACGGAAGACTACGCATACGGCGTCAACGGCATCCTCGTCGCGAGCTACAGAATGGCCTCGCTCTCGGCCCTCGGCATGGCGAGCCTGTCAGCGCTGGAAGATGGCGAACGCGGCGTCATCACGCTCACCGCATCGGTTGCCGCACAGGACGCACAGATCGGCCAGGTGATCTATGGCTCCGCGAAAGCCGGCGTGAACGGCCTCGTCCTGCCGATGACGCGCGACCTGATGGATCTCGGCATTCGCGTGAACTCCATCATGCCCGGCATCTTCGCCACGCCGCTCATGCTCGGCGCACCGCAGAACGTGCTCGACAGCCTTGCCGCGTCGGTGCCGTTCCCCAAACGCCTCGGCAAGCCGGAAGAGTTCGGCAGCCTCGTCCTCGAACTGGTGCGCAACACTTATTTCAACGGACAGTGCCTGCGCCTCGACGGCGGCATCCGCATGGCGCCGCGCTAACGTCGCAACCGACAGTCGATACCGCGCCGGGCTTCTCGCGAAGTCCGGCGCAATTTTATGAGCGATGCGAAACTTCCCACCCCCAAAGCTCGCCCCCGGCTGCGTTCTATAGAGTGAGGACTTCGCTCTAACCCTCGAAAGGCGGAAGCTGCAGGGGGATGGCCGACAAGATCAAAACCGAACACGAAATCGCACCCGGCCTGCCCGGGGCGGATGGAGATTTGTGCCCGGTGAAGGCTTGGTTCGTCCGCGAAGTGCTGCCTCTGGAGGCCGCCTTGATGCAGTTTCTTCGCCGTAGTGGACGCAGCGAGGCCGATGTCGCCGATCTCCGGCAGGAGGTTTATCTGCGCATCTGCCAGCAGGCCGAAAAGGAAATCCCGCATCCGGTCAAGCCGCTGGTCTTCACCATCGCGCGCAATCTGATGATCGATCAGGTGCGCCGCGGCCAGGTGATCCCCATCGAATCCGTGGCCGATCTCGAAGCCATCAACGTCGCAGGCGACACCCCCGGCCCCGACCGCACCTTGATGGCGCGTGAAGAACTTCTGCTCCTGCGTGCTGCATTGGAAAAACTTCCGCCGCGTTGCCGCGAGGCGTTGATCCTGCGGCGCATCGAAGGTCTGTCGCGCCGCGAAATCGCCGAGCGCATGGGCATCTCCGAACACACCGTCTCCGAACACATCAATGTCGGCGTGCGCGCGCTCGCCAACGCGCTTTACGGCGAGCCCACCGCCGCGCGGAGGCCGCAATGACCGACCACGCGACCATCGAACACCAAGCGTCAGCCTGGATCGAACGCCGCGACATGGGCGAATGGTCCGCCGAAACCCAATCCCAATTCGACGGCTGGATGAACGAAGCCCTCGAACATCGCATCGCCTATTGGCGCCTCGAAGCCGCCTGGAACCGCACCGAACGCATGGCCGCGTTGCGCCCCGCCGATCTGCGCCAATCCATTCGCCCGACGACAGCAAGCGCCCCGCGCAACACCTTCAAATTCGCAGCCGCATTGGGCCTCTTCGCCATCGTCGGCGCGATCGGCGCATATTATGTCACCCAACCCACCTACCAGACCTTCGCCACCACATTGGGCGGCCGCGAAGTGCTCACCCTGCGCGACGGTTCGGTGATCGAGCTGAACGCCAGCACCGCCATCCGTCTTTATGACAACGCGAAGGAACGCCGCGTCACGCTCGAAAAAGGCGAGGCCTATTTCAACATCCAGCACGATGCCGCCCATCCCTTCGTCGTCATCTCCGGCAACCACCGCATCACCGACCTCGGCACCAAATTCTCCGTGAGAACGGAAGAGGGCGGCTTGCGCGTGGCGCTCATGGAAGGCCGCGCCGAAGTCGATAACCTCAACGCCACAAGGCCGGTCGTGCTCAATCCCGGCGAAGTCGCCATCGCGACCGCGGATTCGATTTCGGTCGCCAAAAAACCGATGCGCGAACTCGCCGATCAGCTCGGCTGGCGCCGCGGCCAGATCATCTTCTACCACACCACACTTGCCGACGCGGTGGCCGAATTGAACCGCTACAACCGCAAACGGCTGGTGATCGCAGACGCCGCCACCGCGCACCTCACCATCAACGGCTCGTTCCCGACCAACGGCATCGACGCCTTCACCCAAGCCACCGAACAGGTCTTCGGCGTCCGCATCACGCATCGCGGCGACGACATCATCATCTCGCGCTGAAGCGCAAACACAACGGGCCTTGGACGGCCAGTAGAGAAGGGGGGATTACCTGCAGATGACGAAATACAGAAAAGCCCTGATGGCAAGCGCAGTCTTCGCCGCATTTGTAAGCACCGCCGCCACCGCCGAAACCTTCAACATCCCCGCCGGCAGCCTCGACGCCGCGCTGAACGCCTACGCCGTCCAAACCGGCGCAACGCTGCTGGTCTCGAACGACGCCATCAAAGGCATCCGTTCGGCAGGCGCCAACGGATCGCTCTCGCAGGACCAGGCACTGACACATCTGCTGTCGGGCACGGGATTCACGGTGCGTCACACGCAGTCGGGCGCGCTTGCGATTGTGCCGGATCGTTCGTCGGAAAGCGCGCCCTACATCGCGCCGATGCAACTGGCGCAAGCGGCACCCCCGCGCGCCGCGGTGGAAACTGTGACCGTCACATCGTCGAAACTCGGCGGCGCGGATGTGCAGAGCATTCCCATCGCAATCACGGCTCTATCACAAGAGCAATTGACCACTACGCAAACCGCTGGCGGTCCGGACTTGGTTAAGCAGGTTCCCAATTTGACGTTCTCCAAAACAAACTTCACCGGCTATAACATTCAAATTCGCGGCATCGGTACGCAGGCGATTTCGGTCACAACCGATCCTGCAGTCGCTGTGGCAATGAACGACATCCCGTTCATCCGCAACCATTTCTTCGAACAGGAATTCTTCGACCTCAGCCAAGCAGAAGTCCTGAGAGGGCCGCAAGGCACGCTCTATGGGCGCAATGCCACTGCCGGCGTTGTCAACCTCGTCACCGCCAAGCCATCCGATCAGTTCGAAGCGATGGCAAGTGGAGATGTAGGTAACTACAAAAATCGCCGGTTCGAGGGCATGGTCAACCTGCCACTGGTTGACGATCGGCTCGATCTCCGCGTCGCCGGCGAATGGACAAAGCGCGACGGCTACACCCACAATGATTTGACCGGTCAGCAGGTCGATGGGCGCGATCTTTGGTCCGGTCGCATAACACTCGGCATGAAGCCCGCTGAAAACTTACACGCCTATCTAGTCTGGGAACATTTCCAGGAAGACGACGACCGCATGCGCACTGCCAAGCAGCTTTGCCACTACGATCCCGGTCCGGATGAAGTCGGACCCATCAAAGTGGGCTTCTCAATTGGCACCCCTGATGGCCGAGTAACTTTCGTCCCGGGCGAATATATCGCGACGGATCGCGGTGCACGCGCCGTTCTGAGTCAGGGCTGTTCGCCGGCATCGCTCTATTCCCCGGAATCGTTCGAGACACCCAATGGCGACTCCCTTCCAATTGTCTTTGGCGTACAATTCGGCAGTTTTGGTTTCCACGGTGGCCCGCTCATGCTGGGCACGGATCCTTACGCAAGTGCCACGCAGTCCCGAGATCTGCGCGTGATCGAAACGGCGATCAAACCTGTCTATCAGGCCAAGAACGATACCGTCGAGTTTAATCTCGATTATGAAATAACGCCTGTTCTGACCTTCACATCGCAAACTGGTTACAATCACGATTTTCTAGGTTCAATAGAGGATTTCAACCGCTTCGCATCGAACCCCGGCGTCTTTTTCTCCTCGGCGTCGCAACCCAATGTAGGGCTCCCCGGCGACGGCGAGACGGGCGTTCTATTCACGCCCGGCGGAATTATGTGCGATCCGCAGCTCGGCTGTTCTGATCGATTTGTTGGCGCGGACCTGTCGCAGGAACATGCCTGGCAGATCAGTCAAGAATTCCGGCTGGCTTCCAGCTTTCAGGGGCCGTTTAATTTCAGTATCGGCGGAAATTACCTTCATTATGAAACGTTGGAAGACTATTATGTCTTCCTCAATTTGTTGACGCTCGAATCGCGCTTTCAGGACGACATTTCTGCTGCAGTACCTGAAGCCACCGCGAACGGGCTGTGCTATGGCGTCCCGATGGAAATGATAATTCCATCGAGAAAATCCGGCAGCTATCCTCTCGGCGATTGTCCCTATACTGATCCTTCTCCGTTAGTCCCAGGTTTTGACGGGCAGGGGCATAATTATTTCCGCAGCGAAAATCCCTATGTGCTGAGTTCTTATGCCGGTTTCGGCGAAGCTTACTATCAGGCAACGCCCGATCTGAAATTCACCGCTGGCGTGCGTTGGACGAGTGACCACAAGCATTTTCTCGAAATCCCTAGTCAGACAATAACCATCGGATGGGGCTATCCGGTTTATGCCAGTCTCGATCAATCATGGAACGAATGGACGGGGCGCGCTGTCGTAGATTGGACGCCGAAACTGGCATTTACGGATCAAACGCTGGTATATGGTTCGTTTTCGCGCGGCTACAAAGCCGGAGGCGCCAATCCACCACAACCGAATTACTTTGCTGGCAACCTCGGCCAAGGCGCCACGCATCCGCTGACTTTCGCGCCGGAATTTATCAATGCATATGAGGTTGGCACAAAAAATACGCTACTTGATGGCGCGATTACCATTAACGGTGATGTATTTTACTACGACTACAAGGGTTATCAAATATCGCAAATCGTTGACCGCACCGCTGTAAATCTGAATTTCAATGCGCATGTAAAGGGCGCTGAGATTGAAGCGAACTATCAACCGGTTCCAGGTCTGAAATTCAGCTTCTCCGGCGGTTACGAGGACGCGCGCCTCTCAAGCGGGTCAAGGGCGGTAGACCTCATGGATCGCACGGCGGGCCAACCCGGCTGGATGGTGGTGAAGCCAAATTTTCTCGCCACGTCAAATTGCATCTTACCGGACTATGTGGTCGCAGATCTTGTGGGCGCTGGAATTGCGAACGCTGCGAACGGCAACGTTATTGCCGGTGGCAGCCGCATCAGCACTCTCCAATACGGAGCTTGCGAGTCAGCATGGAATTCACATGTCGATCCGTCCACGGTATTAGGAGACACGCCGCCTATCGGCTTCGATCCCGCTGATCCCGCCGTCATACAGCAGACGAACAACGGCGAAGGTTTCTATAAAAATCTAAACGGGAACCGCCTGCCAAATGCACCGCCTTTCACGATTTCGCTGGCTAGTGACTACACCTTGCCAATAACTTTTGAATGGGCCTCTACACTACACGTCGATTACTATTGGCAGGATTATTCTTGGACTCGGGTGTTCAACGACAATCCATATGATCGTTTGCGCGGCTATACCAACATCAATCTCGCTCTGATCCTAACAAGTCAGAATGGCTGGCAGGTCATGGGCTATGTCAAAAACGTGTTCAATGTCACCGATATTACCGGCGCGTTCCTGAATAGCGACGATACGGCATTGACAACAAATGTCTTCGTCACCGATCCCCGCTTGTTCGGGGTCCGCGTCACGAAGAACTGGTGAGGGGGATGTCATGACAGATTTGATGCAGCCACGTGTAAGCAGCAAACAACTTCGCTACAGACTCTTGGCAACTGTTTCATCGATGGCGTTCGTGGTTTGCGGAGAGATCGCGCATGCACGAGACGACAATGACGGGCGCCCGAGTTTTTGGATCGAAATCGGGGGCGCATTCGATCAACTAGCTTCGGATAGCGATGTGTGGTTAGCGCCCAATACGCCCTCGCCACAGGCAAACCCAACGCCGCCATTCGGAATATTGCCGAAAGTAGGATACGATCTAGACCTGAAAGTTATCGCTGAACCACATGATTCCGACTGGAGTTTTTCCATCGCCCTCGTTTACGGACGCTCGCTGCGCGGGCGTAAGACCAATCATGATCAGACGTACAACACTAAGATCGGTCTCGATGAATCTCCTCCCAAATACGTTTATACCAATTGGAATTTCGCCAATACGCAGCAGCGTAGCACTAGCAATCACTTGATATTAGATTTTCAAGCCGGCAAGGACGTAGGGATTGGCATATTTGGAGGGAAATCAACTCTGAATGTGGGTATCCGTTGGGCTAAGTTGAACGACGACGCAAGTGGTCACTTGTCAGGCGCCACAAATGCAATTGCAACGTTTCCTTTGGTTCCTTACGCCACCGAAACAAAGGTTGATGCTGATTTTGCTGCTAAACACAGTTTCAACGGAATCGGCCCGTCTATATCGTGGGAATCGCAGATGCCTATCGCTGGCAGCAGGTCTGATGGGTTCTCGGTCGACTGGGGAATAAATGCTGCTCTGTTATTCGGGAAGCAAAAGACGCGCACAAACCTGCACATGCACAGCAGCTATTGCGCCACGTTTATAGGCGGTTGCACACCCGGCGCGGGCTCTACACAATCGCTCCAGCGCAGTAAAACCGTCATAGTTCCCAACCTCGGCGGCTTCGCGGGAATTTCCTGGCGAATGCCAAATGCGAAAGTCAGTGTGGGATACAAGGCCGACTTCTTCTTCAACGCGATCGACGTTGGGATCAATACGCGTGGAACCGCGACACGTGGTTTCTATGGACCCTTTGCCACTGTCAGTATTGGTTTAGGTGGATAGTAGGCCTTAGCCCAGGCTTGTCAGGCGGCGAGGGCAACCTCGCCGCCTTTTTCTTCACACCCGGCGCAACTAAATTTCCCGCACCCCTCAAAAAACCTTCCTCCTCCACTGGCTCGTTAGCCCCGCCCGTTTGTTCTAGGCGGCGTGGACCTAAACTCAGGGCGCGCAGTCGGGCGAGGGGCTGACCGGGGGATGGCAGACATACCGGAAAGCAATCGTGAGAACGCCGATCCCCATGGATCCGGCTCGAGCATGAACGCGGCCGATGTGAACGCCTGGTTTGTCCGCGAGGTGCTGCCGCTGGAGGCGGGGTTGATCCGCTTCCTCAGCCGGCGATGGCGCAACCAGAAGGATGTCGAAGACTTGCTGCAGGACGTTTACATGCGCGTCTATGAAGCTGCCCAGAAGGAGCTGCCGCATCCCGCGCGGCCCTTCGTGTTCACGGTGGCGCGCAATCTGCTCATCAATCGCTCCCGCCGCGAGCATGTGGTCGCCATCCAGTCGGTGGCCGATGTCGATCTGTTGAACGTCTTCGACGAAGAGCCCGGCCCCGAACGCAATGTGATGGCGCGCGAGGAACTGGTGCGCCTGCAGGAAGCGCTGGATCAGCTTCCGCCGCGCGCGCGGCAAGCCGTGATCCTGCGCAAGATCGAGGGTCTGTCGCGCCGCGAAATCGCCGAGCGCATGGGCATCACCGAGCAAACCGTCAACCGCCACCTGACCGATGGCATGTACGCGCTCACCGAACATCTCTGGGGCAAGCCATGAGCGAACCATCCGCCCACGATATCAAATCGCTCGCCGCCGAATGGCGCGACCGCAAGGACCGCGAGGATTGGAGCGCCGAAGACGAAGCCGCGCTCGATGGCTGGCTGAAACAATCCTCCGCCCACATGATCGCCTATCTGCGCGTCGATGCCGCCTGGTCGCGTGCCGATCGTCTGAGCGCGCTGCGCGGCAGCACGCCGCGCCGCGAACCACCGCCCGCGCCGCGCGCCACGCGTTCGCGCCCGATATTCTTCCGCATCGCGGCCGCCGCCGTGGTGTTGGGCGTTGCCGGTTACGCCGCCACGACGCTGCTCGCCCCGCATCCCAAATGGCAGGCCTATGCCACCCAGGTCGGCGGCAGCGAAACCATTCGCCTGCCGGATGGCTCGCGCATCGAACTCAACACCAACACCGTTCTGCGCACCGAGCTCAGCGCAGGCCACCGTTTTGTCGCGCTGGAAAAAGGCGAGGCCTATTTCGACATCGTGCACGATGCACAACGTCCGCTGATCGTGCAGGTGGGCAAGCAGCGCATCGTCGATCTCGGCACGCAGTTCTCCGTGCACCGCGACGAGAGCCATCTCGAAATCAAGCTGGTGGAAGGCCGCGCGCAGCTCGAATCCGAAACCGGCGCCAAGCTCGCGCTGCTCACGCCGGGCGATGTGCTGGTCAAGCGCGGGCCGTCGCTCACCGTCACGCGCAAGACCGAACGTGTGCTGTCGGATGAACTCTCCTGGCGCCGCGGCATGCTCACCTTCCTGCACACGCCGCTGTCGGATGTGGCGCGCGAATTGAACCGCTACAACCGCGAGAAGATCGTCATCGCCGATGCCTCGGTCGCGCGCCTCACCATGAACGGCGCGATCCCGGCCACCAGCGTTTCGGCCTTCGTCAACACGGCGCGCGATGTCTTCGGCCTCAAGGTCGAAACGCGCGGGCAGAATATCGTGATCTCACGTTGAACACGTCAGGGGGGAATATGAATCGCCAGTTCAAAACCATCTTCTTGGGTGGCGCATCCGCCGCGCTCATCTGCGGCGCTGCCTTCGCGCAGGATTTCAGTATCCCCGGCGGCGATCTGGAAACCGCGCTCAACCGTTACATGACGCAGACCGGCCTTTCGCTCACCGTGTCCGACACTGCGATCCACGGCATTCATAGCAACGGCGCCACCGGCAATTTCTCCTCGGGCGAGGCGCTTTCGCGCATCCTGTCCGGCACGGGCTTCGTCACCCTGCGTCATCCGGATGGCACGATCACGGTCGTCCCCGACCGTCGCTCCGCCGTCGACATTCCCTCCATGCAGATCGCCCAGGCCATGCCCTCGCGCGCGTCGGTGGAAACGGTCACGGTCACCTCGTCCAAACTCGGCGGCGCGGACGTGCAGAGTGTCCCCATCGCCATCACCGCGATGAGCCAGGAGCAACTCACCGCCACGCAAACCGCCGGCGGTCCCGATCTCGTCAAACAGGTGCCGAACCTCACCTTCACCAAAACGAATTTCACCGGCTACAGCATCCAGATTCGCGGCATCGGCACGCAAGCCGTTTCGGTCACCACCGATCCCGCCGTCGCCATCGCGTTCAACGATACGCCGTTCATCCGCAATCATTTCTTCGAACAGGAATTCTTCGACGTAGCCCAGGTGGAAGTGTTGCGCGGTCCGCAAGGCACGCTCTATGGCCGCAACGCAACGGCCGGCGTCGTGAACCTCGTCTCGGCCAAACCGTCCGATCAGTTCGAGGCCATGATCTCCGGCGACATCGGCAGCTACAAGTCGCGGCGTTTCGAAGCGATGGTCAATCTGCCGATCACCGACGATCAGCTGGCCTTGCGCATCGCCGGCGAGTGGACGAAACGTCAGGGCTATACCTACAACGAGGAAACCGGAGATCGTGTCGACGGCCGCGATCTGTGGTCGGGCCGCGTCACGCTCGGCATGAAGCCCATCGAAAAGCTTCAGGCCTATCTGGTGTGGGAGCATTTCTCGGAAGACGACGACCGCGAACGCTCGACCAAACAACTCTGCAACACCGATCCCGGTCCCAATCAGATTGGTCCCTTCAATCAATCATTCGACGTAACCGGTTTCGATGGCGTCACGCACCATATCGATCAAGGCGATTACGTCACCGATCTCCCGCTGGGCGGCGGCGCGCGGGGCGCATTGAGCCAGGGCTGCCTGCCGTCTTCGCTCTATTCTCCGCAGTCCTATCAGGTGCCCAACGGCGCGGCCCTTCCCATCGTTTATGCCGCGCAGGCGATCGGTCTCATTCAGGGACAGAACCCTTACGTCGGCACCACGCAATCCATGAACCTGCGTGTGATCGATTCCGCGTTGAAACCGGCCTACAAGGCGAAGAACGACATCGTGGAATTCACCGCCGATTACGATTTGGCGCCCACGTTGAAGCTAACCTGGCAGACAGGCTACAATCACGACTTCCTGTCTTCGACCGAAGATTTTAATCGCTTCAATTCCAATCCCGGATTGTTCTTCACTTCGGCCGATCAGCCGAACGTCGATGGCTGGAGCGATGGCTCGCTCGGGTATCAATATACCCCCGGCGGACTGATGTGCGATCCGCAACTGGGTTGCTCGGACCGCCTCGTCGGCGAGGATCTGAGCCAGGAACATTCCTGGCAGATCAGTCAGGAAGTGCGCCTCACATCGAACTTCAGCGGCCCGTTTAATTTCAGCGCCGGCGGAAACTATCTGCATTACGAAACGCTGGAAGACTATTATGTCTTCCTCAACCTCATCACGATGGTGGCGCGGTATAACGGTCTCGGATACACAGCGAACGCAACCTGCCAGGGCGGTCCGCAATCGCAGGTGCTCTCGCCGATCGGCGCGACCTTCGGCGTGTTCAATTGTCCTTACACTGACCCCACGCCGCTGACGCCGGGCTTCGACGGGCAGGGCCACAACTATTTCCGCAGCATCAACCCGTACACGCTGACCTCCTATGCGGGATTCGGCGAAGCTTATTATCAACTCACCAACGATCTGAAGCTTACGGGTGGCCTGCGCTGGACCGACGATCAGAAGCATTTCGTGGACATCCCCAGCGAAGTCCTCAACAACGGCTGGGGTTATCCCGTTTCCGGCGTCGTCAATCAGGAATGGCAGGAATTCACCGGCCGTGCCGTCGTCAACTGGACACCCAAACTCGATTTCACCGATCAAACGCTGGTCTATGGCTCTTATTCGCGCGGTTACAAGGCGGGCGGCGCCAATCCGCCGCCGCCAAACGTGTTCATCGAAGCGCAGGACGTGACGGCGCCCAAATCATCGACGCATCCAATCGCCTTCGCGCCCGAATTCATCAACGCCTTCGAACTGGGCACCAAGAACACGCTTCTCGACGGTGCGTTCACGCTCAATGGCGATCTGTTCTACTACGATTACAAGGGCTACCAGATTTCCCAGATCGTCGACCGCACGTCCGTCAACCTGAATTTCGACGCCACGGTCAAAGGCGCGGAAATCGAAGGCACCTACGAGCCGGTCCCCGGCTTGCGGTTCAATTTTTCCGGCGGCTGGGAAGACTCCAGACTTGCGGATGGCTCCAAAGCCATCGACCTGATGGACCGCACGGCGGGCCACACCGACTGGCTCGTCGTAAAGCCCCAGATTTTCGCGACTTCGAACTGCATCCTGCCGCAATACGTCGTGGCCGAGTTGGTTGAAGCTGCGAACATCAGCCCCGAACCGTTCGGTCCTTATTGGAACGGCGGCCAATACCTGTCGTCCGTTTTCTGGGGAAACGCTTGTCAGGCGGCCTACGCTCAACATCTCGATCCGATTGTTCAGGAAACGAACACCGGCCTGCTCAGCGGCTTTCCGCCAAGCGGTTTCGATCCCGCGACCGCGCCCAACAATGGCGAAGGTTTCGACAAGGATCTGTCCGGCAATCAATTGCCCAATGCGCCGCCGCTCACCGTATCTTTTGGCGCTCAGTATTCATTGCCCATCACGCCGGACTGGGTGGGAACGATCCGCGCGGATTATTACTGGCAGGATTATTCCTGGGCGCGCGTTTTCAACGACAATCCGTATGACCGCCTGCGCGGTTATACCAATGTCAACCTGACCTTCATCCTGACAAATCAGGACGGCTGGCAGGCAATGGCCTATGCCAAGAACATCTTCAACACGACCGCAATCACCGGCGCCTTCCTGAATTCCGACGATACGGCGCTGACAACCAACGTGTTCGTCACCGATCCCCGCCTGATCGGTATCCGCGTAACGAAGAACTGGTGAGCACGATGAGGAAGACAACGGAAATCAACTCTTACCTCCCCCTTGTGGGGAGGTCGGAAAATGCGGAATGCATTTTTCGGGCGGGGGGCGGTGCCCGTCACGATGATCGGCCCCCCACCCGAAAAACGCGGCGCTCCGCTTGCGTTTTTCGACCTCCCCACAAGGGGGAGGTGAGCGACATCACCAACATCTTCACGGGGGGAACACAACAATGAGCGAACTCAGCTCCACGCGCACCGGCATTCGTCTGCAACTCCTCGGCACTGCGTCCGCACTGGGCCTGCTGGTCGCCGCGTCCGGTGCGAAGGCGGGAGACTCCGACCATCCCACGGTGTGGATCGAATTGGGCGGCGCGTTCGATCAGATCAGTCGGGAAGCCACGCAGTGGGTTCCGCCAAACCTGACCGATCCGATTTCCAATCCGTCGCCGGAACCGTTCGGCAAACCGCCGGCGATTGGCTATGACTACGACGCGGCGCTTCAGATCCAGCCTCATGGATCGGACTGGATGTTCGGCGCATCGCTGCGGTATGGCCGCGCTCAACGCGGTCCCAAGCATTTCCACGACCAGACATACAAAACGGAAGATAGGGGATACGGGAAATACGCCCTCACCACCTACGCATTCCTCAACGCGAAAGAACAGTCCCGGTCTGCGCATACCATTCTCGATTTCAATGTCGGCAGGGATGTGGGGTTGGGCGCGTTCCATGATGGCAAGTCCACGATTCATTTCGGCGTGCGCATGGCGCAATTGACCGAACGGGCGGAAGCGTCGATGACGGCGTTTTCCACAGCGCCCGCCAAATACAGCACCGGCAAGATCGTTCACAAAGCCGATGCGCTCATGGCGCGCAGCTACACCGGCTTCGGTCCTGCTGTTTCCTGGGATGGCGCAACCCCGCTTGCCGGTTCGCTGAACGATGGCTTCTCGTTCGATTGGGGCGTCAATGCGAGTGTGCTGTTCGGCCGGCAAAAGGCTCACATCGCCTTGCACACGCAGGATGCGCGTTACTACGGCAGTGGCGCCAACTCGGTTCTGTCGCATCTAACCAGCGCTCCCTCGCGCGACCGCACAGTGGTCGTTCCCAATCTGGGCGGCTTCGCCGGACTTTCCTGGCGTTTGCCGAACGGCAAGATCAGTCTGGGGTATCGGGCAGACTTCTTCTTCGGCGCAATCGACGGCGGTCTTTCGACCTCCGAGAAAGACACACGCGGATTCAGCGGCCCCTTCGGCTCTCTCAGCATCGGTCTGGGCGGATAAGCGAAAGTCTAAGCGGACTCTCCTGACGGGCGGCGGAGCAATCCGCCGCCTTTTTTCTTGCTTGCCGCGCTCTCCGCGCCTCCGCGTGAGACCTGTCTTGGCCGCCAAGCCTTTGTAATAAAATAAAGAAAAAAATCTGATATAGGCCTTGAAGCCTGTACTAAATCACTCTATATTCTCCCTCCAAGGAATAAAGAGGTCAAATTCGCAGGAAAACCGGCCAACCCCGGAGGCGGCCAAGGAGAGCGCGGGAAAATACAGGGATGAGGGTGCAAGCTTGCGTGCATCCGTGGGGGCAGGGCCTGGCAATCCTGTTCGCGTAGCCCAAGGTCAGGCAAAAGTGCGGAAGGCAGCAACGCGTAACGGCGGCCGGCTTCTTCGCCTGCTGTAGTCTGGGGTCAAAAGGCGGACGGTCTTTTTCGAATCCGAAACGGGTAGGGGAAGGCGTGTATCCGCCTTTTGACCAATCGGGTTCAGGCTTTCGCGAAACGATCCGGCGCGGATTTCTGCGAGATGAGATCGGTCAGCTTGAAGCGCAATTCCTTGTGCCGGTAGTCGATCGAGAACATCGAGGTTTGCTGCAGGAAATCCATGCCGATGAACAGCGCGGGCTTGTTCGCCAATCCCCAGACGTCGAACACGTTGAGATCGGAAATCGCCAGCCGCGTCTTGGAGAGCAGCAGATTGCCCAGCTGGATTTTCTCGACCTGCACCAATCGTCCCAGCGTCGTGCCCCCCGTCGCACCCATCAGCGGAATGGTCGCGCCGTCCATGGCAAAGGTGCCCGCCTTCTGCAGATCCGAATAAAGCCGCGTGTTGCAGATCGAAAGCTGCGCCCCGGAATCGATGAATGCGACGGCCTCGACACCGTTCACCGCGCAATCAACCGCTTTCAAACGGCCGTTCGATCCGTTCACCCGAACGACAATGTCGTTGAAATGCGTCCATTCCGTCGGCATGTCGGCATGTTGTACGGTCAGCTTTGCGTTCTGGAAATCGAACGTCACCAACCGCCCGTCCAGAACGTCGAGCCCGAGATAACCGTCCGCCCCCAGCCATTTGCGCGGCAGAACCGGCGCGGCCACATTCTCCATCACGATCGTGCCGAACGAGAGGTTCGGCAGGTGCACGGTCGGCGCGGGCAGGGCACGCACGATCCCCTGCACCACAATATCGTTGCGCGGCAGCAGTCCGAGATTCAGCGCCACGTCCGATGCGATCACCGACACATCGGCGCCCGTATCCACCACAAACCGGAACGGCCCTTTGCCGTCGATGGTGGTGTCGAGCAGCAGCCGATCCGTCATGTCGGTGAAACCGTCCACCAGTTCCGGCGGCGGCGTGTTGATGAGCGTTCCCGTCATGGCGTGCGCAAGAGATGGCGCAAGCGCAAACGACGAAGCGCCCAAGGCCAAAGCCCGCCTGCGCGAAACATCCCCGTGCATGTCTAGTCTCCCTGCGACCAGCCACAGTAGTGTAACACCAAACCGCGCCAGGCGGCAGGGAAGGGACAAGATGAATAACCCGGTTAACGGCTACAAAGCCGTCGCCAAGCTCTACAACGCCCTGATGACCGGCCTGGTCCTCACGCTTGTATCCCGCAAGGGCGCGGAAGATGCCCGGCGCTTCGTCTTCGCCCATTTCCGCCGCCAGCACCTCGAAAAATTCCTGCCGGGTTTGAAAAAGCTTGGCCTCGACAAACTGCCCGATGCGGTGGCCTGCGCGCAGTATCACTATTTCTCCAACGCTCTCGGCGGCGTGAAGACGGAATATTTCGCCGAGTCCGATCGCAAAGCCTGGGTCCGCTACCCGCCCCCACGCTGGATCTGGCAAGGCACAGCCATCTGCGCCGTCCCGCGCGAAGTGAACGAAGCAATGCTCCACGGCTGGCACGGTCACAACGGCGTCTCGCTGGGCAACCCGCGCCTGGGCTTCGTCTGCACCGGACAAACCGTCGAAGGTGATGCGGGCCTCGAAGGTTATTACTTCGACTACGGCCGGGAGATCGCGCCCGAAGAACGCGTCCGCTTCACCGACGAAACGCCCCCGCGTTACGACCCTGCGAATATGCCCAAGCTCGACAGCGCCAATTGGCCGGAGGAGCGCCTCCTCAAAGTCGAACGCTCCTACGCCATGGAATATGTGCGTTCCCTGCTCCCCACGATGCAGGACCTATTCGGTGTGGACGAAGCCACCGCACTCGTCTCCCGCACCGCCAGACTGATCGGCCTGCAATTCTATGAAGAAACGTCCCGCTTGATCGGCGCCGATGACTTCGCGACATACCTCGCAGCCCTGGCGGCCGCTCAAGGCGAAACAGTGGAGATCAAGAATTCTTCCATCGCCCAAAATGGATGGAAGTTGATGCAGGGCATCGATCTTCCGGATCGTGCCTCCGCCTTCCGCTCATGGAACGCACTGTGGGAAGGAGCGCTCGCTGCGCATGATCGCGATATGAAACTGCAAACCAGCTTCGACGGTGAAACAATCGCCTGGCAGATAACGCGGTGAAGAAAGAAGCGCGGCGCTGGCTGGGGTTGTCAACGCCGCGCTATCGACCGCCTACGCCCGTTGCAACTGCCGTTGCTGGCCCGACAGGCGAACGATTCCAAATGTGTTGAGGATCAAGACCACGCCCAGGATCAGAATGGCCCAGGTGCCAAACGCCGTGCGCGCACCGAACTTCGCGACTGTAGCCTCTGCCATCTCGTTGATGAACCCACCCATCGAGTCCACGATCAGTCCGGTTACGGCGATCTTGGTTGCATAAGCGAGCAGGAAACCGAACACACAAAGCCCACCGACCGCGAGGCTTGCCAGCGCCATCGGCCGTCCCTGCCATTCGCGCAGCAGTACAAACGCAGCCCCGATCGGGATGAGATAAAGAACGTAGAGAAGATCGACCAGAAGCTCGGCTATCGTGGCTTCTCCGCGCAGGTCCTGGTTCTTCCCGATCTGCGCCTGCATGTGGCTCGTGTCGGAATTGGCGAAGAACGGCGAGGTCCGGTAGCTGTTGATCGTCTGCTGCGTGGACTCGATCTCGGACTTCGCCTGTTTGTCGATGGTGCTGACCACCGTGCCTGCCTCACCTGCAAAGTCGCCGATCCCGATGACCGAATGCCCGCCGCTGCTGACGCTCGGCAGGAACGGCATCTGCGTGCTCGACCAGCTAAGGAACGTGAAGAACAGCGAAACAACGAGAATCAGGATCGAAACCGACACCGGCAGCCGCGTGGTCAGCAGCGTCATCGCCCGCTCTCCGGCCGGAGAACTGGAGCCGGAGGCGAACATCTGCTTCGCCTTCGCCCCAACGTCTCCCAGATCGACATTGCCCCCGCCGAGCGCATCCTTCATCCGGGCGCCCATATCGCCCAGGTCCAGCCCGGCCGACGCCTTCAGCGGATAAATCTCGGACGCCGTCCCATCCGGAGAGATTTCATAGTCCACGTCCTCCCCCGGCTTCGGTTGCCGCGGCGCCTTCCATTCCGCAGAACCGAACTTGTATCGCTTGCCGTCCTCGCCGGTGATCACGCCGTTCGCGGCCGTTACATCGAAACCCAGTATCTTGCCCTTCATGCTCGCCTCCGTTTGCTCACTCCGGTTGAGGAGTTGGCGAGCGAGGTGCGGATAAGTCCTCAAGCCGGTATCAAGAATTTCTCAAGGACGTTAAGCCGCTGAAAACAGGGAGGAAAAGCTATGGCCTAAGCGGCATCGCCCAGCCGGTTTTCCTTGATGCGCGAAGCCGGAGCGCGTAACCACCATTGAACCGAGTCAACAATGCGGGGAGATGGCTGCAGATTCCGTCGCAATAGCCTTCCGGAATGTAGACAAGACGTATGACGGCGGGCGGACGTTCGCCGTGCGCGAGGTCTCGCTCGAAATCCCGGCGGGAGAATTTCTTGCCGTTGTCGGAACGTCCGGTTCCGGCAAGACGACGCTTCTGAAAACAATCAATCGCCTGGTCGATCCAAGCGCAGGTTCGATCGAAGTCCAGGGGCAAGATGTTCAGACGCTGAATCCGTTCCAGCTCCGCCGCCGCATTGGATATGTCTTCCAGGGCATTGGCCTCTTTCCCCATCTGACGGTGGCAGAGAATATCGCAGTAACCCCGCGCCTCGTGGGTTGGCAAAAGAGCGACATCGAGAAACGCATCGACGAATTGTTGGACCTCGTGCAGTTGCCACGGGAGGCCCGCGGCCGGATGCCGTCTACCCTCTCGGGCGGACAGCGCCAGCGTGTAGGGGTGGCGCGTGCGCTCGCCGCTCGCCCGAATATTGTGCTGATGGACGAGCCGTTCGGTGCCTTGGATCCAATAACCCGGGACTCGCTGGCGCGAGAATATCGTGCCGTTCACCAATCCCTCGCTCTGACCACGGTGATGATAACTCATGACATGCTGGAAGCCGTGCTTCTCGCCGACCGGATTGCGGTGATGAGGGAAGGGGAGATTGTGGAGGTGGGGACCCCGCGCGATCTCCTCAACGATCCCAAGAACGAATACGTACGCGAGTTGATCGATGTACCGCGCCGGCAGGCGAGCGAGGTCGAGCGGCTAGCCGAGGCGCGACGTTGATGGACGCACAAATCCAGAGCGCCTTGGCGGTTTTACCGGACTATCTCGGACAGCATGTGCTGCTAAGTGTAACGGCACTTGCCATAGGGCTGGTCATCGGACTGTCGCTTGCGATCATCGGAGTGTGGTCGCCACGCCTTCGTTGGCTGTTTCTCACCGTGGCTGGGTTGATCCAGACCATTCCCGGTCTGGCCCTGCTGGCGTTGTTTTATCCTCTGTTGCTCGCCCTTTCGGCGGTGACGGACAGGTTGTTCGGGATAACGTTCAGTGCGCTTGGCTTCCTGCCGTCGCTTCTTGCATTGGCGCTTTACAGCATTCTTCCGATCCTCAGGAACACCGTCACGGGCATTCTGGGCGTCGACGAAGCAGTGAAAGAAGCCGCGCGCGGCGTCGGTATGACGCCGCGGCAGCGGTTGTTGAAGATTGAGCTTCCGCTCGCCATGCCGGTCATCATGGCAGGCATCCGAACATCTGCCGTTTGGGTCATAGGCACCGCGACGCTTTCGACACCTATCGGTCAGACAAGTCTGGGCAATTACATCTTCACCGGCCTCCAGACTCAGAACTGGATATTTGTCGTTTTCGGTTGCGTCGCGGCTGTCATCCTGGCGCTGGTGGTGGATCAATTGCTGGCGTTGATCGAGCGGGGTTTCGAAAGACGTAGCATTGGCCTGAAGCTTTTCGGAGCCATTGGTCTCGCGGCAGTGCTGCTTGCGAGCCTCTTTGCAGGGCGAACATCAAGCGCCACGCAATATGTGATTGGCGGCAAGGCTTTCGTAGAACAATACATTCTGGCTGCACTTATCGACAAACGACTGGAAGATGAGGGGATGCACGCCACCCATCGGGTAGGCCTTGGGTCGACAGTGATTTTCGATGCATTGGCGGCAGGCGAGATCGATGCCTATGTGGACTATTCAGGAACGATCTGGGCGAATTTCATGCATCGTACCGATGTCCCCTCGCACTCGAAAGTGCTTTCGGAAGTTGGTGACTGGTTGCACCGCACGCGCGGCATCACGTTGGCAGGACCTCTCGGCTTCGACAATGCCTATGCCTTGGTGATGCGTCGCGACCAAGCCGCGCGGCTTAACATTCATACCATAGCCGATCTCGCCCCTTACGCTGCGAAGCTCTCGATTGCCGGAGACTACGAATTCTTCGCTCGTCCCGAATGGAGCGCCGTACGCAAGGCGTATGGGCTCACTTTCCACGATCGCCGCGAAATGCAGTCGACTTTCATGTACAAGGCCGTTGCCGATGGAGCTGTGGACGTCATTGTCGGTTACACGAGCGATGGCCAGATTGCGCAATACGACCTCGTGATCCTCGGCGATCCGAAGCAATCACTTCCACCTTATGACGCAATATTGCTCGTATCGCCGCAGCGCTCCCGAGATCAAAGGTTCCGCCATGCGCTGGAACCGCTCATCGGGCGAATTTCCACTCGGCAGATGCAACAAGCAAATCTGAGTGTGAGTCGCGCCAAAAATCAGCTCACGCCGGAGCAAGCTGCAAATCGATTGTGGCAAAGTGTTTCTGCCAAATAACGCCGTGATAACGAGAATATCGGCCTTTATCCCTATTTGACTGCGATCGCGGTCAAAAAAAGTTGCAATGTCATTCCCATGGGGTTAGGACCAACCATCTATTTTTCTGGAGAATTTTGCCGCGCGCGAGCGGAGAGAGAGGGATGGTGACTGCTGCCACAACTGCACAGACGGATGATCGCCGTTTTGAGGATCTCAATCGGGGAAAAGCAAACTTCGATCGCATCTACGAGATGCCGGATCCGCGAGAATATTTGAGGGTACTAGGGGGATTGGACTATGTGATCCCCGACCTGGCCAAGGGCATTTTGCGCACGCTTATCGCTCGCCGTGCACGTATGAGCGGTCGTCGCGTTAAGGTTCTGGATATAGGTTGTTCCTACGGCATAAACGCTGCTCTGGTGCGCTTCCCGCTCGATATGCAGCGCATGGCCCATCGTTATAATCACGCTTCCATGCATGGATTGCCGACCGATCGGCTTTTGAAGCTCGATACAAATTATTTCGGCTCATGGCCGGAACAGGTGAATGCAAGTTTCGTCGGCCTCGATATATCGGCGGCCGCCATCGATTACGCGAAGTCTGTCGGACTGATCGAAGATGGTGTTGCGGCCAATCTAGAAACTGATGGGGTTCCCACCGAGCAACGCTCGGCGTTGAGCGATCTGGATATCATCGTGTCCACTGGTTGCGTCGGTTATGTAACGGAAAAGACGTTCCGCAGGATATTCTCGATGCAGAAGACTGGCCGCTCGCCATGGGTGGCGAGTTTTGTGCTCCGGATGTTTCCGTATGATTCCATCGAGCAAGAACTGGCTCAGCATGGGCTTGTAACGGAAAAGCTTGGTGGTGTGACCTTCGTTCAGAGGCGCTTCCATTCAGAGACCGAATTGGAGGCGACGTTGAATGCGGTATCGGCCAGAGGGCTTGATCCGCAGGGTAAGGAAACGGAAGGTCTATACCACGCTGAACTGTTCGTTTCTCGCCCCGAAGCAGACATACGCGACAACCCGTTGAGCGAAATCGTATCCGTCACCAGTGGAGAGAACCGGCGCTACGGACGTCGTTATCGCTGGGGATCGCGCAAAGCTCGTCTGATGCAGTAGCCGAACTCTTGAAGGAGAATGCCATGAGTGAAGACAGCGACAAGAAGTTATTCGGTGCAAAACCGTTCTGGTTGGCAGTCGTCGCCTTCGTAGTGTTGATCGCCATCGTCGGTGGATACTTCGCCCTGCAAAGGGGAGGGATGGCATCCAAGGTCACTTCAGGCAACGACACCCAATCTGCGAGCGCTGCGCCTTCGCCTAGCGGCACCTGCGGAACGGCACTTGCGCGCGTGCGCGACTATGGAGTTGTGCCGTTCAATTCGGAGCTTTCAGGAACAGAGGAGGGCAAGAAAGACACGAGCGGTCGCGTTGAATGTGCCGCCGCCTCAGGCGATCAGACCTATTCGATGCTGGTCAACTTATCTTGCGATGACCTCTCTGATCCAAAGTGTCTGGAAATCTATCGCGTGACACAAGGCAACGGAAACGCTCTGTTTCAGAAGCGGCCGTATTCATTTTAGGCTCAGCCGAGAACGTCCGCCGCTTCCGGATGAGTTTCGAACCAGTGTTTGGCGAACGGGCAGGAGGGTGTGATCGAAAAACCTTCCTTCCGCGCCATTTCCACAATGCCTTGCATCAATCGCCCCGATG
This sequence comes from Rhizomicrobium sp., assembly GCA_035543495.1. Taxonomy (GTDB): domain Bacteria; phylum Pseudomonadota; class Alphaproteobacteria; order Micropepsales; family Micropepsaceae; genus Rhizomicrobium. The sequence goes on along the minus strand of DATKJT010000019.1, from coordinate 12,403 downwards.
TTCCCTTGCCGCGCAAGGCAGGGTCCGCCTCGACGTGGGGGATTGAGACCGAATGTGTGTGCCTGCGATACGTGGCCAGCGCGAGGTGGCCATCTTCCGCCAGTTCGAACCGGTCTAAGGCTTTGTTGTCTATTACAGGCATGAGGGGGCCTAAAATTCCAGTTTATAGTTTAACGATGCATCTCTATCATAATCTCTTACGTCTTGGTTGTGGAAAGTCTTAAGAGTTCGGCCATGAAACCCATATTTGCACTTATAATAACGATCGTTGCTTTTGGGAATGTGTCCGCCTCGGCCCAACCCTCATTCACCACCGGGCCAGAAGAGACGCCACCAGCGCCGGCCAATATGAGCTGTGACGATCAGATTACGAATGCAGAACTCAAGTTGCAGACCGTCATCGATGCTGACAAAAAGGCTGCAGCACTTCCACATATGAATGCAGCCAAAGCAGCGATCGATAAGAACGATCCCGACACTTGCAAGGCAGAGGTTCAAAAAGCGCTTCAAGCCGCAAGCTAGGACCCGTAACGGCGTGCAGCCTCCTGCGTAAGTCCGCGGACGACAGAAAGAAAGTCCGATCCTTCCGCCGCAATCGCCCCGGGGACCACATTAGCGATAGCCTGACGGACAGCTGGCACGCGGCTGGAACCTCCAGTGAAAAATATTGTCTGAATATCGGTGGCGGAGACGCCCGCGTCGGCGATGCAGCCTTGCGTGGTTTCCCGAAGCCGCTTCGTTTTCTCGGCAATTGCGCGTTCGAAGTCTTGGCGGGCGATTTCGCTTTCTAGCCCCGCTTCGATGAATTCCAATGCCAGTTTGGCGCGTTCGCTTTGAGAAAGCGCCATTTTTATATCTTCCACAGCAAACGCGATGCGGTGTCCCAGTCTCTGCTGAATCGTCTTTAATAGTCGCGATGTTTTCTTGGGCTCTTTGGATTTGGCAAGGAGTTCTCGCACCTCGTTCTCGACCTTGAAGCTATAAGTAAAATTGATGGTGGCCCATGTTGCCAGATCGAAGTAGATGGATGCCGGCATCGGCAGGTTTTTCTCAACAAGCAATGTGCCGAGACCAAGCAATGGCATCACTGCCGCCAGACTAAGCCGGGTATCGAAATCGGTGCCTCCAATTCGCGTACCGGCATTGGCGAGAATATCCCGTGTGCGGTCGGGCAAAATGCTGCGGTCCGGTCCGAGGCGAACGACGGAAAAATCGGATGTGCCGCCCCCAATGTCGGCCACGAGAACGAGTTCTTCACGCGTTATAGTTTCTTCATAGTGAAATGCAGCGGCGATCGGTTCATAGACAAACGAAACGTCACGATAGCCAACGTTCTTGGCAATCCGTTCCAGCGTAGCTTGAGCTTTCGCGTCAGCCTGATCGTCACCGTCCACGAAGCGTACCGGACGACCATGCACGACGGTCGAAATCTTTTCGCCAGCAAAGTGTTCAGCTTTCTCCTTCAGGTGCCGCACGAAGATTTCGATGACCTCGGTTAGAGGTACGGCCTTGCCGGCGAGGACGGTTTTTTCGTCTATCAAGGGCGAGCCGAGGATGGTCTTCAATGCCCGCATCAAGCGGCCTTCAGTCTGGCCGATATAGGTGTCGATTGCTGACGCCCCGAACCGGACTCGCCCGCGATGTTCGTAGTCGAAGAAGATGGCACTCGGAATCAGCGTGGAGTCACCTTCGACCGGGGCAAGGGCGACGCTTCCTCCGCGCGCGAGTCCTATTGCCGAGTTTGAAGTGCCGAAATCAAGTCCGCAGGAAATCATGGAAACCCCTTTTGTTCAGGTGGGAAGGGGTCCCCATCTATTACCGAATTTCCTGTCTTGCCAGTCTGTTTCTTTCAATCTAGAATGCAGCCATCTAATGGGATGCGCGGAAACGCGTGTCCCTTTTTTGTTTGGTCAGAAGACGATGTAGCCGCCATCGATCACAAACGTATCGCCCGTGTGGAATTTCGAAGCGTCCGAAGCCAGATAGACTGCGATCCCACCGAAATCTTCAGGCTCTCCCCATCTCCGCATGGGCACGCGGCCAATCACGCGGTCGTTGAATTTGTCATCGTCCTGCGCGCGCTGAGTCATATCGGTGGCGATCCATCCCGGAGCAATGGAATTCGCGCGGATGCCATAACGCGCCAATTCGACGGCGATTGCCCGAACCATCGACAAAACCGCGCCCTTGGAAGCACCATAAGCAGCATTGCGGGCTGCGCCTTCCAGTCCGGCCGTGCTTGCGATGGCGACGAGCGAACCTCCAGCATCGCCGTCTTTCGCGCGGGCGATCATGTGTTTGCTGGCTTCGCGAAAAGTCCAGAACACGCCGTCTTCGTTGACGGCGTGGACTTTGTGGAAAATCTCGGTTGTCAGCTCGGGCAGGGGGGATGCGCCGCCTATGCCGGCATTGGCGATCACACAGTCGATTCGGCCCATGAGGGAGATGGCAGCCTCCATGCCCTCTACGACTTCGGCCTCGTTGGCTACATTTACCTTCCGGGAGGCCACTCGTTTGCCGTAGCGGGCGAGCACCTTCCCGGCGGCGGTATTTTTCTCCTCGTTGGTTCCCCAAATCACGAGATCCGCCCCGGCTTGAGCCAAGGCCTCGGCCATTCCCAGGCCGATTCCGCCGTTGCCACCGGTAACCAAGGCGACCTTACCTGTCAGGTCGAAGGGTCTGTACATTTGTTCCTCCTGTTTGCGCTGAACGGCAGCCTAAAAGGCCATTTTTCGGGGGGCAATGAACCGCCGCGACTTCGCCCACAATTCGCCACGGAATTGAGATGTGATATGGGCGTTGGGGCTAAATGATTTGACCGGCGGGAGTGCGTCCCGGCGGCTGCTCGTGGGGTTGCCCTGGCCGGGTCCAACGGCCGGGTTTTCAAGGAGTTGGATGCATGATCCGCTTGGCCGCCCTTTTGGCGGGGCTGGGACTTTTCGTTGCTTTGGGCGGCCCGGCTCTGGCTCAGGACCCTGATCTCAGCATCTCGGCCAATCAGGCCTTCTTGGCCAAGAACGCTCGGCAGCCCGGCGTGGTCACCAGGCCGAGCGGACTCCAGTACAAAATCATCAAGAGCGGCTACGGCAAACGGCCCGGCCCGCGAGACACTGTGAGCTGCTACTACAAAGGCCAGCTCATCAATGGAAAGGTCTTCGACGCCACCGAACCCGGCTTCCCGGCGCAATTCACGGTCAACCAATTGATCCCCGGCTGGACCGAGGCTCTGGAGTTGATGCGCGAGGGCGATCGTTGGCAGCTCGTGGTGCCATCCAACCTTGCTTATGGCGAACGCGGTTCGGGCGACATCCCGCCCAATCAAACGCTCGTTTTCGATCTCGAAGTCCTCACTGTGACACCTGCTCCGGCGGAGCAGAAGGATGACAAGGATCAGAGCCCCGGCGGTAGCGGAGCTCAAGACGAATAGCCATGGCGCGTCATTGGCCATCCTTTCTGTCCGGCGGACGTCTCCGCATCGCCATCGCGCTTTTGTTCGTGGTGGCGGCGAGCGCAATGTACTGGGCAAGCCGCGACTACGCGGTAATTGCGCCGGATTGGGATGGGCAGGTGCGCGGGCTTTCCTATAGCCCGAGCCATCTCTTCAATGAGAAGGACCATGAGTGGGTCAGTCCCGAGCATATCGATCGGGACATGGCTCAGCTCTCGCAGCTTACCGGTCGCATCCGCACCTACACTGTTTCCAACGGGCTGGACCGCGTTCCCGAAATTGCACGCCGTCATGGGCTGACAGTCTCGGTGGGCCTCTGGATCAGCTCCGATCTGGAGATGAATGAAAAAGAGATCGAGACCGGCATCAAAGTGGCGCTTGCCAACCGGCGCACGGTAGATCGCATCATCGTCGGCAACGAGGCGATCCTGCGTGGCGACGTCACCGTCGATCAGATGAACGGCTATTTGAAGCGTATCCGCGCTGCATTGCCCTATCGCATCAAGGTGACGACGGCGGAACCGTGGTCCACATGGCTGTTGAACCCGGAACTGGGTGAGAACGTCGACATCATCTTCATCCACTTGCTGCCTTATTGGGAAGGAATCTCGGCGCGTGACTCGCTGCCGTTCCTTGGCCGCGCCTATCAGCACGTGGCCGACGAATTCCCGGACAAGCCGATCACCATCGGCGAAGCCGGCTGGCCTTCCGAAGGTCGCACCAAGAAGCAGGCGGAAGCCTCGCTCGCCAACGAGGCCTATTTCATTCGTGCCTTCGTCAAGTTGGCGATGGAAAAGGGCTGGGACTACTACCTGATCGAAGCCTATGACCAGCCTTGGAAGGGCGGTAACGAAGGCGCGGTGGGTGCCTATTGGGGTCTGTTCGACGCTGATGGCACGCCGAAATTCCCCTTCATGGGCATGCTGCGTACATTCCCCGAATGGCGCACTTATGCGGCGCTGGCGGCGGCGATCACGCTGATCCTCGGTCTGCTGATCCTTGGACGGATGCCGCGTGTGCGTCAGCCCGGTTATATCGTGATGGGCGGCCTGGTGGCAGTCGTGACCACCGGGCTTTTGATGCTGATAGACGCATCGACCCTGGAATATATCGAGCCCGCCGACATCGCGATGATCGCGGCGATGACGCCGTTGGTGTTGCTGGCTTCGACCGTGATCCTGACGGAAGGCGTGGAGCTTGCGTCGAGCTTGTGGCGGGTGGAGCGACGGCGCGTGCTGGCCGCCATTCCGGTGACGCCGCCGCGGGTTTCTATCCATGTGCCTTGCTACAACGAACCGGCAGACATGGTGATCGACACGCTGAATGCGTTGGCGCGGATCGATTACGAGAATTACGAAGTCATTCTGCTGGACAACAACACGCCGGATCCGGCAGTCTGGAAGCCGGTCGAGGCGCATTGCAGGCTTCTTGGCGACAAGTTCCGCTTCTTCCATTTCGACAATGTGAAGGGCTTCAAGGCCGGTGCGCTGAACATCGCGCTCGAGAAAACCGATCCGACCGCGCAATACGTGGCCGTGATCGATAGCGATTATCAAGTCGATCCGTCGTGGCTGCGCCGGGTATTGCCTTACTTCGCCTCGCCCAAGGTGGCACTCGTCCAGGGGCCGCAAGACTATCGCGATGGCGACGAAAGCATCTTCAAGTCGATGGCGTTCGAGGAATATCGCGGCTTCTTCCAGATCGGCATGGTCGAGCGCAACGAGCACGACGCCATTATCCAGCACGGCACCATGACGATTGTGCGCAAGGATGCGCTGGAAGAAGTGCACGGCTGGAGCACGTGGTCGATTACCGAAGACACCGAGCTTGGGCTCAAGCTGTTCGAGGCGGGTTACAGCGCGGCTTATATTAGCGAGAGCATGGGCAAAGGGCTCATTCCCGATACGCTCGCGGCGTTCATGTCCCAGCGTTATCGCTGGGTGTACGGCGCGATGCAGATCATGAAGCGTCACGCCGGGCCGATATTCCTGGGTGGCAAGAAGCTCTCTTGGGCGCAGCGTTATCAGTTTCTCTCCGGCTGGCTGCCGTGGGTTTCGGACGGGCTTGGAATGATTGTCACGTTCGCGGCGCTGTTCTGGACCGTGCTGATGACGGTGGCGCCGCGTTACTTCGATGTGCCGATGTCTGCACTTTCGGCCTCCGCACTCGCGTTGTTCCTCGCCAAGACGCTGAAGACCTTGCTGCTCTATCCGCAGAAGGTTCGCTCCGGTGTTTGGGGCGCGTTCATTGCGTCGGTTGCGGGGCTTTCGCTCACGCATACTGTCGGCAAGGCTGTGCTCGCGGGATTGTTCACGTCGAAGAAGCCGTTCCTGCGGACGCCGAAATGCGAAGATCAGGCTTCGATCCGCGAAGCATTGAAGCTGGTTTGGCAGGAAGCGACGTTGCTGGCACTTGGTCTGCTCGCATTGCTCGCGATGGTGTTCGTTAACAGCGGACTTGAAGATCCGGCGGCGATGCTTTGGATGACCATGCTGAGCGTTCAGACCTTGCCGTATCTGGCGACGGTTGCGACTGCGGCGTTGAGCGCGCTTTCCAACGCAAAGCGTCACACCGATCGCGTGCCGATGCCTTCGCCGCCGCCGCCCGCACTCAAAGCTGCCTGATCGGGCAGCAGTTTTCCCGGATTGAGAATGTTATTCGGATCGAGCGTGCGTTTGAGCGCACGCATCACGTCGAGTTCGGCCGTACTTTTGTAGCGTGCGATTTCGTTGTGTTTCATCACACCCAATCCGTGTTCGGCGCTGATGGAGCCGCCGAAGCGATGCACGACGTCGTGCACGGTGTGGGAGATGTCTTCCCATCGCGCGAGGAAGGCCGCGTTGTCCGCACCTTTCGGAACGGAGATGTTGAAATGGATGTTGCCGTCTCCGATGTGGCCGAAGGGGACAGGCCGCGCGCCGGGAATCAGCTTTTGAACCGCGCTTGATGCCACATCGAGAAATTCGGGAATGCGGGCGATGGGCACCGAGACGTCGTGCTTGATCGAACCGCCTTCGGGTTTCTGCGCTTCGGACATGCTTTCACGCAGGCGCCAGAGTTGGGCGCGTTGGGATTCGCTTTCCGCAATTACGGCGTCGGTGACAAGGTTCGCGTCGGACGCCAGCGCGCGCTCGAAGGCATCGCGCAATCCGAAATGTGCGCCGCTGGTGGCTTCGATCAACACGTACCATGGCGATGGAGCGTTGAGCGGATCGGTTGTTTGCGGGATGTGAGCGAGGACGAAATCAAGGCCGATGCGGGGCATGATTTCGAAGGCTGAGATCAAGCCGCCGGTTTGTTCCTGCAGGCGCGAGAGCAAGGTCACAGCTGCTGCGGGGCCCGGAACCGCCGCAAAGGCGGTGACGCGTTCGGCGGGCTTGGCGAACAGTTTCAGTGCGGCGGCGGTGATGATGCCGAGTGTGCCTTCTGCGCCGATGAAAAGCTGTTTAAGATCGTAGCCCGTGTTGTCCTTGCGCAATGTGCGCAGCATGTCGAGCACACGGCCATCAGCGAGGACGACCTCCAATCCCAGAACCAGTTCGCGCGCCGTACCGTAACGCAGCACATCCACACCGCCTGCGTTGGTGGAGAGATTTCCGCCGATGGTGCAAGAGCCTTCGGAGGCGAGGCTCAAGGGGAAGAGGCGTTTAACGTCGTCTGCCGCCTTGTGAACGGTATCGAGAACGGTTCCCGCTTCCGCGATGAGGTTCATGCCTTCTGCATCGACTTGGCGGATGCGGTTCATGCGGGAAAGGCTCAACAGCACTTCGCCATGGAAGGGAATCTGTCCGCCGACGAGACCGGTATTGCCGCCCTGGGGGACGATGGGCGTGCCGGTTTCGTTGCAGATGGCGAGGGCCGCCGAGACTTCGGCCGTCGTCGCGGGCTTCAGCAGCAGCGAGGTTTGGCCGTGATATTTGCCGCGCCATTCTTCGAGATGCGGCGCGATTTCGGCGGGGTCTTCGCTGAAACCCTTGGGGCCGAGAGCGGATTTGAGGCGGTCAGCGACGGTTGCGGGCAGGGTCACGAAGCCCCTCGATTCCGTAACCAACTGGAAATGCTCAGAAAACGCCCGGAGGTTGTTTTCGCGTTTTTTGAAATAGGGGGTGGGGTGGGGGTATCCCCCGGTCCATTTCCTCCCGGCGATGTGAGCGCGTTTTCCATGGCTCCAATGTAAGGGCGGTTTTGGGGCGTTCGATAGCTCGGAACCGATTTTCTTCAGCGCGGCGCTGCGGCGCGGCGTAGGCGGTCGTTGATGGCTTCGCCCAGACCTTCGTCGGGGATGGGCATGACGGCGATGGTTTCGGCGTTGATCGTGTCGAGTTTTCTCAACATCGCGAAAAGATTGGCGGCGGCTTCGCGCGTGTCGCCGCGGGGGCTCAGGTTCAGCGAATGCTCGGCGGATGGCGCATCGGGACCGAAGGCGAGGAAGGCTTCGCCTTTTTTCGGTTGGCGGGCATAGAGCCGCATCTTCGCGTTGGGCGCGTAATGGCTTTCGAGTTGGCCGGGAGATGAGATGTGGCCCTGCTTCGGCGATTGCAACGCGCCGGCGATGGGTTCGAGTTCGCTGCGCGCGATCGCGCCGGGGCGCAGCAGCACAGCGGTTTCGCCGTTGAAGCCGACCACTGTGGATTCGATACCGACGGAGCAGGGGCCGGCATCGAGGATGAGATCGACTTCGTTGCCGAGCGCATCGGCCACGTCTTTCGCCGTGGTGGCGCTGAGACGGCCGGACGGGTTTGCGCTGGGTGCGGCGATGGCGAGTTGGGATTCGATCAGCAGATGTTGCGCGGCGGGATGCGATGGCGCGCGCATCGCCACCGTGTCGAGACCGGCGCTGACCAAAAGCGATAGTTCGCAGCGTTCTTTTCGCGGCACCACCAAGGTCAGCGGACCGGGCCAGAAGGCGGCGGCAAGATCGCGCGCGAGTGCAGGGAAAACTCCGTGTTCGGCGCCGTGTTCGTAATCGCGCACGTGCACGATCAGCGGATTGAATTTCGGGCGGCCCTTGGCGGCAAAGATGCGGGCGACGGCGGCGTCATCTGCCGCGTTGGCGCCGAGGCCATAAACCGTTTCCGTCGGGAACGCGACGAGGCCGCCGCGCCGCAGGATCTTTGCGGCGGCAGTAATAGCTTCATCGTTCGCCTTGCGGACGTTCGCTTGCATGGCCGTGTCTTAGCGCAATGGTATGGAATTGCGAAGTAGAGACCTCATTTTCCTGAATAAAGGGCGCACGCGGAGACTTTCGTATCTCCGCGTACTCCGCGTTTCCGCGTGAAAAATGGGTCGCCCGCATAAAGCGGGCGATGACAAGGATGAGATGGTGTGTGTGCGTCAGCCCGGCAGCATGCGGCGGAATATGTGGTCACGCCGGATATAGTGGTGATAGAGCGCCGCTCCCACATGCAACACGATCAACGCTATCGCGAGATAGGCGAGCAATCCGTGGGTTTCGCCGAAGGTGTGGCCCAAGGCTTTCTTCTGGTCATCCGGCAGCGAGGCGAGAAATCCAATCTTCGGCCATTCGAACAGGCCGTACCAGATGATCGGGCCGCCGCGAGTGGACGACGAAACCATCGACCAGCCGGACAGGGGAATTGCGATGATGAGAACATAGAACAGAATATGCGTCGTGCGCGCCAACGCCTTCAATGCGGGCGACATGTCGAGCGGCAGCGGCTGCCAGGGATTCATCAAACGCCAGACGATGCGCACCAGGCTGAGCACGAGGATCGTGAGACCCGTCGATTTGTGCAGCATGATGATGAGCATCTTGTTGTGATCGGTACGCGGGAGTTCGCCCATATAGAGGCCGCCGATGAGATTGAGTATCACGAGCGTTGCGATCAGCCAGTGAAAGCCTATGGACACGGTGCCGTAGCGCAGTTCGGAATCGCGGCTGGCCATTTATGATCCTCGTTATTTCGCTTTTGTTGCTGTCAGGTTGATCGTCACTGTTACCATGCGCGCGACCGGGTTGTCTGTCGCCCATTGGCCCATGCCGACCTGAAAATCCGTGCGGGTGACGGCAGCCGTACCTTTCATTTGTGCAATGTTGCCGTTGATGTTCAGGCTGAAGGGCAAGGTGATGCCGCGCGTGACGCCGCGCAGGGTAAGGTTGCCGCGCGCTTCGTATTTGTTCTTGCCGGTTGCGCGAAACCAGGTGGTTTCGAAGCTGGCGGTGGAGAAATTGCCGGCATCGAAGCCTTGCGGGCCTTTGATGCCCTGATCCATTTCGTCGGAGCCGACGGTGACGCTCGCCAGATCGACCTTGACGAGCGCGTGTGCATGCTCGACGTCGGCGGGATCGAAATCGATCTTCGCGTCCCAGTTCTTGAATTCGCCGAGCAGCGGATGGTCCTGCCATTGAACGGAGAAACCGAGATGGCTTTTCGCTTTGTCCACAGTCCACTGCGCGGCATGCGCGGGGGAAAGGAAGCAGAGCATTGGAAACACAATTGCCATCGGAGTGCGCGACCACTTACCTCCCCCTTGTGGGGAGGTCGAAAAATCTGAAGCGCAGCGAAAGATTTTTCGGGTGGGGGACTGTGGTGCAACACGTACCTCGGCCCCCCGCCCGAAAACCGCTTCGCGTTTTTCGACCTCCCCACAAGGGGGAGGTAAGTGCGCCGATGTCATATCGTTTCCTTGCCCCGCGTTCCCGGCAGCATTCTGCGCAACGTATCGTCTTTGAGCAAATGGTGGTGAAAGAGCGCGGCGGCGGCGTGGAATAGCAGCAGCACGCCTGCGCCATAGGCGAGCCAGGCGTGGACGGTGTGGATGGCTTCCTCTTTTGCCTCTTTCTGATCGTAGGGCAGGTGGGCCAAGGGTGCGATGTGGGGCCATTCGAACAGGCCGAACCATCTGGTGGGAATGCCGAGCGGGGAGGCGGAGACCATCGCCCAGCCGGTGAAGGGAATGGCGATGATGAGCACGTAGAGAAGGATATGTGTGATGCGGGCTAAGATCTTCGCAGGCTTGCTCAAAGTATCCGGCAGCGGCGGGACGGGATTGACGAGACGCCAGATCACGCGCAGCACGCTGAGCACGAAAACCGTGAGGCCGATGGATTTGTGAAGCTGCACCAGCGCGAACAGGTTTGGATCGGTTATCGGCAGCGTCGAAAGGTAATATCCGAAGGCGATCATGCAGACGATCGCGATGGCGATGAGCCAATGCAATGTCATCGCCACCGCACCGTAGCGAAGTTCGGTGTTGCGCAGCGCCACGCCTATTGCTTTTCGAATTCGGCTTCGATGGCGATGGTCACTGCGTCGCCGACAAAGCCGCCCCAAATATAACCGGTGAGGCCGAAATCTTCACGGCTGACGGTGCCGGTGGCATCGAAGCCCAGGCGATAGGGTTCGAACGGAATGGGCGAGTTGCGTCCGCCGTTGAAGGTGACATTCAGCGTCACTGGTTTGGTAACGTCCTTGATCGTGAGATCGCCGGTGACCGTTCCGGTGTTGTCGCCCGTGACGGATATCTTTGTCGCCTTGAACGTGACGGTGGGATATTTCGCGACATCGAAGACGCTGTCTTTCAGCACGCCATCGAGTTCGGTGTCATGCGAATTGAGGCCCGTCATGTCGATTGTCGCATCGAGCGTGGATTGGTCGGGGGCGGCTGGATCGGCCGTGAGCGTTCCGTTCACCGCGCCGAAACGGCCGTAGAATGTGCTGATCCCCAAATGGCGGATCATGAAGATCACCTGGGCGTGGCGGGGATCTATCTTGTAGGTGCCCTTGGGAACGGCAGGCGCCGCGGCCAGGGCCGGCAGGGCGAATGCAAACAACAGTGCAGTGGCTGCAAATACGGAACGCATGTAGGTCTCCCTGAAATTGGCCGGAGCATAGCGCGGCTTGACGCGCCACACAGGGGGCACCGATAGTCGGTTGACGCTATTCACGTTGAGGCCCCCATGAGCGAGGCGGAAGCGCCCGTGCGCCCGGGCCGAAATCTCGACTATCCGTTCGGAGAGGCGCGGCCGGAAACCGGCCAGACCATCGAGATCGCGCCGGGCATTCACTGGATTCGCATGCGGCTGCCGATGCAGCTCAATCACATCAATCTGTGGCTGCTGGAAGACGGCGACGGATGGACCGTAGTTGACACTGGTATCAAGGACCAGCCGACCAAGGATGCATGGGAACAGCTATTCACTGGTTCGATGGCCGGGCGGCCGATCAAGCGGGTGATCGTGACACATCTCCATCCCGATCATGTGGGATTGGCAGGGTGGCTGGTGCGCCGGTTCGACGTGACGCTGTGGATGTCGCGGACCGATTTTCTGCTGTGCCGCAATCTGGTGGCCGATACCGGGCAGGAAGCGCCGATAGAAGGCGTGCGGTTTTATCAGGCCGCGGGTTATCCCGAAGACATGGTCGAACAGTACAAGACGCGGTTCGGAATGTTCGGGCATGGCGTCTATCGTTTGCCCAATGCGTATCGCCGGATCATCGAAGGCGATGTGATCGAGATCGGGACGCGCAAATGGCGCGTGATCGTGGGCACGGGACATGCGCCGGAACATGTGTGCCTGTTCTGCGAAGAAGATAACATCTTCATCTCGGGCGATCAGTTGTTGCCGCGTATTTCCTCTAACGTCTCAGTGCACCCGACGGAGCCGGATGCCAATCCGCTGCAGGACTGGCTGAACTCGTGCAACAAGTTGAAGGGGGCGTTGCCGGAGGATGTTCTGGTTTTGCCGTCGCACAACGATCCGTTCCGCAAGGCGCATCTGCGCCTGCAGGAATTGATCGATGGGCACGAAAGCGGCATGGACAAGGTGGCCGAACTTTGCCGCGAGCCGAAGCGCGCGGTGGACGTGTTTCCGGCGCTGTTCCGGAGCCGCATCACGTCGGGCAATTACGGCATGGCGACCGGCGAAAGCATTGCGCATTTGAACTGCCTGCGTGCGCGCAACCGCGTGGTTCGCGAGGCGGACGTGAAGGG
>DATKJT010000018.1:0-3608 GCA_035543495.1 Rhizomicrobium sp. | reverse complement strand
ATCGGGGGAGAGGGATGGGGTGAGGGGGCGTCTCGACGAACGCAGCCATTCGAACTCGTTGTCTCTCTATTGCATGTTCTAAAACCAAATCGCTTGTGGAAGCACCCCCCTCGCCCTGCCCTCTCTCCCGAAAGAGGAAAGGGTGATTGAGTTTAGGGAAACACCGCGCCCTGTTTCAGCCCGTGACTGGTTTCCGCATCGTAAAGCCGGTCATGCGCTCGAATCTCGTTCAGCACGCGTTCCACCGCCGGTTTGACATCCGCGCAGTGCGGAGATTTTGCCGCCGCCAGCACATCGGCCATGCGGGACTTCGCATATGTCACATGTCCGCCCTCGTGCACCCGCAGATTGACGATATAGCGGTCCCAATCGCGCGCTACGTCCGGCGGCACCTGCCCCACGAGCCGCGGCAGCAGAACATTGGCGGTGAACATCACTTCTGCCCGCGACGGATCGCACCCGCCATGCCCGTCTCCCCACGTCCGCCAACTGTAATTCCACGTCGTCAATGCATCGACCGCCCGCGCCCCATCGCGGGGGCGCTGTGGCGAACGCTCGATGGCTTTGCGAATCTCATCTTCGCTTGATCCCTTGACGTCATAGTAGGAGACCACGGCTTCCGGAACGCGCGAAAGCTCGTCTGCTTGCAAGCAAGTGGAGAACGCACATGCCATGCCGAGTAAAGCAAGCGCAGCAACCGTCTTGAACATTGAGCCCGCTCCTAGCGCGCAACCAGCATCCGCTGCTGCAAATATCCGCCCAGCCACGAACACGGAATGGCCGTCGCCACCAGCGCCAGCGGATACCACGCAGGTCCGAGATTGCGATCCCGCGTCGCGAAATATCCGGCAAGAGCCAATACAAACCCGATTGCGCCCAACGCCAGCGCATGATTGATCGGCTTGAACGGCGCGAATTTGGCAGCGATATAGCCGCCCAACACCGCATAGGCGCAGCGATAGAACAACGCCACCGCATTCTGCAGCGGGTCGTGCATGCCCTGATCCCACGCCGGATAGAACTGCATCTCATGCAGAATCTGATCGGTGCCGAGCGACAGAACGAACACGGCGAGCAAGGCCACAAACACCGCCGCGATACTGCGAAGCCAGATCATGCGAACATAGCACCCAATCCGCGCATCAACGGTTCGAATTCGGGAAAACTGGTGGCGATCATCGTCACGTCGTCGACTGTAACCGGCGCATCGGACGCCATGCCCATCACGAGGAACGACATCGCAATACGATGATCCATATGGGTCGCCACGCTGCCGCCGCCCTTCGCGCCGCCCTGCCCCGTCACGATCATGCCGTCGGCCAATTCCTCGACCGTCACGCCATTGGCCTTCAATCCCGCCACAATCGCCGACAGGCGGTCGCTTTCCTTCACCCGCAATTCGTCCAGCCCGTTCATCGTCGTCGTGCCGTTCGCGAACGCCGCCGCGATCGCCAGCACCGGATATTCGTCGATCATCGACGGCGCGCGATCCGCCGGAACATCGACGCCCTTCAATTTCGAATACCGCACAACCAGATCGCCGATCTTCTCCCCGCCGCTCTCGCGCACATTCGCAATCTGAATATCCGCACCCATTTCCTTCAGCGTGTCGATCAACCCGATGCGCCGCGCATTCAACAGCACCGATGGAATGACAAGTTCGGACCCCGGCACGATCAAAGCCGCTACCAGCGGGAACGCCGCCGAAGAGGGATCGCGCGGCACTTCCACCGCGCAAGGCTTCAACTCCGCCTCCCCCATCAGAAGAATTTCCTCGCCGCCATCGGCCAGTGCATTCACCCGAATATCGGCGCCGAATGCCTTGAGCATCTTCTCGGTGTGGTCGCGCGTCAGCGCGCGCTGCACGATGCGCGTGCGCCCCGCCGCGTTGAGCGCCGCCAGCAGCAGCGCAGACTTCACCTGTGCCGAGGCCACTGTCACCTCGTAGTCGATGCACAGCGCCGGGTTTGCCCCCGTCACCGTCAGCGGCATCGTCGCGTTGTCATAGGTGGCGCCGAATTGCGTCAGCGGATCGAGCACCCGCTTCATCGGCCGCTTGCGCAAGCTCGCGTCGCCCGTGAAAGCCGCACGGATCGGCGTGGTCGCCATCGCCCCCATCACCAGCCGCGAGCCCGTGCCCGAATTGCCGAAATCGAGGGTCGCCGCAGGCGCGGCGAAACCGCCGACACCCACCCCGTTCACCCGCCAGGTTCCGGGCCCGTCGCGGGTCACCGTGGCCCCGAAAGCCCGCATGGCTTCTGCGGTATTGAGCACGTCCTCGGCCTCCAGAAGCCCGGTGATGCGGGTCTCGCCGACGGCCAGCGCGCCCAGGATCAAGGCCCTGTGGGAAATGGATTTATCGCCCGCCACGGGAGCCTCGCCGCGCAGGGGTCCGGCGCCGCGCGCCGTCAGCGGCCGAAGGGATTGGGATGTGCTCATAAAGCTCCTTTGACAGAGGGAGCCGGAAGTGGCAAACGACCCGCCCTTACGAAACCGACTTCATGCGGGAAGAGTGACCTTGGTCAAGGCGGATCTGGGAACCAAGCGTGTGTGCCCCAATTGCACGATACGCTTCTACGACCTCAACAAGCGGCCCATCGAGTGCCCGAAGTGCGAATTCGCCTTCGAGCCCGAGGCGCTTTACAAGCAGCGGCGCCCGCGCGTCGCCGAGCCGGTGGCTGCACAGCCCGCCGCCGAGGAAGAGGACGAGGAGTCCGAAGAGAACGAAACCGAAGAAGCCGAAGCCGAAGAAGAGGCTGAGGAAGAAGCGGTGGTCGACGAGGCGCCCCTGATCGTCCCCAGTGACGACGAGGAGGAAGAAGAAGCCGCGGAAGCCGAAGAAGAAGATGCCGGAATGACGGTCGTCGATGCCGACGCCGATCCGGAGATCGAAGATATTGAAGTCGAAGACGACGAAGAGGACGATGCGGCCGGTCTTCTGGAAGAAGACGACGAGGACGACGACGTCAGCGACATCATCGACGCTGATATAGAGAAGGACGACCGGTAACGGTCGTCACCCAGGTTTCGGGGCCATAGCTCAGCTGGGAGAGCGCCTGCATGGCATGCAGGAGGTCAGCGGTTCGATCCCGCTTGGCTCCACCAGGCTTCGCAGCGCTAGCTGCGGAGCCTGCCACGGCGTAGCCCGTCAGGGCGAAGCCCGGGCTGGCGCCATGGATCGCGCTGCTACGCCCTGGCAAGCCCTAAGCGAACTTTTAAACAATCAGCACAACCTGTCCCTGAAGCGAGCTTTCAAATACCCTGCACTTCCGTAGGGGGCATTATGAAGTACGTCTATATTCTCGAATGCATTGCCGAACCAGACCGCCATTACGTCGGCATCACCAATGATCTGAAACAGCGCGTCAAAGTCCATAACTCGGGCGGCGTCTATCACACCTCCAAATTCAAGCCCTGGAAATTGAACAGCTATATCGCCTTCTCTGACGAGCAGCGGGCCGTTGCGTTCGAGAAATACCTGAAAAGTCACGCCGGCCGCGCCTTCGCCCGGAAACGCCTATAGCCGCCCTGGCAAAATCGCCCCCACAGATTGGCAGCATCGCCCTCTTATGTAGGCTATACTGCCTGTGGCCTATTCCCTCCGCTCA
>DATKJT010000017.1:0-24123 GCA_035543495.1 Rhizomicrobium sp. | reverse complement strand
AGCGGGCTGCGCCGGGGCTTCCGTCAGCGGGCTATCGCTGGGCGGCGGGGCAGCTGCCGGCTGCGCAGGGGCCGTTTCGGCACCCATCGTGCCCGGCGTCACATTGCCGGCCGGAACATCGGCAGTATCGGGAGGCGTTTGCGCCGGGGGCGGCGCGGCGGATGCAACCTGCGTGGGCTGCGCCGGCTGCCCATCGGGCGGCGGGGCCGAAGCCTCGGTCCCACCGCGCAGGGATTCCGCGCTGTACTGCACGTTCTCGGCATCGGCCTGAAGCGAACTGGCGGTCTGGGCATTGTCCGCATCGCTCGATGGAGCCTGCGGCCGGTCGGGGATGGAGGCCACATCCGGTTGCGCACCTGAATCCGGCGGGATCCCGGTTTCGTCCGGCTGAGCCGCTTCGTCGGGCTGGGGGATGCCGGAGGTCGTGTTGTCCGCCGTGGTCTGGGTACCGTCGGCCGGTATTCCGCTGGCGTCGCTGGTGGTGCTGTCGCTGCCCAGCATGCCCGTCGGATCGAGGTCTTCGATCGTCGAGCAGGCGGCAAGCCCACCTGCAACCAGCGCGGCGGCGGCTAGGCGCAAGGACGTTCTGGTGAAGTCGGTTGCCATCGAAACTCTCCCACGCCCCCAAGGTATTGGCGCTTATAGCCCGCTGACTTCAACGCGGCCAAGCGTCCATTGAGATTCTTAGATTAATTCCCATCAGGATGCGTGCTTGCCGAAGGCCGAAAGCGCAAGGTATCAACAGATCAGAACCGGAACCCGAGCGATGGACGACCCCAAACCCGCAGCGCGCACCAAGCCGCGCCAGCCAAAACCGGGCGCGGCGCCCGAATCGAAAGCGCCGGATCCCAAACCGGCCGCCGCGACGGAATTTTCCATCAGCGATCCGGCCGAGTTCGCAAGCAATATGATGCGGGTGGGCCAGCAGTCGCAGAAGCTGCTTGCCGATTTCGTGAAACACCAGGCCGAGAAGATCGGCCACGAGCCGCTCGACCCCCTCAACATCTCCGGCGCCTTCAGCGAGATGCTGGCCGCGATGGCGACCGATCCCAAGCCCGTGATCGAAGCCGCCGCCGCGCTTTGGGCCGACTACCTCAATCTCTGGGAACACACCGCGCGGCGCATGATGGGCGAAAAGGTCGATCCCGTCGTTTCGCCCTCCCCCAGCGACAAACGCTTCCGCGACAAGGACTGGCAGGAAAACCAGGTCTTCGATTTCATCAAGCAGTCGTATCTGCTCACCGCGAACTGGCTGCAATCGACGGTCGGCAAGCTGGAAGGCGTCGACCCCGCGCAGCAGAAGCGCATCCAGTTTTATACGAAGCAATTCGTCGATGCGATGTCGCCGTCGAACTTCGTCTTCACCAATCCCGAAGTCCTGCGCGTCACCATGCAAAGCAACGGCGAGAATCTCGTCAAGGGATTGGCGCATCTGCTCGAAGACATGGAACGCGGCGGCGGACAACTCGCGATCCGCCAGACCAAGGATGCTTTCCAGGTGGGCGAAAACCTCGCGTTGTCGCCGGGCAAGGTGATCTTCCGCAACGAGCTCGTCGAGCTTCTGCAATACGATCCGGCGACGGCGGAAGTCTACGAACGACCGCTGCTGATCTTCCCGCCATGGATCAACAAGTTCTACATCCTCGACCTGCGCCGCGAGAACTCCTTCATCAAATGGCTCACCGAACACGGTTACACGGTGTTCGTGGCCTCATGGGTGAACCCGGATCGCCGCCTCGCGATGAAGTCGTTCGAGGACTACATGCGCGACGGCATCTTCGCCTGCCTCGACGCGGTGGAAGAAGCGACCGGCGTGCACGATCCCAATGTCGTGGGCTATTGCATCGGCGGGACGCTGCTCGCCACCACACTTGCCTATATGGCCGCGGGCAACGACAACCGCATCAACTCGGCGACCTTCTGGGCGGCCCAAGCCGATTTCACCGAAGCGGGCGATCTGTCGGTATTCGTCGACGACGCGCAAATCGAAGCGCTGCAACAGCAGATGGAAGCGGCTGGCGGCGTTCTCTCCGGCGGCAAGATGGCGACGACGTTCAACATGCTGCGCGCCAACGACCTCATCTGGTCGTTCGTGGTGAATAACTATCTGCTCGGCAAGGAGCCGATGCCGTTCGACCTGCTCTACTGGAATTCCGACGTCACGCGCATGCCGGAGAAAACCCACCTCTATTACCTGCGCGAGTTCTACAAGAACAACGCGCTGTCCCAGCGCAAGCTGGAAATCGGCGGACGCAAGCTCGATCTCGGCAAGGTGAAGATTCCGATCTACCTGCAATCGGCCCGCGAAGACCACATCGCACCCTACCGCAGCGTATACAAGGCAACGAAGCTTTACGGCGGGCCTGTGCGATACATTCTCGCGGGCTCGGGCCACATTGCGGGCGTCATCAACGCACCAGCCGCGAAGAAATATCAGTACTGGACCAACGACACCCTGCCCGACACCGTCGACGAATGGATCGCGGGCGCAACCGAACATCCCGGCTCCTGGTGGCCGGATTGGGATGCCTGGCTTTCCAAACTATCCGGCAAGAAAATCCCGGCGCGCAAGCCGGGTGACGGCAAATTGAAACCGCTCGGCAATGCGCCGGGATCGTATGTGAAGATCAAGGCGCAGTGAGCCATGCACTTCGAGATTTTGGGCGAAATCTCGCAGGTCGAAACAATCGCTACCGCTTCCGGGATTCGTGAAATCGCCCGCCTGCGCAAGCTTTACGGGCGCGGCCGCTGGAGGAAACGCAAAGGCTTTGCCAGAATTCGTTTGGGTGGCGCTTCCGCCTTGCCGAGATACATTGGTATGAGGCAAGCGGCATCGGCCGCAAGGAATTCAAGATCAAGAAATTGCTCTGAGAGCCACCATGTCCAGATCGCCAGTCAAATACCTTGTTGTTTGCATCGATAATTCCGACTACGCGGTCTCGCTTGAAACGCGAAAAATCTATGTTGCCCTTCGCGATCAAAAGGCAGAGGCAACTGGCCTGCTGCGCGTAATCGACGAATCCGGCGAAGATTATCTTTATCCGAAAAATCTTTTCCGCCCGATCGCGCTGCCTGAAACGATAAAAAAAGCCGTCCTTGCGGCTTAACGCCTGTTAAATCGTCGCCAAAAAGAAAACGGCCACCGTGCAGGTTTCGCACGATGGCCGCGTAAGCCGGTGCTGAAAATTTACTGCTTGCTCTTGCGGCGCTTTCTTGCCGCGAGACCGGCAAGGCCAGCACCCATCAGCGACAAGGTCGCCGGTTCGGGAGCGGGCGTCGGGTCGGCCTTGAAGTCGGCGAGGATGTACAGCGTCGCCGTCTTGTATTCCTTGTTGTACCACTTGCCGTTGCTGATGCTGGAATGCGAGTCGGTGTCGTAGTGCAGATCGCTCACCGTCACGCCCGGCAGATTGAAGACAAGCGAGTTGAGATCGACCAGAGTCATCTTGTCGCCCGTCGGATTGGTCGTGTTGATGATCGTCAGGTCGAACGTCTGGCTCGTAACGGCGTTGAGCGGCGAGGTGAACGTGACCGTCAGCTTGTAGTCGAAGCCGAACGAATCCGGCGTCTGGCTGTCCAGCGTGGCCGAGTTGTACCAGGTCAGCTTGCCGATGACGACATCGTTGGCATTGGTGTTCACGTTGATGGTCACATTGTTGGCCGTCAGCGTGCTCGGATTTTGCAGGTCGTGACGCGAGCTTGTGCTGCCCCATTCCAGAACCGAGTCGTTGGGGCCGGTGATCGCGCAATCGCCGCCGCCGCAAGATGTAATATTGGAGAACTGGCCCTTGCTCGTTCCCTGAATAAGCACGGCATAGCTAGGGGCCGCAGTCATCAACGCTACGCCGAGAGTGGCCGCGCCGATGGCAAAGTTAATTCCCTTGAAGAACATGATTAAACGCCCCAGTTGGCTTTCGTGACTTGGGTGCACGAGCAACCGTTGTGCCAACCGCAGAAGAGGGCTGTAACGAAGGTAAATATGCCGAACAATTACGAGTCTGTAACTGGCCAATACATGTTGCGGCAAACTTTGGTTGCGTTAACCGTCAGCCGCGTTCACAGGGTATCGTTAACTCCGTATACGGAGTTTGGTTCGATTTGAGACACGGCAGGCCGCGCGTTTTCGCCGGTTCAAGAACTCGCCCGTTTCATCGCCTTCGCAATGCGCCTGCCCGCTTCATCGCCGTGTTTTTCGAGCGCGTCGATCACGCCGGCCATATCCGCTGCGCCGACATTCTGCGAAAGCTTGAACTTGCCTTCGAGCTTGTCGAGCGCGACCTCAAAACCTTCGATCGCTTCCAGCAGCGATGCGAGTTTCGCCGGCTCGACCTTGTCGATCCGCCAGGGTTCCTTCGGCAGCAATCGTGTTTCCTGATCTGCCGAAAGATCGACGAGCAATTGGTGCAGTTCGTCGCGCGAAAGCTTGCGCGCGACGCCGGCCGCTTCCACTGCCGTGTAATTCCACGTCGGCACCCGTCCTTTGGACGCGTACCAATCGGGCGAGATATAGGCATCGTCGCCAAGAAAGGAGAATTGCAAAACCTGGCCGTCGGCTGCCGCGCAAACCGGATTGGCCTTGGCGAGATGGAAGCAAATGCGTCCCAGACCTCCTCCATCCAGCACCACCGGCGTATAGGCGAAGTGGATTCGCCCTTCGATCGCCAGCGCCACGGTCGCAAACGCACGCTCGCCGACGAACGCGCGCAACACGCCCGCGTCGTCCACCGCGAACGCGCGCGGGCGATACATCAGATCAGCCCCTCGGTTTCGGGCAGTCCCAGCATGATGTTGAGGTTCTGCACCGCCGCCCCACCCGCGCCCTTGCCCAGATTGTCGAGCACCGCCACAAGACGCGCCTGCTGCGTGTCGTCATTGCCGAAGACGAACAGCTTCATGTCATTGCGATTCTTCAGCATCTCCGCATCCAGTGCTTTCAATCCGGCGGCTTCGGCCCTGCTCGCCACCTTCACCAGCGCACAATCCTTGTAAGCCGCTTCGAGCGTTTGCTGCAGGTCGTCCACCTTCGGCTTGGAGCGGAACGACCACAGGTTCAGCGGCACTTCCACGATCATGCCGCGATAATAACGCCCCACGCTCGGCGCAAATACCGGCGGATGCGAAAGGTAGGTATGCGTCTGCATCTCGGCCACATGCTTGTGCGCCAGCGTCAGCGCATAGATGCGCGAGACCGTTTCCACATAAGTCGGCGAGTCCTTTTTCTCGAACTCCTCGATCATCGCCTTGCCGCCGCCCGAATAACCCGAAACGGCGTTCACGCTGAACGGCGCATTGCCCTGCAACAGGCCGTCTGCGATCAGCGGCCTCAAAAGCGCGATGAACCCGGTCGGATAACAGCCGGGATTGGACACGCGTTTTGAAGCCGCGATCTTCGCACGCTGCTCCTTGTCCATTTCGGCGAAGCCATAGGTCCAACCATCGGCCACGCGATGGGCGGTCGACGCATCGATCACGCGCACTTCCGGGTTCTCGATCATGGCGACGGCTTGCCGCGCCGCATCGTCCGGCAGACACAAAATAACGACATCGGCCTCGTTCAGCGCCCGCTTGCGCGCGGCCGCGTCTTTGCGCGAGGCGTCGTCCAGCGTCACCACTTGGAGATCGCGGCGGGCGCCCAGCCGCTCGTGGATTTCCAATCCTGTCGTCCCGGCCGCGCCGTCGATAAAGATTCTTGCCGTCACATCACGCTCCGCTCGCCCAAACCTGACCGTTTGCTTGACTCGCTTTGAACCACACTTTTAGCTCTTTGCCATCGGCGACTCCCTCGTTCTGGGGTTCGCGGGAAAGCCGCCGTGACGGCGCGCCCGCGCGTCGTCCGCACCTCCCGCGAATGGCAAAGGGCGCAGGCGAACACCTGCGGGGAGAGGCATGTATGGATAATCTCGATTTCAACAAGCTCTGGCAGAACTGGCTGGACACGATCACCAAACATTATGTTGATTTCAACGGACGCGTTGATCGCATGCAGTTCTGGTATTTCGTGCTGGTGAACGTGCTGATCGCCCTCGCGGTCGCGATCGTGGCGAGCATCATCTGGGCACCGGCCCTTTCCCGGCTTTACAGCCTTGCGGTGCTTTTGCCTTCCATGGGCATGGGCGTCCGCCGGCTGCACGATACGGGCAAGCCGGGTATCTGGATATTGATCGGCTTCATCCCCTGGGGACTGATACTCGTATTCGGCATGTTCATGCTGATGGGCGGCATGTTCGGTATGATGGCGATCTTGTTTGTCCTGATGCCGATCCTCGGCCTGGCCAGCCTCGCGGCAGCCTGCGTGCTGATCTATCTCTGGATCCAGCCCGGTCAGCCGGAAGCCAACCAATACGGTCCCGTTCCGCCGGTCTTCGAGCCAGGGGCACCAAAACCGGCGGTGTAGAACCGTTTCGCCGTAGCGATTAGCGCTTCGAGAACTGGAAGCTGCGGCGTGCTTTGGGGCGGCCGTACTTCTTGCGTTCGACGGCGCGCGGGTCGCGGGTGAGGAAACCACCCGGCTTGAGCGCCGCACGCAGCGCGGGCTCATAAGCGACGAGCGCACGGCTGATGCCGTGGCGCACCGCACCGGCCTGACCGGAAAGGCCACCGCCTCGAACCGTCACCGTGATGTCGAACTGACCGTCGCGGTTGGCCGCGATCAGCGGTTGGCGAAGGATCATGCGCAGCACGGGGCGGGCGAAGTAGATCTTCTCTTCCTTGCCGTTGACCGTGATGGTGCCGCGGCCGGGGCGGATCCACACGCGCGCGACCGCATCCTTGCGGCGGCCGGTGGCATAAGCGCGGCCCTTGGCATCGCGATTGGGCTGGGTTGCTTGCCCACTCTGCTCCTCGGCGGATTTCGCCTTGATGAGCGTGGATTTCAGATCGCTGAATGTATCGGCCATGGGTTAGCCCGCCTTGCGATAGTTGGAATTCTTGGGATTGAGCGCAGCCACATCGAGCTTCGTGGGCTGTTGTGCATCGTGCGGATGCTCGCCACCTGCATAAACGCGCAGGTTGCCCATCTGCGTGCGGCCGAGCGTTCCGCGCGGAAGCATGCGTTCCACGGCCTTCTCGACGATACGCTCCGGGAATTTGCCCGCCATGATGGCGCCAGCCGTGCGTTCCTTGATGCCGCCGATATAGCCGGTGTGGTGGTAGTACACCTTCTTCTTCAGCTTCTGGCCCGTCAGCAGCACCTTCGCCGCGTTGATGACGATGACGTTGTCGCCGCAATCCATGTGGGGCGTGAACGTCGCCTTGTGCTTGCCGCGCAGGCGCATGGCGATGACCGTGGCGAGGCGGCCGACGACAAGCCCTTCGGCGTCGATCAGGATCCACTTCTTCTCGATCTCGGACGCTTTGGCCGAGTAGGTTTTCATGTGCGTATATCCATTCGGAAAAGAGCGCGGCTGAATAAGGGGCTTAAGAGGCGCTGTCAACCGATATGCACCGGAAAACCGCAATTTCGCGGCACTTTCTTGATGCGGTATTATAATACCGTTATTTGCTGGCGACGTTACACTTGACATACCCATCTACAAGAACTAGATTGGAGTCAAGGAGATAAGCCATGGCCAAGTCGGTTTTAAACGCCGCCCATTTTCAGGATGAAGCCGCCGCTTTCGCGTATGTGGAAGCGGCCCTTTGGCCTAATGGCCCCGTCTGCCCGTTCTGTGGCGAGAAAGAACGCATTGGAGAGCTAAAAGGCGCGACCACCCGTCCGGGCCTGCGCAAGTGCTACGCCTGTCGGAAGCCCTTTACCGTGCGGATCGGAAGCATTTTCGAGTCCTCCCATTTGGCCCTGCACCTTTGGCTCCAAGTCATTCACCTGATGTGCGCCTCAAAGAAGGGCATCAGCACCCGCCAAATCCAGCGGATGCTCCAATGCTCCATGAAGACGGCTTGGTTCGTCGGCCATCGGGTTCGCCACGTCATGTCTCCCACCGCTTCTGAGCCCCCTCTGGGTGGACGCGGAAAGGTGGTCGAAGCGGACGAGACCTATATCGGGACCGCCGAAGGCAAGCGGGGGAAGCGCCCATGGGGCGGCATGGGTCACAAGATGAAGATCATGAGCCTTGTGGAGCGGGACGGGAAAGTTCGTTCCCAGAAGATCAAGGACGCCACCAAGCTGACTGCTCAGGATGTGCTCAAGGCGAACGTGCATCCGGAAAGTATCCTGCACACTGATGGTTCCCAGATTTATCGCGGGACTGGCATGACCAAGAAGCACGAGTTTGTCGATCACCAGCTTGGCTATGTTGGAATGGGCCAGAATGGCCGTAAGGTTCACACCAATACGCTGGAGGGCTTTTTCTCAGTTTTCAAAAGAGGAATGGTCGGCGTTTATCAACACGCCAGCGAAGCCCACCTAGATAAATACCTGCATGAGTTCGATTTCCGCGCCAACCATCGCGAGAAATTCGGTATCAATGACGTGAGCCGTGCCGAGATTGCTTTAAAGGCTGCTACGGGTAAGCGGCTCACCTACGAAACAACTCGTTCAGCCAAGAACGCTTAAGCAGAAAACCGCTCATTTCATCCGCTGGCGCAGGGCGAAGGGCTATCCCGTTGCGCCATTTAAGCGTCAATTCTGGGGGAAGAAAGCATGGAAGCAAAAGCCCCGGAAATGACTCTCCGGGGCTTCGCCTTTATCCTAGCTGTACCACCAGACTAGGAGTTTTCATGGCCGAGGAGCGAGTGTTTCGCGCTGAAAATATTGACGTACATCTGACAGAAGACGGGAAAACAGCCATTTTGACTGTTGTGAATTTTTCGGAAGGCATAACGGTTGTTTTGCCTCGGATTCAGTTGGGTGCGTTGGGAAACCGTATCGCTGCCTTGTGCGCTGAATTTCCTTTTCCACCTCTGCGTCAGTGAGCGGAACATGATTGGGATCAGCGCCGCCCAGACGCTCTATGATCGCTCTGCATTCCTCTGGCGTGAACGAAGATTTGTACCGAAATCCTCTATTCTTTTTTTTCGGTATCAATGACATGGCGCAATCCTTCATCTAGTTTTTCACCAGACGGCGCGCGCTGTCATGAATGACGTGGCGGGGTGGCACCCCCGCCTGTCAATTCAATCTATCAGAAATTCCAATCGGTCGGTAGCAGCTAGGTTCTTCGCGCTGCAAATTAGAAACGACTTCCACTTGTGAAACGGGGTGATTGGCAATTTGCATCGAATACGGACACAGTTTCTCAATTACCTCATATCCTTGCGATTTCATGCAAAGTTCCGTCATCTCAGCAATGTCCGCGAATTGATCGCCGTCTTTATCGTGGATCGCGGCAAACTTGGTGGCGTCTAACTGACATGATGCCTCCAATTGTTTTGTTGATTTAGGCAAACATCCGGCGAGTGCCGTTGCGGTTAAGACGAGAACTAGAGCGCGCCACATTTCAGTTCTCACTCGTTCCGCTATAGCCCTTGCGAGCCATACAACGCTCAATCATGGGGTTTATTTGGCTCGCGGGTATTTCCTTGTTGTCAGCGTTCAATCCCCCAGCCACAGCCCCTCCAACCGCCCCTAAACCAGCGCCGCCTGCCAGAAGCGCCAAGCCGTGGCCCGGGGTTTTCCGCGAGTCGAAATACGCGTCCATCGTTTCTTGCTTACAGGCTTTATGCCCCGGACCGGCATGAGTGCCGATCTGGTCGGAATATGCTATGTGGGGACATGCCGCGCAAATCAGCGAAACGTCCCAAGCCGAAACTGACCGCCGCCGAACGTCACGAACGGTTCGTGGCCATGGCGAAGGAAGTCGGGGCCTCCGAAAGCTCCAAAGCCTTTGACAAGGCTTTTAAGGTCGTCACACAGCCAAAACGCCCCTGAACCCGTTGCCGGATTCAGGGGATTCGGCTACAAAAGTCAGCGCTATGTCGCGCCGTCCGCGTACAGCACAGAGCACCTCTCGATCTTCGGTCTCCACCGATTTAGAGCTTCGAAACACCGCCCTGATCCGGCGGTGTTTTCATTTGTGCCTGACGGGAAATTTGCGGTCCAAATCGGCGGGTAATTCGCGGCCATTTCGCGGCGTTTTTGCGCAAGCATTGAAATCAAAGGGAAATTTCGTCCGTATTTC
The DNA here is from genome assembly GCA_035543495.1 of Rhizomicrobium sp. GTDB lineage: Bacteria > Pseudomonadota > Alphaproteobacteria > Micropepsales > Micropepsaceae > Rhizomicrobium. The sequence goes on along the minus strand of DATKJT010000017.1, from coordinate 14,047 downwards.
GCGGGAAGCAGGAGTTATTTCGCGGACTGTGTTTTTCGGCCCCGTTTCTTTTCTCCCCTCAGACGGCGAATTGCTTCCCGCGAAACGGATTTGCCGGGGAAACAGCCCTGCGCCGAGGTGACAGCGGTTGCTTCGGTGTCGGCGCTGTCGGGGAAGGCGATCTGATACGCCTCGAACCAAGCCTTCAACGCGGCTTGCGAAACTGTGGGGCCTTTCGTTTCGGGAGGAAGGTCAGCGGTTGGCGTCGTCGTTTCTTTGGGCAAAAGCTCTTTGCGCCAATCGGGATGAAAACGAACACCAAAGTAAATGACGGTGTTGGGGGCTTCGTTAAGCCGCGAGGGAGTAGCAGTGTGTTTGAAGTCTCCAGAACGCCATACATCATCCCGATCATTGTAGGGATTGTTGGCCAAGACGCCCCATAATTCCTTCACGACTGGGATCGGCGCGCGCTTTAGTGTCTCTGAATGTGGGCCACGCTGGGCACCGGCATGAGTGGCATAGGCGGCGATGATGCCATGCCTGAGGCGTTCTAAAATGGTCTGCCTAGCAGACGAGGGGCTTCCCATATGCTTGCTGACTGCATCCAAAACCTCTTTTGGAGTCGCCCACGTCTCGATTTCTTCCTTTGTAGGTTTTCCAGCCATGCCGCCCCGAATCTAGGAGGCGAAATCTATACTTAGCGGCTGGGTATGGGAAGTGTATCATCGCCTATTTGCTATCGAACGCCCGCCAAAGCGCTGTAAGATACAGGCGTCCGGGTTTGATCGGGTCGCGGAGATGGGGGATACCCCACCCCTCCCCCCGATTCAAAAAACCCGAAAACAACCTCAGAGCGTTTTCCAAAGAGAAACAAAGGCTTGAACATGAACGCCCCTGCCAGCGAACCGCTTGTCCTCTCCCGCCGCGAAGGAAATGTGCTGCGCCTGACCCTCAATCGGGCCAAAGCGCGCAACGCGCTCAGCGCCGGATTGATGGGTGCGCTGCAGACCGCGCTGGACGAAGCCGCTACCGACAAGTCGGTTCGGGCGATCATCATTGCCGCCGAGGGCCCCGCCTTCTCCTCCGGCCACGACCTCAAGGAACTCACCGCGCACCGGCAGGATTCCGACAAAGGCAAAAAGGCTTACGCGGATATCTTCGCGCAATGCTCGAAGCTGATGCAAACCATCGTGCGCCACCCCAAGCCCATCATCGCGCAGGTGCAGGGCATCGCCACCGCCGCCGGTTGCCAGTTGGTGGCAAGCTGCGATCTGGCCGTCGCCTCCACCGAAGCCCGCTTCGCCACGCCGGGCGTGAACATCGGCCTGTTCTGCTCTACCCCCATGGTCGCGATCTCGCGCAACGTGCCGCGCAAGCAAACCATGGAGATGCTGCTGACGGGCCGGATGGTGCCGCCGGAGGAAGCCGTTCGAATCGGCCTAATCAACAAAGTGGTGCATCAGGACGCGCTGGATGCCGAGACGAGCGCGCTCGCCGCCCTCGTCGCCTCCAAGCCGGGCCGGACTGTGAAGATCGGCAAGGAGGCGTTCTACCGCCAGCTCGAAATGGGCCTGAGTGACGCCTACGATTACGCCTCACGTGTGATGACCGAGAACATGCTGGAAGCCGAAGCCGAGGAAGGCATCTGCGCCTTCGTGGAAAAGCGCGATCCGAAATGGCCGGAATGATCAATCCCCGTACCCCCACTTGTCATGGCCCGCGAATGCGGGCCACCCAGTTGGGTTCTGCACAATGCAAATTTGCACGCGGAGACGCGGAGAACGCGGGGTTGAGCTTATCCTCCGCGTACTCCGCGTCTCCGCGTGAATCATTTAGCAAATGTCACCTGGATGGCCCGCATTCGCGGGCCATGACAGTGAGGGTTTAAAATAGACATGCCCACCTATTCCGACGACCTCATCAAATCGATCCTGCGTTCCACCAAGACCATTGCGATGGTGGGCGCGAGCGGCAACGAAATGCGGCCGAGCTATTTCGCGATGAAATATCTGCTCGACAAAGGCTTCGTCATTCACCCGATCAACCCCGGCATGGCGGGCAAGAAGATTCTCGGTCAAACCGTCTATCACTCGCTGAAAGATGTGCCCGCGCCCGTCGACATGGTGGATATCTTCCGCACCGCCGATGTCGCGCCCGCCATCGTCCACGAAGCGATCCAGGAAAAAGACCGTCTCGGCATCAAGACCATTTGGATGCAGTTGGGCATCATCAGCCACGAGGCGGAGGAAAAAGCGCGCGCCGCCGGTCTCAACGTCATCATGGATCGTTGCCCGAAGATCGAATATGGCCGCCACTCCGGCGAGATCGGCTGGATGGGCGTCAACCGCCGCGTGATCGACAATCGCAAACCGCTTTTGTTCAGCAAGGGCGGTTCGCTGAAACGGGGGATGTGATGCTGAAGATCTGGGGACGCGCGAACTCGATCAACGTGCAAAAGGCGATGTGGGCCGTCGGCGAAACTGGCGTCGCGCATCAACGCATCGACGCCGGTATGCAATATGGCGGACTGCAGACGCCCGAATTCCGTGCGATGAATCCCAACACGCGCGTTCCAGTGATCGATGACGACGGCGTGGTCGTCTGGGAATCCCATTCGATCGTGCGCTACATCGCGGCAAAATACGGCAAGGGCACGCTGTGGGCGGAAGACCCCGCCGAGCGCGCCAAGGCAGATATGTGGATCGACTGGACCCTGGCCGATCTGCAGAACGCTTTCATGGGCGCTTTCGCCGGGTTTTGGCGCACGCCGGAAAACCAGCGCAACATGAACATGGTCCGCAACGCCTGGATGCGCACCAACACCCTGCTCCAGCTCATGGACCAGCATCTGGCTGGAAAGAAATTCCTCGCGGGCGATAGCTTCACGATGGGCGACATTCCCGCGGGCACGCAGATGTTTCGCTATTACGAATTGCCGATCTCGCTGGACCGCCCGAAAATGCCGAATGTGGAAGGCTGGTATGCGCGGTTGAAAGATCGACCCGCCTATCGCGAACATGTCATGGTTTCGTTCCAGGATCTGAAGGGGCGCTGAAGGAGAAGACGATGAGCGATTATGGTTTCGATACGCTGGCCATCCACGCAGGTGCCCAGCCCGACCCTGCAACGGGTGCGCGCGCCACGCCGATCTATCAGACGACGTCCTACGTCTTCGAGAACGCCGATCACGCAGCCGCGCTGTTCAATCTTCAGGTGTTCGGCAACATCTATACGCGCATCATGAATCCCACCAACGCGGTGCTCGAAGAACGCATTGCCGCGCTGGAGAACGGACGTGCTGCGCTCGCGGTCGCTTCGGGCCACGCAGCCCAGTTCATCGCGCTCTACATCCTGATGGGTCCGGGCGACGAATTGGTCGCTGCGCGCCAGCTTTACGGCGGCTCGCTCAACCAGTTCGGTCAGGGCATCAAGAAATTCGACTGGCATGTGAACTGGGCGGACGCGACCGATCCGCAATCCTTCAAGCGCGCGATCACGCCGAAGACCAAGGCGATCTTCATCGAAAGCATCGCCAATCCCGGCGGGTTGATCGTGGACATCGAAGCGATTGCGGCCATCGCGCACGAGGCGGGCGTGCCGCTGATCGTGGATAACACTTTCGCCTCTCCCTATCTCATCCGTCCCATCGAATGGGGCGCGGACATCGTTCTGCATTCCGCCACCAAATTCCTCGGCGGTCATGGCAATTCGATTGGCGGATTGATCGTCGACAGCGGCAAGTTCGATTGGGGCAAGGGTGGAAAATTCCCGACGCTCTCGGAAGGCAACGCTTCGTACCACGGCATGAAGCTGTGGGAGACGTTCGGCGACATGGCGTTTGCCATCGCCTGCCGCGTGCTCGCGCTGCGCGATTTCGGCCCCGCACTCGCGCCGATGAACGCGTTTCTAATCCTGCAAGGCATCGAAACCCTCCCCCTTCGCATGCAACGCCATTGCGACAACGCGCTGAAAGTCGCGCAATGGCTCAGCAAACATCCGAAGGTGTCGTGGGTGAACTATGCGGGCCTCGAAGACAATCCGAGCTACGGCCTGCACAGAACCTATTGTCCCAAAGGCGCTGGCGCGGTTTTCACCTTCGGCCTGAAAGGCGGCTACGACGCGGGCGTCAATCTGGTGAACAACGTGCAGCTGTTCAGCCATCTCGCCAATGTCGGCGACGTGCGCAGCCTTGTCATCCATCCCGCTTCAACGACACATCGTCAGCTCGAGCCGGAAGAGCGCAAAGCTGCAGGTGCGGGCGATGACACGGTTCGCCTCTCCATCGGCATCGAAAGTGTGGAAGATATTATCGCCGATCTGGATCAGGCGCTGAACGCATAAAGCGCATTTCGAACGCATGCCACACGGCGGCGGAAAACAAAGCCGCCGCCGTGATCTGATGCAAAGCCGAAAGCGCGATCGGCGCTTGGTGTAGCAATGTAAGAATACCAAGCACAATCTGAAACGCCGTGAGCGTAAGCAGAACATGCTCGGTCTTTCGCGTCCAACCGGAGAATTTGTTTCCGACAATCCAGATCGCAATCACCAACAGCGCAATCAGATAAGCACCAATGCGGTGATCGAACTGCGCAAGGCCAGCGTTCTCAAAGATGTTGATCCACCAGGGCTGCGCGTAGAACGCGCCTTCCGGAAACACGCGCCCATCCATCGACGGCCATGTGTTGTAGATGAGGCCTGCGTGCAATCCCGCAACCAGCGCGCCTAACAGCATCTGCAGATACACAAGTCCAATCAACGCAAATGCCATTCGCGCCGGCCGCTTCTGCGCCGTCGTCCCGCGCAGATATTCCAGCGCCACCCAGATTATCGCGCCCAACAGGATGATTGCCACACCAAGATGCGCCGCCAAACGGTATTGCGAGACCGACACGCGCGTCTCCAATCCGCTTGCCACCATCCACCAGCCGACCACGCCTTGCAGCCCGCCCAGCACAAACAGCACGACCATCCGCGGAATATCACGTCGCCCGATCGCGCCGCGCCACACGAACCACAGAAACGGCAACAGGAATGCAAATCCGATGAACCGACCAAGGAAACGGTGCGTCCATTCCCACCAATAGATCGCCTTGAACTGATCCAGTGTCATCCCCCGGTTCTCCAGTTGGTATTGCGGGATTTGTTGGTAGAGCGAGAACTCGTGCTGCCACGCCGGTTCGGACATCGGCGGCACAACGCCGGTGACCGGCTTCCATTGCGTGATGGAAAGCCCCGATCCTGTCAGCCGTGTCAGCCCGCCGACCACGACCATGGCCGCGATCAATGCGGCGACACACAACAGCCAGATGCCTACAGCTTTGCGTTGCGCGACCGGGTTTGTCATGCCGCTGTGATAGAATCTTCTATCGCCCAACGCACCTGCGGCCTAGTGCCCGATGCGCGGGAACAGAGTATAATTTGGTCGCTTTTCGGGGATGGGAGCAACCGATGAAAGTATTGGCTGCCGGTATAGCATTCGTTCTGGGAATGGGAACCGCTTACGCGGCCGACAACATGCCGGACATGCCCGGCATGGCAATGCCCATGACGCCGCCCGGCCCCGCCGTCTACATGGGCGAGAGCGAAAGGCCCGGCGCGCCGACCTTCGCCAATCTGGGTTCGCATACCCACAAGATCAGCACGAAGAGTGCGCAAGCGCAGAGATATTTCGATCAGGGCGTGAACCTCTTGTTCGGCTTCAATCACGCCGAAGCCATCCGCTCTTTCCGTGAGGCCGCACGTCTAGATCCACATTGCGCAATATGCTGGTGGGGCGTGGCATTCGCCTACGGCTCCAACATCAATCTGCCCATGCAGCCGGACGCGATCAAACCTGCCTGGGATGCTATGCAGAAGGCGCAAGGATTGAAGCGGTACGCCTCCAAGGAAGAACGCGATTGGATCGATGCGCTGAGCGCCCGCTATTCGAGCAGCCCCAACGCAGACCGCGCCCTTCTTGATGCTGCCTACGCACGCGCAATGGGCGATCTCGCAAAGAAATATCCCAACGATCTCGACGCCTCAGTCTTCTATGCCGAAGCGATGATGGACACACAGCCTTGGGACTATTGGCAATCCGATGCCACAACGCCGAAGGGGCACGGTGCGGAGATTGTTGCCACGTTGGAGAGCGTCATCAAACGCTCCCCCAATCATCCCGGCGCCCTGCACCTTTACATCCACGCCGTCGAAGCCTCGACCACGCCGGAACGCGCTGAAGCCGCTGCCGACAGATTGGCAACGCTGATGCCAGATGCGGGGCATATCGTGCACATGCCTTCGCATATCTATTATCGCGTCGGCCGCTATCGCGACGCTTATCACGCCAACGAATTGGCGGCGCAGGTGGACGAGCAATATATCGCCGCCTGCAAGGCGCAGGGCTTTTATCCGCTCGGTTATTATGGCCACAACATCCACTTCCTCTGGACGTCGGCAGAAATGGAGGGGCGCTATCAGGCCGCGCTGGATGCATCGCGTCGCCTTCTAAAGGCAACCGAGGTTGAAAAGGTGGCGGCGCACCTTCCGCAGGGCCAGCTCTACATCTTTACGCCGGTCGCGACGTATCTGCGGTTTGGTAAGTGGAACGAGATTCTGGCCGAACCAATGCCTTCGCCCGATCTGAAACTCGATACCGCGATGGCCTTGCTTGCGCGCGGTTTCGCTTACGCCAATACGGGTGACATGGCGAAAGCCAAAGAAGCGCGCGACCGGATCGAAGAACTCTACAAGGACGGAATGCCGGAACTGGAAGCCGCGGCCATACCCGGAGCGCAGATGGCGCAAGTGGCGCTGTATGAGGTTGACGGCGAGATCGCACGCAAGAGCGGCAATCTCGACGATGCGATCATGTATTTCCGCAAAGCGCAGGTGGCCGAACTCAACCTGCCCTACACAGAACCCGCCTATTGGCACCAGCCGGTGTCGCATCTCCTCGGCGCGGCCCTGCTGGATGCCGGCAAGCCCGCCGAAGCCGAAGAGGTCTACCGCAAGAGCCTGATGCACTACCGCCGTGACGGCTGGGCTCTTTACGGCCTGGTGCTCGCGCTCAAGGCCCAAGGTAAGACTGATGAGGCCGCAACCGCACAAAAAGACTTCGACAGCGCCTGGCAGTTTGCCGACGTGAAGCTGGCTTCCTCGCGGTTCTGAGCCGCGGCCTTTTCGCGATCCCCTCTTGCCTTGGGGCAGACCACGGGGAAGACTGACAAAAAATCAGGCCCATTCGAGGAATCGCCATGTCCCTGCACACGCCGCTCTGCGACCTGCTGAATATAAAATACCCCATCCTGCTTGCTGGCATGGGCGGGGTGTCGTTCGCCGAGCTTTGTGCCGCCGTCTCCAATGCTGGCGGCTTCGGTACGCTGGGCATGGCCGGGCGCTCCACTGCCGAACTCAAGGAGCAGATCGCCAAGACCCGCGATCTCACCGACAAACCGTTCGGCGTGGACCTTCTGGCTGCCGTGCCGGAATCGCTTGAGAAAGCAGCGGACGCAATCATCGAGGACGGCGCGGCCGCTTTCATTTCCGGTCTCGGCGTTCCGCCTCCGCATCTGGTGAAGAAGTTTCACGACGCAGGCCTCAAGGTGATGAACGTGTCAGGCACGGTTCGTCATGCGATTGCAGCGCAAGCAGGCGGGCTCGACGCCGTCGTGGCGCAAGGCACCGAAGCTGGCGGACACACGGGCCGCATCGCAGGCATGGCGCTGATCCCGCAGGTGGTCGATGCGGTAAAGATTCCAGTTGTTGCTGCCGGTTCCATTGTCGATGGCCGTGGTTTGGCGGCGGCATTGGCGTTGGGTGCCCAGGGCGCGTGGATAGGAACGCGCTTCATTGCGACGAACGAAGCGCATGCGGGCGCGATGTACAAAAGCGTCATCGTCGATGCGAGCGACGAAGATACCATCGTCACGCGCTGCTATTCCGGCAAGCCGATGCGCGTGTTCAAGAACCCTTACGTGGCGGACTGGGAGCGCCGTCCGCAGGACATTCAGGCATTTCCGATGCAGGCCATGATGTCCCATCAGGCCGGCGTAATGGGCGGCATTGGCGGACAGATCGAGGGATTGGATCGCGATAGATCCGCCTTCGCCATGGGGCAAGGTGCGGGGGCCGTCGAGGCTGTGGTACCGGCAGGCGATGTCGTGCGTCAGATGGTGGCCGAAGCCGAAGAGGTGATCGCCAATATCTCGCGCTTTGCGAAGGCTTCCTGATTAGGCGAGTTGTGCGCGGATCAGGTTTCCGAGCACCGCGAGACCGAACAGCGTGATCGCCGCGCCCATGGCGTGGTTTATCCACTTCATCGCGCGATCGTCGATGTTCTTGTGAAACAGGCCGACGATCGTGGTGATGGTGAACCACCACGCGATTGAGCCGCCTGCCACGCCGCCCACCAGAACAGCCGCTTCGGCAAACCGCGGCTTTTCGCCAATTAGACTTCCCAAGCCCGCGAACAGCGCCGCAAACCCGAACAAGGTCGCCGGATTGGTGATTGTCAGGGCAAACGTGGAAACGATGGCCCCGATAAGAGTCGAAGCGCCGGTATCCGAACGCTTCACCTGATCGAGCTCCCGTTTTTTCGGTTGGGCAAAAAACGTGTGCACGCCGAACCCGACCAGCATCAAGCCACCGATGATCTGCAAAGGGACATAGAAACCCTTGATGAGCTGGGCGATGGCGGTGAGACCGAAGGCCGTCACGATGCCGAAGACGGAATCACCCAACGCCGCGCCCAACCCGGAAAGGAACCCGTTGAGCGGGCCGAACGCCAGCGTGCGGCGGATGCAAATGAGATTCACCGGGCCGATAGGCGCCGCCACGATGATTCCGATAGCGAGGCCCGAGAGAATCAGGAGTGCGTAATCGATCATGGCCCCCGCCTAGCCGCTTCCGGCCCTCAGATCAAATCGCGACCGTCAAATCTCGACCACCAGCCTGCCGCGGACCTTGCCCGCCAGAATGTCCTCCGCCGCCTTGCGAACGCCCGAAAGCGGGATTGTTTGCGTCATAGCCGCGAGTTTCTCAATGTCGAGATCGCGGGCCAGACGCTGCCAGGCCTGAACCCGGCGAGGCTTCGGCATCTGTACAGAATCAACACCGAGAAGCGAGACATTGCGCAGGATGAAGGGCGCCACGCTCGTCGGCAGGTCCATCCCAGCCGCGAGACCACAAGCGGCAACCGCACCGCCGTAGCGCAGCGATGCGATGACATTGGCAAGCGTCTTGGAGCCGACGCTATCGACACCACCCGCCCAACGCTCCTTACTTAACGCGCGCGGATCGGCCGCGAGCTCGGAACGGGGAATAATTTCAGAAGCGCCGAGGCTCTTCAGGTAAGCCTCTTCTTCCACGCGGCCAGTGGATGCTGTCACTTTGTAGCCGAGCTTGGCGAGAAGCGAGATCGCAACCGATCCCACACCGCCTGCTGCGCCGGTGACGATGATATTGCCTTTGTCGGGCGTGACATGGGCATCTTCGAGCGCGAGGACACAGAGCATCGCCGTGTAACCCGCCGTTCCGATGGCCATGGCTTGCGCGGGCGTGAATTGCTTGGGTAGCGGAACGAGCCAGTCACCTTTGACGCGGGCATATTCGGCGTAACCACCGAAGTGGGTTTCGCTGAGACCGTAGCCATTCAGCACCACCTCGTCGCCCGGTTTGAATTCGGGATGTGACGAGGTTTCGACTGTGCCGGCGAGATCGATGCCCGGAATCATCGGGAATTTGCGCACGATCGGCGCACGGCCGGTGAGCGCCAATCCATCTTTGTAGTTCACGGTCGAATGCGAAACCGCGACAACGACGTCGCCTTCCATCAAATCGCTCAATCCGAGTTCGGTATCTTCGACGGTCTGCTTGTCCGCATCCTTGCGGATCATGATGGCTTTGAAGCGGTCTTTCATTTTGGCACTTCCCTATTGCGGCTGCTGCCAGACAAGAGGAATTGCAGGTCAGACGCAACAAGAATCATGACTAAAGCCTCTGTCAATCTCGACAATCTGAAACTTCCTGCACAAGCTCTCCGTTAAGGATCAGGGAGCATACTGCACAAGAGAAGGGCCGTTGAATCTTGAAGGGGAGTTGGCACTTCGATGAGTAATCTGGAGTTGCGTCTGCGCGGGTACCGGCTGACAACTGCCGAAATCCTGTATCACCTGCCCGATCACCCGAAATTCTTGCAGAGCTTCATCTGGCAGGAGTTCGACCTTGCACCGAAATTTCCGGTGCTCAACAAGTTCCTCGCTTTCTGGGAAACCAATATCGATGGCAAATTGCATTCCGTGCGCGTTGCGGCGTGCGGGCTCGTGTCGGCCGCCGATCTGAAATATGCCGCCGGCGAATTCAGGTTGAACTGAGCGTATCCCAGAACCGCATCGGCTCGCCCTGGCTTGCGAGCGTCAGCGCATGATCGCGCATCACCGTCTTTCCACGGATGATGGTGGCGACCGGCCAGCCTGTCGTTTCCATACCGTCGAACGGCGTCCAGCCGCATTTCGATGCGATCCAGGAATTTTCGATCTTCCGCTTCTTTTTCAGGTCGACAATCGTGAAATCGGCATCGAAGCCTTTCGCTATACGGCCTTTGCCAGCGATGCCAAATATCCGAGCCGCGCCAGCGCTCGTCAGATCGACAAAGCGCTCGAGCGACAGCCGACCTGCGTTCACATGATCGAGCAAAAGCGTCGCCAGTGTCTGCACGCCAGGCATCCCAGAGGGTGTGTCAGGATAGGTCTTATCCTTTTCCTCACGCGTATGCGGAGCATGGTCGGAACCGATGACGTCGATCACGCCCTCCGCAACCGCCTTCCACAGCGCCTCACGGTGGTGTGCTTCGCGGATCGGCGGGTTCATTTGTGCATAGGTGCCAAGCCGCTCGTAGCATTCTGGTGCTGCGAGTGTGAGATGCTGCGGCGTGGTTTCCGCAGTTGCGAAATCCTTGGCGTCCGCCAGTAGCGGCAATTCATCGGCCGTCGTGACGTGGAGAACGTGCAGCTTGCGTCCTGCAGCCCGCGCCAGTCGCAACACGCGTTCGGTCGACAGGCGTGCGGTTTCGGCATCGCGCCAGACAGGATGGGTGCGCGGATCGCCGGTCTTGGCAAAGGACTTGCGCTCCTTGAGACGTGCTTCGTCTTCGGAATGGACGGCCATGCGGCGACGTCCGCCTTTCAGGGCGGCGAAAATGGATTCTTCTTCACTTAGCAGAAGCGTGCCAGTGGAGGAGCCGAGGAAGGCTTTCACCCCACAGACGCCGGCCATGCTTTCGAGTTCTGACAGCGCGCCGACATTTTGTGGGGTTGCGCCCACATAGAACGCGTAGTCGCAGTGCATCCGGTTGCGCGCACGGGAAAGCTTGTCTTCCATCGCCAGCCGGCTGGTCGTCGGCGGATTGGTATTCGGCATTTCGAACACCGCGGTCACGCCGCCCAGCACGGCTGCACGGCTTCCGCTTTCGAGATCTTCCTTGTGCTCGTTGCCGGGCTCGCGGAAATGGACTTGGCTGTCGATGACGCCGGGAAGGACGTGAAGTCCCTTGGCATCGTACACCTCAGCCGCTTTTGCATTGGCCAAGTTGCCGATGGCTGCGATATGCCCCGCCCTGACACCCACATCGGCCTCGGCAATGCCAGACGGCGTGACGCAAATCCCGCCTTTGATCAGAAGATCGAATGTGTCGCTCATGGGGTTGCTCTAGGCCGGTCGGGGGCTGCTTGGCAACGGCGGCGGCAGCCATTACTTGGGGAACATGTCAAAGATCGCCCACCTTTCGGACCGCGCCATCCTTTCGGTTTCCGGGCCTGAGGCACGAGCCTTTCTCCAAGGGCTGATAACCAACGATGTTGAGGCGGCCAAGCCAGGTCATCCCATCTATGCGGCCATGCTGACGCCCCAGGGGAAGATATTGTTCGACTTCCTCATATTCCATAGTGGGGGCGAACTGCTTTTGGACGTTGATGCACCGCAGAGGGCCGCGTTGCTCAAACGGCTGACCATGTATCGGCTTCGGGCGAAGGTAGAACTGAAGCCGCGAGACGATCTGGCGGTCGTGGCACGGTGGGATGCGGCTGGTTCCGATCCGCGCGAGGCACGCCTCGGTTCGCGAGAGATCGTGGCGGTCGATGCCGCAAGCGGCAGCGGCGACTATCTTAGCCATCGCCTGGCACTTGGCGTGCCGGAGGGGGCTGATTTCGGGCAAGATAAGATGTTCGCTCTCGATGCCGGTCTCGATGAACTTCGCGGGGTGGCGTTCGACAAAGGCTGTTACGTCGGGCAGGAATTGACGGCCCGCATGAAACACCGGGGCACAGCGCGCAAAAGACTGTTGCCAATCGAGACGTTAGACGGCGGCGCATTACCCGCCGTCGACAGCGCAGTCATGGCGGACGATCGCGATATCGGGGAAATTATCTCCGTTTATGGCAACAGGGGTTTTGCCTTGATCCGGCTCGACCGGCTCGAAGAAGCGGGTGATGCTGCGGTGCGAGTTGGCGAAACGGGCCTGCGCGTCGTCAAACCGTCATGGCTGTTCTCGCAACTCTCCGCTTGACGTTGCTGCGTAACGGATCAGAGTCGCCCTCCCTTTCCAGGAGGCAATCATGCTCCATCACGTTTCCGTCGGCGTGCTGAACGTCGAACGTGCTGCCACGTTTTATGACCCTGTGCTGGGCGCGCTTGGTTACAAGCGCATCATGGAATTCCTGCCATATGCAATTGGCTATGGCGAAACGCGCCCCGAGTTCTGGGTGCAGCTTCCGCATAACCAAAACGCAGCCAGCGTCGGTAATGGTACGCATGTGGGCTTCATCGCACGCTCCAAGGGGGCGGTTAACAAATTCCATGAAGCCGCGCTCGCCCACGGCGGAAGCAACAATGGCGAGCCCGGACCCCGTGCAGACTACGGCCCGGATTATTACGGAGCTTTCGTATTCGATCTGGACGGCAACAAACTCGAAGCCACTCTCGATTCGCTGCCGATAGCGAAGGCTGCAAAGCAGGCGACGAAAAAGAAAGTGACCAAGCGTCCGGCCAGGAAGACGAAGAAGCCTGCCAAAAAGGCAGCCAAGAAAAAGAAGAAAGCACGCCGCAGGTGACAGACAAAGCGCGTTGCGCGTGGCCGGGGGTGGACCCGCTCTACGTCGCCTACCACGATAAGGAATGGGGCGTTCCGGAATATGACGACCGGGCGCTATATGAAAAGCTCGTGCTCGATGGATTTCAGGCCGGGCTTTCGTGGATCACAATCCTCCGGAAGCGGGAAAACTTCCGCAAGGCATTTCATGGCTTTCAGCCGGAGAAGATCGCACGCTATGGCAAGCGCGACATGGAACGCCTGCTGAAGAACGAAGGCATCATCCGCAGCCGTGCCAAAATTGAAGCCGCTATCAACGGCGCGAAGCTATGGCTCGACATCATGGAAAAAGAGACCGGCGGTTTCCGCGAACTGATATGGAAGCACGTTGACGGCAAGCCCAAGATCAACCACTTCAAATCGATCAAGCAGGTTCCGGCCAAAACAGCCATGAGCGAAGGGTTGGCAAAGGAGTTGAAGCAAAGGGGCTTCAATTTCTGCGGGCCCGTGATCGTATACGCGTTCGCACAAGCTGTGGGCATGGTCAACGACCATGTTGTGACCTGCTATCGCCACAAAGACTTGGCTGGCTAAGATCAGCCTCGGCCGCGATACGGTGCGACACCGGGATCGGGCAACCACACGCCCTTCGGCAGCTTTCCGGTTTGCCAGAAAATGTCGATTGGAATGCCGCCGCGCGGATACCAGTAGCCCGCGATGCGCAAGTATTTCGGCTTGATCGCAGCGACGACCCGCTTGGCAATCGTCAGGGTGCAATCTTCGTGGAATGCGCCGTGATTGCGGAAACTGCCGAGGAACAATTTCAGCGATTTGGATTCGACGATGGATTTGGCCGGAACATAGTCGATTACGAAATGCGCAAAATCTGGTTGGCCGGTGATCGGGCAAATTGAAGTGAATTCGGGTGCTGTGAAACGCACAAGATAGTCCTCGCCGGAATGCGGGTTGGAGACAGCTTCCAGCACCGCTTCGTCAGGCGATTGC
>DATKJT010000016.1:0-30959 GCA_035543495.1 Rhizomicrobium sp. | reverse complement strand
CGGCGGGTGGGGCCGTCAGCGAGGCTCGCTGGACCCCACCCGCCGTCGTGCCGATGCACGACGCCGACCTCCCCAAGGGGGAGGTAAGTAAGTGCTTCATCGTCATCTCGATCTCTAGTTAGACTAGAACCATGGCCGCTGTCATGGAATCGCCTAAGCCTGCTTCCCGCCTGTTGCGCGGCGCGCTCGATCTGCTGTTTCCGCCGCTGTGCGTGGCGTGCCGGGCGCATGTGGCGGATCCGGGGAGTTTGTGTCCGGAATGCTGGCGGCAGATTTCGTTCATTGAAGGACCCGCGTGCTCGGCTTGTGGCTTGCCGTTCGATCTCGATCCCGGCGGGGAGACGGTTTGCGCAGCGTGTCACGCCAAGCCGCCGCGTTTCGATCATGCGCGTTCGGTAATGCGGTATGACGATGCAAGCAAGCGGTTGGTGCTGGCCTTGAAATGGGCCGACCGGCTGGATTTGTCGCCCGCGTTTGCGCGCTGGATGGAACGCACCGGGCGGCCGCTTCTCGAAGAAGCCGATCTCATCGTGCCGGTGCCGTTGCATCGTTTCCGGCTGTGGCGGCGGCGTTACAATCAGGCGGCCGTGATCGCGCAGGGGCTCGCGCGGACATCCGGCAAACCCTACGAGCCGAGCCTGCTGCAACGCCTGCGCGCCACGCCCAGCCAGGGCAAGATGCCGTCCGCCAAGGCCCGGCGGCGAAACATGCTGGGGGCCTTCGCGGTCCCCAAGCCGCGCCGGGCAGAGGTCAAGGGGCGGACGGTGCTGCTGGTGGACGACGTTTTGACAACGGGCGCCACGCTGGATGCCTGTGCCCGGAGCCTGAAAAGGGCAGGCGCCACAAGGGTTTTGGCCCTGACACTGGCGCGCGTTGTCCGTGCGGCGCCCGGCGGGATATGATTGGTCAAGACTCGTGTTTTAGAGTTTTGAACATGTCCGCGCCGATCAAGATCTACACCACCCCCATCTGCCCCTATTGCTACCGGGCCAAAGCCCTGTTGAAGCAAAAGGGCGCGCGGTACGACGAAGTCGACGTGTTCATGGACGCGAAAGCCCGCTCCGAAATGGAAGAGAAATCGGGCCGTTATACCGTTCCGCAAATCTTCATTGGCGAGCAGCACGTCGGCGGCTGCGACGACCTGATGGAACTGGATGCGGAAGGCAAGCTCGATCCGCTGCTGGCGGCGGGATGAGCACGTTTCGCGCCGCCTGCGTGCAGCTTCGTTCGACCGACGACGTGTCGGAGAACATCAAGACCACCTGCGATCTGATCCGCGAAGCGAAAGGCAAGGGCGCGCAGTTCATCGCGACTCCGGAAAACACCACGCTGATGGCGCCCGATGGCGGCGCGAAATTGGAAAACAGCTATTCCGAAGATCGCGATCCCGCGCTGCCGAAATTCTGCGCGCTGGCGGAAGAACTGGGCGTGTGGGTGCTGATCGGTTCGCTTGCGATCAAGGTGAGCGATACCAAAACCGCCAACCGTTCGTTTCTGATCGGGCCCAAGGGCAATATCGTCAAACGCTACGACAAGATTTTTCTGTTCGATGTCGAATTGCCGTCGGGCGAAAAGTATCGCGAGTCCAACACGGTGGCGGGTGGAGATAGTGCCGCGCTTGTCGATCTGCCGTGGGGCAAGCTCGGCATGACGATCTGTTACGACTTGCGCTTCCCGCAGCTCTATCGCGCGCTCGCAAAAGCCGGTGCGTTCCTGTTCACGATCCCCTCGGCGTTCACCGAGACGACCGGCAAGGCGCATTGGCACACACTGATCCGCGCGCGCGCCATCGAGAATGGTGCGTTTGTGGTGGCGCCCGCTCAAGGCGGGCTGCACGCCAACGGACGGCACACCTATGGCCACAGCCTGATCGTCGCCCCATGGGGCGAGATACTGGCCGAGGCCGGCACGGAACCCGGCGTCATTACCGCCGATATCAATCCCGGTGCCGCGGCGGTGGCTCGTTCGCGCGTGCCTAACCTTCAGCACGACCGCGATTTTTCGGGGCCTTAGCACCCCTGTGACCGCATTGCTTGCGGAACGTCACATTTACCCGCATGTTCTACCCTCGCGAGGATGTAAATCGGGCCAGCAGAGGTTCGGGTGATCGTTTATAGTTTGAGTTGCAACAACGGCCACGCTTTCGAGGGCTGGTTCCGTGACAGCACGGCCTTCGAAGAACAGGCGAAGGGCGGCAAGCTGTTTTGCCCGGTTTGCGACACGCACAAGGTCTCCAAGGCCCCCATGGCGCCGTCGGTGCGCGGCACCAAGGCCGACGTGAAATCTTCCGGACCGAACGAAGTGCGCAAGATGCAGCAGTTCATGACGGGCCTGCGCAAATACGTCACCGAGAACGCCGAATATGTGGGCCCGCGTTTCGCCGAGGAAGCGCGCAAGATCCATTACGGCGAAACCGAAGACCGCCACATCTACGGCGAGGCGACCGTCACGGAAGCCAAGGAACTCGTGGAAGAGGGCGTGGACGTGGCGCCCCTGCCGCCGGATCTCAACGACGCGAATTAATTTTCGCCCGCTTGTCACAGCAGACCGCTCCGTTTCGTCTTATGCTCAAGACGAAAGGAGACCGTCATGTCTGCACGACTGGATTTCTACAAAGCCGCTCCCCAGGGGCTGAAGCCGATGATGGCGCTGGAAGCCTATTTCAAGGAATGCGGCCTCGATCACACGATCATCGAACTGGTGAAGACACGCGCCTCGCAGATCAACGGCTGTGCCTTCTGCATCGACATGCACACCGCCGATGCGCGCAAACAGGGCGAGAGCGAGATCAGGCTCTACATGCTGTCCGCCTGGCACGAATCTTCGCGCTTCACGCCGAAAGAGCGCGCGGCGCTTGCATGGACGGAAGCGCTGACGAAGGTTTCCGAAACCCACGCGCCGGACGATGTTTATGAGGAGTTGATGAAGCACTTCTCGGAAAAGGAAGCCGCGGACCTCACGCTTCTCATCGGCACGATCAATTCGTGGAACCGCATTGCCATCGGCTTCAGGGCTGTGCCGTTGAGCGAGCGCAAGCAACAAGCGGCGTAACTCATCTCACCTCAGCTTGTCATCCCGGACGCGCGTCAGCGCGATCCGGGACCCATCGAGAAGCGGCACGATAGGTCCCGGCTCTGCGCGATGCGTACGCATCGCTTGGCCGGGATGACAGTGCGGATTAAATCTGCAACGGCTTCGCCGCCACCAGCATGTAGTTGACGTCCATGTCGGACGCGAGGCGCCAGTTCCATCCGAGCGGATCGAACGCGACGCCCTGCTTTTTCAGGATGTTGAGGTGGGTTTCTTCAAGTAGCGATTGAAGTGTGTTGGGCGGGATGAAGCTGTTCCAGTCATGCGTGCCGCGCGGCAGCCAGCCCAGCACATACTCCGCGCCGATCTTGGCGAGCGCGAGCGACTTCAGCGTCTTGTTGAGTGTGGCGACGAACATGAGGCCGCCGGGTTTCAGCATGGAGGCACATGCCGCGAGGAAGCCGGGCAGATCGGCCACGTGTTCCACGACTTCCATATTGAGGATCACGTCGAAGTTTTGACCTTCCGCTGCCAGCGCTTCGGCGGTGGTCGCGCGATAGGTGATGGGCAGGCCGCTTTCGGCGGCGTGGGCTTTCGCCGTGCCGATGTTCTTTTCGGAGGCATCGGCACCGGTGACCGTGAACCCCAGCCGGGCCATGGGCTCGGACAACAAGCCGCCGCCGCAGCCGATGTCGAGCAGGGTAAGCCCTTCGAACGGTTTCAGCGATTTCGGGTCCCGGCGGAAATAGGCGGCGGCTGTCTCGCGGATGAAGCCCAGCCGGACGGGATTGAACTTGTGCAGCGGCGCGAACTTGCCGGTCGGGTCCCACCATTCCGCCGCCATGGCGGAGAACTTGGCGATTTCGCCGGGATCGACGGAGGGCTTGTTGGCGGCTTCGGACATGGTGTCTGTTTAACCCGCACAGACCACCGATTGGAAATCCATTCCGCCAAGCCAATTCCTTACCTCCCCCACGCGGGGAGGTCGACGGCGCGCGTTAGCGCGACGGCGGGTGGGGGCCCCGCGGTGGCTTAATCTGAAACATCACCATCGTTGCGGCAGCCCCCCGCCCGCCATCGCTTCGCGATGTCGACCGCCCCGCGTGGGGGGGCGGTAAGGAAACGGGCTGCTCCACAGAAATTGCGGCGCTTTAAACACGCGGCAAAGGCGGCATTGAGCACTCAGGGCTACATGGTATGTAGGCGGCTATGCGTGTGGGTGGGCGTCCAGTAGGCGCTTACCTGAAAACAGGGGCTTATTGGCAGGTTATGGCCAAGATTGTGATGAAATTCGGCGGCACGTCGGTTGCCGATCTCGACCGCATCCGCCACGTCGCCGAACTGGTGAAGGGCGAGGTCGACCGGGGCAACCAGGTGGCCGTGGTCGTCTCCGCCATGGCGGGGGAGACGAACAAGCTCGTCGGCTGGGTGCGCGATCTCTCGCCGCTGCATGACGCGCGGGAATATGACGTGGTGGTCGCCGCGGGCGAACAGATCACGGCGGGTCTCACGGCGGTCGCTCTAGGGGCCATCGGCGTCAGCGCACGCTCGTGGCTCGGCTGGCAGATCCCGATGAAGACGTCGGCGATGCACGGCTCGGCCCGCATCGAAGCGGTCGATGCCGAAGCGATGATCGAATCCTTCAAGCCGCGCCAGATCAACGAACGGCTCGAACAGGGCCAGGTGGCCGTGGTCGCAGGTTTTCAGGGCGTGGCCCCGGACAACCGCATAACGACCCTGGGACGCGGCGGTTCGGATACCAGTGCCGTTGCGGTTGCCGCCGCGCTGAAAGCCGATCGTTGCGACATCTACACCGACGTCGACGGCGTTTACACGACCGACCCGCGCATCGTCCCCAAGGCGCGTCGTCTGGAAAAGATCGCGTTCGAGGAAATGCTGGAGATGGCATCGCTCGGCGCCAAGGTTCTGCAAACGCGTTCGGTGGAAATCGCGATGCTGCATCGCGTGCCCGTGCGCGTGCTTTCGACATTCGATGCCGCAAGAGGCGGCACCCTTCTCTGTGACGAGGACGACATCGTGGAAAAGAAACCGGTCACCGGCATCGCCTATAGCCGAGACGAGGCCAAGATCACGCTTCACCGCATTTCCGATCAGCCGGGCGTGGCGGCGGCGATCTTCGGGCCGCTGGCGGACGCGGGCATCAATGTGGACATGATCGTGCAGAACGTCTCGCCCGACGGCCGCAAGACGGACCTCACCTTCACCTGCTCGCGCAGCGAATTTCCGCGTGCGATGGCGGCCATCGAAGCCGCGGCACCCACCATCGGTTACAAGGAAGTCACTTCGGATGCGACGGTCGCCAAAGTGTCGATCATCGGCATCGGCATGCGCGCCCATCCCGGCGTGGCGCAGACCATGTTCCGCACGCTGTCGGAAAAAGGCATCAACATTCAGGTAATTTCGACCTCCGAAATCAAAGTCAGCGTGCTGATCGACGAGGAATATGTTGAACTGGCGGTGCGTGCATTGCATTCGGCCTATGAACTGGATGCCGCTTAAGATGAGAACCGACTGATGGCTCCTCTCTCCGCCGGTGGTCCGCGCATTCTTCTGCGCCGCCTGCGCGAGATCATGGCCGAACGCGCCAGCGCGCAAACGCGTCTCGACAAGCTGGTGGGTCTGATCGCGGCCAACATGGTCGCGGAAGTGTGTTCGATCTATTTGCGGCGTGCTGGCGGCGTCCTCGAGCTTTTCGCAACTGAAGGTCTGAACCCCGAAGCCGTTCACCGCACGCGGTTGAAGGAAGGCGAAGGTCTCGTCGGTTGGGTGGCCGAAACGGGCGAAGCGGTGAACCTTTCCGATGCGCCGGCCGATCCGCATTTCTCCTACCGCCCGGAAACCGGCGAAGATCCTTACAGGGCGTTCCTCGGCGTGCCCGTGGTGCGCGGCGGGCAGGTGTTCGGCGTGCTCACGGTGCAGAACAAGGCCGCGCGTCTTTACGCCGAAGAAGAAGTCGAAGCGCTGCAAACCGTGGCCATGGTGCTGGCCGAAGTCGTGGCGCAGGGCGGCTTGTTCGACATCGCCGAACTCGACGAACCCGAACTGCGCGTCGACCGCCCGCTGGTGTTCCGCGGCGAGGGATTGTCGGAAGGTGTCGCGGTCGGTCACGTCGTGCTGCACGAGCCGCGCGTGAAGATCGAAAAGATGATCGCGGAAAATCCGGCGGCCGAACTGGTGCGGCTGGAAGCCGCCATCGGTTCGTTGCGCGATTCCGTCGATCACATGCTGGATTCCAGCGAACTCGATCTGACGGGCGAGGGCCGCGAGGTCATCGAAGCCTATCGGCTGTTCGCCTACGATCAGGGCTGGCGACAGCGCATGCGTGACGCGATCAACACCGGCCTCACTGCCGAAGCTGCCGTCGAACGCGTGCAGGACGATATGCGTCTGCGCGTGGCGCGTTTGGGCGACCCGATCCTGCGCGAACGCGCACACGATCTGGACGATCTTGCGCGCCGCCTGTTGCGGCATCTGACGGGCGACGGCGAATCCACAACGGCAGACCTGCCCGAAAACGCGGTGCTGGTGGCGCGTGCGCTCGGGCCCGCAGATCTTGTCGATTACGGACGCGGGCGCCTTGTGGCGCTGGTGCTGGAAGAAGCTGCTTCCACATCGCATGTCGCCATCGTCGCGCGGTCGCTTGGTGTGCCGCTGGTCGGTTCGGCGGAAGGTGCGACGGACGCGGCGCGCAACGGCGATCTCATCGCGGTCGATGGCGATGCGGGCGAGGTCTATCTGCGTCCCATGCCCAATGTCGTCTCGTCGTTCGAAGCCAAACGGGCATTGCGCGCCAACCGCGTGGCACAGTTCGCGCAGTTGCGCGAATTGCCCGCCATTACCAAGGATGGCGTAACCATCAAGCTGATGATGAACGCCGGGCTGATGCTCGACATGCCGCATCTGCAGGAATCCGGCGCGGACGGCATCGGCCTGTTCCGCACCGAGCTGCAATTCATGATCGGCGAAACGATGCCGCGCCTTTCCGATCAGATCGCTTTTTACAAACAAGTGCTGGAAGCGGCCGACACCAAACCGGTGACATTCCGCACCCTCGATCTCGGCGGCGACAAGGTGTTGCCTTACGCGCGGTGGGAGCGGGAGGAAAATCCCGCGCTCGGCTGGCGCGCATTGCGCATCGCGCTCGATAGGCCCGCGCTGTTGCGCTATCAGATTCGCGCGCTGCTTACCGCCGCTGCCGGTCAGGTGTTGCGTGTGCTGTTGCCTCTGGTCAGCGACGTGGCGGAGTTCAATCAGGCGCGCGCATTGATCGATCGCGAGATCGAACGGGCGCGTCTGCTCGCACGTCCGCAGCCGCGCCAGGTTCTGGTGGGCGCAATGCTGGAAGTGCCGGCGCTTGCCTTCATGCTGCCGCAGATCATGCGGTCGGCGGATTTCGTTTCCATCGGGTCTAACGATCTTTTCCAGTTTGTCTTTGCCATGGACCGCACCAACCCGCGCGTGTCGCGCCGTTACGATCCGCTCAATCCGGCGGCGCTGACGCTCATCCGGCTGATCGTGAAGAGCGCGGCCGAAGCAGGCGGGGGCGGGGAGCTTTCGCTGTGCGGGGAGATGGCAGGCAAGCCGTTGGATGCGATGGCACTGATCGGCTCTGGCCTGCGCACGCTTTCCATGCAGCCGAGCCAGATCGGCCAGATCAAGGCGATGATCCGCTCCATGCATTGCGGCGAGGTTTCGGAGTTTGTGGAAAAGCTGTGCGGCCGCACCGACCACAGCCTGCGTACGCGGCTTTCTGCCTACGCCGCCGAACGCGGAATCGTGCTGAAATAACGCCTTCTCGACGCTGGAAAGCCGCTGGCGAAGCGGCTATTGCTTGCCCATGACGAAAGTAACGCGTTTTACGATGGACGATGGCGCCGGTGGCGACAAACGCCGCCTGCACCTGCGGGAAATTTCCGGTGACAGCGATGCCCCTCTGGGCACGGTGGGGCAGGACCTGCGCGCCGCCCGGCTGCGCCTCGGCGACGACCTGGCCACGGTTTCGAGTTCGCTGAAAATCCGCAAAGACCATCTCGAAGCGCTGGAAGAAGACCGGCTGGAAAACCTTCCGGGCCGCACCTACGCCATCGGTTTCGTGCGCTCCTACGCGACCTATCTGGGGCTCGACGCCAACGAATTCCTGGAACGCTTCAAACAGGAAATCGCGGGCCGCGCCGAAGGTTCGCACCTCGCACCCTATATCGACCCGGGCGAGCGCAAGCTGCCGCAAGGCTGGCAACTGATTGCGGTCGCCTTCGTGGCGCTGCTGATTTTCGGCATCTATCTGGTGGTGAAGGCCGTCGGCTCCGATTCGCCGCCGCCTGTCGCCCCGGTCCCGGCCGAGATCGCCAATACCGCCCAACCCGCTGCGGTACCGACACCTGTCCCGGTTCAGCCCAAGCCGCAGACCCAGGCTGCCATCACTATGCCGACCCCGGCCACGCCCGGCACGCCGGCCCCCATCGCGGGCTCGGTTCAGCCGCAAGCGGCCACTCCGGCCCCGGAAAAGACTGCGGATGCCCTGCCCAAAGGCAAGCAATATGGTCTGGCCAATGCCGGTTCCCGCCTGCTGATACGGGTCCACAAAGCGACTTACATCACCATCAAAGGCGATGATGACACCACCTACATCAGCCGGCTGCTCCAGCCGGGGGATACCTATCGCGTCCCCGACCGGTCAGGCCTTATATTGAGTGCGGCTGACGGCAGCGCGGTGGAACTCGTGCTGGACGGTTCGTCGGTCGGGGCTATCGGCTCTGCGTCGAAGCCCGCCAACAATGTGTCCCTGGACCCGCAAGCCGTCGCGGACCGGCGCAATGGTGCGTCGGCGGAATAAGGCAGAGCCATGAGCATTCGCGCGTATCGCGACATTCACCGCCGCAAGTCCCGCAAGATCAAAGTCGGCAATGTGGAAGTGGGCGGCGACGCCCCCATCAGCGTGCAGACGATGACCAACACGGTCACCTCGGACGCGCGCGCCACCATCGACCAGATCAGGGCGATCGAGGAAGCGGGCGCGGACATCGTGCGCGTGTCGTGCCCGGACGAAGAATCCACCGCGGCGATGAAGGCCATTACCAAGGCCGCGAATATCCCCGTCGTCGCCGACATTCACTTTCACTACAAGCGCGCCATCGAAGCGGCGAAGAACGGTGCGGCGTGCCTGCGCATCAATCCCGGCAACATCGGCAGTGCGGCGCGCGTGAAGGAAGTGGTGCAGGCCGCG
This sequence comes from Rhizomicrobium sp., assembly GCA_035543495.1. Classification (GTDB taxonomy): domain Bacteria; phylum Pseudomonadota; class Alphaproteobacteria; order Micropepsales; family Micropepsaceae; genus Rhizomicrobium. The sequence goes on along the minus strand of DATKJT010000016.1, from coordinate 21,685 downwards.
AAAGACCACGGCTGCTCCATGCGGATCGGCGTGAACGCCGGCTCGCTCGAAAAGGAATTGCTGGAGCGTTACGGCGAGCCTTGCCCCGAAGCGATGGTGGAAAGCGCGCTCAACCACGCGAAGATTCTGGAAGACAACGACTTCTTCGAATTCAAGATCAGCGTGAAAGCATCCGACGCGTTTCTTGCCGTGGCCGCCTATCAGGGTCTGGCTGAAGCCGTCGATTATCCGATCCACCTCGGTATCACCGAAGCGGGCGGCATGATCTCCGGCACGGTGAAATCGTCCATCGGCATGGGAATGCTGCTGTGGTCGGGCATCGGCGACACGATCCGCGTTTCGCTTTCCGCCGATCCGGTGGAAGAAGTGCGTGTCGGTTTCGACATTCTGAAATCGCTGAACCTGCGCCATCGCGGCGTGAACATCGTCTCGTGCCCGTCCTGTGCGCGGCAGGGTTTCAACGTCATCGAAACGGTGCGCCAACTCGAAGACCGGCTGAAACACATCTCCACGCCCATGTCGCTGTCGATCATCGGCTGCGTGGTGAACGGCCCGGGCGAAGCGCGCGAAACCGATCTGGCCTTCACCGGCGGCGGCGCGGGCAAGGGCCACGGCCAGATTTACCTGAACGGCAAACCTGCCTATCGCCTCGACAACGATAAACTCCTCGAGCACGTCGTCGAACTTTGCGAAAAGAAAGCCGCCGAAATCGAAGCCGAACGCGGCAACACGCCGAAACTCGAAGCCGCTCAGTAGCGACCTACATAGTTGAACACGGCCGCGAGCGATCGCGGCCGCTCTTTTGTTTGCGAGGGTCCAATGCCTCATCTGGCCTTGTTTCTCACAGCTGCACTCGTGCTGGCGATCACACCGGGTCCCGGCATGTTTTACGTGGCGGGCCGTACATGGGCCGCCGGCCGCGTGGACGGATTGGCCTCATCGCTCGGCACCATGCTCGGTGGTTTTGTGCATGTCACTGCCTGCGTGATTGGTGTCTCGGCGCTCGTAATGGCAAGCGCCACAGCTTTCACTGTGCTGAAACTCTGCGGCGGACTCTATCTGGTATGGCTGGGCATCCAGACGTGGCGTTCGGCCTCGCGCGAGGAATTGCATATGCGAGACGAAGGCAGAACCGGAGCGTTGCGGGCGTTCCGTCAAGGCGTAGTTGTAGAAGCGACCAATCCCAAGACTGCCGCATTTTTTCTGGCATTCATTCCTCAATTCATCGCTATTGGTTCCGGGCATGTCGCCTTTCAATTTTTGATGCTGGGTATGATCTCGGTGTTGATGAATACCGCAGCGGATCTGATAGCCGTGCTCGGCGCGTCTCATTTGCACCAACGATTTTTGCACCGGCCATCACTGTTTCGCCGATTGCGCCAGGGCTCCGGCGTGTTGATGGCATCGCTCGGTGTCGGCCTTTTGGTGAGCAGGCGGGCTGTCTGACACCATGATCCCCGCAACCAAACTCGACCGCCTGTCCGATCGCTTTCGGCAGATCGAAGCTGAACTTGCGTCCGGTTCGGCAGGGGCAAGTTTCGTCAAATTGTCGAAAGAACATGCCGAACTCGCGCCGGTGATCGCGGCTGTGGATGCCTATCGTACCGCAAACAGGCAATTGGCCGATGCCGAAGCGTTGATCGCCGATCCGTCCAGCGATTCCGAAATGCGCGCGCTCGCCGAAGAAGAACGCGCCGAATTGAAAGAGCGCGTGGCGAAACTCGAACACGATCTGCAAATCCAGTTGTTGCCGAAAGACGCCGCCGACGATTCCTCCGCCATCCTCGAAATCCGCGCCGGTACCGGTGGCGATGAAGCCGCGCTATTCGCGGGCGATCTTTTGAAGATGTACACGCGCTACGCTCAGCTTCAAGGTTGGAAGGCCGAATTGATGAGCTTGAGCGAAAGCGATCTCGGCGGCGTGAAGGAAGCGGTGCTGGAGGTGGCCGGGCAGGGCGCTTTCGCCAAGCTGAAATTCGAATCCGGCGGTCATCGCGTGCAGCGCGTGCCGGAAACCGAAGCGGGCGGGCGCATTCACACCTCTGCTGCAACCGTTGCGGTCTTGCCGGAAGCCGAAGACGTGGACATCAACATCGACGAGAAGGATTTGCGCATCGACGTCTATCGGGCCTCCGGCGCGGGCGGGCAGCATGTCAACAAGACGGAAAGTGCGGTGCGCATCACCCACTTGCCGACCGGCCTTGCGGTGGCGATGCAGGAAGAAAAATCGCAGCACAAGAACAAGGCCAAGGCGATGAAGCTGCTGAAGGCCCGCCTTTACGATGCCGAGCGCGAACGGGTGGACAGCGCGCGCGCAGCGGAACGTAAAGGTCTGATCGGCTCCGGCGACCGCAGCGAACGCATCCGCACCTACAATTTCCCGCAAGGCCGCGTGACAGATCACCGTATCAACCTGACGCTCTACAAGCTGGACCGCATCATCACCGGCGATGAACTCTCCGATGTGATCGACGCGCTGGTCGCCGAAGATCAGGCCAGCCGCCTGGCGGCGCTGGAAGCGGAAGGGTGAACCGTTCGGTCACCCCCTCCTCCTTGGGGGAGAGGGCAGGGTGAGGGGGCGATGCTTCAACGATTACAAATCTCGAAAACATGGCACTCACGTTAAACACCACCCCCTCACCCCAACCCTCTCCCCCCTGAGGGGGAGAGGGAGATGTTTGAGAGTTTTGTTTGACCCGAACGCTGATCAACAAAGCAGCCGAACAACTCGCCGCCGCGGGCATCGACAACCCGCGGCTCGATGCGCGTGTGCTGCTGGCGCATGTGCTCAATCGCCCTTCCGGCGAAGTTGCGCTTTCGGATTTCGAGATTACCGAAGAAGCAGCGCAGCGTTTTGAATCCTCCGTCACCCGCCGCGCGAACCGCGAACCGCTCGCTTACATCACTGGACACAAGGAATTCTGGAGCCTGCCGTTTGCGGTGGGGCCGGGCGTTCTGATCCCACGGCCGGAAACGGAGACGGTGATCGAGGAAGCGCAGAAGCTTTTCCCCGACACCAAAGCGCCCGTCCACATTCTCGATCTCGGAACGGGAAGTGGCATTCTTCTGCTTACGCTTCTGCATCTCTATCCGAACGCGCGGGGTTTCGGCATCGATGCGTCCGGGGATGCACTGCGTTGGGCGAGGGCGAACGCCGCCGCTCTTGGCCTCGAATCGCGCGCGATGTTGGAACAGCGAAATTGGGACAAAGGCATCGAAGGCACCTTCGATCTGATCGTATCGAACCCGCCTTACATCGCCCGCGACGTTCTGGCCGGATTGGAACCGGAGCTCTCTTTCGAACCGCGCGCAGCACTCGATGGCGGGGCGGATGGTCTCGATGCCTATCGGGCTCTGGCGCCCATTTTGGTGCGCCGGGCGGCCCTTGGCGGCACTATCCTGCTGGAGATCGGCGCCGACCAAGGGGAAGCCGTTCCAGCCATCCTAAGGGCCACAGGGCTCCAAATCCTCCATGTCGCCAATGATCTTGCCGGCCATAGCCGGGTGGTTGTGGCGAAAAAATCCTTGGAAACCGGGCAATGAGGGGCTAGCTTCCCGGCCCGTGGGGAGCAGGACTTCCGGCCGATTGGGCCGCCGGGCGTAAAACGCCCAGAAACCCTGCCAGCGAGAGACGAGCCAATAACAGTAAAGCCGGCCAATGGGGCCAGCGCCTCGTCGCGCGAGAACCGAATGTTTGATGTAGCGAAGCCCAAGGCGAACAGCCAAGGCATAGAACTCTCGAAGGGGATTCCGTGAAGCGTTCCAGACGTGGCGGCCGCAGACCGCAGCATGGTGGCCATAACCAGGGTGGTGGTGGCGGCGGCGGTGGCAGCAATAACAATGGCGGCGGCGGTTTCAACCCGAACCGCTCTTACGATTCGACCGGCCCGGAAGTGAAAATCCGCGGCACGGCGGCCCATATCTATGAGAAGTATCTGCAGCTGGCGCGCGACGCCAACACGTCCGGTGATCGCGTGATGGCGGAGAACTATCTCCAGCACGCCGAGCACTACTATCGCATTCTCGCCCAGCACCAGCAGCAGATGCAGCAGTATCAGGCGCAGCGCGACGCGCAGTTCCAGGCAAGCCAGGCCGCGCGTGCGGCACAGCAGCCGGGCGGCGAGCAGCCCCACTATCAGGGTAACAACGGTTCCAGCGGCGCGTCCTTCAACCTGAACGAAGGCGGGGCCGGTGCCGAAATGGTCGAAGCCGATGGCAATCAGGCCGAGGACGAAGAGGCCATGCCGGAGAACGAGGGGTTCTGACCTCGCCGCGCTAGGCCCTTCTTGAAAAAGGGGAACTTCACTCCCACCTCTCGAAAGGATATCGTGCCCATACGGGGCGTTATCCAAATTCACGGACTGGGCTCAAGCGCGCCTTCGGGCGGCAAATCCCGGTGCCACGAGAGGATGACATGGACGCCGAGAAATTCACCGAGCGGTCGCGCGGATTCATTCAATCCGCCCAGGGGCTGGCCCTGCGCTCCAACAACCAGCAATTCACCACCGAACATCTCTTGAAGGTTCTCCTCGACGACGAGGAAGGCCTCGCGGCGCGATTGATTCGCGCGAGCGGCGGTCGCCCGGAGGAGGCCCTTCGCCAGACGGAACTCGCTCTTGCCAAGCTGCCGAAAGTCGAAGGCGGCAACGGACAGGTTTACCTGAGCCCGCAGGCCGCACGCATGCTCGACAATGCCGAGCAGCTTGCGAAGAAGGCGGGCGACAGCTTCGTCACCGCCGAATACATGCTACTCGGGCTTGTGATGGCGCAAGGAACCGATGCTGCGCGCATCCTGAAAGACGCGGGCGTCACCGCGCAAAACCTCAACGCCGCGATCAACGACCTGCGCAAGGGCCGCACCGCCGACAGTGCGACAGCCGAGAACCAATATGACGCGCTGAAGAAATATGCCCGCGACCTGACCGATGCGGCGCGTAGCGGCAAGCTCGATCCCGTGATCGGACGCGACGAGGAAATCCGCCGCACGATCCAGGTGCTGTCGCGGCGCACCAAGAACAACCCCGTGCTGATCGGCGAACCCGGCGTCGGCAAGACGGCCATCGCCGAAGGCCTGGCGCTGCGCATCGTCAACGGCGATGTGCCTGAGAGCCTGCGCGACAAGCAGTTGATGGCGCTCGACATGGGCGCGCTGATTGCCGGCGCAAAGTTCCGCGGCGAGTTCGAGGAACGGTTGAAGGCCGTTCTCAACGAAATCACCTCTGCGCAGGGCAAGATCGTTCTTTTCATCGACGAACTGCATGTGCTGGTCGGGGCAGGCAAGGCGGAAGGCGCGATGGATGCCTCCAATCTGCTCAAGCCCGCACTCGCGCGCGGCGAACTGCATTGCGTCGGCGCCACCACGCTCGACGAATACCGCAAGTACATCGAGAAGGATGCGGCGCTCGCGCGGCGCTTCCAGCCGGTGTTCGTCACCGAGCCAACGGTCGAGGACACGATCTCGATCCTGCGCGGTATCAAGGAGAAATACGAACTCCACCACGGCGTGCGCATCACCGATGCGGCCATTGTCGCCGCGGCTACGTTGTCGAACCGCTACATCACCGACCGCTTTCTGCCCGACAAGGCCATCGACCTGATGGACGAAGCGGCGAGCCGTCTGCGCATGCAGGTGGATTCCAAGCCGGAAGAATTGGACGAATTGGATCGCCGCGTCATCCAGCTCAAGATCGAGCGCGAGGCGCTGAAGAAGGAAACCGACAAGGCGTCGAAAGACCGGCTTGAGGCGCTGGAACACGAGCTTGCCGACCTGGAAGAAGAGTCGGCTTCGCTGACCGCCAAATGGCAGGAAGAGAAGAAGTCGGTTCAGGACACCCAGTCGATCAAGGAAAAGCTCGATGCGGCGCGCCAGGAAGTGGAGATCGCACAACGCAAAGGCGATTTCGGCCGCGCGGGCGAACTGACCTATGGCGTGATCCCCGGCCTCGAAAAGCAGCTTCGCGATATAGAAGAGAAGGAAGGCTCGGCTCTCGTCAACGAAGCCGTGACGCCGGAGAACATCGCCCAGATCGTCTCCCGCTGGACCGGCATTCCCGTCGACAAGATGCTCGAAGGCGAGCGCGAGAAACTTCTGCGCATGGAAGAAGGTTTGGAGAAACGCGTCATCGGCCAGCACGAGGCCGTCCGCGCCGTATCCAATGCCGTGCGCCGCGCGCGTGCGGGCCTGCAAGATCCCAACCGTCCCATCGGTTCGTTCCTGTTCCTTGGTCCCACCGGCGTCGGCAAGACCGAACTCACCAAGGCGCTCGCCGCGTTCCTGTTTGACGATGACAGCGCGATGGTGCGTATCGACATGAGCGAGTTCATGGAGAAACATTCCGTGGCCCGCCTGATTGGCGCACCTCCGGGTTACGTCGGCTATGAAGAAGGTGGCGTGCTGACGGAAGCCGTTCGCCGCCGCCCCTATCAGGTGATCCTGTTCGACGAAGTCGAGAAGGCGCACAGCGACGTATTCAATGTCCTGCTGCAGGTGCTCGACGACGGACGTTTGACCGACGGGCAGGGCCGCACGGTCGACTTCCGCAACACGGTGATCATCCTCACCTCCAACCTCGGCGCCGAATTCATGGCGGCGCAGGCGGGCGAGGATTCATCGGCGGTGCGCGGGCAGGTAATGGAAGCGGTGCGGGCGCATTTCCGCCCCGAATTCCTCAACCGGCTCGACGAGATCATCCTGTTCCACCGCCTCACCCGCGCGAACATGGACAAGATCGTCGATATCCAGGTCGCGCATCTCAAGCGCCTGCTCGCCGATCGCAAGATCGATATCGAACTCGATGCGAAGGCGCGCGAATGGCTCGCCAATGCGGGTTACGATCCGGTCTATGGCGCGCGGCCCTTGAAGCGTGTGATCCAACGTCGCCTGCAAGACCCGCTCGCGCAACTGCTGCTCGAAGGCAAGATCGCGGACGGTGCCAAGGTGAAGGTGAGCGTCGGCAAAGCGGGCCTGACCATCGACGGCCAGGAATTCGCATCATCCGATGACGACATTGTAACCGAACGGGCACCTTCACGCGCGGTGCATTGACGCCGCTTCTTACCTCCCCCAACGCGGGGAGGTCGACGGCGCGCGTGAGCGCGACGGCGGGTGGGGCCTTCGTGCATCGTATTCGTTGAAGCAGCCCCCACCAGCCGTGCTGTTGCGCGTCGACCGCCCCGCGAGGGCGCGGTGAGAAATCGCGTTATTTGGGTGCTTACTTCCCCTGCCGCAAATCGCCGGTGGCATCCGCCACTTTGGATTCCAGCGGAAGGTTGGCCAGTTCCATGTCGGCGTGCAGGCGTTCGTTCTGGAAGATGCGCAGTTCGCTGCCGTCCAGCTTGCGACCTGACGCGACCTTCACGTCTTTCGGGTTGACCTGATGATTGTTGATGCGGATTTCGTAGTGCAGGTGCGGACCCGTGGCGAGGCCGGTGTGGCCGCTATAGGCAACCACTTGTCCCTGACGCACGCGCGAGCCGGTGTGAATGCCGGCTGCGAAGCGGGAAAGGTGGCCATAGGCGGTTGAATAGCCGTTGCCGTGATTGATCAGCACGAAGTTGCCGTAACCGTTCACCTTGCCCGCGATCTGCACCGTGCCTGAACCGGCTGCCATGACCGGCGTGCCATCCGGCACCGCGAAGTCGATGCCCTTGTGCATGCGGCTGTAACCGAGCACCGGATGGAAGCGCATGCCGAAGCCGGAAGAGATACGTGCGCCGTCCACCGGCGTCTTCATCAGCATGCTTCTGGCGCTCTGGCCGCGGGAGTCGAAGTAATCCGCAGGCTGGCCGTTCAACTGGTGGCGATAGAGCGCGATGGTGCGGCCATTGATATGAAGCGCGGCATAGGTGATGTCGCCCTGTTTCGCGGGCTGGCCGTCGGCTGTGTAGTAGTAATTGTAGAGCACCTCGAAGGAGTCGCCCGGCTGCAGGTCGCGCTGGAAGTCGACTTCATACGAGAACATGCGGATCATCTCGACCACGACCTCGGCGGGAATTCCCGCGCGCATTGCCGAGAGATAAAGGCTGGAGTCGATCTTCGCACCGGCGTGATGCAGCTTGGCGTGCAGTTCCTTCTGCACGTTGCTGACAGTGAAGGTGTTGGAGGCCGTGCGCGTCACCGTGATGTCGTGGTCCACCGACGGCGAGAACAGCATGGAAAGCAGTTTGCCCGGCGCTTCGGCAACCGGTTCGACCTGGCTTTCATCGACATCCGGCATGTCGTTGGCGCTGACAGAGTCATTCGGCTCGGTGATGGTGATGACCGATTGCGACTGCGGTTCCGGCGCTGCTTGCGGCACGGAGAACGTCAAATCGAAACTCTGGCCCGAATGGATCGCGCGGGGATCGTAGGCTTTCGACAGCGCGAGGATGACCTGTTGCGCTTCCGCCGGCGTGATGCCCGCGTCGGTCAGCGCACCCATCAAAGTGTCGCCCTGTTCGAGCGTGATGGTGTGGGTTTCGACACCTGCCGACGTGCCGTCTTCTTCCGCTGTCAGAGCCGCATCGGTGGGCGTGGCGGGCTTGGAGATTCTGGTGCTGCCCGGAACGAAGGTTGGCGAGATGGACGCGTAAGATACGTCACCCGAATGGGCGAGCTGGAGAAACAGTTGGTAAGGCATTAGCGCGCGGTCGCGGCTGGTGTCGCGCATCAGGCCCGGCGGCATCGCGCCTGCTGCAAGCCAGGCAACGGCGCCGGCAACCAGCGCGGTGACGGATGTGGAGACGAGCGCCCAGCGCGCATCCGGCGAAGACAACGCGGCAACGGCACCGCCCGCCTGGCGGCGCAGCCCATCAATCCGTGCAGTCAGATTCGTCGAAACGGTGCGTCGAAGCACGCTTGCTCCCTAAGCGTTTCGGCGCCAACGGAACCCCCGTCGACCCCAGCCCTGTGCGAGTGCCGCCGAAGCAGCGGACGCAATAAGGCCAACTCATAGGTGCGCCGTCAACCTTTTAGATCGAATTAACGCTGGAAGCCCTTGGTCTGAAAGGACGAATCCGACCGCCCCTGTTAACATTTGGTTCAGTAAAAGAGCGGCCGCGGGCCATTTCCAGCCCGCGGCCGACAGCGTCGTTCTGCCTCAGCGTCCCTTCTAGAGGCGAACGAGCAGGACCTCGGCCAGCTTGCCGTGCAGGTAGCCGATCATCTTGGCCAGGTGCAGCACCACGAAGAACAGCAGCACCCCGATCAACGCGAACACGATCAAACCCGGTGCAGTTTGCAGGATGTGCTCCAACACGGGCGCTGCATCGATCTGCACGTGGGATTGGTTGGTGATGAGCGAAAAGAGGGAGACGGCCGTGATGCCCAGCGAGCACGAAACACCCACGACCGCGATCACGAAATAGATGACGCCGAGCGGCAGCATCAGCAGCAGATAGAACATCGACGACCACGTGCGCACATCCACCAGCGCATCGCCGATGCGTCCGAGGAAACTGCGATAGGCGGGATATTCCTGCGGCAGCCGGCGCGGCATGCGCACGCCGAGCAGCGTTTCGACAATGCGCCCCTCCACGTGGGAGATCACGCGTTCCGAAGCGATGAAGAGAATGGCGAACGGCACGCCGATGATGAGCACGAAAAGGCCCACGGAAAGCGCGAGCCCCGTCACCGTCCAGACGAAATAGAAGATGCCCGTGGCAAGCGATAAAAGCATGTAAACAAGGGCGCTATACGCACGCGGGTCCGATACGATCGAAAAGAATCCGCCCCGTTTGACCGGCGGTTCTTCGGATTTGGGGAATGGTCCCGACCAGGCTGCTTCCATCGTCTGATAAGTCTCTGCGACTTCCTCCGGCGTTCCGTATGTTTCGATGACGTCCATCAGCACTTCGCGCTCGTTCATCGCGGGGTGCTGGATCATTTCGTTGCGCAAATGCTCTTCGGCGTCCGTCTGCGCGTCGCGGATGAGGGCAGGGGGACAGCCCTTCAGCGCGGCTTGCAGCGCGTCGAGATATTCGCGGACAGTTTCAGGCTGTCGGCCTGTGCTCATAACCGGCTCCCTGAGCGACGAGGGCTTCGTCAACGAATTCGCGCATGTCGCGCCAGGCGCCCTGCCAATCGGCCAATGCTTTGCGGCCTTCGTCCGTAATCGCGTAGTAGCGCCGCGGCGGACCGAAGGCCGAGGCTTCGACCCGGCTATCCAGAAGGCCTAGCGTGTTGAGGGATCTGAGAACGGGGTCGATCGCCCCCTGCTTGAAGATCAGCCCGCCTTCGCCTTCCGCTTTCACGGCTTTGGCGATTTCGTACCCGTACATTTCCCGTCCAGCGCGGGCGAGCACCGCCAGCAGGACGAGCGAGGATAGCCCGGCCATAAGTTCCTTACGGAATTTGCGCGTATAGACAGTCTCTTCCACGCGCGGCTCCCGTCTCCCTTGCTATTACGAACTTCAATCTAGCGTGGACTTCGTAATATGCAAGAGTGCCCTATACACAAGTTGAAAATATTTCGATTCGGCATTCTAGGTCTATTTTCCTCAAAGCTGCACGGATGTTCGTACGCCGCCCGGAAGTTGTGTTAGCGTTCGGTCATATGAAGCGTGCTTCATTGGGGAGATCGATGAAGAAACACGTCCTTTCATTTTTTGCCGCCATATTCCTTGTCGTCGGATTTTCGGTTTCCGCCGCACAGGCGCAATCCGGTTACAGCCAGCAAGACCTCGACGCGATCCTTGCGCCGATTGCTCTGTACCCGGATGAATTGCTGGGTCAGGTCCTGATCGCCGCGACCTATCCGGACGATGTGGCGGATGCGCGGCGCTATCTCGACCGATATCCCTCGCTGCAGGATTCAAGCGCGCTGCTCGCCAATCAGGTGTCGGCGATGCCGTGGGACGACAGCGTGAAATCGCTGGCGCAGTTCCCTTCGGTACTGGCGATGCTCGACGACCAGCCCGAATGGGAAGATGCGCTGGGATATGCGTTTCTTTATCAGCAGGACGATGTGATGCAGACGATCCAGCGTCTGCGCCTGCGCGCCGAACGTGCAGGCTATCTGCGAACCAACAGCCAGCAGATCGTCGATATTCAGCGCAACATCGTCGTCATCATGCCGGCACGCGATAATTTCTACTACGTGCCGTATTACGATCCATACGTCGTCTACGGCAAATGGTGGTGGCCCAATCGTCCGCCGTATTATTGGGAGCCGCCCGTGCGCTACCGCCCGCCGGGTTATGCACTCGTCAATGGCTTCTTCTTTGGCGTCAGCGTCGGGGTCATCAATTCGATCTTCCATCCCGTGCGGCCCGATTGGCATCACCACCACATCATCATCATCGGTGGAACGAAGCCGGGCAGTCATTGGCAATGGAAACCGCGTCCGCCGCGTCCCGGCAGACCGGGACGGCCCAATAGGCCCAATCGTCCGCCCACGACCAAGCCGATCATCAAACCCCAGCCGCCAAGGCCGTTGCCCGGCAAGCCCGGAATTCAGCCGCCCAAGCCGCTGCCGGGTAAACCGGGAATCCAACCGCCGAGGCCGGGACGGCCGGAAATCCAGCCACCCAGACCGGGCAGGCCGGAAGTACAGCCGCCGCGTCCATTGCCGGGTAACCCCGGGACGCGTCCGGAACGGCCCACACCTCCGGTGACGAAGCCGGCGCCGGTGCCGCCGACAACGAAGCCGGCTCCCGTGATGCCGCCGGTAACGCGGCCAATGCCGACGCGACCTGTGGTGACACCGCCGGTGGTGAAACCTGCGCCACCAACCGCGCCGGTCACGCGGCCTGCACCTGTTCAGCGGCCGACGCCCGCGGTGCGTCCCGCTCAGCCGGATCGCAAACCGGAAACGCGTCCGACGCCGAACCGGCAGGATCGCGATAAGCCGGACAACAAGGATGACAACAAAGATCGTCGCGCGCCGGGGTGACCCGCGCGCGAAGCTGAAACGGAAACGGCGCTCCGAAAGGGCGCCGTTTTCCTTTTCAGTCGTTCTTCAGAATGGTGTCGCGCACCAGGGGGTAGATGTGGCGCTGCCACTTCGTGCCGGAGAACACACCGTAATGGCCGACGCCCGGCTGCAGATGATGGTTCTTCTTGTGCGGCTTGATGCCCGTACAGATGTCGTGCGCAGCTAGTGTCTGGCCGGGCGCACAGATATCATCCTTTTCGCCTTCGACGGTGAGCAGTGCGATCTTCTTGATCGCGCCCGTATCGATGCGATTGCCGCGCCATTCGAAGATGCCGCGCGCCAGATGATGTTCCTGAAACACGCGTTGCACGGTTTGCAGGTAGAACTCTGCGGGCAGATCCAGTACCGCGAAATATTCGTCATAGAAGCGCCGCGTCGCATTGGCCTTGTCGATCTCGCCGCGCGCGATATGCGAGAAAAGATCGAGATGCGCCCGCACATGGCGCGGCAGGTTCATCGACATGAAGGCGGCGAGTTGCAGAAAGCCCGGATAGACGCGCCGGTTCGCACCCCGAAATTGATGCGGCACGGTGGCGATCAGGTTCTTCTCGAACCATTCGAGCGGATGTGAGGTCGCAAGCTCGTTGACCGCTGTGGGATTGATGCGCGTGTCGACCGGTCCCGCCATCAACGTCATGCTGCGCGGCAGGGCGACGTTTCCGGTTTGCGCCATCACGCCGATGGTGGCGAGCAACGCGTTGCACGGCTGGCAAACGCCCACCACATGGCCGCCCGGACCGATCTGTTCGAAGAATTTGATGACGTGATCGATATAATCGTCGAGCTCGAATAGTCCATCGCTGCGCGGCACGTCGCGCGCGTTGTGCCAGTCGGTGATGTAGACGTCGTTGTCCGGCAGCAGCGTGCGCACCGTATCGCGCAACAGCGTCGCGAAATGTCCTGCCATCGGCGCCACCACCAGCACGCGGGGCTGTTCGACGTCGATGTCCTTCTTGAAATGGAGCAGGGTCGCGAACGGCGTTTCCAGCGCGGGCTCCTCGGTGACGTGCGCCTCCCGGTTGCCCACCATCACCACGTCGATGCCATAGGGCGGTCGTTCGTGGATCAGCTTGGCGCGAGAGAACAGTTCGGTCCCCGCGGCGGCCGCACGCAGAAGCAGATTGCCGAAAGGACCGGCACGGCCGCGGTCAAGCGCCGCCGTCGCGATCTCGGCCGCGGCCCGAAAGGGCGCAAGAAGGTCATCCCGCGCCTGATAGGCTTCGTAGATCATCCGCCCCACATATCCCGCACTGCAGAAATTTTCGCTCTCCGAACGAAAAAGGCTAGTGCATTTTATGTTGCATTGCGAAATACTTTCTTACGGACAGGGAACGGAAAACGCCATGGCCAAGGCCGTCCTGACGATTTCGAGCAAGAATTACTCCTCCTGGGCGCTCCGGGGGTGGCTGATTTGCCGGTTTTCCGGGCTGGATTTCCGCGAGGAGATGATGCCCACGGACGATCCCTCCATCCGGGCAGAACTGCTGCTTTTGTCCCCATCTTTTCTGGTGCCCCGGCTAGAGCACAACGGGATCAAGGTCTGGGACACGCTGGCGATTGCCGAATACCTCCATGAGTCGTTCCCGAATGCCGGCCTGCTGCCAAAGGATCTGGCGATGCGAACGCATTGCCGCTCGATTTCCGGCGAGATGCATTCCGGTTTCTCGAACCTGCGCTCGGCCTTGCCGATGAATCTGAAAGCAAATTATCCCGGCTTCAAAATCTGGGCGGGCGCGCAGGCAGACATCGACCGCATCACGGCGGTCTGGCGCGAATGTCTGAAGCAATATGACGGGCCATATCTGTTCGGCGACAAACCGTGTTTGGCCGACGCGATGTATGCGCCCGTCTGCACGCGTTTCCAAACCTACGATGTGAAGCTGGATCGGTTGAGCGCGGACTATTGCGAAACAATTCTCACGCTGCCCGACATGATCGAATGGATCGAGGCGGCAAAGGAAGAACCCGAAGCGCTGGAAGAACTCGAAGCCGAGTTCTAGGCGGGCAATTTGCGTTTCAGCAGGCCCAATTTTTTCATGTCGGAATGAAGCGCATGCGGCGCGAGGTCGAAACCGTTCGGCCAGGTCGGTGTGCCCATCTCCAGAAACACACGCGCAAAATAAGACTGATCTTGCAGAGGCTGGACCATGGAGCCATCCCGCGAAACGAGGTCGGAGAAATCCATTTCGCCGACACTGTCGTCCGAAAAAGACAGCCACAGCCGATAGCCGCCGCGCGGCTCCGCCTTGGTGACTTTTATCAGCGATAGCTCACTCATCTTCCAGTCCTGCCACGCGGTTGAGCGGTTCTAGCCGCTCCGCACGGCCCCAATTGTCGCGAAGTTCGTTCTGTCGCGCAATCCTCCATTCCTGCACCAACCGCAGCGCGGCTTTTGGCAGGTGGCCCACCAAGACGTTTCCGGTCTCTATATCGATCAGCGCTTCGTCGGGACCGTAGATGGCATGGAAATGCGGCGGCGCGTGGTCGCCAAAATACATTCGGATGGCGATACCGTAGAAATACGAGATCGTCGGCATTTACGACGACGATCCGCTCTCGTTCGGCTTCGTCTGTAGCTGCACGAAATTCTGGATGCCCATCTGTTCGATCAGGCGAAGTTGCGTTTGCAGCCAGTCGATGTGTTCTTCTTCGCTTTCCAGGATTTCGGTGAAAAGCTCGCGCGAAACGTAGTCGCGCACCTTTTCGCAATGCGCGATCGCGTCCTTCAGATCCGGATGGGCACGCTGTTCCAGCTTGAGATCGCAATGGATGACCTCTTCGACATCTTCGCCGATCATCAGTTTGCCGAGATCCTGCAGGTTCGGCAGGCCGCCGAGAAACAGCACCCGCTTGATGAGGCGGTCGGCATGTTTCATCTCGTCGATGGATTCTTTGTATTCGTATTGCGAAAGCTCGCTCAAACCCCAATCGCCCAGCATCCGCGAATGCAGGAAATACTGGTTGATGGCGGTGAGTTCGTTTTTGAGAACCAGATTGAGAAACCGGATGACTTCGGCATCGCCTTTGACGGAGGCGATGGGGGAGGGGCCTACGCCGCTCGGGCCGGGTTTTGGCTGTCCTTTGCCTCGTCCAGCATCGTCTCGATTTCGTCCTGGCATCGGCCGCAATTCCTTTCCACGCCGCACTTGGCATAAACGGTGTCGGGGCAGGCGGCACCGCTCAGAATCGCAGCGCGAACCTGCTTGTCGTTCAGCCTATTGCAGACACAGACGATCATCCAAGGACAACCCGGACTTACCCCCGCATCGTGTTGCACTTGCGACTGATTGTCAATTGCGGATGATGGTAAACGCCTGGATGCGCCAAAAAGCGCGGCATTTGCCCCCGGATTTGCCGCTTTTCCGGCCCGTTATGGGTTAGCAAACGACAACGGCCAGTTCCGGAACCCGATGCGCGCCTTCATCGCCAAGCTGAAAACCCACGAACGGCAGCTTTCCGCCGTGGCGATGGTCGGCGGCTTCATCTTCGACAATTTCGCCTTCGGCCGCATCGACCACCCGGCAACGCAGGCGGTGTTCGCGGGCTACCTGGTGTTCGCGGGCGCTTCGATTGCCTTCCTGCACTATTTCGAAACGCGCGCGGAGAGAACGGGCAAGCCCTATCGCTGGCGCACCATCGTTTCCGCCGCCACGCAATTTGCGCTCGGCGCGTTGTGGAGCGCGTTCCTGATCTTCTACACGCGCAGTTCGGCCATCGTGGTGTCGTGGCCGTTCTTGCTGGTGCTTGCGGCAATCTTTCTGAGCAACGAGATATTCCGCGAATATCATTCGCGGCTGGTGTTCACCGTCGTCCTGTTTTTCATCGCGCTGTTCTCCTACATGACCTTCGTGGTGCCGATCATCGTGGGCACCATGAACGAATTCACCTTCATCATCAGCGACGCCTGTACGCTTCTGGCGTTCGCGCTGTTCCTTGGTCTGCTCGCCCTGCTGGGCCGCAAACGCGTGTGGGACGACATCGGCAAACTCACCATCGGTGCACTGGTCGCGTTCGTCGCGATCAACCTGTTCTATTTCTTCAATATCCTGCCGCCGATCCCGCTCGCGATGGCCGATGTCGGCCTCTATCACACCATCGTGCGCACGAACGGCGGCTACAAAGCTATCGGCGAACCTCTGCCGTGGACGGTGAAGTTCGGCCAGACACGCACGATTCACCTCAAACCCGGCGAACCGCTCTATGCCTACAGCGCGGTCTTCGCGCCGATCCAGCTCAAAACGAAGATCGTCCACCGCTGGCAGTATCACGACGAAAAGAAGGGCTGGGTGACAGTCTCGACCATCGGCTTCCCAATAACCGGCGGCCGCGACAACGGCTATCGCGGCTTCACCATCAAATCGCACCCGCAACCGGGCGCATGGCGCGTGGACATCGACACGGTGGACGGCCGAGTGATCGGGCGTGTTGGATTCTATGTCGAAGCGGTAACGCAGGATCCCGAGCTGGAAACGAAATATCTCAAATGACTACGCAGGAACGTAGGTCAGCCTGATCGTGTTCTCGCCGACCCGCGCCGTTTCCAAAAGGCAAAGCGGCGGACGAGGGCCGGTGAAGAACGGCCTGCCGCGACCAAGCACGAACGGGCGAAGATAGATTCGATATTCATCGATAAGGCCAAGCTCGGTCAGACTCCCCGCCAGCACCGGCCCCGCGACTTCGATCTCGCCGTCGAACTGCGCCTTCAATCCGCGCATCGCAACTTCAAGATCGCCGTCGAGGAGTGTCGCGTTGGGCCCGACGGATTTCAGTGAGCGCGAAACGACCCATTTGGGCCTGCTCCGCCACGCGTCCGCATATGCGCGCTCCTCCGCACCCCAATCGGGAAGGTCATCATCCCAATAGCGCATCAGTTCGTACATGCCGCGGCCATAGACCATGCCGGCGATGCTGCGCGTGCGCTCGATGAAATGCCGAAAGAGCACGGTATCTGGCTCCATCGCGTCATGATCGACATAGCCGTCGAGCGACTGGTTCAATTCGTAGACGAACTTCGCCATGAGCAGCCGACCGAACTAGACCTTCGTGAGTTCGCCCACGCCCGGCCCATCCGCCGGCGTCACGCGATAGGCGACAAGCGTGCCGCGCTTGTACGGCTTGGCCAGATGATCCACCGCCACCAGTTCGCCCGTCACGCTGTCCGGCGTGATGGTCACCAGCGTGTAGCCTTTCTTGTTCTGGTCGCAGAACACGACTTCCTTGTTCTGGTCCATGAATATCCGACCGAGAGGCAGGCCCGGCATGAAATCGCCGACCGACGGGCTCGTCACCGACGACACGCCGAATTCCGCGGCCACGCGTTCGCCTTTCGCATCGTGCAGATCGTTCACCCAGAAGGCGTGGCTGTCGCCCGAAACCACCACCACGTTTCCATTCGATGCCTTGATCGCGTCGTACACGCGTTCGCGCGCCGCCGGATAACCGTCCCAGCCGTCGGGATCGAACGGAATGTCGTAACTGAAGAGTTCGATGCCGGCGACCACGCGCTTGCGAAACGGGCCTTCCGGCAGGTTGGCGATGATCTGTTGAACCTTCTCCTTGCCGAGCGCGCGATACAGGCTCGGCGCCACTGTGCGTGCCATCACCACCTGATTGCCGAGAATCTGCCAGGTCTGTTTCAGCGCGACCGATT
The DNA here is from genome assembly GCA_035543495.1 of Rhizomicrobium sp. Taxonomy (GTDB): domain Bacteria; phylum Pseudomonadota; class Alphaproteobacteria; order Micropepsales; family Micropepsaceae; genus Rhizomicrobium. The sequence continues at coordinate 4,123 of DATKJT010000016.1, read as the reverse complement.
TCTGGATTTCCAGCCGCAGCCATTCTTCCTGTCTCGGTCCCAGCATCAGCCGTTCGGGATCGTTCAGGATCGCCGTCAGTTTCGCGATATCCGGCCCCAGCACGTAAGGCGAGGGCGGTTCCTGCCCCGCTTTCACCGCGTCCCATACTTTCGCGATGATCGTGGGATCGGTAACGGGTTTGCGCGTATCCGGATCGTTGGAATCGTAAACCATCAACGGCAGGTCGCCGGGACGGTCGTATTCCAGTTGCTGCGAACGAGCGACCAGGCGCGACTCCACCATGATGAGCGAGGCCAGATCGCCGAACTGGAACGAACGGTTGATGGATTCGAATGCCCGTCCCGGCACCGGTTCGCGGATCGGCATCCATTCGTAATAGGCTTTCAGCGCCGCCTGTTCGCGTTCGATCCACGGGCCTTCGGTCTTCTCGTTGTGGTTCTCCGCGCCGCCCGCCCAGCTATCGTTGGCGGTCTCGTGATCGTCCCACACGCAGATCCACGGCGCGCGCGCATGCGCGGCCTGCAAATCGGCGTCGCGTTTGTAGAGCGAATGGCGCACGCGGTAATCGGCTAGTGTCACGATGTCGTGCGCCGGTTCGGGCACGCGGCCGATCTTCTGGCCGATGGTCATTCCATAATCGTCGGGCTTGGCGCCGTATTCGTAATAATAGTCGCCCAACTCCACGACAGCATCCACGCGATCCAGCTTGGCGATATCGTCATAGGCATTGAAGAAGCCGCCGGGATAAAGCGCGCAGGTTGTGAAGGCGAGCACCACATCCTTCACCGGACCGTCGGGCAGGGTGCGCGTGCGCCCAACCGGCGACGATGCGATACCCGCGCGGAAGCGATAGAAATAATTCCGCGACGGTTTCAGCCCCGTCGCATCCACCTTCACGGTGAAATCGCGGTCCGCGCTTGTCGTTGTTTTCCCGCGCGCGGCGATCTTGCGGAAAGCTTCGTCCTCCGCCACTTCCCACAGAAGGGCGACGTCGGACGGGTTGGCTTCCTGCGGCGTCACCCGCGTCCACAGCACCACGCGGTCCTGCAACGGGTCGCCGCTCGCCACGCCATGTTCAAACGTAACATGGCCGGTATAGGCGGCTTCGGCTTCGGAAAGTGCGAGCGGGGCCGCACCTGTCAGCGCGATAAGGGAAAGCGCATCGCGTCGGTCGAGTTTCATCCGTTGCCCACCGCGCGCACGTCAGCGTCAGCCACCATTTTCTGCACCTTTGCGTAATCTGTTTTTCCGGTCCCCAACACGGGAATGGCGTCTGCGATAACGATGCGCCGCGGTATGGCGAGATCGGAAACGCCGTGATTGTGCGCCCAGCCGACCAAGTCCGTGCGTTCGGCATTCGGGCAATCTGTGACAAGCACGATCTGCTCGCCCTTGGTGCGATCCGGCACCGCGACGGCAGCGTGACTGTAATCGGGCCAAACGGCAGAGGCGCAGCTTTCCACCACCGCCAGCGAAACCGCCTCGCCGCCGATCTTGGCGAAGCGTTTCAACCGGCCGCGGATCATCACGTAACCGTCTTCGTCGATACTCACCACGTCGCCCGTGTCGTACCAGCCGTCTTTCGGCGGACGGATGACGCCCGGTGCATCCGGCTTGATGTAACCGAGCATGATATTCGGTCCGCGGATCACCAGCCGCCCCGCATTCGGAATGCCCTCCACCGGATCGAGCTTGTATTCGATGCCCTTCATCAGGTGGCCGACAGTGCCGGAGCGGTTGGCGCCCAACTGGTTTGCCGCGACGACAGGCGAGGCCTCCGTCACGCCATACCCTTCCAGCAACTCGATGGAGTATTTCTTCCGCAGCAGCTGCCTGGTCTCGTCGCGCAGCCGCTCCGCACCGCAAACCGCCAGCCGCAGCGAATTCAGATCGCCGGATTCGCCCGCGCGTGCATATTGCGAAATGAAGGTATCGGTCGAAAGCAGGATGGTCGCCTTGCTCTCGCGCACGCGCTTGGCGATTTCCTTCGGCTGCAGCGGCGTCGGATGGCATACCACCTTCACGCCGACATAAAGCGGCAGCAGCGCGCCCACCGTCAGCCCGAAGCAATGGAAGGTCGGCAGCGGATTGAACAGAACGTCGCTCTTTGGATAGAGCGCGATGTGATGGTTTACTTGCTCCATGTTGGAGACGAGGTTGATATGCGAAAGTGCGACGCCCTTTGGGTCGCCTTCCGTGCCGGAGGTGAAAAGGATCACCGCCGGCATCTTGCTCGAAGGGCGCGCCGCGATCAGTTGCGGCATCAGCGAGCCGGCCACCGCCATTGCCTTGTCGCGCAGCGAAAGGTTCTCGCGCACGTCTTCGAGATAGAGAACCTCGGCCACCTGTTCCAGGTCGTGCGCCATCTCGTCGAGCTTGGCGACTTCGATCAATTTGTGCGCCGTGACGACGCGTTTGATCTTCGCCGTGCGCATGGCGGATTTCACGCCCGCACTGCCGGAGGTGAAGTTGAGCATCGCCGGAATGCGCCCATAGGCCGAGACGGCGTAGAAGGCGATGATCGAAGCCGCGCCTGTGGGCAGCATGATGCCCACGGCTTCGCCCGGCTTGGTACCGCGCTTCAGCGCGTGGCCGATCGCGAACGCCGCACGGACGATCTCGTCATAGTTGAGCGCGCGCCCGTCGCCATCGATAAGGATGGAGCGCTTGCCGCCGAACTTGTTGCGCGCATCTAGCAGCGCGTGGAATACGGGCTTCGACTCGTAGTCGAGATCGGATGCAACGATCTCTTCGCCGGAAGCCGCGGCGACAGTGGCCAAGGTCAAGACGTTTCCCCCACGGATTTGTCTGCAAGCCTGTTGGTAGGGGAATCCTACCCGAGAAAGGGGAGGTGGCAACCCGATGAATGCTATTGACAGGGCAAAAGAAAAGGGCGGAGCCGCGAAGCAACCGCCCTCTTCCCGATCATGCGAACCTACCCGGGGGGCGGGCGGCTCTCCATGTCGTTCGAATATGAGGTATAATTCGCGAAAAATCGATGAACGCAATGGATTTTTGCGCGCAAAAGCGCGCAAACATTGACAATAGTATCAATAGCTAAGCGATGTCCGTGTAATGACGAGTGATTTCCGAACGGCAGACGATTATATGTCGGTCACATGACCACTGTTATCGATCTCGAAAAAGACCGCCGTGCGCTCCGACACCCGGAAAAAGCGCATCGTCCGGAAACCAATGTCATACGCAAACCTACATGGATTCGGGTGAAGGCGCCGGTCGGCAAGGAGTACGCCGAGACCAGATCCATCGTGCGCGAACACGCGCTTCACACCGTTTGCGAAGAAGCGGCATGCCCCAATATCGGCGAGTGCTGGACGCACCGCCACGCCACCATGATGATCATGGGCGATACCTGCACGCGCGCCTGTGCCTTCTGCAACGTGAAGACCGGTTTGCCCGGCGCGCTCGATGCCGACGAACCGCGTCATGTGGGCGAGGCAGTGGCAAAACTGGGCCTCAAGCACGTCGTCATCACCTCGGTCGATCGCGATGACCTGGCCGATGGTGGCGCCGATCACTTTGCGCAGACGATTCGCGCGATCCGCCAACATTCTCCCGGTACGACGGTTGAGGTCTTGACGCCCGACTTCCTGCGCAAGGATGGCGCGGTGGAGATTGTGGCGGCAGCAAAGCCCGATGTGTTCAACCACAATCTGGAGACCGTGCCGCGCCTCTACCTTTCCGTGCGTCCGGGCGCGCGCTACTTTGCGAGCCTGCGTTTGCTGGAACGCGCCAAGGAGCTGATGCCCGAGGGCTTCACCAAATCCGGCCTCATGGTCGGTCTGGGCGAAAGCCGCGAAGAGATCATGCAGGTGATGGACGATCTGCGCGCTGCGAACGTCGACTTCCTCACCATCGGCCAATACCTCCAGCCCACCCGCAAGCACGCCGAACTGCAACGATACTGGACGCCCGAAGAATTCGCAGGCCTCGAACAGATCGCCCGCGCCAAAGGCTTCCTCATGGTCTCGGCCTCGCCGCTGACGCGATCCTCCTATCACGCGGATTCCGATTTCGCGGTGATGAAGGCGGCCAGGGAAAAACGCGCGTGAACTCCAAAGTGCATTCCCTCTCCCCCAGCGGGGGAGAGGGTTAGGGTGA
>DATKJT010000015.1:0-57248 GCA_035543495.1 Rhizomicrobium sp. | reverse complement strand
ACGCCCTGAACCAGGAGCTGGCGGGGGCACTCCTTATATATTTCGAGGCGCGGCGGCGGGACCTTTCGGCCAGGGTGATCGTGCTGACCGGGGCGGGGCGCGGGTTTTGTGCCGGTGCCGACCTGAAGGCGGCGGGCCAGCCCGATCAACTGCGCGACGGGCCGGACGGCGATTGGTATTTGCGCGACCTGATGAAGGCGATGCGGGCGTGTCCGCAACCCGTCATCTGTCTGGTGAAGGGACCGGCGGCAGGCGGCGGATTGGCGATGGCCCTGGCGAGCGATGTGATCGTGGCGGGGGAAAGTGCGGTGTTCCATTCCGCTTTCATCAAGATCGGATTGAGCGGAGCGGAACTGGGCGCGGCGTGGCGGCTGCAACGCACGATGGGACTTTCGCGGGCGCGCGAGGCGCTGCTCACCGGGCGGCCGATCGATGCGCGGGACGCGCTCAGCACCGGGCTGGTTTCGAGCGTGGTGCCGGACGACAGACTGGACGAACACGGGATGATGCTGGCGCGCGCGATGCTGGAAGCGCGGCCCGATGCGCTGCGCCTGACCAAACGCTCGCTCGACGCGGCGCTGGAAATCGGCAGCGCGGATGCGGCCATGGAACTGGAAGAACGCGCGCAGATGCTGATGATACGCGGGCGGCGGAGTTGAAAAGAAAAGGCGGCGGGTTGAGCCGCCGCCTTTTGGCAGTGTTGCGGGCTCCGGCGTTATCCGCCCAGGCCGATGCTGATCGATGCGTAAGGCCCATGGAAGCCGATATCTTCGGCGCGACGCACATCGTTGCCGCCATCCATCGCGCCAAAGAAGAAGTCGGCCTTGTAGCCAAGGGTGACTTTGGCGTTGGGATATTTCAACGACAACCCTGCGAAGCCGCCGATGTTGGGTACGAAGACGCCGCGCGAGCGCGAGTGTTCGACGGATGGGCCCTGATAAACAATATTGAAGTATTGTTGGCCCTGGTTGCCACCCGTCGGATAAGACGAATGATAGGTGTTTGTCTCGTGGTGTTGAACCTTTGTCTTTTGACGACCGAACAACAAAGCCGCATTCACGCCCCAGTCGAATGACAATTCGCCTCGCTCCGGACTACCGATAACCGGTTCCGACGAATCCCAGGATATCGATGGCCCCAGACCACTGAAGCTCCGGCTCGCCAGAAACGTGCCGGCAAAACTGTGGAACGGCTGAAGCTGGAGCACCCTCTTTGCATAGATGGTATAGGGAAGACCGGAAACCTGAGTGACAAGATCATAAGTCATAGGGTGCGTTTTGAATTGCCAATCGGGATTTTCTCTGATCTTGACCGAAGACCGCGACGTGAATTGCGCGAAGCGCACACCGAGGTTCAGCGTGGACGATGCATCGCGCCCGAACATCCCCAACCCCACATCCTTGCCAGCCTGGAAATCCAGGATCGCATGGCTTTCACTCTGCTTCGAGACCACATCGGTAAATCGGGCGGCAATTGGAACGATCGGGTAGGTGCCCGTGCTATGCTGATAGTTGCCGAATCTGCTGGAATGAATGTTTACGTAGTAGAGAGCGCTGGCGGGATTGCTTTGCTGGCGATGGTGCCCGGAATTGCCCGAGCGCCCGTAATGGATTGCTGCGGAAAAGGTCCAATTGGAATCATCGGGTTGAATCGTAAGCGCTGCGCTTTCGTCCACGCCGTAACGGGGCGGCTTTTGGAACGCTTGTGGCAGAGAAAGATTAGATGGAGTCAACGCGGCAAAGGGCGGTGCGTATGGCTGCTGGCTGTTTTCCCAACGGCTCAATTGGCCGCCGAGTTCGATCCAGACGGTGGGCCGGTCGGTGTCTTCGGCTTTGGCTTCGGACATGGTCAATGTGAACAGCGTGAGTGCGGAGACAGTCGCCAACAATTGCCAGCGGAAATCGATTAACCCCGGGCGCAGCGTGATGAGTTCGCTCATTGTGAAATCCCCCCTTACCAATTCTTCGTGACGCGCACGCCGAACAGGCGCGGATCGGTCAGGAATACGTTTGTTGTAAGCCCGCTATCGTCGCTGTTCAGGAAATCGCCGGTGATCGCGGTCGTGTTGAACACGTTCTTCAGATAGCCCATCACCTGCCAACCATCCTGGTTGGTGAGGATTAGGGCGAGATTGACGTTGGTGTAACCGCGCAGACGGTCATAGGGATTGTCGTTGAAGATGCGGGCCCAGGAGTAATCTTGCCAATAATAATCGGCATGGAGTGTGCCGGCCCAATTCGCGGTGATGGGTACTGTGTAGTCGGCCGAAGCCGATACGGTAAGCGGCGGCGCGTTGGGCAGTTCGTTGCCGCTCAGATCCTTTGCGAAACCTTGCCCGTTGTTCGGGGCGGTTGCCGGGTTAAATCCCGGATAGCCGACAGGATCGTGTTGCGCGCTATTCGTAGAACTATCAACCTGATAGTAGTCATTCGGCCAAACCGGCGGGCCATCGGTCTTGTAAGGATAGTCCGTGACCGGGTCCAAGTTACCCTGATAAGCGTTGGAACAAACACCAGCAAAGCTTGTTGGACCGTTCGTGGTGCCTTGAGGTGGCCGCGCGGTCAACAACGCCGCGACGACATAGACGGGCAGAATGCAGTTCGATGCCTGACTGACGAACGGCTTAACCACCATCCAGTCCGGATGGTTGGCCACATCCGCGCGGTCCATCAGATCGACGGAGCTTTGGCCGTTTGCAACGCGGGTGTCTTCGTAACCGCCCGCGAATTTCAATCTAAGGCCGGGGGTTGGCTCGTAGGTCGCTTCGATTTCGGCGCCTTTGACCGTGGCATCAAAATTGTCGTTGATCGCTGTGCGATCCACGATGCGGGAGATTTGATAGCCTTTATAATCGTAGTAAAAGACATTCCCATTAAACGTGATCGAACCGTCCAGCAGGGTGTTCTTGGTACCGAGTTCAAAGGCGTTGATGAATTCCGGCTTGAAGGTCAACGGATGAATCGGGTTGGGTGTCGGTACGAAGCTGCCGAGCCATGATAAAAGCTGCGCGCTTGGCGGATTGGCACCACCGGCCTTATAGCCATGAGCGAAGGAAGCATAGAATAACGATTGATCGGTGAAATCGAGTTTCGGGGTCCAGTTGGCGGCAAAACGGCCGGTGAATTCCTGCCACGACTGATCGACGATGCCGGTTATAGGATAACCGTAGCCCGGGACAAAAAGTTCGCTGGGGATATCGACGAAGTGCTTACGGTCATCGGTCCAGCGAAGGCCGCCCGTCAGCTTCAGATCATGGGTGACGTTGTAATAAGCCTCACCGAATCCGGCGTAGGAATTGAGCGTGTAGGGATTCTGGTTGAGGTAATAATTGTGGCCTTCATTGTTGAGACTCGTGAGCGGATTGGGATCGATATATTGGCAACGGAGTTGTCCCTCCGTAGCCAGATGGGTGTTATCGGGGTCGCTTAGATTCACAAGGCTGGCGCCGCCGGGGATGCAGTTCAAATTGTCCGATACACCCGGAACCCATGGCTGGTTCTGATCAATCCCGCCGACAAAGGGTCGGGCCCATGTGTAAGACGCCAATGTCAACGAGTTGATGAAGACGTAATAGTTTTCCTCGGTTTCATAATGCAGATAATTGCCCCCGACGCTGAAATTGAACGGGCCGCTGAAATTCGAGGCCAGCCGAAATTCCTGGCTGAGTTGCCAGGAATGTTCGTCGTTCAGGTCCTCCGCGACGAGACGGTCACTGCAGCCCAACTGCGGATCGCAGAACGTTCCGACACCGACACAGATGGCTGAGGTATTCGCGGAAGCTCCAGTACATGGCTGGTACGGAGCTGTGCAACCGAGAGAGCTGAATGCCTGGTTGCAAATTCCATTGTTGGGATCAAGCGGGCTGGTCGAGTTGAGCTTGCCATCCGCGACGAAGGCGCCTGGCCTTGTATTAAAGCGGTTGTAATCTTCCGCAGACCACAGAAAATCGCGATTGTAGCCCGTCTGCGAAGAGAAGGTCAGCGATGGCGTAACTGTATAGTCGACATTCAATTCCAGCGTATCGTTGTTGGCCTTGTATTGCGGATTGATCGTGGATTCGATCACGCGCAGATTGGTCGATTGCGAGGTGCTCGCGTAAGGGTCGAAGAAGAACACACCCGCCATAACCGGCGTACCTTCGTAGGCGAGAGGCTCGTAATAAGGAAGCGATATGCCGTTCGGCACTCCAAAAGCTCCATAATCTCCGGCTGCGGGATTGCCCTTGTCGTATAGCGAAACAGCCTCGCATCCCTGGCTCAGATAAAGCGGGGCTGAATACGCAACCGGACTGGCCGGCTGTGCCGGGACCGGCACGCCGCCCACTTCGGTGGGCGACGGCGCTGTCTTGCAAAGCTGCTTGCTCGAACGCAGACGGTCGTCGTTTTCCTGGAAATGCTCCCAGAGAAGCGTGGCCTGCAGAGATTCCGTCGGCTTCAACGTCAGCGTCGCCCTGCCCGACCACAAATCGCGCCCGTCGACGGGATCGCCCGTTAGATCGTTGGTGGTGTAGCCGTTGCGCTTGGTCCATTCGCCTGCTACGCGCAAATCGAGGCGATCGTCGACCAGTGGCAGGTTGATCATGCCTTCGAAGCGGCGGTTCTTGTAGTTGCCGATGTCTCCGCTGGCCATGGCTTCGAACTGGTCGGTCGGTTTGGCGGTGATGAGGTTCACCACGCCGGCTGTCGCGTTGCGGCCATAGAGCGTGCCTTGGGGGCCGCGCAGAACTTCCGCCTGGCTTAGGTCGAAGAATTCCTGTTCGAAGAAGTGGTTGCGGATGAACGGGATGTCGTTCAACGCGACGGCCACAGCCGGATCGGTTGTCACCGAAATGGCCTGTGTGCCGATGCCGCGTATCTGGATGCTGTAGCCGCTGAAGTTGGTCTTGGTGAAGGTGAGGTTCGGCACCTGTTTCACGAGATCGGGGCCACCGGCGGTTTGCGTGGCGGTAAGTTGTTCCTGGCTCAATGCGGTGATCGCAATCGGGATGCTTTGCACATCGGCGCCGCCCAGTTTCGACGATGTGACGGTCACTGTTTCCACGTTGGCGCGCGGCGGCGTTGCCTGCGCCAATTGGAAATTGGCCAGTTGCTCTGTCGCGTTCTCGCTGTGCTCCGCCGATGGCGCGCGCACGATGGCGATGGAGCCGCCGACCGTGCGGGCGGTGAGGCCGGTGCCGGTGAGGAGGCGGGACAAGGCTTGTTCGGAAGACATTTCACCCGTCACGCCTTTGCTGCGGGCGCCTTGCAACAAATCGCTGGAGACGGCGAGCTGGATGCCGGATTGGGCGGAATAGGCATCGAGCGCGGAGGAAAGCGTGCCGCCCGGAATGTTGAAGGTTCCGGCGTGGGCGGCGAAAGCCAGTGCGGTGCCGGCAAAGAGCCAGCTTGCCGAAGCCATCAGGCCTTTTTGGAGTATGCTGTTCTTGCGTTTCATGCGTTGCCCCCCTTGATGTGCGGTTCGTCTTTGGCGGATCAGCGTGTGAGGAAGATCGCGCCGTCGCGGCGTTGGATTTGCAGGCCGAAAATTTCGTGCGTGAGTGCGGCGAAATCCGCGGCGCCATCGGTGCGGAATGTGCCGTTGATCTTCAGCCGTGTGGCGATGTCGCCCGAGAGCACCAGACGCGGGCCCCCATAACGGTTGAATTCGGCCACGGCATCGGCAAGGCGCTGGTTGTGAAACACGATTGCGCCATGTTGCCAGGCCAGACGCTCCGTCAATTCGTGTTCGGGGCGGCGCGTGACTTTTGTGGCGGTCGCTGTGGCGACGGCCACGTCTCCCGGCGAGAGCACGATGGCACGACCTTGCGCGCCGTTTTCGTTTTCCAGCCGCGCGCTGCCTTCGAGCAAGGCCACCTGAAACGACTTTGGCGCCATGCGCACGACGAATTTGGTGCCGAGATCGACGATGCGGTGGCCGGTCACCGCGACGGAGAAGGGACGAGCCGCATCATGCCTGACCTGGAAATAGGCTTCGCCGCGCAACAATGTGATGGCGCGTTTGTTTTCGCTGTAGTCGATGCGGATGGCGGTGTCGGTGTTGAGTTCGATGTGCGAACCGTCGACCAGGGTGAGGCGTTCCTGGCCGCCTTTGGGCGTTTCGACGAGCTTGCCCTTGGGGGCGAGCATGTAATTGGTGGCGAAGATGCCGGAGACAACGGCGAGGCCGAACACGGCGGCGATGCGCGCCCTGGGCAATTTGCGCTGATGTTCGCGCGGGGTTTGGGCGCGCATGGGGCGGCGAAGTGCTGCCAGACGATCCGTGCGGTTCCAGGTGGCATCGATGCGCAGATAGGCGATGCGATGGGCAAGCGAACGGGCGAGCCAGGCATCGAGCTCGGTCTGGCGTTCGGCCGTCCAATCTTCCGCGTTGCGGCGGTCGGCCACCCATTCGGCGGCGCGTTTTTCGATTTCCATCGTGTCGGGCGGCAGGACGTCTTCAGCGCTCATGAAGACCTCCGATTGTCCGGCTGTTCGCCATAGAGCATGTCGGCGAGGAGGCGGCCGGCATCGCGCAAATGGGTTTTGACGGTGAGTTCGCTCACCCCCATGCGCTCGGCGATTTCGCGGCGGGAGAGACCTTCGATCTGCTGCATGACGAAGGCTTCGCGCGTGCGCGGCGGCAGGCGATCGACGGCCTGTTGCAGGCGGCGCAGTTCGTCGCGCGCAATCGCGGTGTTTTCGGGGCCGGGGGTTTCGATGGCCGTGCCCAGCGCATCGAAATCGGATACGGCTTCGAAGGGGATGATCTGTTCGCGCCGCATGCGGCGGATGAGAAGGTTGCGCGCGATGGTGAAGACGAAGGCCTTGGGCGATTCCGGCAGGCCCTGCAGCGCAGATTCGTAAACGCGCATGTAGATATCCTGCCTGAGATCGGCAATGTCGCTTTTGTTGCGCCAATTGTGCTGCAGGTACTGCATCAGCGCCGCCTCCAGCGGCAGAACCTCGCGCACGAACCAGGCATCGACGTCGGGCGCAGCTATCACCGCCCCCTGAATGCGTGGGTCGACATCGTCGAGATCCGGTTCCGTGTTCGTCATCCCCCGCCCTGCCCTTCCGAGGGTTGGGTCTTCGCTCTAACGGTGAAGAGTCCCGAGCCGCGGAAATGGAGTAGTCGCCGGCCGGAATTTTTCGGCGGCGTGGGGAGGAGCTTGGGCTTTGACGCGGCGCCGCGCCACAAACCGGTGCTGGTGTGCGCGGTTTGAAACTATGTTGCGGGAGCACGAAAGAAAAAGGCGGCGGATCGCTCCGCCGCCTTGGGAAAGACTGCTGAACCGGACGGGGTTAACCGCCCAGCCCGATGCTGATCGTCGCGAACGGCCCGTAGAAATCGCGGTCGTAGGTTTTGCGGGTGTCGATGCCGCCATCCATCGCGCCGAAGAAGGCATCGACGCGATAGCCGAGACTGACTTTCGCATTGGGAAACCGCAACGAGAAGCCCGCGAACCCGCCTATGTTGGGCACGACGACGGAACGGGAGCGCGAGGTGTTGTGAGATACCGTCGGATACAGTGTCGGCAGTGCACCACTGTTGTGTTGCCTGCTACCATGATGGGCCATCGTTTCGTGGCTGCCTGTCACATGCTGACGCCCAAACAGCACGGCGCCGTTCAAACCCCAGTCGAATGTGACGGCTCCGGCATCGGGATTGCCGATCAACATCGCATCGGCCTCCCACTGGAGCGACGGGCCGATGCCATGAAAACTACGTGCCGCGTTCCACTTTGCTGAGTACAGATTCCATTGCTCATTGGGAAGTTTGGCGTAACCCGACGCATAGGGTCCAAGTCCCGGAATTGTTCTGTATTGATTGGCAAAATCTGGGTCTGAATCAATTTTTACTTTTGATTGCGATGTGAATTGCGCGATTCGTATGCCGGCCTCGATGGTCGATGAGCCTCTAGTTCCGAATGCGCCCAACCCGACATCCCTGCCCGCTTGAAAGTCAACAACGAGGTACGAAGAATTCTCGTGTGATGTCGTCGTTGCAAATCGTTTGGCCGGAGGAGGAACTAGAGCCGAAAAGTAAAAGCTATAGTATGGTATGTGAACAATCTGCTTCGCCCCAGAAGGCGAAGTCTCTTCATGGCTGCTGCCGCTGCTGTTCGCACGACCATAGCGGATCGACGCTGAAAATTTCCAATCGGACCCAGATGGAACAAACAACAGTTGCCCTTCTTGCCCAAAAGAAAAACGTGGGGTTTCCTGAACCGCTGCGGGGGATGTGAACGGATTACCTAGCAACGCCGACACAAATGGGGGCGAATAACTTTCTTGCGCGTCTGTGAGGCGCTCAAGCTGAACACCAGCCTCAACCCAGACATTGGGTTGATCATCGCGCGCGCTGGCCGGCGAGAAGGCCGCCATCAAAGTGAATACAGAGACGCCTGCCAGCGATTGACGTCTGATGTCCAGGCGGTTCGAATAATTTATTAATTCGCTCATCGGTTCCCCCTTACCAATTCTTCGTGACGCGGATGCCGATCAACTTGGGATCGGTCAGGAACACGTTTGTGGTAAGTCCCGTGTCATCGCTGTTCAGGAACGTGCCGGTGATCGCCGTCGTGTCGAACACGTTCTTGTCGTAGAGCATGACCTGCCAGCCGTTCTGGCTTGTCAGGATGAGCGTCAAATTGACGTTGGTGTAGCCGCGTAAACGATCATAGGGATGGTCGTTGAAGATGCGCGCCCAGGAATAGTCCTGCCAATAATAGTCGGCGCGCAGCGTTCCGGCCCAATCTGACGAAAGTGGAATTGTGTATTGCGCGCCCGCAGATACGGTCAGCGGCGGCGTGTTCGGCAACCAGTTGTTGCTCAGGTCCTTGTCGAAGCCCGCGCCGCCATTGGGCGGAAGGCCGAGGCCGCCATTAACGCCCGCCGGTGCATTGGGGTCGACGCTCAACGGATCAAAGCCCACATAGGTACCTGGAATGATTGGATCGCCGTGCCTATTCGTCGAGTTGGACAAGTCGGCCGTATAAGGCTCACCGGTCACCGGATCGTGCATATCTGCATAGGCAACGCCGCAATCGTTGTTGACCGAAAATCCCGCGTATTGAAGTTGATACTCGATGACATAGACCGGCAAAATGCAGTTCGACGCCTGCGTGACGAACGGCTTCAAGACAAGCCAATCTTCATGACCGGCAGTGCGATCGATCAAATCGACAGCCTTCGTGCCTTTTGCCAGACGGGCGTCTTCATACCCGCCCGCGAAATTAAATCGTAATCCGGGTACCGGCTCCCATGTTGCCTCGATTTCTGTGCCCTTTACATGGGCATCGAAATTGAGGTTGATCGAAGTGCGATCGACAATTTCGGAAATCTGATAGTTTTCGTAGTTGTAGTAGAACGCGCTGATGTTCAGCGTGAGAGAACCGTCGAGTAGTGTGTTCTTGCTTCCCAATTCGAAGGCATCGACAAATTCCGGTTTGAAAGTGAGCGGGTGAATCGGGATATTGGTTACGCCAAATCCGGCTTCGCAATTGTAACAAAGAAGTACGGCGCCCGGCGGGTTAGCACCGCCAGCCTTGTATCCGTGGGCATAAGAACCATAGACCAGAGTTTGATCGGTGAAGTCTAGTTTGGGTGTCCAATTGACAGCCGCGCGGCCGGTAAATTGATCCCACACCTGGTCCAATGCTCCCGTTATCGGATAGCCCCAACCTCCGACAAGAAGTTCGCTTGGGATTTCAACGAAATGTTTCTGATCTTCCGTCCAACGCAAACCGGCAATAAGCTTCAGATCAGAAAAGACACTGTAATAAACTTCGCCGAACGCCGCATAAGAATTAAGGACATAGGGATTCTGACTGCGGAAATAGTTATGACCGTTGCCGTCAAGACTTGTAACAGGATTGGGGTCGATATACGCGCAATCTCCCACACCGTGAAAATCGCTCGGCACGGGAAGGATAAATCCATTGAACAGACACGATGAATTGTCGGACTGACCTGCTACCCAAGGCGCGCAGCCACCATGATATCCGCACGCTGTTCCAGTGCCCGCGGCATAGGCAGTCAGGGAGTTTATGAACACATAATAATCTTCATCCGTCTCGTAATGCAGATAGTTACCGCCGGCACTGAAATTGAACGGTCCACTGAAGTTCGATGCAAGTCGGAATTCCTGACTGAGTTGCCAAGCATGTTCATCTGACAGATCCTCCAGGACGAGCCTGTCACTGCAACCGATTTGCGGATCGCAGAATGTGCCGCCAGGTATGCAATTCTGACCATTGGAATCGCATTGGCTCAAGCCGTCCGGCGTAAAGCGGCTGTCGCCGTCGAATGCCGCAAAAACACCCGGCGACGTGTTGAACCTGTTGTAATCTTCCATCGACCACAGAAAATCGTGATTGAAGGCAGTCTGCGAGGTCAGTGAAAGTTCGGGCGTTACTGCGTAATCGGCATTGAATTCCACGATATCGTTCTTGACGCGATAGATGGGATTGAATGCCGTCTCGATTACGCGCAGGTTTTGAGATTGCGTTCGATTGACATAAGGGTCTTTGCCCGTGATCGGCAATCCGGCAGCGCCGACGCCAAAATAGTAGGGCAGCGAAAATCCGTTGGGCACTTCGAAAGCATCTGGCGAATAAAGCGAACTCATCTGGCAGCCCTGGCTGCCGTAGTTCGCGGGCAAGAACACATCGGTTCCTCCCGTGCTCCCCGCCGCATCGCCACCAAACAGATCGGGAATTGGCTGGCGATGGCACAGCTGTTTCGCCGTGCGCATACGGTCGTCGTTTTCGGAGAAATGCTCCCAAATGAGCGTGGTCTGCAGGCCCTCGAAGGGCTTAAGACCAATGGACACACGACTGGACCACAAATCGCGACCGTCGATGCGGCTATCGGTCAAATCGTTGAAGCTGTAACCCTGCCGTTTCGTCCATTCGCCGGCGATACGGATGTCGAGGCGGTCGTCGACGATGGGCAGGTTGATCATGCCTTCCAGGCGCTTCTGGTGATAATTGCCGATTTCGCCGGAGGCCATCGCTTCGAACTGATCGGTCGGCTTGGCGCTCGTCAGGTTCACCACGCCTGCCGTGGCATTGCGCCCATAGAGCGTGCCTTGCGGACCGCGCAGAACTTCCACCTGCGCCACGTCATAGAATTCCTGTTCGAAGAAGTGATTGCGGATGAAAGGCTGGTCGTTGAAGGCAACGGCGACGGCGGGATCGGTCGTCACTGAAATCGCCTGTGTTCCGATGCCGCGGATCTGGATGCTGTAACCGGTGAAGTTCGTCTTGGTGAAGGTGAGGTTGGGGACCTGTTTCACGAGGTCCGGCCCGCCCGCAGTTTGCGTGGCGGTGAGCTGTTCCTGGCTGAGCGCGGTGATGGCGATTGGGATGCTCTGAACATCTGCGCCACCCAACTTGGACGATGTGACCGTCACCGTTTCCACGGCGGCGCGCGAGGGCGTCGCCTGGGCGATTTGAAAATCGGTCGGCAACGAAGCTCCGGCGTTTATCTTCGCGCCGCTTGCCGGCACGATGCCGATGCCGCCGGCGGAATAGCGTTGCGCGGTGAAGCCGGTGCCGGAGAGGATGCGGGCGAGCGCATCGCCTGAGGAGAGATCGCCTTGTGCGCCGCGTGTGTGCGTCTTGCCCAACGCTTCATCGGAATAGACGAGTGCTGCGCCGGTTTGGCGGGCGTATTGGTCGAGCGCGGCTTTGAGATCGCCGCCGGGGATGTTGAACGACTCGGCGTTTGCCGCGAAGGCCGCTCCGCCAAGCAAAAGGCTTGCGGTGAAAAGTTTCAGGCCGGTTCTGGTTTGCATGTGCCCCCCTTGAATGCTGTCCGATGCAGGCCCCGAGCGCGCGGCTCAGGGCTGGATGACGATGTCGTTGCCTTGCGTTTTGACGTGGAAGCCGAAGATGCCTTTGGCGACTTCGGCGAATTCTTCGACGCCGCTCGTCGGGAACGTGCCGCCGATGGTGCGGCGCGCGACGGTTGGGTTCGCGATGACGAGTTTCTGGCTGTTGTAGCGGTTGAACTCGGCAGCGGCCTCGGCGAGCGTTGCGTGGTTGAAAATGAGCAAGCCGCGGCGCCAGGCCATTTCGTTGGCGAGCACGGGGGTGGTTTTTTTGGTGACTTTCAAACCTTCGTCGGTTGCCAGCACCATGTCGCCGGGCGAGAGGACGGTGGATTTTCCGTGCGCATCCGGGCTTGCGGGATCGACGCGGGCACTGCCTTCCACCAAGGTGACTTCGAGACGCTTGCCATCGCGGCGGACAAGGAATTTGGTGCCGAGATCGGTGACGCGATAGCCCGCGGCGGTGACGACGAAGGGATGAGCCGCATCGTGCTGGATCTGGAAGAAGGCTTCGCCTTTGACGAGTTCGGCCATGCGGCCGCTATCGCTCACCCGCGCGCGCAGCACCGTGTCGGTGTTCAGTTCGACTTTCGAGCCATCGGCGAAGGTGATGGTTTTACGGATGCCGATGGGGGTTTCGTAAGACTTCTCGCCGTTGCCGCTCATCAGATACGCGCCGATACCGAAGGCCGCGACGAAGGCGAAGGCTGCTGCGAGTTTGGGCAGGACGGAGAGAGGCGTTTTCTGCGGCGCCGGGCTTTGTTCGCGCATCGGCCGGTTGAGCGCGCGCAAACGTTCGGCGCGGTTCCACACGCGTTCGACACGCAGGAATGCCACCATGTTGGAAGGAGATGCGGCGAGCCAGGCATCGAGTTCGGCCTGATCGGCATCCGTCCACGGGCCGAATTCGCGGCGTTCGAGCCATTGGCCGGCTTGCGCGCGGGCGTCTTTCGCGGGCGAGAGGTTTGGGGCGGAGTCGCTCACGGCGTTCCTCCGGTGTCGGTTGGATCGTTGGAGAAAAAGTCCGCGAGCGCGGTCATGCCTTGCGCGAGATATTGCGAGACGGTGGGTTCGGCGACGCCCAGGCGTTCGGCGATTTGCGGGCGGGAGAGGCCATCGATCTTTCGCATCACCACGGTCTCCCGCCATTTGTCGGGGAGACGGTTAAGGGCTGCCTGCAGGCGGCGAAGTTCCTGACGCGCGATGGCCGTGCGATCCGGGCCGGGTTCGTCGATGGTGATGCCGAGCGTTTCCATGTCGGCAACCGCTTCGATGGCGACGATGTTTTCGCGGCGGATGCGATCGATGAGAAGGTTGCGGGCGACGGCGAAGGCAAACGGCTTTGCGGGATGGGGGATCTCGCGCCGGGCGGCCTCATAGATGTGGACGAACACGTCATGGCAAAGGTCTTCCACGTCATTGCTGTTGCGCCAGCCGCGGCGCAGGAACTGCATGAGCGCGGTTTCCAGCGGCAGGATTTCGCGGACGAACCATTCGTTGACGCCAGACGCGCTCATGCCCGCATCGCGAAGATGCAGATCGGCGGTTTCGCAACCGGTGTCGGACGTATCGCCCATTCCCCCGCCAGCCCCTGGCCTGGCCTGATGTTACGCTCACATCAGGTAATACGAACGAGCGGGACGAGTTTATGTGAGATTGTGGGCACGCAATCTTGTTGCGCGCGAAAGAAAAGAGCGGCGAGGTTGCCCTCGCCGCTCTTCCGGCAGGCCGTTTGGGGTCGGCTTACCAGTTCTTGGTGATGCGGATGCCGAAGAGACGCGGATCGGTGACGAAGATGTTGGTCGCAAGCGCCGTGTCATCCGAGTTCAGGAAGGCGCCGGTTATGGCCGTCGTGTCCCGCAGGTTCTTTACATAGACCATCGCCTGCCAACCTTCCTGGTTGGTAAAGATGAGCGCCATGTTGATGTTGGTATAACCCCGGATCTCGTCGTACGGCCGGTCGTTGAAGACGCGGGCGAAGGAATCCGATTGCCAGTAAAAATCGCCGTGCAGGGTTCCCGCCCAGTCACTGGACAGCGGCATTGTGAAATCGCTGCTCAAAGACACGGTGAAATGCGGCGCGCTCGGCAATTGGTTGCTGGAGATATCCTTCGCAAACCCCTCGCCATGGTTTGGCGCCGCCGCCGGATCGAACCCGGAATACCCGGTGATAACGTGCCCGTTGATGCTATGCGTCGGATTCGCCGAGTAGGTCTGACCCGTCACCGGATCCTCGTTGAACGTATAGGCATCGATACAGCCGAACGGCAAGGTATCTCCATTGCCTGCTAGCATTTCGTTGATCGTGGCGGTGGGCAGAATGCAATTGGAGGTCTGAGTCACGAACGGTTTGATGACCATCCAGTCGGTGTGCCCGGCCGTGCGATCCATGATGTCGATCGCCGACTGGCCATCGTCTATGACCGCGTCTTCATAGCCGGTGGTCAGACCCAACTTCAAACCTGGAAGCGGAGACCACGTGGTTTCGAGCTCCGCGCCTTTGACGGTGGCGTTCACGTTCATGTTGACGGCCGTGCGGTCGATGATCTGGGAAATCTGATAGTTCTGATATTTGTACAAGAAGACGTCGCCGTTGAGAACGAGATCGCCATCCATCAGCATATTCTTCGTGCCGAGTTCGAAGGCATTGTTGAATTCGGGCTCGAAGGTAGAGGTGTGCGTCTGGTTGCTCGGCGAGGTTATATAGTCGTCGGTCCCGAAGCCTTTGCTGATGGGAATGACGCCGGGCGGATTGGCGCCGCCGCCTTTATAGCCGCGCGCATAGGATGCATATACCAACGTCTGATCGGTGAAATCGAGCTTTGGCGTCCAGGTGACGACTGCGCGGCCTGTGACCTCGCGCCATTCCTGATCGATGACGCCGGTTACGGGGTAACCCTTATAGGCGACAAGAGTCCAACTGGGGATCACGTCGAAATGTTTTTGGTCGTCGGTGTAGCGGATACCGCCGGTGAGTTTTAGATCTTCGGCGATATTGTAGTAGACCTCCGCGAATCCGGCCCACGATGTCAGCTTGTAGGGATTCTGACTGCGGAAATAGTTGTGGCCTTGACCGTCGATGCTGCCCAACGGATTGGGATCGATATAAGCACAACCCAAGCCCAGAAACGTGGTTTGTCCCAACACCGTATGATCGGTAACCGTGGGCTGCAACGGACAGGAATTGGCGATCGCGGGATCGAACGGAACGTGATCGGTATCCGGCACGCCGAATATACCGCCGGAATAACCGTTAAAGGTTTCAGTTGCCAGAGTGATGGCATTGGAAAGGATCATGTAGTTTTCAAGAGTGCGGTAGCTGAGATAATTCCCGCCAGCGACGAAATTGAGATTGCCGTTGAAGGAAGATGCCAGGCGCACTTCCTGATAGAACTGATGCGCTGTTTCATCAGAAACGTCTTGCGCCACGAGGCTGGCGGAACAGCCGAGTTGCGGATCGCAATATTCCAGGTCCTTTCCGACCAGGGTCAGTCCACCCGGATCGCGGAATATGCCAGGCTGTGTGTTGTAACGATTGAAGTCTTCCGTCGAATAAAGGCTGTCGGTGTTGTAACCGGTTTGCGACGTGATCTTCAATGTCGGGGTAAGTTGGTAATCGACGTTGAGTTCGTACGTGTCGTTCTTTGCGCGGTATTCCGGATCGATCAAAGAACTGATAACGCGCAAATCCGACGACTGCGACACGCCTTCATAAAGGTTGGTTCCGGGCTCCATATACGGAGGACCGAGCAATTGAAGCGCGGCAACGAATGGAATCGACGACGCATTGGGCGTGCCGAAGGATTCCGGCGAATATAGAGACGCGCCGTGGCAACCCTGTTGGAGCCAGACAGCACCATAGTTGCCGTATTGGTCGGCATCCGGGACTTGCGGTCCGGCCGGACCATCCACCACGGCCGGTGCTTCATCGCGCGCGCAAAGCTGTTTGCCGCTGCGTAGACGCGCATCGTCTTCGTCGAAATGTTCCCAGACCCCGGTGGCTGTCAAATTGGCGATGGGCCGCACGGTCAGCGATACGCGTGAAGACCAAAGATCGCGGCCATCAATCTGTTGGCCAGTCTCCTCGTTAAAGGAATAACCATCACGTTTCGTCCATTCGCCGGCGACACGCAGGTCGATTTTGTCGTCATAGACAGGAACGTTGATCATGCCTTCGAGCCGGCGATTGTTGAAATTGCCGACATCGACGGAGGCCTGGGCCTCCCAACGATCGGTGGGCAGCGCGGAAATCACGTTGACCACGCCGGAGGTGGCGTTGCGCCCATACAGTGTACCCTGCGGTCCACGCAGCACTTCGACTTGGCTAACGTCGAAGAACTCCTGTTCGAAGAAATGATTGCGCAAAAACGGCAGGTCGTTGAAGGAGACGGCGACGGCGGGATCGGTGGTGACCGAGATGGCTTGCGTGCCGATACCGCGGATCTGGATGTTGTAGCCGGTGAAGTTCGTCTTCGAGAATGTCAGGTTCGGAACCTGCTTCACGAGGTCTGGACCGCCGGCGGTTTGCGTGGCGGTCAATTGTTCCTGCGACATGGCCGTGATCGCGATCGGAACGCTTTGCACGTCTCCGCCACCGAGCTTTGACGAGGTGACAGTCACCGTTTCCACAGAGGGGCGCGGTGTCGCCTGTGCGAGCTGAAAGCCGCCATCCGGAATCTGTATCGCTTCCGACGACTGGCTTCCGCGGATGATTTCCACCACCCCGCCGTCCTGATGCGGCGTCAAGCCTGTGCCGGCGAGGATGCGGGAGAGCGCCTGGTCGGCGGGAAGATCGCCTTTGAAGCCTTTGGTTTGAGCGCCTTTGATGAGGCTTTCGGCATAGAACACGTGGACGCCGGTCTGCGCCGCATAGGCATTGAGCGCGTCTTTCAGGCCGCCGGCGGGAACGTCTATGCCCTCGGCGATTGCGGGTGCACTCAAGAGCGCGGCGATTGCGGCGCCTGCGAGAAAACCTGTCCTTGTCATTTAATCCCCCCTGACGAAACGGCGTTCGATGTGTTCACTGCGAGATGACGAGTTGGTTGCCCTTGTCTTCGACGCGAAGACCGAGTGCGATGTGCGTGGCGCGGCCGAAAAGCTTCACGTCGTCGGATGGAAACGTGCCGCCGATTTCGAGCTTGGCGGCCGCACGGTCGGCGATGACGATTTTCTGGCGGTTGTAGCGGTTGAATTCGGCCACCGCTTCGGCAAGCGTGGTGTGATCGAAGGTGAGCACGCCGCGGCGCCAGCCCAGTTCTTGCGTCAACTCCTTCACCGGTTTCTTGGTGACGGATGTTTGATCGGCCGTGGCGATGGCGACATCGCCGGGCTTGAGCACCGCACTTTGCGCGGGCAGCCCGCTGTTGGCGTCGAGACGCGCGCTGCCTTCGAGCAATTTCACCTCGACACGGTCGCCTTCCTGGCGGACAATGAATTTGGTGCCGAGATCGGTGACGCGGTGATCGCCCACCATCACGACAAAGGGATGGGCGGCATCGTGTTTGATATCGAAATAGGCTTCCCCCCTGTCGAGCCAGACCTTGCGTTCGCCGGCGCCATTGGCCATGCGCAACACAGTATCGGTGTTGAGTTCGATCTTGGAGCCGTCAACCAATGACAAGGCTTCGCGACCGCCGATGGTGGTGGCGAAAGTTTGATCTTTTTGGTGAACGGCAAGCAGGCTGCCGCCGACGCTGATCGCGGCCGTGACCATGACGGCAGCAGCGATCTTGAGCGCGGGGCGGCGCGAAGGTTGCGTCGTGCCTTGCAATGGTTTGCGCAGCATCGGTTGTTGCAAGGCGGCCAAGCGCGTTGTGCGGTTCCACGCGGCTTCGAGACGCATGAAGGCAACGGCATGCGCGGGCGATTGGGCGAGCCAGATTTCGAGTTCGGCATCGCGCGCTTCGCTCCAATCGTCTGACGCGCGGTGTTCCAGCCAGTCGGCGGCGGTCTGTTCGACGTCCGAAGCGTTGGGGAGGTCTGCGGCACTCATGGCTTTTTCCTGAGGTCGGTCGGTTCGCCGTAGAGAAAATCGGCGAGCGCGCGCATGCCGTTGGTGAGATGGCGTTTGACGGTTTCCTCGCCCACGCCCATGCGCGCGGCGATGTCGCGGCGGGACAGACCATCGATCTGTTTCATCACCACGGCCTCGCGTGCACGCGGCGGCAGGTGATCGAGCGCCAATTGCAGGCGGCGCAATTCTTCGCGTGCCATCACTGCGCGATCGGGCGGCGGTTCGTCGGCGGCCGCACCCAGGCTTTCGAGATCGGCCACCGCTTCGATGGGTACCACGTGTTCGCGCCGCACCCGGTTGATGAGGATGTTGCGCGCAGTCGTCAGCACGAACGGCTTGGCGTGTTCGGGAATCTCGCGTTGCGCGGCTTCATAAACGCGCACATAGACTTCCTGGCGGATGTCGGCGATCTCGCTTTGGTTGCGCCAGTTGCGCTGGATGTATTGCATCAGAACGGACTCCAGCGGCAGCACTTCGGCCACGAACCAGGCGCGGGCTTCACTCACGGTCATGGCGGCGCCAAGCCTGCGCGCGATGTCTTCACGACCGTTGTCCGGCGGTTCCATCATTGCCGTGGTGTTCCTGCCCCGTGCGGACCTCGGTTCGCGAGGGCCACATCCTTAGAGACAAGGCTGGCACGCGGATGGGGGAATGGGGACGGAAAAAATGCGAAACCCGCCGGATGCGGCGGGCTTCGAAACAATGTTGCTTCAGCCGGCGTCCCAGATGGGTTTGAAATCGCCCTCGCCGTTCAGGAGCTGGGCGGGCATCTTTTTATCTATGTGGCCGATCAGGCCCTGATATACGCCGTAGCCGATGAGTTCCTGCAGTCGCGGCGAAAAGGTTTTGACGAGCGAGGCGGGAATGCCGAGTTGCTGGTTTTCCTGCTGCCGAATGAAGCCCGCGCAGTAATTCATGGCAATACCGGTGCGGCGCTTGTTTGTGTTGTTCGCACCGCCGCCGTGCCACAGCGCGCCATCCCAGATAAGCACACTGCCCTTCTTCATTTCGGCGGGAACGGTTTGATATTCGCCGCCGTAAACCGGATTGGGTTTTAAGTGACTCCCCGGCACCAGACGCGTGGCGCCGTTCGCATCGGTAAAATCGGTGAGCGCCCACATGGAATTGCAGACGATGGAACGATGTGGTTTGTCGAGCGGGATCAGCATGTCGTCGGCATGGATGGGCTGGGCGATTTCGCCGGGATCGATGGCAATCGACGACAGGGACGAAACCAAGCAGCCGCGATCCAGCACGCCTTCGACGATGGGCAGCACGTTTTCGTGCACCGGCACCTGGTCCCACGGCGCGTTGTAAGCGAGTAGATTGTAAATGCGCACGGTGTTGCGGCCTTCGAAGCCGTTGCCGGATGGTTTGGCATCGAGCTCACGCTCCAACCGTTCGAGGCTCGCCTCAAGCGCATCGATCAGCGCAGGCGAAATGGCGTTTTCGACGATGGTGTAGCCGTCGCGGCGGACGCGCGCGACGTGATCGTCTCTTGTCTTCTCGTCCATCGGCCGGTTCCCGGATTGTTTATTGCCCAGAATAGGGGCCGGAGGACAGATTGGGAAATGCGGCGGGCAGCCCCAAAAGCGAGCCCGATCAAGGCTATTTGAACGGTGGGGGCGTGGCTTTGGGGGCGGATTCGGGGCTATCTTTGCCGCCCTGCCTCATATTATTTCCGCCAATTTCCGGGAGACGCCCATGAAATCCGTTCTTCGCAACGCCTGCCTGTTGGCTGCCGGCATCGCCACCAGCGCGCTGGCCGCCAATATACCGGCACCGCCGCCCACCAAGGCCATGCCGGTGGAAGACACCATTCAGGGACAGGTGGTGCACGATCCCTATCGCTGGCTGGAGAACTGGGACGATCCGAAGGTACAGGCGTGGAGCGATGCGCAGAACGCGCGGACGCGGACATATCTCGACGCACTTCCGGCGCAGGAGCCCGCGAAGAAAGAACTGACCAAGCTGATCACCGCGACCTCGCCTGCCTATTACGACCTTCATCCGGAGGGCAATCTGGTGTTCGCGATGTACAGCGACCCCGCCGTGCAGCAGCCGATGCTGGTGACGATGGATGCAGCCGCCGATCCTAAGACGCGCAAGGTGCTGATCGATCCGAACAAGCTGGATGCGAAGGGGCATATCGCCATCGACTGGTTCGTGCCATCGCATGACGGTGCGAAAGTGGCTGTGTCGATGTCGAAGAACGGCAGCGAAGACGGCACGCTGCACGTGTTCGACGTGGCGACGGGTAAGGAAATCGATACGCCGATTCCGAACGTGCAATATCCGACGGCGGGCGGCAGCCTTGCCTGGTCGAAAGGCGACGGTAGCTTCTGGTACACGCGCTATCCCGGCCCGACAGCGCCGGAAGCCGATCAGCATTTCTATCTGCAGGCCTATCACCACAAGCTGGGCGAGGACTGGCACAAGGACCCGCTCGTGCTGGGCAAGAAGGATGGTTTGGAACGCGTTTCCGAGCTGTTCATCGACAATCGTTATGACCTCGATTCCGTCCTCGTTTCCGTGCAACGCGGCGACGGCGGCGAATGGGCGTTTTACGTTCTGAAGGATGGGCAGGCGCCTGTGGAAGCGGCGACTTATGCCGATCGCGTTGTTTATGCGGTGATCGGGCCTGATGGCGCGCTTTATGGCATTTCCCGCAAAGACGCGCTGAACGGCAAGGTCGTGAAAGCGGCGGCACCGTTCACGAAGGGCGCGCTTGATTCGGCAAAAGTCATCGTGCCGGAGAGCAATGTGGCCATCGTTTCCGGCGGCGCGGAACAGGGATCGCCCGATCTCAACCTGAGTTCGGACCGATTGTTCGTGCGCGACATCATTGGCGGGCCGAACGAAGTGCGCATCTTCGATCTGAACGGCAAGCCGGAAGGCAAGCTGCCCTTGCCGGAGATCGCAGCGAACAACGAAATCCAGCCGTTGAAGGACGGCAGCGTGTTGTTTGACGTCTCGACGTTCCTGCGGCCGCGGTACTACGCAAGCTGGAACCCCAAGACGAACAAGACGGTGGAGACCGAACTGAAGGTCACCTCGCCGATCTCGTTTGCCGATGCGGAAGTCGTGCGCGAATTCGCGACATCCAAAGACGGCACCAAGGTTCCGCTCAACATCATCCGCAAGAAGGGCATCAAGCTCGACGGCAGCCACCCCACGCTGCTCTACGGCTATGGCGGCTATGGTATCAACATGACGCCGGGCTTTGCGGGCGCGATGCGCCGGCTGTGGCTGGACGCAGGCGGCGTTTATGTGATCGCCAATATCCGCGGCGGCGGCGAATATGGCGAGAAATGGCATCGCGAAGGGATGCTGACCAAGAAGCAGAACGTGTTCGACGATTTCGCGGCGGCAGGCGAATATCTGATCTCCGCGAAATACACCAATCACGACAAGCTGGCGCTGATGGGGGGATCGAACGGCGGCTTGCTGATGGGGGCGGAGATCACGCAGCACCCGGGACTTGCGCGTGCGGTGGTTTCGGCCGTCGGCATCTACGACATGGTGCGGGTGGAGCTTGATCCCAACGGCGCGTTCAACACCACCGAGTTCGGCACGGTGAAGAACCCCGACGAGTTCAAGGCGCTCTATGCCTATTCGCCCTATCACCACGTGGTGAAGGGGACGAAATATCCCGCCGTGCTGATGCTGACGGGCGCGACGGACGGGCGCGTGAACCCGCTGCATTCCCGCAAGTTCGCGGCGATGCTGCAGGCGGACAACGCATCGGATCACCCGATCCTGCTGCGCACCGACAAGCAGGCCGGACACGGCATCGGCAGCTCACTGTCGCAGCGCATCGCGGAATATGCCGATGAGCTGAGCTTCCTGTTCGATCAGCTGGGCATGACCTATCCGCCGAAAGCACAACAGGCTTCGGCGCAGTAAGCACACATAACCCTAAAAAAATTGGGCGGCGAAGGATGCTTCGCCGCCCAAGTTGTTTTGGTGGGTGAGCCGATACGAAATCAGGCGGCTTTGCCGGCGATGTTGAGTTCGCGGTCTTCGGATTCGCGATAGGCGTTGCGCGCTTCGAGCGGCACGCTTTCGTAGATCTTCGGTGTGGCGATGTTCAAGCGCAGCCTCGCGGCTTCCAGCGGTTCGGCGAACAACGCATCGTAATCTTCCGCCGGCAGCCATTTGGCGGCCTTGCCGTGGCGATAGCCTTCCAGCATGGAGCGGATGTATTGCAGGTTGGGATGTGAACGCGTCATCTCGAACGCGGCTGCCATGACGATGAAGGCGACGCCGCGGTTTTTCACCTGGCCGTGCGTGAAGGCGAGAATGGACGCTTCGCCCAGCGTATCGGTGCGATAGCCGGTGAGAACGTGCCAAATGTCGTGAATGTCGCGAATGCGCCGCGCATACCACGCGACGGGATGGGCGGAATCGACATCGGCGCTGTCATCGGCCTTGCGGCTTTCATCGACGAGGCCATCGGCCGCGAACGAACGCAGGTTGATGAATTCGCGATAGTGCGCGCCGACCGTTCCGGGCGCGAAGCTCGCAAGCCACGCATCGTCGCTCAGCTTCGCCGCCATTTCGGGGCGCAGATACGCCTGACGCGCGCCTTCCGGCAAAGAAAGCATGCGCTGATAGCCGTTGAAGATCGAACGGCCCGACAGCGCTTTGATGATTTCGAAAACCTGGCGGGTATCTTCCTTGTCCGCGATCAGCTTGCGCAGCGAACGAAACGCATGCAGCGGCTGCAACGGCAAACGGCCAAACGTGGCGGCGCCCGATGCGGGTGCTGTGAATTGCGGGGTGCTCATGGACTGTTCCTCCAAACGCTTTGCGGCGGAGGGGCTTTGCCCTTCCCCACCCTCTCGTCGCGGCCCCTAAACCACAACTGACATAAATGTTTATGGGAGCGGAGGGGCGCGATTTCAAGGGCCGGAGGCGGAATGCGAGCAGATGGCGAATGAAGGGTTGAGCGGCGGAAAGCGATGCGGAAGCAAAGGCTTAGTCGTTTTCGGGAATCCGCGCACCCCCTCCCCCCGTCGGGGGTAGAGGTGCGTATCGGATGCCTGCGCCTTTATATAGGGACGCGCCTTCAGCCACCAAGACCGATAGAGATCGTGGCGAAGGGGCCGTGGAAACCCAAATCGCTTGTCCGCCGCGCATCGATGCCGGTGTCGGTCGCGCCGAAGAAGAAATCGGCGCGATAGCCGAAGCTGACCTTCGCGTTAGCCCGTCTCATCGAAAGACCTGCGAAACCACCAAGGTTGGGCACAGTGACGGAATGTGAGCGATTGGTCGTGTGGGTGTAGTTGTATAAGGGGACGTTGCGCCCCTGCCTTTTTGGCCGACTGCCGAGGAAATGATAGGCGCTTGTTGCGTGGTCTAGTTGCTCCTCCTGCCGCCCGAACAGTACCGATCCATTAATGCCCCAATCGAGTGTGATTTGGCCTTCCTCCGCATTGCCTATCAACGCTGCGGATGCGTTCCACGACAAAGATGGCCCAATCCCTCGGAAGTTGCGCTCGGTAGTGCCATTGAGAATGTATTGATAGAACGTAGCGGCGTTCACGCCGATTTCGACATCGGGCCTTGCGTATATGCTTGTATCGGACTTTATGGAGAACTGCGCGACACGGACGCCTGCAGCCAGCGTTGAGCTTCCGCCTCGTCCCAGCATGCCAATGCCGATATCCTTGCCGACTGTGAAATCGAGCACCGAGTGGCTTTCGCGATAGTTTACAAGTGTATCGCTGAAGGCTGCCGCATATTTGGGAATTTGCCCGACATATGGCGAGCTATTGAATATCTGCGGACCTTGATAATGCGTATGTTTTTTGCTGTTTGATCGGCCAAAACGGACCGCGGCCGTAAAGACCCAATCTGACCCATCGGGCTGGAAGACCAGCTTTCCTTCACCTCCAAAAGAAAAACGTGGCGCCTTCTGCTTTTCTGCGAAGCTTTTGACGCCGTAAAACTCAGACCAAGTATCAGGAAACATGAATGGCGCCGAGAACGGCTCGTACGTCCCCTGCATCGTTTCAAGCTGTCCACCAAGGTCGATCCAAAGCGCCGGATGATCGCTCTGTGCGTTCGCGGCGTCGGACAAAGCAATATAGGCAATTACGGCCAGAACAGAAGCGCTTGCCAAGAATTGCTTGCGTGCCGATGTCTGCGTGCAATGCGTGTCTATGAGTTCGCTCATTTTCGATCCCCCCTTACCAATTTTTCGTGACGCGGATGCCGAACAGACGCGGATCCGTCAGGAACACGTTCGTCGTCAGGCCGCTGTCGTCACTGTTGAGGAAGGTCCCGGTGATGTCGGTGACGTTGAACACATTTTTGATGTAGCCCATCACCTGCCAACCTTCCTGGCTGGTAAGGATCAACGCGAGATTCACATTTGTGTATCCACGCAAACGGTCATAAGGGTTGTCGTTAAATACCCGCGCCCAGGAATAATCCTGCCAATAGTAATCCCCTCGCAGCGTCGCGGCCCAGTCCGGCGTTACTGGAAGCGTATATTCAGCGGAGAACGACACGGTGAAAGGTGGCGCATTCGGCAACTCATTCCCGCCGAGATTTTTGCTGAAGCCCGCTCCGTTATTTGGAGCCGGCCCATAGTCAACGCCATTATAGGTGTTCTGACCGGCGTAAGGACTACCAGGTGTACCAGCGAGTGGGTCAAAACCCGGATATGGAAGTCCATTTGCAGTAACCGGATAGCCGTAGTTAACTCCTACAGGATCACCAGCATATTGAGGTTCATTGTAGTACGGCTGACCGGGAACCAAGTTGTTCAGAGGATCGGCAGCGCCATTCCATGACGAATGATACACGCCCTGAACGACAGGATCTTCGCCGCTTCCGCCATAGGCATATTCACATGCCGAAACATAGGGGTTGCCCTCACCTGCATTGGTTACGCTTATCATTGCAGCAACGACATAGGCGGGAAATACACAGTTCGATGGCTCTGTTACAAACGGACGGAACACCATCCAACCGGCGTGTCCGGCCGTGCGATCCATTAAATCGACGGCTGATTGGCCATCGGCAATGTGAGTATTTTCATACCCGCCGGCAAAATGAAGTTTGAGACCAGGGACCGGTTCATAGGTTGCTTCGATTTCCGCACCTTTGACGGTCGCATCGAAATTCAGATTGATGGAAGTCCGGTCGACGATTTCCGAAATCTGATAGCCTTTATACTTGTAGAAAAAGACGTCGCCATTGAATGTTATCGTCCCGTCCAGCAACGTATTCTTGGTACCCAGTTCAAAAGCGTCTACGAATTCCGGATCGAACGTCAGCGGATGAACAGGGATACCGTTTCCAGTGGGCGTACCGTAAGCGTAAATGGTGGCGCCAGGCGGATTTGCTCCGCCTGCCTTATAACCGTGTGCAAATGATCCGTAGACAAGAGTCTGATCAGTGAAATCGAGTTTTGGAGTCCAATTCGCTGCGAAACGGCCCGTAAATTTATCCCAGACCTGATCGACGGTGCCGATGGTCGCATAGCCATACCCTGAGGCCAGAAGCTCACTGGGAATATCGACGAAGTGCTTGCGATCTTCTGTCCACCGCAGGCCGCCAGTCAGTTTTAGGTCAGGTGCGACATCGTAGTACGCCTCGCCAAAACCCGCGTAGGAGTTAAGCGTGTAAGGGTTCTGACTGAGGAAATAGTTGTGGCCCTGACTGTTGATGTTGTCCAAACTGTTCGGGTCGATGTAGTAACAAGTCGATGTAGGTTGACCGGCACCCGTCGTCGGATCGGGATATTGATGACCATAGCCACCGTGATTCACGATTGTTCCCGTGTAGCTACCTGATAGGCATTGAGAGTTATCGGAGAGACCAGCCACCCATGGCTGATTAATTTGCCCCGTTCCTGACGTCGCCGCGAAGGCCGTCAGAACATTGGCAAAAACGAAATAGTCTTCTTCTGTTTCGTAATGCATCCAGTTGCCCCCCGCACTGAAATTGAATGGGCCGGAAAACTTTGATGCCAACCGGAATTCCTGGCTAAACTGCCAGGCGTGCTCTCGCGATATGTCTTGCGCCACGAGGCGATTGCTGCAGCCGAGCTGCGGATCGCAGAAATAATAAGTGTCGTCGTCGCCTAGATAAGTGAGCGTCCGTTTTTGGAGACTGTTTCCGGACGACGCTTGGAAGATACCCGGCGCCGTGTTGAACCTGTTGTAGTCTTCCGTCGACCACAGGAAGTCACTGTTGTAGCCGGTTTGCGAAGTGAAAGTCAGCGCTGGCGTGATGTTATAGTCGGCATTGAATTCGACGGTGTCGTTCTTCGCTTGATAACGTGGATCGATTTGCGTTTCGATGACGCGCAAATTGCTCGATTGAACCGTACTAACATACGGATCACTTACTCGAACCACGCTGCTGTACCATCCCGCAACGACATAGGGCAGCGAGTAGCCATACGGCACCTCGAACGACTCTGGAGCATAAAGAGACGCCGGCAGGCAACCTTGGCTGAGAGAGCCGGTTGTCACTTGAAAGGCTGCGTTACCGGAAGAGTTAGAAGGCTCCGAAACCGGTAATCCCAAGACGTTTGTAATTTCTGGATGGTTGGTGGGATTGTCGGTTTTACAGAGTTGTTTGGCCGTACGCATGCGATCGTCATCTTCGGAGAAATGTTCCCACACAAAATTTGCCTGCAAATTCTGAATCGGCTTCCACGCGATGCTGAGGCGGCCAGACCACAGATCGCGGCCGTCCACGTCGCTTCCCGTAAGCGCATTCGTTGTGTAGCCATTGCGTTTCGTCCATTCGCCAGCAAGGCGGATGTCCAGCCAGTCATCGACGATGGGCAGGTTCACCATGCCTTCGAAGCGGCGGTTGTGATAGTTGCCGATGTCGCCGGAGGCCATGGCTTCGAACTGATCTGTCGGTTTGGCGGTGACGAGGTTCACAACGCCGGCGGTGGCGTTGCGGCCATAGAGTGTTCCTTGCGGACCGCGCAGCACTTCGGCCTGGCTGAGATCGTAGAATTCCTGTTCGAAGAAGTGGTTGCGGATGAACGGGATGTCGTTCAGGGCGACAGCGACCGCCGGATCTGTTGTCACCGAGATGGCTTGCGTGCCGATCCCGCGGATCTGGATGCTGTAGCCGGTGAAGTTGGTTTTCGTGAACGTCAGGTTTGGAACCTGTTTGACGAGATCTGGGCCGCCGGCGGTTTGCGAGGAGGTGAGCTGTTCCTGACTCAGCGCGGTGATTGCGATGGGGATACTTTGCACATCGGCGCCGCCGAGTTTCGACGACGTGACCGTTACCGTTTCCACGCTGGCGCGCGGCGGAGAGGCTTGCGCGAGTTGCATGGGTTGGACGGGTTGGGCGGTTTCGACCGCTGCGTGGGTGTTGACGAGACCCTTGATCAGAAACACCCGGTCGGCGGTTTGTTCGACGTGAAGATTGGTGCCTTTGAGGAGTTCGCCGAGCGCTTCCGATGGCGAATAGTCGCCTTTCACGGCGCGGTTGGTGCGGCCTTCGACGAGTTCTTTGGAGAACAGCACCTGGCTGTCGGTTTCGACGCCGAAGGTTCGGAGTGCTGCGGCGAGCGGTTGGGCGGGGATGTCGACCTGTGTTCGGTTCTCGCTGATTTTTGCTTGCGCGGCTGCGGCGGTGGCGTGGCCGACCATGAAGGTCGCCGAGGCGTTCAACAGGAGTGCGGTCTGGATGGTGCGGCGTGCGGCTTTCTTTAACATCGTCCCCCCTTCATGCGCCGTGCTTGTGGCGCATTCTCATGGACTTCGACGCGGCAACTCCCCATTCCCCCAGATGTAAACTTGCAACAGCTTTTTTGTGTTTTGAACGCAAGAATTGAACGCGAATGCCAAACCCTCCCCTTGAGGGAGGGTCGAAAAATCCATCGGGATTTTTCGGGGAGGGGTCATTGCGGCAACAGCTTGACCCCTCCCCGAAAAATTCTCCGCTTCGCTGCGAATTTGTTCGACCCTCCCTCAAGGGGAGGGTGAAGTTTTCCTTTCGTTGTGGAACAGCGAGACCTGGTTGGATTCTCCTGCCACGGCCTCAACCGGGTAATAGGCTTTCAAGGCATCGATCAGCGAGGTGACGTCGCCCGCATTGAACACGCCGCTGACGCGGAGCTTCGCCACTTGCGCGTCGCCCGCGGCGACCTTGATCTGCGAGTAGCGGTTCATTTCGGCGAGCACATAGGGCAGCGGTTCGTCGTCGAACATCAGCTTGCCTTGCCGCCAGGACGTTGCTTTCAACACGTTGGCGAGGCGGGCGATGCGCGGGGGCGCGTCGCCTTCGTCCACCAGCTGGTCGCCGGGATCGAGTTTGGCGAGCACGGTGGAGGGATCGCTTGCGGAACGCACGGTCACGTGGCCTTCGGTGAGGGTGACGCGCACGCCTTTGCCCAATGTCTCCACGTCGAACGCGGTGCCGGTGGCGATAACGCGGCGGCCGTTGGCCTCGACGATGAAGGGCCGCGCCTTGTTTTTTTCGACCTGGAAATAAGCCTGGCCATGGGTGAGATGGATGAGACGCGTCTTCTTGGTGAATTCCACCGCGATCTGCGAATTGGCATCGACATCGACGCGGGAATTGTCCGCGAGCGTGACGACGCGGCGTTCGGCGAGTTGGGTGGTGTAAACCTCGCGCGTGGGCTGCATCAGATAATATGTGCCGGCGCCGATGGCCACGACGGCGAGGCAGGCGGCGATCGCAGGGCGCCACCAATTCGGGATGCGTTGGGCGAGCTGCCAGCGGTTGCGCGCGGTGTTGCGCGCGTCGGCCAAGGCGGCCTGGCGCAGTGTGACCATTTCGGGTTCGGCGGCGTGATGGCCCACCGCTTCCCACAGCGAGGAAACTTTCGCGAAAGCCTCGGCGTGGCGCGGGTCCTGTTCGATCCAGTCGCGGAAATCGCGCCTGAGGGCCGCATCGGCGCGCGCTTCGTTGAGGCGCGTGAACCAGTCGGCGGCGGCATCGTAGGCGAGATCGTCGCGTTCCGCGGTCATGGGCGGCCCACTGTTTTGGCGAGGTGCGCGAGCGCGCGCGTGATGTGTTGCTCCACCGCGCTCACGGAGATGCCGTAGAACGAGGCGATATCGGCGCAGCTCATCTGTTCCAGGCGGCGCAATATGAAGATGTGTCTCGTCTTCTCGCTCAAGGCACCAAGGGCGTCCATGACCCGTTTCAATTCGACCTTTGCTTCCAAGACGCGCTCGGGCGTCGGCTCCCCAGTCGCGGGCTCCGGATCGGTGGGCAACAGTTCGGTGACGTCGGCATGGGCGTGATCGCGGCGTGCGCGGTCGCGCAACAAATTTGCGGCAGTCTGGAAGATGAACGCCTCGATGTTGTGGATCTCGGTTCCCGGATCGAGGCGACTGAGACGCAAGAAAACATCGTGCGTCAGGTCTTCGGCATCGGCTTGTTGGCGGGTGCGGCGCAGGAAATAGGCGTAGAGCGCGGGGCGATAGCGGTCGAACAACTCGCGCGAGGCGACGCTGCCGGAAGTTCCGGTCTCTTCCGTGCTGATATGTTCCCCTGCCTGCGCCATGTTGCCCGACGTTCAGGGCCGCCCTGCCCCTGCTGAGGAAGACGCAGCAACTCGCCACAGCCCCAGCTTAAGTAAAAATCTTTTTTTCGGTCGCGTGGCGAAAAAAAATCTGCTTGCATAAATATCATGTGTAAAGGGGGTTTAGGGCGTCATGGGTGTGTTGGTTCGCCGGTTCGTCTTGGCGGTTTTGGTTCTTGGGTTGCCGGTTTTCGCAGGTGCAGCAGTAGCGGCGACGCCGGCTGAAATTTTCGTTCAACAAAGCGTGGATCGGGGCGTGCAGGTCCTGACCGACAAATCGCTTTCGCCGGCCGAGAAGAAGGCGAAGGTCGAAGGTCTGCTGGGCACGATCATGAACACGCGCAAGCTGGCGCTGTTCTGCCTGGGCAATGCGGCGAAGACGGCGGACCCAGCGGATACCGATGCATTCGCGGATGCGTTCGCGAAATTTACCATGGCGCGGTATGCCTCGCAGCTTGGCGAATATGGCGGGCAATCGCTGAAGGTGACCGGCTCGACCGACCGCAGCGCGACCGATCACGTGGTGACGGCGGTGCTGGTGGACCCCGCAATGCCGAACGATCCCGATCCGGTGAAAGTGCTGTTCCGCGTGCTGAGCGATGGCGACACATACGGCATCGTCGATGCGAGCATTGCGGGCGTGTGGTTCGGCATGGCGCAACGCGACGACATTCAAGGCTTCCTCTCCACCAACAACAACGATGTGAAGAAGCTGACGGAGCGAATGAACCAGATGGCCGCCAATCTGAAGGCGGGAACTTAAGGTTTCGCCGCGAGCTTATCGACCCAACTCACAATATCTTTCAGCGGCGCTTCGCGGCCCAGGTCGCGCAGCAGCATGTGGTAGCCGTTGGGATATTCGTGAACTTCGGCCTTGTTGCCGAGTTCTGCGATCACGGCCTTGGTAGGTGCTGCCGGGATGATCTGGTCCTTTGCGCCGTAGACGATGAGGATGGGCGGCGCGGTCGTGATTTTTTTCGGTGTCTTGCGTGCTTGATCCATCAGATTGACCAGGCCCCAGACGGCATCGGAACGGGTTTCTTTCTGGAACAGCGGATCGCGAGAAATTGCGCGCAACATATCGATGTTGTCGGACGGCCAGATTTTCAGACCCTTGCCGGTGACGGTCATCGAAGGAAGCAGATGAGCCGCCGTCCACAGCGCGATGCGATAGAGAAGCGGCATGTCTTCGCGCGACCAGACGGCGGGGGCAACAAGGATCACGCCATCGACATTCGGTTTGCGGTCGGCAGCGAGAGACGACAGCACAACCGCTCCGCCCATGCTTTCACCCAGCGCGATGACGGGAATATGCGGATGTTCGGCACGCACCACATCGACGAAATCGTCGAGATCGGTACGCAGCGCATCGCTGCCGGGCCAGATGCCGGGATCGGGGGCTTTGCCGAAACTGCGCTGGTCGTAGGCCACAACGCTGATGCCATGATCTGCGAGATAAGGTGCCGGGATCGCGAACGCGTTCGAATAATCGCTCATGCCGTGAAGCGCGACGATGATGGCCTTCGGATCTTCAGCGTCCCAATGCCGGACGGGCAGATGCAGACCGTCGCGCGTCACGAATTCGTCGCTGACAATGGTGGGTTGCTCGTTTTGCGTTCCGCGCGGCGCGAGCGTGGGCGCACAGGCGGCGATCAGCGCGACAGCACCTGCCGCACACGCCTTCGCAGATAGGGAAGCAACTCTTCGCCAAACCATGAATTGTTCTTAAGCCACGCGTTGTTGCGCCAGGAGGGATGCGGCAGGGGAATATAACGTGGTGCGAACTCGCGCCAAGCCCTGACGGTTTCGGTCATGTTCGCTTTCTGGCGGTCGCCCAGATAGCGCTTCAGGGCGTAGGTTCCGATGAGGAGCGTGAGCGGAAATTCGGGCAGGGTCGAGAACAGCGGCGGGTGCCACAGCGGCGCGCATTCCTTTCGCGGCGGAAGATCGTGACCGGCCGCATTGTAGCCGGGAAAGCAGAAGCCCATGCCGACGATGGTGACGAGTTTTTCATCGTAGAACGTCTCGCGATCCATGCCGAGCCAATCGCGCAAGCGGTCGCCGGATGGATCGTTGAACGACAGGCCCGTTTCGTGCACGCGAATACCGGGCGCTTGCGCGATGATGCAAATCTTCGCCGTCATGCTGGCCCGGATGATGGGGCGCGGCTCGTGCGGCAGGTATGGCGCACAAACGCGGCAGGCGCGGATGTCTTTCAGCAGCGAAGAGAGCGTACCCGTCCGGCCAGTCTTTACCGGATGTATTTTAATGTGATCGGGAGATTGAGTTTTTGCCACGGGCGATCCGCCGTCAAAACTGGTAATTTGAATGCTATCGCCAACGACAAACAAAAGCGATCCGCGAGAGACAATCCACCTGACACGATCATCCGTTGAAGATCACCTGCAGCTCGCGCGGAGACGGCATCAGCTTCGACGATCTTCAAGCCCGTTGCGATCAGGGTCGGCAACAACGCATCTGGATCAATCGCGCTACGATGGAGCACTTGAACCACCTCCGCGAAATTTACCGCCGACATGATTCCATTGGCCAGATATTGCGGAACCTGTTCCCACC
Organism: Rhizomicrobium sp.; assembly: GCA_035543495.1. Classification (GTDB taxonomy): domain Bacteria; phylum Pseudomonadota; class Alphaproteobacteria; order Micropepsales; family Micropepsaceae; genus Rhizomicrobium. The sequence continues at coordinate 25,302 of DATKJT010000015.1, read as the reverse complement.
CGCGTTCGCGCTTCAGAAGCGCAACCGCCGCCGATGCGTCGATTACGACGCTTTCAGACAACGCCGCTTCTCAGCGAAAAATGCTTCCACTTCCGCAAGGGATACGGCGTAACGCGCGATCTTGTCGTCCCACTCAGCTTTTTCTTCGTATGAGATCAGCCCTTCATCAAGCAGGACTTCCAGGCGACGGTCTGCTGCGATGGATTCACTAGCGAGCATTTTGGCGTCTGCGGGATGTGGATGTTTGGCGTTGTATTCCTCTATCCGCCTCATCACCTCTTCCGGCGAAAGTCGCGGACGATAGTGAGACGCGAGCGTCTGACGCGCTTCTTCTTCCATCGAACGATTGTGCGCAGCCGCCTCGCGGCGCAACGCGTTGCGAACTTCGTCAGGGAGATTGCGGATCGTGAGCGTGGCCATCCCTTATGCTAGCATTGCTAGCACTGCTGTCAAGTCAATCGCCTTTCAGCAAATTCCTTGCAATAACAAGCTGTTGGATCTGGCTGGTGCCTTCGTAGATGCGGAAGATGCGAACGTCGCGATAGAAGCGTTCGATGCCGTAATCGGCGACATAGCCGGCACCGCCGAAGATCTGCACCGCGCGGTCCGCCACGCGGCCGACCATTTCGGAGGCGAAATATTTGGTGGCGGCGCATTCCAGCGTGACGTTTTCGCCGGCATCGCGTTTGCGGGCGGCATCGAGCGCCATGCAGCGGGCGGCATAGGCCTCCGTTTTGCAATCGGCGAGCATGGCCTGCACAAGCTGGAAATCGCCCAGGCGCTGGCCGAACTGTTCGCGTTCGCGCGCGTAGTTCACCGCCTCGCGGATCAGACGTTCGGCCACGCCGATGCAGACGCCGGAAATGTGCAAACGGCCGCGATCCAAGACCTGCATCGCAACCTTGAAGCCCTCGCCTTCCGCACCCAGGCGCAGGCGAGCCGGCACGCGCGCGTTTTCGAAGATCACGTCGTGAATGTGCGCGCCCTGCTGGCCCATCTTCTTTTCGGATTTGCCGATGGTGATCCCGGGCGTATTGGCGGGCACGATGAAAGCTGAGATGCCGGTCGCACCCTTCTTCGAGGTGTCGCTTCTGGCCATGAGCGTGAACATGCCCGCGCGCTTGGCATTGGTGATGAAGCGTTTGGTGCCGTTGACGACGTAATGATCGCCGTCGCGGATTGCTGTCGTGCGAACGGACGCGGCATCGGAACCTGCATTGGGTTCGGTGAGCGCGAAACTTGCGACCGTTTCGCCGCTCGCCAGTTTTGGCAGCCATTCCTTCTTCTGTTCATCGGTGCCGAACATCACCACGCCCTGGCTGCCGATGCCGACATTGGTGCCGATCACGGAGCGGAAGGCGGGCGAGGTCTGGCCGAGTTCGAAGGCGACCAGCACTTCTTCTTCCATGGAGAGGCCAAGGCCGCCGAACTCTTCGGGGATCGACAGGCCGAAGAGGCCCAGATGCTTCATCTCCTCGATGATCTCGTCGGGCACGCGGTCGTCTTCGGACACTTTGGCTTCAATGGGGACGCATTTTTCGGTGACGAAGCGGCGGACCGTTTCGATCAGTTGCGTGCGTGTTTCGAGGTCGAGGGCCATGATGTTCTGTCCGGATATTTCGAGCGGCCGGAGATTAGAGCGGATTTGGCTCGGACCGAAACCCTCCCCTTGAGGGAGGGTCGACAAAATTTCGCAGCGTTGGCGGAGAAATTTTTCGCGGAGGGGTCCAAACTGCCGAAGCATTGACCCCTCCCCGAAATTTGCTCTGCAAATTTCGACCCTCCCTCAAGGGGAGGGTCTGGTGAAGTTCAAACCAGCGGTTTGTCGGCATCCATGGCGTAGACGCCGACCACCAGGATGTGATCGACCACGCCGTCGTCTGCGCCCAGCGGGAGCAGCAGGGATTCATGATAAAAGGAGCGCCTGTCGGCGGCGCGTTCGTAGAAACCGCGATAGGCTTGCGGCGCGCGGGTGTCGCAGATTTCCTGATAGAGCGTGCGGAACAGCGCGCCGTAGCCGGGATAGGCTTCATCCAACTCGTTGGTCGTCATGCCGATCTGCAGGCCGGTTTGCGATTGGATGATGGCATCGCCCAGCACGCGGAATTCGAAATCGGCGCCGCCGTGCATCACGCGGATGAGCGCGATGTTGCGCAGGAGCGAACTCAATTCGCGCGGGGCGGCATCTTTTCGCGAAGGAAAGCGGCGGTCGCCGCGCAGATCGTTCCACTTGTCCAGGGCCTTGCGAGTCAGCGGATTCTGGACTTCGCTGGGGTCGATCTTCTGCGTCATGCGAGCAGCATCGCGCAGCTTGATAAGGCCTTCCGGGCTGCTGTCCATGGCGCCGTTTCAAAGTGGTGTGGAATGACACTTCTGTCAGCTTGCCCGTTAATCGTTAAACCAAGGCAAACACTGCACAATTCTTAGGCTAGAGATGCGACTTTCGGTTCTGGATCAGTCTCCCATTCCCCAGGGCGGTGGGGCCGCAGCGGCCATCGCCGAGACCATCAAGCTGGCAAAAGCCGCGGAAAGGCTGGGTTATCACCGCTATTGGCTGGCGGAACACCACAACACCCATTCCTTCGCGGGCTCGGCTCCGGAGATCCTGATCGGGCGGGTGGCGGCGGAGACCAGCACCATCCGGGTGGGATCCGGCGGGGTGATGCTGACCCACTATTCACCACTCAAGGTTGCCGAGCAGTTCCGAATGCTGGAGACGCTGTCGCCGGGGCGGATCGATCTGGGGTTGGGGCGCGCGCCGGGAACCGACCAGCGAACCGCCATGGCCTTGCAGGCGGGGCCGCAAGGCTGGGGGATCGACGCGTTTCCGAGCCAGGTGAATTTGCTCCGGCAGTTTCTGGACGATGCGGCGGGAACGCCATTGCCGGCGGATCATCCCTATCGCGGTATTCACGCGATGCCGGAGGGGCCGACGCGGCCGGAGATGTGGCTGCTTGGATCGGGGCTGCACAGCGCAGTCTATGCGGGCGAATTGGGATTGCCGTTCAGCCACGCCTATTTCATCAACACGGAGGGAAGCGTCGAGGCGTGCGATGAATATCGCAGGCGCTTCAAGCCGAGCGCGTGGTGCGAGCACCCGCGCATATCGATGGGCGTGGCCGCGCTGGTGGCGGAGACCGACGAGGAAGCGCGCAGGCTTTCGGCTTCGCGCAATTTGTGGGTGGTGCGGTTGCTTACCAACCGGCCGATCGCCTTTCCGCCGCCGGAAGAAGCGCTCGATTATCCCTACACCGAACAGGAAATGGCGATCCTGAAATCAGTGGAGAAGCGTTCGGTGGTCGGCACGAAGGAACAGGTGCGCACCAGACTTTTGACGCTCGCCGATGCGCATGGCGCGGAGGAATTGGTGGTGGTTACGATCACTTATGATTATGCGTCGCGATTGAGATCGTATGAACTTCTTGCCGATGCTTTCGCGCTTAAACCGGCAGCAGACCGATAATCGCACCTGTTAGACCGCTTGCCATCGTGCCGGATAGCAAAGCGCGCAAGGCGAGCGGCACCACTTCGTTGCGGCGTTCGGGGATCATGCCGCCGACGCCTGCGATGAGAATTCCCACCGAGCCGAAATTCGCAAAGCCGCACATCGCATAGAGCATGATGAGGCGGGAACGCGGATCGAGCGCGTCCGCCGGAAGGTTCGCGAGTTTCAGATAGGCCACGAATTCGTTGATGATGGTCTTGTCGCCCATCAGCGCGCCGGCAGTTGCCGCCTTGTCCCACGGCACGCCATAGAGCCACACGACGGGCGCGAATATCCAGCCGAAGATGCGTTCGACGGTCAGCGGCGCACCGAAAACATCCGGCGCGTGTTTCAAGATGATGTCGGCAAGGGCGACGAGCGCCACCATCACCAGCAACATCGCGACGATGCCGAGCCAGAGTTGCAGCCCATCGGAGGTGCCGCGGGCGATGGCATCCATGCTGGAGCGATATTGAAGTGCGCTGGCGGTATCGCCTTCGGTGTCTTCCATGCCCGGCACCATGATGCGGGCGATCAGGATGCCGGAGGGAAGCGACAGCAGCGAGGCGACGAGAATGTGTCCGAGTGCGCCGGGGATAACGGGTTCGAGGATGCTGGCATAGAGCACGAACACCGTGCCCGCGACGGTGGCGAGGCCGACAGTGAACAGCACGAACAGTTCGGAACGCGAGAGCCTCGGCAGATAGGGACGGATCAGAAGCGGGGCTTCGATCATGCCGAGAAAAAACGTCGCGGCGGAGCCCAAGCCCACCGCGCCGCCGATGCCCATGATCTTGCGCAATGCGAACGCGAAGCTCTTCACGATCATCGGCAGGATGCGCCAGTGCCACAGAAGGGCCGCGAGTGCGGAGATCACGATGAGAAGCGGCAAGATCTGGAAGGCGAAATTGGTCAGCGCCTTGGGATTGGTGACCGCAAACGGCGTGTCGCCGCCGCCGGCATAGCCGAAGACGAAGGACGTGCCGGCGCGCGTGGCCTCCATCAGCGCATCGACGATGCCGTTCAAGGAGAACAACACATTGCGGGCTGGCGGGACTTTGAGGAGCAGGAGTGCGAGTGCGACCTGTAACGCGAGGCCCGTGAGGACGGTGCGGACGGGGAAGGCGCGACGGTTCTCGGAACATACCCACGCCAAAAGCAGGATCGCAGCGATCCCCAGCGCGGATTGCGCGTGTTGCATTGGAAAGTGCCCCTCTTTCCCATCACCTTGTCATGGCCCGCGAATGCGGGCCACCCAGTTGAAACGGTTTCGGTTGTCTGAAGCAATGCTGTAGCTTGGCTTTCAAATACCGAGCGGCGTCACCTGGGTGGCCCGCATTCGCGGGCCATGACAGTTTGGGTGGGGAAATGAACAGCGGGGCACGACCTTCCGAAATCCGGGCGCTTTCGGGCGCGCGCGCGATCCCGCCCTTGGTGCTCGTGATGTTTCATTTCTGCGAGCAGCGCGGCTATTTCGGGGTGCCGGCGCTCGATGCGCTGGTGGGCAAGGGGTATCTGTGGGTGGAGTTCTTCTTCGCGCTTTCGGGATTCGTGCTGATCCATGTCTATGGGACGCGGGCGAAATCGCTGTTTCAGGCGAAGACGTTTCTCACCTTCCTGCAGACGCGGCTTTCGCGGCTTTATCCGCTGCATCTGGCGATGCTGCTGTTGCTGGCGGCGATTGTGGGCGTGACGCGGGCGATGGCGCCGCTGACCGGGCAGATGTCGATCTTCGACCAGCCGTATCATCCGATCGTCAGCGTGGGCACGTTTGTGGCGAACCTGTTTCTGGTGCAGGCATGGAATCTGTTTCCGTATCTCTCATGGAACGCGCCGTCGTGGTTCGTCAGCGTCGAATTTCTGTTGTGCATCCTGTTTCCGATTTATGCGGTGGTTGCGCGCGGTGGGCGGCGGCGCGGGATTTTGCTGATTGCGGCAGGCATTGCGGGACTTGCGGCGCTGGCCGCGACGTCGGGCGAGCATGGGCTCGACATCACCTTCCACAACGGAATTTATCGCGGGATGGCGGCGTTTGCCGTGGGCGTGGGACTGGCGGTGGTTTATCGCTCGCTGCGCCATGTCGACGTGCATCTGGCCAATGTGTTGCAGGTGGGTGCGCTTGCGGGTCTTGTGTTCGCGATCTGGTTTGCTGGCCCACGCCATTCGATGAACGACGTGTTCGTGGCGGCGATGGAAATGGCGCTGGTATTTGGGCTCGCCTTCGACAAGGGCGTGGTGGCGAGCGTGTTCCAGACGGGCGCGATGCGGCGGCTGGGGGAATGGTCCTATGCGATCTATCTGGTGCAATACCCGCTGCTCCAGATCCTCAGGACCGTGCGCCAGTATTATCCGCCGGAGTTCCGGGTGCTGGGTGATTACAGCGGCGCGGTTCAATGGGTGGAAGCCGGGGTTTTGCTGGCCGCCGCCATCGGGCTGGGGGCGGTTTTGACCGTCTTTATCGAGCGGCCGACCCATGAGCAGCTGCGGCGGCTTATCACGGCGCGGGCCTAAAACGGGCCCTTCGGCTTGACCGGACGCGACTGCCCCGGCATCACTCCGGGCGACTTTCAGACCTGTCAGGAGGATACCCCATGACCATTCGCTACGACGGCAAAGTCGTCATCGTCACCGGCGCAGGCGGCGGATTGGGCCGCGCGCACGCACTCGAATTCGCCAAACGCGGCGCGAAAGTGGTCATCAACGACCTCGGCGGATCGGTGGACGGTTCGGGCGGTTCGTCGGACGCGGCCCAGAAGGTCGTCGACGAAATCAAGGCGGGCGGCGGCCAGGCGATTTCCAACGGCGCATCGGTCACCGACGACGCGGGCGTGGCGCACCTCATCGACCAGACGATGAAGGAATGGGGCCGCATCGACGTGATCATCGCCAACGCAGGCATCCTGCGCGACAAGAGCTTTTCCAAGATGGAGATCAAGGACTTTCAGCTGGTCGTCGATGTGCACCTGATGGGATCGGTGAAGCCGATCAAGGCGGCGTGGCAGATCATGCGCGACCAGCAATATGGTCGCATCGTGGTGACCACGTCTTCGACCGGCCTCTACGGCAATTTCGGCCAGACCAATTACGGCGCGGCGAAACTCGGTCTCGTCGGCTTCATGAACACGCTGAAGCTCGAAGGTGCGAAAGACAACATCAAGGTCAACGCGATCTGCCCGGTGGCTGCCACCCGCATGACGGAAAACCTGATGCCGCCGCAAATGCTCGACATGCTGAAGCCGGAATATGTGACGCCGGGCGTCGTGTATCTGGCGAGCGAAGACGCGCCGACCGGCACGATCCTCACCGCGGGTGCGGGCATCTTCTCGGCGGCCCAGCTTGTGGAAAGCAACGGCATCAATCTCGGCCACGGGGCGGATGCCGATACGGTTGCCGAATACTGGGCGAAGATCACCGACTTCACGGGCGCCCCGCACTACAACATGGGCAACGACCAGACGATGAAGCTGGTACAGCGCCTGCAGGACGCGCCGGTCAAGGCGTAAGAAGCACGGCGGTCATGGCCCGCAAATGCGGGCCATGACATCCAAAGGGAGATCTATCTAGTTCTTTCCCGCCACGCGGCGCGCGAACCGGCGCATGCGTTTGGCGATGGGCAGATCGTCGGCGGCGAGTTGGAGCGCTGCGTGGCGGACGTTGCCGTCTTCGAGGTCGCGCACCACAAGCCGCGCGGCGCCGATCTCCAGGCTGTCACCGATTTCCGGCTTGTTGTCGAAATGCTCGGAAAAGAGTTCGGCCAATGTCTTGGTACGTTGGTCAGGCGATGCGCCAAGACCGTAGAATTCGTCAAGCTTGTCGATTGGGGCGTCGCCGAAGATATCGAATTCGCCTTCCAATGACGCACCACGCAATTCGGTGGCAGGGCTGAAGATAGAGTCGAGGCTTTGCGCCTTCAAATCGGGCGCGAGCAGATAGGCGTAATCGCCGGGCAATAGAGCGCCTGCTTCGGGCGGGTTAAGAATGTTTCCGTCGCGCACCACCAGCGTCAGTCGCGTCCAATCGGGAAGCTTCGTCATGGTCAGCACGCGGCTTTCGGCGCCGACCGGATAGCCGATGAGTTCGACATTGTGCTGGCCCGGAAGATCGACCTCTGTGCGCGTGACCGGATGGGAGGTACGCGGCAACGCCTGACCGAGGCGCCGGGCGGCGAATTTGATCGTCCAGCCCTGCAAGCTGAGCGAAATGATGACCACGAAGAAAGCGACGTTGAAATAGATGTGGCTATTGGGAAGGCCCGACAATGTGGGGATGGACGCAAGGAAGATGCTGACTGCGCCGCGCAGCCCCACCCAGCCGACGAAAAGGCGTTCGCGAGGATTGAAGCCGAACGGCCACAGGCACAGCCATACCGCGATGGGCCGCGCGATGAAGATGAGGAATAACGCGATGACCAGGCCCGGCAACGCGACGGCCCACATCTGGTGCGGCGAGACGAGAAGGCCCAAAGCAAGGAACATCACGATCTGGGCAAGCCAGGTGACGGCGTCGTGCAAGCTCAAGATGCCGGCAAAGGCACGTACCGGACGGTTGCCGAGCACCAGCCCCGCGATATAGGCCGCAAGAAAACCCGAACCGCCTGCCGTGGCGGCGAGGCCGAACACGAAGACGCCGCCCGATACCGCGAGCAAGGGCGGCAAGCCGCCGGGAAGGTTCACGCGGTTGAGCAGCAACACGATGCCGAAGCCACCAGCCAAACCGATCAAGGTGCCGAGCAGGGCTTCGCGACCCAGATCGATGACGACATGCAGGATGGATTCGCCTGCCCCGCCCGCCGCGATGATGCTGACCGCGGCGACGGTGAGGAAGACGGCAACCGGATCGTTGACGCTCGATTCCAGTTCGAGCAGCGCGCCCACGCGCGAGCGCAGTTGCAATCCGCCGCTGCGCAACAGGAAGAAAACGGCCGCCGCATCGGTGGAGGCCACCACGGCACCGATCAGAAAGCCCTGTTGCGAACCCAGCGACAGCGCCCAGGCGCCGAATGCGCCGGTCATGCCCGCCGTGATGAGCACACCAACCGTCGCCAGCACCGTTGCGGGCGCGACCGCCGAGCGGACATGGAGAAAGCGCGTGCGCAGACCGCCATCGAACAGGATCACCGCCAACGCCAGCGACCCGATGAGATAGGTGAGGCGGTAGTTGGAGAAGCTCAGGCCGCCCGGCCCATCCTCACCCGCCAGCATGCCGACGGCCAGGAACATGAGCAGGATGGGAGCGCCGAAACGTGTGGCGATCAGGCTGGAGAGAATGCCTGCCACAATAAGGCCCGCACCGAGCAACAGCGCGGTGTTGGAAAGGTCGATCGCTTCCATGTAATGGAAAATCTAGACGATGGGGCGCTGTTTTCCGAAGACAAAAATGTCCGTGGGCGCATGAATGGGCGGATCGTTGCGGATTTGCTGCGCTTTTTTCCTACCTCCCCCTTGTGGGGAGGTCGAAATTTGCGCGAGCAAATTTCGGGCAGGGGGCCGAAGACAATGACGCGCACCGTCCCCCACCCGAAAAATCCCTCGCTATGCTCGAGATATATTCGACCTCCCCACAAGGGGGAGGTGAGTCTTTTTATCTTCCCCTGAACACCGGCTCGCGTTTCTCCACGAAGGCTTTCGCGGCTTCCTTGTGATCTTCTGTCAGCCCGGTGTGGATGTGGTGGGTGGCTTCGAGATCGAGGCAATCGTCGACTTCGCCCGCCGCCGCACGGTTGAGATTTTCCTTCATGTAGCGATAGGCGACGCGCGGTCCCGATGCGAGACGTTTGGCGATCTCCATGGTCTTCGCCATGAGCTGATCGGCAGGCACGACCCAATTCACGAGGCCGAGATGCCGGGCTTCCTTCATGTCGATGCGTTCGGAGAGGAAATAGAGTTCGCGGGCTTTGGCCGTGCCCACAAGTTGGGAAAGAAAATAGGTGCCGCCGTAGTCGCCAGAGAAGCCGACGCGCATGAAAGCCGTCGTCATCACCGCGTTCTCGGCCGCGACACGCAGGTCACAGGCGAGTGCCAGACCAAGGCCGGCACCTGCGGCAGCACCCGGCAAGGCAGCGATGGTGGGCTTGGGCATCTTGTGCAGGCGGCCCGAGGTTTCGCGCTGGCTGATGCGCTGGCGATGAATGCGGCTGTCGAGATCGAGCGGTTCGGCGCTGACGCTGTCGCGCCCTTCCGCCATGCCTTTCACATCGCCGCCCGCGCAGAACGCACCGCCCGCTCCCGTGAGCACCACACAGGCGACATCCGGATCCGTCTCGCAGGCGCGCAGCGTTTCGGCCAGCGCTGCGAGCATGGCTGCCGAGAGCGCATTGCGGCGCTCGGGGCGGTTCATCGTCAGAACCGCCACACCATCGTTGACCTCCGCCAACAACTCGTTTGTACCGGTTTCGATATTGCGTTTGGACATTGGCTTTCTCCCGTTTTCCTGCGCCGAAAGTGGCACGACGGCGTGGTTCGCAAAAGTGCGCTTTTTGGGTCACTAGCTCTGCGATTTCAGCGTTTTGGCGCATTCGGATTCCGCATGGCACCCATTCGTTGCACCGCAGCAAAGGGCGCTTATGTACGCTCCGTGGTCGGACGATCCGGCCGAACCGATGGAGAGGCAGATGTTGAAGAAACTGAGGGATAACGAGATTTTCGGCGCGGATGCGCTGAATCTCGTCGTTATTGCCGGTGCCACTCTGCTGCTGCTTGGGGCGATCACGACGCCCGCGTCCGTGACGCCGCCTGCAGCGCAGAACAAGGCGCCGCTGGTAGAGACGGTCACGGTGACCGCCTCGCCGCTTACGAACCTTTCGTAAAGCTCGAATTGGATGTTCCCGGACAGGTTGGGTTAACCCCCAATCGTCCGGTGCAGCCGTTTTGGCGATGAATTTCTGTACGATTTGTCATATGGTGTTTCGCGTCAACTCACTGTGTGCCGGAACGCGGCCCTTGAATGACCGCCGACCGGCTTTGTGTGGAGGCCGATATGGCGATGTCTCATCAGCATCATGAAGCCGAAAGCGATAGGGGCGGGCAAGTGCTCGATCTTATCGTGCTGTTTGGCGCGGTTGCGTTATTTGTCGGCGCGATCGCGGCGTTCGTCGTTCTGGCGACATGAAGATTTCGCGCGCGGGATAGCGCGCGGCGATTGCTAGGTTTCCGCGGCCACTTCGGTCAGTTCGACGGCGTGGCCCCAGAGCCTTTCTATATGCGCGACGACCAATTCCTTGGCGTTGTATTGCAACGGAATGCCGCGATGCATGCGGTGTTCGAGCAGTAGCTTGCGGTCGCCACGCAGGTTGGCCCCGACCACCTGGATGTTCGGATCGGCGGTGCCGACGTCATATTGGCGTGCCAGCGTGGAGCGCACCTTGCGATAGCCGAGCTCGTTGTGGATGGCTGAGACCTTGTAGGCGCCATCATCCGCCTTGTCGTGCAGGCCGAACAGGCGGAAATCGCGCATCACCTTGGGCGACAGGAACTGTTCGATGAAGCTTTCGTCGCGATAATTGGCCCAGGCTTCTTTCAGCGCCGCCATATAATCGCCGGTGCCGGCGATGTGGGGGAACCAGTCGCGGTCTTCTTCGGTCGGGGTTTCGCAGATGCGCCGGATATCGGCCATCATCGCGTAACCCAGCGCATAGGGATTGAGGCCGTAGTAGCGGCGGTCGTCGAATTCGGGCTGGAAGATGACGCTCGTATGGCTGTGCAGGAATTCGAAGATCGAACCGTCGGTGATGAGGCCGCGGTCGAACAGCGCGTTCATGATGGTGAAGTGGACGAAAGTGGCGCAGCCTTCGTTCATCACCTTGGTCTGGCGCTGCGGATAGAAATACTGCGCGAGGTTGCGCACGATGCGCAGCATTTCGCGCTGCCAGGGCTTGAGCGCGGGCGAATTCTTTTCGAGGAAATAAAGAAGGTTTTCTTCCGGCAGCTTCATGTCCGGCCCGCCATCGTCTTCCGGATCGGGGGATGCGGGCGTGGCCGGCGGCTCGATGCCGGCCGGCAGCGTGCGCCAGAGATCGTTATAGGCTTCTTCTTCGTATTCGGCGCGGCGGCGCTGCTTTTCCGCCATGCGTTCCTTCGAGGGGCGCGGCGGGCGGCGATAGCGGAAAACCCCCTGATCCATGATGGCGTGGGCGGAATCGAGGATCGCTTCGACATCGTCGCGGCCGTAACGCTCCTCGCACGCGGCGATGTAGCGCTTGGCGAAGGCGAGATAGTCGAGGATGCCGTCGGCGTTCGTCCACTGGCGGAAAAGATAGTTGTTCTTGAAGAAATGGTTGTGGCCGAAGGCGGCATGCGCCATGACGAGCGCCTGCATCGTCATGGTGTTTTCTTCGAGCAGATAGGAAATGCACGGATTGGAATTGATCACAATCTCATAGGCGAGCGCGGAATAGCCACCGCGATACATCGTTTCCTCACGCGCGAACAGCTTGCCGAAACTCCAATGGTTGTACATGAGCGGCATGCCGAGCGAGGAATAGGCATCCAGCATCTGCTCCGACGAGATCACCTCGATCTGGTTGGGATAGATATCGAGCTTGAGTTCGTTGAGCGCGATGTCTTCGATCGCCTTCAGCGCGTGATCGAGGGTCTCGAAATCCCACTCCGCGCCTTCAAAAAGCGGCTTGCCCATTACACCGCCTCCGATTTTTTGAACAGCTCGCGGAAGACCGGGAAGATGTCGGCGGGTTTGGAGATGCGTTTGGTGGCGAAGTTGGGCCAGAGTTCGGCGACAGTGCGATAGGCGCGCCACAATTCGGCGCCGGAATCTTCCGAAGCGAAGACTTCCATTTCGCGTTCGTCGAGGATTTCGATGTAGGCGTAGTATTGGCACAACGGCATGATGTCGCCATTGAGCATTTCCACGCAGCGGCGAGCGTCGCCGGATTGGGTGTAGCCGTCGCTGGCCTGCGCGGCGTAGATGTTCCAGTCGGAGGTCGCGTAACGCGCTTTCTGGATTTCGAGCATCTTGTCGAGCGCGGTGGAGACGATGGTGCCGCCGGACTGGCGGGAATAAAAGAATTCCTGCTCGTCCACTTCCTGCGCATCGTGGGTGTGACGGATGAAGACCACGTCCACCTTTTCGTAGCGGCGTTTCAGGAAGAGGTGCAGCAGCATGTAAAAGCGCTTGGCAAGGTCTTTCTCGCGCTCGCCCATCGAACCGGAGACGTCCATCAGGCAGAACATCACGGCCTGGCTGGTGGGGATCGGCTGTTCGGTGAAGGTGTTGAAGCGCACATCGATGGGATCGACGAAGGCGACCCATTTGCGCTTGGAATTGGCTTTGGCGAGTTGTTCCTTCAACTCGACGATCAAGACCCGGCTTTCGTCGGTTTGCGGATCGATGCGTTCGGCGGCTTCGAGTTTGGCTTCCAGTTCAGAAATGTCGGTGAGCGACGGGCGTTTCAGCGCCAGCCTGCGGCCATAGGAATTCCGCATGGTGCGGATGAGATTGATCTGGTTGGGCGAGCCGGCGGTGGTGATGCCGGCGCGTTTCCAGCTTTTGCTGTGCGTTTCCTTCAAGGTGGTACGGACAAGGTTCGGCAATTCGAGGTCTTCGAAAAAAATATCGAGGACTTCGTCCTGCGTCATCGTGAATTCGAAATCGTCTTCGCCTTCGCCGGTGTCGGAGGCCTGTTTGCCGCTTTGACCGCCCTCGCCTTTCGGCGGCTTCTTGATCTCGTCACCCGGCATGAACTCCTTGTTGCCGGGCAGCACGAAATCCTGTTCGCCGGATGCTTTGGGATCGAGGCGGAAACGCGGTTCTTTCGTGCCTTTGGTCGAGATGCGGATTTTGCGTTCCTTGCCGATGTCGGAAACGGCCGCATCCTTGAGCGATTTCTGCACCGCCTCGCGGATTTGCGCGCGCGCGCGGCGCAGGAAGCGCTGCCGGTTGGCGAGGCTTTTGCCTTTCGGGTTGAGCCGGCGGTCGATGAAGTAGGTCATGAATGACCGTCATGGCCGGGCTTGACCCGGCCACCCATCGCGACTGCGTCTGCGGTCGCAAATAACTTCTCACGGCGCGCCGACGCGCGCCGGATGGGTGGGCGGCTCAAGGCCGCCCATGACGAGGGAGGGTATGACGGCGGAGCATAGATGATACACATGGTACCAACGCCTACCCCGCCTTGTTGACGCGCATGTACCATTCGACCAGACGGCGCACCTGACGCGGGGTGTAGCCGCGCGCGAGCATGCGTTTGACGAATTCGTTGTGCTTGGTCTCGGTGTCGCTGTCCTTCTTGGATTCGAAGCTGATGACAGGCAGGAGATCTTCCACCTGCGTGAACATGCGTTTTTCGATCACGCTGCGGATTTTCTCGTAGGCCGTCCAGGCCGGGTTCTTGCCCTCGTTCTGGGCGCGGTAGCGCAGCGCAAATTTGACGACTTCGTTGCGGAAGTCTTTCGGGTTCGCGATGCCTGCCGGCTTTTCGATTTTCGACAGCTCGTTGTCCAGGGCCGCGCGGTCCAGCAACTGGCCGGTGTCCGCATCCTTGTAGTCCTGGTCTTCGATCCAGGCGTCGGCATAGGCGATGTAGCGGTCGAACAGATTCTGGCCGTATTCGCCATAGGATTCCAGATAGGCTTTCTGGATTTCCTTGCCGATGAATTCGGCATAGCGCGGCGCCAGATCGGCCTTGATGAATTCGAGATATTTCTTCTCGGTGTCTTCCGGCATCTGGTCGCGCTTGATCGCCTGTTCGAGCACATACATCAGGTGCACGGGATCGGCAGCAACCTCGGTGACATCGTAGTTGAAGGTTTCCGACAGCGTTTTGTAGGCGAAGCGGGTGGAGATGCCCGTCATGCCTTCGTCGACTCCGGCCGCATCCTTGTATTCCTGCAAGGTCTTGGCCTTGGGATCGGTGTCTTTCAGTTTTTCGCCGTCATAGACGCGCATCTTGGAAGTGAGATTGGAATTCTCGTGGTCCTTTAACCGGGTCATGACGCAGAACTTGGCGAGCATTTCGAGCGTTTCGGGCGCGCAATGGGCGTCGTCCAGATTGCTGCCGGAAAGCAGCTTCTTGTAGATCGCGGTTTCTTCCGTCACCCGCAGGCAATAGGGCACAGTGACGACCGAAATACGATCGAGGAAGGCTTCGTTGTTCTTGTTGGATTTGAACAACTGCCATTCGGATTCGTTGGAGTGCGCCAGAATGATGCCGCTGAACGGGATGGGGCCCAGCGTTTCCGTGCCGATGTAGTTGCCTTCCTGCGTGGCGGTGAGCAGCGGGTGCAGCACCTTGATCGGCGCCTTGAACATTTCGACGAATTCCAGAAGGCCCTGATTGGCGCGGCAGAGACCGCCGGAGAAGGAATAGGCATCGGGATCGTTCTGGCTGAAATGTTCGAGCTTCCTGATATCCACCTTGCCGACGAGGGCGGAAATATCCTGATTGTTCTCGTCGCCCGGCTCTGTCTTGGAAACGGCGATCTGGCGCAGTTTCGATGGGAAAAGGCGCACCACCTCGAACTTCGAAATGTCGCCGTTAAATTCGTCGAGGCGTTTGACCGCCCACGGGCTCATCACGCCGCCGGTGCGATATTTGTCGATGCCGTATCTCTCTGCCAGAAGATTGGCGAGTTCGGCGGAACGGAAAAGGCCGAGCGGGGATTCGAAGACAGGGCTGATCTGATCGCCGGCCTTGAGCACATAGATCGGATGAATCTCCATCAGATCTTTCAGACGTTCGGCGAGCGAGGACTTGCCGCCGCCGACGGGACCCAGCAGATAAAGTATCTGGCGCTTTTCTTCCAAGCCTTGGGCGGCGTGTTTGAAGTAGCCCACGATCCGTTCGATCGTGTCTTCCATGCCGTAGAAGCCTTCGAAGGCGCGGTAACGCTTGATCGTGCGGTTGAAGAAGATACGGCTCAGACGAGAATCTTGCGCGGTGTCGACCAGTTCGGGTTCGCCGATGGCTGCCACCATGCGTTCGGCGGCGGTGGCATAGAGCATCTTGTCGTCTCGCGCGGCGAGGAGCCAATCCCTGAGGCTCATCGCCTCGAAACGCTCGCGCGCATAATCGCGGGTGAAGATATCGAAGACATCAAGCGTACTCATCAATCTCGCTCCTTCGTGCTACCCACACGTCATTTGTTATTTAGAGATTGTACTCCCCGCTCGCCATTTGCTGCTGTCATAATCTTTCATTGCCGACGAAGAGTAACTCCCAACAAGTGAATGGAACTTGAACCGAAAAGTTCCCGTCCCAACACAAAAACGCATGCCCGGCCTGCGCGTCCCGCGCGAGCCTTGCCTTCCCCGGATTCCACCCTATCGCTATCAATGTCGCTCGCGCCCCAGATGCGCCGCTGACGAATCGCAGTGTAACGCCGTTCGGCGTTTCGCCAAAGCGCGGCATGACGCATCCTACGGATTCTGCGGCCATAATCACGTCACCTTTGAAGCCCGGCAGCGCCACGATCGCGCACTGCGATTGCCACATTCGGGGACGATCCTTTCACTCGAGCGCGGCTGCGCGAGGGAGAAAGAGATGCGGATTTTCCAATCCGGGCCTGCCAATCGCAGCAAGACTGCAGTGGCTGCGGATTCGTTTGTTGCGCTTCTGTTTTTGACAATGCTGTTTATGATGGCCTTCGCAGCGACGGCCTTTGCCGCGGCGGGTTAGCGCGTGCTTTTCAGCATGGCCTTCGCCAAACGATTGGCAATGTGCGCATCCAAGTGACAATCCCGACTGTAAAGACCCAGCAGGTGCGCACCACGCATATAAAGTTAATTCGTAACAACGGCTTACATGAATTAACCGCTTAACCTCTATGAACGTTGAATCCGCTCGATAGTTCGCGCTGGCATGAAGCGTGCTCCCCTTTCGGCCACTTAGTTGGCGTTTGTGGAGTTGTGTAATGCGTAAGAACACTATCAAGACGTTTGCGTTGGTTGCGGGGCTTTCTTCGACATTTGCGTTCAGTGCGGCCGAGGCGGTGGTCATCACGCCATCGGGCAGCGTCGGCGGGGCGCCGACGGGCGTGGTTCACCAGAACTTCGACTCCTTCACGGTGGGCAGCACGAGCGATGCCACCATCGGCATCATGACAGTGAAATTCCTGGGTGGCGGCGCGCAACCCGTACAGGGCGCGGTTGGCGGCCAATATGCGGCACCTTATCTTTCCGGCGGCAACGGCACGGGCTTCGGCGGACAGCCGGACGGCGCCGATACCACGACCTATCTCACCACCGGCGTGGGCTCGGTCGAACTCGATTTCAGCCAGAACCTGACCTATCTCGGCTTGTTGTGGGGTTCGATCGACGGTTACAACTCCATCACTTTCTACGAAGGCAACACGTTTCTGAAGTCTTTCAGCGGCAGCGATATTCTTTCCAGCGCCAATGGGGATCAGGGCGTGAACGGTACGCTGTATGTGAATTTCACGTCAGATACGACGTTCGACCGGGTCGTCTTCTCCAGTTCGCAATACGCGTTCGAGTTCGACAACGTGGCATACAACCAGACGATCGCGCGCGACGTCGACCCGTCGCCGGCGCCAGAACCCATCACCTTGAGCGTGTTCGGCGCGGGACTTGCCGGTTTGGGCGCGCTTCGCCGCCGCCGCAAGGCTTAAGCGAACAGATTTCATCTCCGTTCAACTTCCAAACGGCGCCCCAATCGGCGCCGTTCTTTTTTTTGCCGCTTGCCGAGCGCGAGCGTTGGCGGCAATCTCGCAGACGTGGAGACGTTCGTCACAGATGTGGGACAGGCGCGCGCGCCGGACGCGGGCGACATCGCACGCATCTATATCGAGTCCTGGCACGATGCCTATGCGGGGTCGGTGCCGACCGCGCTTCTGAGAGCCATGACGATTTCCGGGCAGACCGCACGCTGGCAGGCGGCGATTGCGGCGCGCGAACCGGTGTTCGTGGCGCGGCATGAGCGCCATGGCGTGGTGGGCATGACAAGTTTCGGGCGGTCGCGCGATCCCGAACCGGGGCCGGATGGCGAAGTTTACACGCTCTATGTCGATCCCGCGTTTTATGACAGGGGCGTGGGACGCGCGCTTCTCACCGGTGCGTTCGCGGAATTGCAGCGGCGCGGATTTTCGGGCTGCCTTATCTGGGCGCATGCGAAGAATCCGGCACGCTTCTTTTATGAGCGGCTGGGCGGGCGGCTGGTGGCGGAGCGCACGATCAGGCTCGGCGGCGAGCCGATACCGGAAGCGGGCTTTGCCTGGCGCAAGCTGGCGCTGAAGCGGCAGGCTAGTCTTTCAGATCCTTCGGCCGGAGGAATTTGACGAGTTCGCCTTCGGCCGGCGCCAATTCTTTCCACGTTTCCATATCAAAATCGAAAATCGCCAGTGCGCAGGTGGGCATGCCTTCGGCGAGTTTGCGCGCGCGCTCCTTGTCCTTCTCCGATTTCGGGCGACGGACGAGATGCAGCGCGAGGCTTTCGAGACCGGGATTGTGGCCGATCACCATCAGGCTGTCCGATTTGGCTTTGCGGATTTCGGTGAGGATGACGGAGGCGGATGCCAGATAGAGCGTGCCGAGGAATTCCACCTTCGGCGCAGGTTTGAAGGCTTGCGAAACGTCCTGCCAGGTTTCGACCGTGCGGCGTGCGGTGGAACACAACACGTGATCGGGATGATGGTTGTGTTCGACCAGCCATTCGCCCAGATGCGTCGCATCGGCGTGGCCGCGGGCCGCGAGTTCGCGCGCGGAATCGTCGTCCGCGTTCTCGGCGGGGACCGCCTTGGCGTGGCGCAGGATGTAGAGACGTTTCACGCGCGTCAGGCCACCTGATAGCGCGCGCGCGCGCCACGCTCAATGCCGGCGGCGACGAGGCGGTCGATACCAAGCTCGCGGCGCAGGCCCTCGATGACGCGGATTTCCTCCAGCATGATGCGGCCGTCGGCGAGCGCGATCTCCATGGCAAGCCAATAGGCTGTTTCGCGCAAATGCGCGGGCAGCGCCGCCTTCACCAAGCCGATCACGGCGTTGATGCCTTCGGGTTCCTGCAGCATGGCGGCGCAATCCTTGGCGACCATGGAGAGGCGGTGTTCCTCGAAATCCTGGAAGACGGGAAGCGTCTTGATGAGCTGGCCGATGGTCTTCAGCTCGCGCTCGCTCATGACGCCGTCCGACGCCGAGACCACCACCATCACATAGATCAGCGCCGAATGATGGCCGACCGTGTTCATGTATCTAAAGCCTTGGAAAGCCACGCGACGATAGGCGGCTTGACCCCCGCCCAGCAAGGCGGCAAGACGCGGGGACCATGGCGACACATAAGAAACCCGGCAAATGGCGGGCGCGCACCAAGGCGGTGCGTGCGGGCCAGACGCGCACGTCCTTTCAGGAGACGTCCGAGGCGCTCTTCATGACCTCCGGCTATGCCTATGAGGCGCCGGAAGAGGCCGAGGCTCGCTTCAAGGGCGAGGCGGACGGTTATCAATACAGCCGGTTTGGCAATCCCACCGTCACAATGTTCGAAGAACGCATGGCCGCGCTGGAAGGTGCGCCGGTGGCGCGCGCAACCGCGAGCGGCATGGCGGCAGTGACGGCTGTGTTCCTCAGTTCGCTGCGGTCGGGCGATCATGTGATCGGCGCCAAGGCCATGTTCGGAGCATGCCGTTATGTGATCGAAGAAATCCTGCCGCGCTTCGGCATCACGCACACCCTCGTCGACGGTTGCGATGCGCAGGAATGGAAAGATGCGGTCAGGCCGGAAACGAAGATCCTGTTCCTGGAGACGCCGGCCAATCCGACGCTTGCCATTTGCGACATGAAGGCGATTGCCAAGATCGCCAATGACGCGGGCGCATGGCTGGTGGTGGACAACGCGTTTGCGAGCCCCGCCCTGCAACGGCCGATGGAATTCGGCGCGCATATCGTGGTGCATTCCTCGACCAAATATATCGACGGTCAGGGACGCGCGCTGGGCGGCGTGATCCTATGCGGGCAGGATTTCCTCAAAGATCATCTTCAGGTGTTCATCCGCAACACCGGGCCTTCGATCAGCCCGTTCAATGCGTGGCTGCATCTGAAGAGTCTGGAGACGCTGGACCTCCGGATGCGGGCGCATTGCGCGAACGCACAGGCGGTTGCCGATTTCCTGGCGAAATCGAAGAAAGTGCGCCGGGTGCTTTATCCATTCCGCGACGATCATCCGCAGCACAATCTCGCCCGCACCCAGATGGATGGCGGCGGCGGCGTGGTGACCTTCGAGATCGATGGCGGCAAGAAGGAAGCGTTCAAGTTCGAGAACGCGCTCAAGCTGATCGACATCTCCAACAATCTGGGCGACGCCAAGAGCCTGATCACTCACCCGGCGACCACCACGCACAACAAGGTGAAACCGGAGGCGCGGACGGAACTCGGCATCAGCGACGGGATGCTGCGGCTTTCCGTGGGTCTCGAAGACCCGGCCGATCTCTGCGAAGACCTGGACACGGCGCTGGCCAAGCTCTGAGCATTGCGCAGGACGCAGAGCGGCCCCCACCCGAAAGTGCGTGCCGCATTTTTTCGCCCTCCCTTTATAGGAGAGGTAAGATTGGGGCGTGACGGAGGTTTCTTATGTCAGAGCACCACGCGAGCGTAGTCTGGAAGCGCACGAGCGCCGACTACACCTATGACAGCTACAACCGCGCCCATGAGATGCGGTTCAAGGACGGGGCGATTGTGTTGCCCTCTTCTTCCGCGCCTGCGTTCAAGGGCGATGCGGATCGCGTGGATCCGGAAGAAGCCTATGTGGCGTCGCTTTCAAGCTGCCACATGCTCACCTTCCTCGCGATCTGCGCGCGCAAGCGGTTGACTGTGGATTCCTACGAGGACGAAGCCATCGGCTTTCTGGAAAAGAAGGATGGCAAGGGAAAATTGTGGATGGCGCGGGTGACGCTTTCGCCGCGTGTCGTTTTTGCGCCGGGCACAGTTGTCGATGCGGCGACGCTCGACAATATCCATCATCATTCCCACGAGGAATGCTTTATCGCCAACTCCGTTAACACTGAAATCACGGTCGCGCCGCGACATTAAGCTGTTAACGCAAGCGGCGATCTGGCTTGCCAAGAGGGCTCAAGCGCCCGAATATCCTCTCATGAGCAACACTCCGCAAAGCCGTTCATCTCAAACCCGATCCGCCGAAAATCGCGGCCCACTCTACGAGCGCGTCACGCAGGGCATTCGCGTGGCGGTGAAACCCGCCTATCTCGAAGACCAGTCGGAACCCGACGAGGGCAAATATCTCTGGTCCTACACCATCACCATCGAGAACAAGGGTGTGGAGACGGTGCAACTCGTCTCGCGCTACTGGCACATCACCGATGCGATGGGACGCGTGCAGGAAGTGCGCGGGCCGGGCGTGGTGGGCGCGCAGCCGGTGCTCGAGCCGGGGCAGAGTTTTGAATATACGAGCGGCTGCCCGCTGCCGACAGCTTCCGGCACCATGGCCGGGCGCTATCAGATGAAGAAGCTGGCGGGTGAGCAATTCGAGGCGGAAATCCCGGCTTTCCTGCTCGAAAGCCCCTACGAACGCCGTCAGGTGCACTGAGCGTATTGACCACATTTTGCCGCGGGTTGATCCCGGGCAGGGCTTTGCGCGTAAACTGGATGTCCAATATCCAGGCGGCATTTCCATGAACGACATTGTGAAACCCAACACGCTGAGCGCGGCCCAGCCGGCACCCAAGGACCCGCGCCCGACGCGCGAGGAAGCCGAACGTGCCGTCCGCACATTGCTGCTGTGGGCGGGAGACGATCCGGATCGGGAAGGCTTGACCGATACGCCCGCACGCGTGGCGCGCGCGTTCGAGGACTGGTTTTCGGGTTATGCGGAAGATCCCGAAGCCTATCTCGCGCGGACCTTCGAGGAGGTCGACGGTTACGACGAGATGGTGGTGTTGAAGGACATCCGCTTCGAATCCCATTGCGAGCATCATCTGGCGCCGATCATCGGGCGCGTGCATGTGGGCTATCTGCCCAACAAGAAGGTTGTCGGCATCTCCAAGCTGGCGCGCGTGGTGGAAGCGTTCGCGCGACGGCTGCAGGTGCAGGAGAAGATGAACGCGCAGATCGCGCACTGCATCCAGCAGGTGCTGGAGCCGAAGGGTGTGGCGGTGGTGATCGAGGCGACGCACCAATGCATGACCACGCGCGGCGTGCACAAGACGGGCGTGAGCATGGTGACGTCGATGATGCTGGGCGCGTTCCGCGAGGATGCGAGCACGCGGCGCGAATTCCTGCACGTGATCGGCAATCCGGCGTCCAGCGCTGACGCCTGAAATTTATTTGTCGCGGTTCCGGACGGAAAACCGCTGCACACTTTTCCTGGAACCGCTCTAAAGCCCAGCTTCCGTTATCTCGTGGACCTTGCCGCAGAATTCGCAGCGGGCGCGGATGATGCCGTCCGGGTCTGCGAGATGGGCGCGGTCTTCCGCCGAATAGGAGCGCAGCACCGAAGCGATGCGGTCGGTATCGCAATCGCAGCGGAAGGCGATGGGCTCGGGCGGCAGGACGCGGATTTCGTCTTCGTGGAACAGGCGCCACAGCAAGTCTTCGCCGGCAAGCGAGGTGTCGAGAAGTTCGATGTCTTCGACCGTGTTCAGAAACAGGCCGAGACGTTCCCACTCTTCTTCGTCGCGGGCGCGTTCGGGCGTTGCCTGCAGCATGATGCCACCGGCGCGCCATTCCGGCTCTGTGCGGCCCGGCGTGAAGACGGGAGCGGCGGCGAGGCGGATCATGGTCGGCAATTGTTCGGATTGGGCGAAATAGGTTTCGGCGCTGGCCGCGATTCCGATGGGCGAGAGTTCGACGATGCCCTGATAGGTGTTGCCGCCGCGGCGCGGTTCGATGGTGATGGCGAGCGCGCCTTTGCCCGCAATGGATTGAAAATCCTGCTCGGCGAGCGCATCGAAGCGCGATTGATCGAGGCGTGCGAACCCGCGCAAGCCCGCGGGACGGGCGTCTTCCGCGCCGTAGTAATCGGCGGTGACGAGATCGAGCGGGCCGTCGCTTTTGGTTTGCACGGTCAGGCGGCCATCGAGTTTCAAGGCGCTGCCCAGAATGGTGGCGAGAGCAAGCGCTTCGCCTGCAACGCGAGATGCGGCTTCCGGCAATTGGTGGGCGCTGAGCGCGCGGGCAGAGGATTGATCGAGCCGGATCAGGCGGCCGCGAACGCCCAGTTGTGGCAGGTCGAACGGCAACACGAAATCGCCCGGCGGGGCGGGGGTATATTCTGATTTATCGGACATCCGCTCGATATATGCCGAATGCGTGGAACTTCAACGGAGACACCACGCCAGAATGGCCTTCTGGGCGTGGATGCGGTTTTCGGCTTCGTCGAAGACCACCGATTGCGGGCCATCGATCACGTCGTCGGTCACTTCCTCGCCGCGGTGGGCGGGCAGGCAGTGCATGAAGATCGCGTCTTTCGCGGCGAGCGACATCAGGCGGCTGTTCACCTGATAGGCCTTGAGCAGGTTGTGGCGCTTGGTCGTGTCGTCATCGCCCATCGAGACCCAGGCATCGGACACCACGCAATCCGCCTTAGAAACGGCGGCTTCGGGATCTTCGATGAAGGTGACGTCCGCTCCTTGCGCGGCCACCCATTCGCGCAGGCGTTGCGAGGCGCTCAATTCGCGGGGGCTTGCCACGCGCAGCTTGAAGCCGAAACGCGGCGCGGCATGTACCCAGGAGGTAAGGACATTGTTGGAATCGCCGCTCCACGCAATCGTGGCGCCCTTGATGGGGCCGCGATGTTCTTCGAACGTCATCACGTCGGCCATCACCTGGCACGGGTGCGAAAGTTTGGTCAGGCCGTTGATGATGGGGATGGTGGAATTGTCGGCCATCTCCTGCACCATTTCGTGATCGAGCAGGCGGATCATCACCGCATCGACATAACGCGACAGCACGCGCGCCGTATCGGCAATCGTTTCCTCGCGCGCGAGCTGCATTTCGGAGCCCGTGAGCATGATCGTCGTGCCGCCCAACTGGCGCATGCCGACATCGAAGGAGATGCGGGTGCGGGTGGACTGCTTGTCGAAGATCATGGCAAGCACGCGGCCCGCCAGCGGCTGGTCCTTATCCGGCGTGCCCTTGGGAAGATGCTTGCGCTTTTCCTTGCGGGCCCGCGCATCTGCGATGAGGTTCTGCAGCGTTCCGGAATCGAATTCGCCGAGATCGAGGAAGTGTTTGGCTTCCCCGACCCGGCCGGTGGGGGCGTTCATGCGGCTACCGAAGCCTTTCCCGCATCGAGATCCGACGCGGCGGCAGTGAGTTTTTCCATCGCTTCGCGCACATGGGTCTCGTCGATGTTCAGCGGCGGCAACAGACGCACGACATTGTCGCCCGCGCCCAGCACGAGAATGCCATGCTTGCGTGCAGCATTTACGAAATCGGTGTTCGGCACGCGCATTTTCAGGCCGATCATCAGGCCCTGCCCGCGCACGCCTTCGAACACGTTGGGATGTTCGGCTGCGAGGCGGCCCAATTGCTGGTGCAGGTAGTTGCCGATTTTCTGGACGTGTTCGAGGAAGCCGGGCGCAAGAACGGTTTCCAGCACGGCATTGCCGACGGCGGTGCCCAGCGGATTCCCGCCGAAGGTGCTGCCATGCGTGCCCGCGATCATGCCTTTGGCGGCTTCGGCCGTTGCCAGACATGCCCCGATGGGGAAACCGCCGCCGATGCCTTTGGCGATTGCCATGATGTCGGGCGTGACGCCGCTCCATTCATGGGCGAAGAGTTTGCCGGTACGACCGACGCCGGTTTGAATCTCATCGAAAATAAGAAGCAGGCCGTGTTGATCGCAGAGCTTGCGCAGCGCGCGCAGATATTCCGGATCGGCGGGGCGCAAACCGCCTTCGCCCTGGATCGGTTCGATCATCAGGGCCGCCGTTTCCGGCGTGATCGCCGCTTCCAGCGCTTTCAGATCGCCGAACGGCACCTGATCGAAACCTTCGACCTTGGGACCGAAGCCTTCGAGATATTTGGCCTGACCGCCTGCGGCGATGGCAGCCAGCGTGCGGCCGTGGAAAGCGCCTTCAAAGGTGATGATACGGAAACGCTCGGGATGACCGCTCACATAATGATAGCGGCGCGCCATCTTGATCGCGCATTCGATGGATTCCGCGCCCGAGTTCGTGAAGAACATCGTGTCGGCGAAGGTGGATTCCACCAGTTTCTTCGAGAGCGATTCCTGGCCCAGGATTCGATAGTTGTTGGATGTGTGCCAGACGCGCTGCGCCTGCTCCATCAGCGCGTTCACAAGCTTGGGGTTGGCGTGGCCGAGCGCGTTGACCGCGACGCCGGCGCCGAAATCGAGATATCGCTGTCCATCCTCCGCGAAGAGATAGGGCCCTTCGCCCCGCACGAACGCGACGTCCGCACGGGCATAGGTTGGCAACAGCGACGGAAACACTTTGTCCTCCAAGACTTGAACGGGCGGGCTTTATCGGCCGCTCCGGGTTGAGGGGTCAAGAAAAGAAACCCCGGCGGATTTGCGGGCATAGCTGCGATGCCGAATTGAATTCGACTTTTTGAAAAATAGGGGATGGGTGGGGGTTTCTCCGCTTTTCTCCGTTGCCATGAAGATGTGAATATAGACACTTGTAGGATAGAAGTCAATACTGTCGAGCCCGAGGCAATTCTGTGGACAAGGGTTAGAACGCGCGCGGCATTGCTTGTCCAAATCTCATGCGTTGCTACGATATGTTGTGGGGTTAGCCGATGGAGCCGGGCATGGGTTGGACAGACGAACGGGTGGAGCAGCTCAAGAACCTCTGGACCGAGGGACTTTCGGCCAGCCAGATCGCCCGCGCACTCGGGGGAGTGACGCGCAACGCGGTCATCGGCAAGGTCCATCGCCTGGG
>DATKJT010000014.1:0-17252 GCA_035543495.1 Rhizomicrobium sp. | reverse complement strand
GGTCATCGCCAGGTCGTCACGCGAAAGCCTGCGGCGGCAGCAACCGCCAGCGAGAAGAAGTGATGCCTGCGCTGAAAGACGAGCGTGTGCTCGTCACCGGCGCATCGGGCTTTGTCGGCTCGGCCGTGGCGCGGGCTCTTGCGGCGAAAGGCGCAAAGCTTCGCCTGCTCGCGCGCAAGACCAGCCCTCGCGACAATCTCAAGGAGCTGCAAGCCGAGATCGCCGAAGGAGACATGCGCTCGCGCGCCGATATGGACCGCGCGATGCAAGGCACGCGCTATCTCTTTCATGTCGCTGCGGATTATCGTCTATGGGCGCGAGATCCAAACGAGATCGTCCGCAACAATCTCGAAGGCACCCGCGCCACGATGCAGGCGGCGCTCGACGCGGGCGTGGAAAAAATCGTCTACACCTCCAGCGTTGCCACGCTGAAGCCCGTCGAAGGCGCTTCTGCCGACGAAACCTCGCGTCACGACGAACGCACCGTCATCGGCTCTTACAAGCTCAGCAAAGTTGTCGCCGAACGTCTGGTCGAAAAGATGATCGCGGAAGACGGTTTGCGAGCCACCATTGTCTGCCCCTCAACGCCCATTGGTCCGCGCGACATCCGCCCCACGCCGACCGGTCGCATCATCGTGGAAGCCGCCACCGGCAAAATACCCGCCTTTGTCGATACCGGTCTAAATCTCGTTCACGTCGATGACGTGGCCGTAGGTCATTTTCTCGCGTTGGAAAAAGGCGCAATCGGAGAGCGTTATATTCTCGGCGGCGAAGACGTGGCCCTGAAAGACATGCTCGGCGTCATCGCCGAACTGGCGCATCGCCGTCCGCCGCGCGTTAGGCTTCCGCGTGGCCCGCTTTATCCTCTGGCCTATGCTGCTGAAGCCGTCGCGCGTTTCACGAACAAAGAGCCGTTCATTACTGCAGATGCGCTGAACATGTCGAAATATCGAATGTTCTTTAGTTCGCAGAAGGCGAAGAAAGCGCTAGGCTATGTAGCGCGGCCGTATCGGGAGGGCATTGCCGATGCGATGGAATGGTTCGGACAGAAAGGCTATCTACAATGATAGCCGTCGCACTCTTGTCACTCGCGATCTGGCTGGTGTTGCTGTTCGGCCGCGGCATGTTCTGGCTCGCGGGCGATCGCGATGACCGCAATGAACCCGCCGAACCTGGAATCTGGCCTTCCGTCACAGCCGTCGTTCCCGCTCGCGATGAAGCAGACGTCATCGCGCGCTCCATCGGAAGCCTGCTCTCGCAGGATTATCCCGGCCCGTTCAACGTCATCCTCGTCGACGATCAAAGCAGCGACGGCACGGCGGAAATCGCCCGCGCGTTACCACAGCAAGAACGTCTCACCGTGATCGGCGGTTCGTCGCGTCCGCCTGAATGGACGGGAAAACTCTGGGCCGTTCGTCAGGGTGTCGCGCAAGCAGGCGCACCCGACTATCTCTGGCTCACAGACGCAGACATCGCGCACTCGCCAGATAACCTGCGCAAACTCGTCGCCCGCGCGGCCGCCGGAAATCTCGTCCTCGTCTCGCTCATGGCGAAGCTGCATTGCAAGACGTTCGCCGAAAAGTTAATGATCCCCGCCTTCGTCTTCTTCTTCGACATGCTGTTCCCCTTCGCGCTGGTCAACAAACCCAAAAACGCGATGGCCGCAGCCGCTGGCGGTTGCATGCTGGTCAAGCGCGATGCGCTCGAACGTGCCGGCAATATCGATGCGATTAAAAAGGAAATCATCGACGATTGCGCGCTCGGTCGCGCCCTGAAGAAACAGGGCCCCATCTGGCTCGGACTCACAAAACGTTCGCAGAGCATTCGTCCCTATGAGGGCTTGGGCGAAATCCGCCGCATGATTGCGCGTTCCGCCTATGCGCAGCTTCACTATTCGCCGTTTGAGCTGATGGGAACGATCGTCGGCATGTGCCTGCTTTTCGTGGCACCGCCGGTCCTGGCAATCTTCGCGACGGGCACAGCGCAAATCGCAGGTGCCCTGGCCTGGGTCGCTATGGCCATTGCTTTTGCACCGATGTCGCTGTTCTACGGGCTTGTCCCGCTTTGGGGTATTCTTTTGCCGGTTATCGGCGTTCTCTACACCGCCTTCACGTTCGATTCCGCGGTTCAGTTCTGGCGCGGCCGCGGCGGCATGTGGAAGGGCAGGGCACAGGCGATCCGCGCATGACAACCGCATCCGATCTCGCATCCGGCAAGGGCCACACCGACGAGAATTTTCCCGTCGCGTCGATTCTCATCCATCCGAGACATCGTCCTGCGATTCTGGCTTACTATCGCTTCGCGCGCGCCGCCGATGACATCTCCGACAACGCAACGGCCAAAGCGGAAGAAAAGCTACGTCTGCTCGATCAGATGCAGAAAAGCCTTTCTGGCGGCGACGATGTTGTGCCCGAAGCCGTTGCGCTGAGAGAAATCGCAGCCGAACTGAATCTGACCACACAGCATGCAAGCGATCTGCTCGAAGCGTTCCGTCGCGACGTCGTCAAGCTGCGTTACGCCAGTTGGGACGAGTTGATGGACTACTGCCGCTATTCGGCAATGCCCGTTGGACGCTTCATGCTCGATGTGCATGGCGAAAGCCATGACACCTGGCCTGCGTCCGATGCCTTGTGTGCGGCGCTGCAGGTCATCAATCACTTGCAGGATTGCGGCAAGGACTATCGGTCTCTCAACCGCGTCTATATTCCGCTCGACCTGATGGCTGCGGTCAATGTCACGCCGGAGGCGCTTGGCGAACCAAAAGCATCATCGGTTTTGCTCGCGATCATCCGGCAACTTGGCGGCCGCACGACGGGCTTGCTGGCGAATTCGAAACCGTTGGCGGACCAAATTGTAGATACCCGGCTGGCACTCGAAGTGGCGGTGATCCAGCGGCTGGCCGAAAACCTCAATAACGGCCTGCTCAAACGGGACCCGCTTTCGGATCGCGTCCACCATTCCAAACCGGAAGCTCTGGGGTTGGCGTTGCTCACGACAGCCGGCTTCCTTATCCGCCGCCGGCGTCCTAAGAAGGCCGCCTCGCAACTGGCAACCCATCCATGACAACCGCAGCAGACATGATGGACGCCGCCCCTGAAATGCAGGAAGCGCGGAAAAAAGCGGCGGGAAGTTCATTTTATTCCGCAATGCGCATCCTGCCCCGCGCCGAACGTGAAGCCATGTTTGCCATCTATGCATTCTGCCGTGCGGTGGACGACATCGCCGACGATGGCATTGGCACGCGCGAGAGCCGCCACGAAGCACTCGAAACATGGCGCAAAGATCTGACTGCTCTTTATGAAGGCCGCCCGCCTGAACGGTTGGCTTTCCTTCGCGAAGCCGTAGAGCGATTTCATCCGCGTCTCGAAGATTTTCTGGCCGTTATCGATGGCATGGACATGGACGTGGCGGAGGACATCTGCGCTCCCAGTTGGGATGTGCTCGATCTCTACTGCGACCGTGTCGCCAGCGCCGTCGGCCGTCTCTCCGTCAAGGTGTTCGGCATGGATGACGATCCCGGGTTCTTGCTTGCCTATCATCTGGGCCGCTCGCTGCAGTTGACGAACATTCTGCGCGATCTCGACGAAGATGCTTCCATCAATCGTCTCTATTTGCCGCGTGAAGCGCTGGACGAGGCCGGTATTCGAACAATCGAACCCAGGCTGGCCGTCGCCACGCCACTTGTCGATAAGGCTTGCCGTATTGTCGCCACCCGTGCCCATGAACACTATCGCGGCGCCGAAGCCATCTTGGCGAAGCGTCCGAAAGGTCGCCTTGCCGCACCGCGATTGATGATCGCCGTCTACGCAAAAATTCTCTCCAAGACGGAACGTTCCGGTTGGGCGCCGCCACGCGAACGCGCGCGTGTAGGCAAGATCGAACTTCTGAGTCTTGTCTTGCGCGACGGATTGTTTGCATGAGCGAAGGCAAGGTCTATGTCATCGGCGGCGGTTTATCCGGATTGAGCGCCGCGGTCGCACTTGCCGGCGCCGGACACAATGTCGAGTTGATCGAAGCTGCGAACCAGGCCGGTGGACGCTGTCGCTCCTATTTCGACTCCGCGCTCGGTCGCACCATCGATAATGGCAACCACCTCGTCCTTTCCGGCAACCACGCCACATTCTCCTATCTGCGAGCGATCGGTGCGGAGAATGGTCTCGTCGGTCCCAATCGTGCAGAATTCACTTTCGCGGATTTACGCACGGGAAAGCGTTGGACGATTACACCCAATGACGGACCGCTCGCGTGGTGGGTGTTATCGAACAAACGACGCGTTCCCGGAACGAAAGCCTCCGATTATCTCGGCATGGCCGGTTTGATGTTCGCCAACAAACGTCAGCGCGTCGAAGACGCGATGACCTGCAAAGGCACGCTATGGGAACGTCTGCTCGAACCTTTCCTTCTTGCCGCGCTGAATCTTCAACCTGAAATCGGTTCGGCCGCATTGGCTGGTGCCATTGTGCGCGAAACGCTCGCCAAAGGCGGCCGTCACTATTATCCGCGCGTCGCCGAACCCCATCTCGCCTCGGCCCTGGTGGACCCAGCACTTGCCTATCTGAAGGCCAAAGGTGCCCTCGTTCGTCTGGGCCAGCGTGTCCGTCGGTTAACGATTTCGGGCGCGCGAATCGCGTCCTTCGATGTGGGCGAAGAGACACAGTTGGGGACAAAAGATTCGGTTGTACTTGCAGTGCCCCCTTGGGTTGCGGCCGAGCTTTTGCCCGGGCTGAAAACCCCTACAGAGCATAGCGCTATAGTAAACGCGCATTATCTTGTTACACCGCCAAGCGGCCTCCCTCCCATCATCGGGCTCATCGGGGGAACAGCCCAATGGGTCTTCGCGTTTCCGGATAGGCTTTCGGTGACTGTCAGCGGTGCCGACCAACTTGTTGATTTAGACCGCGAATCGCTGGCCCAAACGTTGTGGAACGATGTTGCTCACGTGCATGGCCTGAGTGCGGAGCTGCCGCCCTGGCAAATCGTGAAGGAAAAGCGGGCCACCTTTGCTGCAACACCGGAACAGGACGCTCTGCGCCCCAATGCTGCCACGGAGTACGCCAATCTTTTGCTCGCCGGTGATTGGACCCAGACGGGCTTGCCCGCCACGATCGAAGGGGCCATACGCTCCGGCCAAAAGGCCGCGGAATTGGCACTTCGCCGCGAGTCCCTATAATCCACAGATTCGTCATTAGAAAAGTCCCATGAACACGATGATTGTCGATAGCAGCCTGCTTGAGCTGGAGGACGTGATCCAAAACGCCTCCTCGGCGCTGCTCGCCGAGCAGCGCGAAGACGGCCATTGGGTTTTCGAACTGGAAGCCGACGCGACGATCCCGTCCGAATACATTCTGCTCGTTCATTACCTTGCCGAAACGCCGAACCTCGTGCTCGAACGCAAGATCGGCAACTATCTGCGCCGCATTCAGGGCACGCATGGCGGTTGGCCGCTGTTTCACAACGGCGCGTTCGACATCAGCGCTACGGTGAAAGCCTATTTCGCGCTCAAGATGATCGGCGACGACGTCGACGCGCCGCACATGAAACGCGCGCGCGAAGCCATTCTCGCGCATGGCGGCGCGGAACACGCCAATGTGTTCACCCGCATCCTGCTCGCACTCTATGGCGATCTGTCGTGGAAGAGCGTGCCGACTATTCCGGCCGAACTCATTCTCCTGCCGCGCTGGTTTCCGATCCACCTTTCCAAGATGTCTTATTGGGCGCGCACGGTGATGGTGCCGCTCCTGGTGCTTGCTTCGCTCAAGCCGGTGGCGCGCAATCCGCGCAACATCCATGTACCCGAGCTGTTCAAGGCCAAGAAAGTGCCTGCGCAACGGCGGGCCCCGCACCAGAACCGCTATTGGGCGTGGTTCTTCATCAATCTCGACCACGTGCTCAAAGCCGTTGAGCCGTTCTGGCCGAAGAAGCTTCATCAACGCGCTCTCGACCGTTGCGTGGCGTTCGTCACAGAGCGTTTGAACGGCGAGGACGGGCTTGGCGCGATCTATCCCGCCATGACCAACAGCGTGATGATGTTCGACGTGCTGGGCTATCCGCCGGATCATCCCGACCGCGCCATCGCGCGGCATTCGGTCGAGAAACTTTTGGTGGTGAAAGAAGACGAGGCGTATTGCCAGCCTTGTGTTTCTCCCGTGTGGGACACGGCGCTCGCCTGTCATGCCCTCATGGAGGTGCGCGGCGAAGAAGCCAACGAGAAGCTCGTTCAGGGCCTCGAATGGCTCAAGCAGCGCCAGGTTCTCGATGTCAAAGGCGATTGGGCGGAGGAGCGTCCCGATGTGCGTCCCGGCGGCTGGGCATTTCAATATGCCAACGATCACTATCCCGATCTCGATGACACCGCTGTTGTTGTGATGGCGCTGGATCGAGCGCGCGAGACGATTGCGCCACAGGCCGATTACGCCCAGTCCATCGCGCGTGGGCGTGAATGGGTCGAAGGGCTGCAGAGCAAGAACGGCGGTTGGGGCGCGTTCGACGCGGACAACTCCTATCACTACCTCAACAACATTCCGTTCGCCGATCACGGCGCGCTGCTCGATCCGCCGACCGAAGACGTGACGGGCCGTTGCATCGGCATGCTCGCGCAGCTTGGCGAGCCGCTCGATAGTCCGCGCATGAAAGAGGCGATTGCCTATCTCGAACGCGTGCAGATGAAAGACGGAAGCTGGTTCGGCCGATGGGGCGTGAATTATGTCTACGGCACATGGTCCGTGCTTGCCGGCCTGAATGCGGCCAGAGTCGACACCAACGCACCGATGATCCGCCGCGCCGTCAATTGGCTCGTCTCGATCCAGAACGAAGATGGCGGCTGGGGCGAGGATTGCAACAGTTACAAGCTCGACTACGCCGGGTATGAGCGCGCCCCTTCCACCGCTTCGCAAACTGCATGGGCATTGCTTGGCCTGATGGCGACCGGTGATGTCAATCACCCGGCCGTTGCGCGCGGTATCCGCTTCTTGCAGGAAACGCAGGGCGAAGACGGGCTCTGGCCGCAGGAAGAATATACTGGCGGCGGTTTCCCGCGTGTGTTCTATCTGCGATATCACGGCTATCCGAAGTTCTTTCCCCTTTGGGCGGTTGCGCGCTATCGCAATCTCAAGCTCGGCAATTCGCGTCGCGTGGATGTCGGCCTCTAGATGATCGTTGCCGTTACCGGACTTGTGCGGGAGGCCCAGATCGTAAAGGGTTCGCGCATTGTGACGGTGGTCGGCGGTGGTGATGCCGAAGGCTTGAAAAAACAACTCGACTCCCTTCTGCCGGATAAAACTATCTCCGGCGTCATCAGCATTGGTGTTGCAGGCGGTTTATCGCCGGACTTCGCACCCGGCAGCGTTGTGGTCGGTACGGACGTCGTGGCGGGAAACGAGCGCTATCCCACCGATGTCGATTGGATGCAGCGGCTTTGGAAGGCCATACCACGCTCCAAACCCGGCACCATCGCCGGAAGCGACGACATCATCACCTATCGGCCGGACAAGACCGATCTCTTCGAACGAACCGGTGCTGTCGCCGTCGATATGGAATCCCACATCGCGGCGCGTGCCGCAGCTTCGCGCAATCTCCCCTTTGCTGTCCTACGCGTGATTTGCGATCCCGCCAGCCGCACGCTGCCGCCCGCGGCCATGGTCGCCATGAAGGCAGACGGCGCCATCGACTATGAGGCGATCCTGCGCTCGGTTATGGCGCATCCGCTACAGATACTGGACTTGATCTATCTGATGCGGGATTCGTCCGCGGCGTTCCGCGCCTTACTCCGCTGCCGCAATTTCCTCGGGGACGGACTTGGCTGTCCTGATCTCCGCTAATTTGTGTTCGACATGGCGGGAGAACACGAATTCAGCCGGGCGCTGATTGGCGAGTGAAATATCCGGCGCCATCGGGCCCTCGGTCTTCACGCCGCGCAGTTGCAGCGGAATGAGCTTCCACGGCTTCTTCACGGAATCGGCGACGGCGGTGCCTTCGAAGCCGCAGTGAACCATACAGTTCGCGCACTTCTCATAATTGCCGACGCCATACTTGTCCCAGTCGGTGCCTTCCATTAGTTCCTTGAAGGTCTTCACATAGCCTTCGCCGAGGAGATAGCAGGGCTTTTGCCAGCCGAAGACAGTGCGTGCCGGCATCGACCATGGCGAGCATTCATAGGTCTGGTTGCCCGCAAGGAAATCGAGGAACAAGTCGGACTGCGTGAACGACCACTTCTTGCCGCCGTTACCCTTGGCGAGGATGTCGCGGAACAGCTTCTTGGTGCGTTCGCGATTCAGGAAGTGTTCCTGATCCGGCGCACGCTCATACGCGTAACCCGGCGAGACCGTGATGCCGTCCAGGCCCATCGCCATCATTTCGTCGAAGAACTTCGCGACGCGCGGAGCTTCGGCATCCTGGAACAGGGTGCAGTTGATCTGCGTGCGGAAGCCGCGGTCCTTGGCCATTTTGATGGCTTCAACGGCTTTTTCGTAGGTACCATCCAGGCAGACGGACTTGTCGTGCATCTGCTTGTCGCCATCGAGATGGATGGACCAGGTGAAATTCTCGTTCGGCTTGTACTGGTCGATCTTCTTGGCGAGCAGCAGCGCGTTGGTGCACAGGATCACGAACTTGTCGCGTGCGATGAAGCCTTCGACGATCTTGGGCATCTCCCGGTGCAGAAGCGGTTCGCCGCCGGCGATCGAAACGGCGGGCGCGCCGCATTCGTCGATCGCCGCCATGCAGTCTTCGTAAGACAGGCGCTGGTTCAGGATCTCGTCGGGATAATCGATCTTGCCGCAACCGGCGCAGGCGAGGTTGCAGCGGAACAGCGGCTCCAGCATGAGCACGAGCGGATAATGCGAGCGGCCCAGGAGGTGCTGCTTGAGGACATAGGCGCCGATGCGCGCTGCCTGTTTTGCGGGAATAGCCACGAACGCTCCGTTCAGTTGCGCAATGCTGCCGGAAGGCGGAACTCGATGTGTTCCTTGATGCCGTCCATATTCGAAACTTCCACGTCGCCGATCCGGCGCAACGCGGCGATGACGTTTTCGACCAGGCTTTCCGGTGCCGAAGCGCCGGCTGTCAGACCAACGGTTCTCTTTCCATCGAGCCACGTGGGATCGAGTTCGGTTGCATCGGCGATCAGATAGCTGGGCACGCCTTCTTCCAAACCGATTTCGCGAAGGCGGTTGGAATTGGAACTGTTCTGCGCGCCGACCACCAGGATAACGTCGGCCACCTTGCAAAGCTCCCGCACCGCCGTCTGGCGGTTCTGGGTCGCGTAGCAGATGTCCGATGTCTCGGGGCCGACGATATCGGTGAAATGCTTCTTCAGCGCCGCGATGATGCCGCGCGTGTCGTCGATGGAAAGCGTGGTCTGGGTGACATAGGCAACCGGCGCATCGCGCGGGATGTCGATGGTTTCGATGTCCTTTTCGGATTGCACGAGGGCGACCGGCGCACCGACCTGGCCCATGGTGCCTTCGACTTCGGGATGGCCCGCATGGCCGATGAGGATCAGGGCGCGGCCCTGGCTGACATAACGCTTGCCCTGCATGTGAACCTTGGACACGAGCGGGCAGGTGGCATCGAGCACGGGAAGGCCGCGGTCGGCAGCTTCTTTCACCACGGCCTGCGGCACGCCGTGGGCGCTGAACACGGTCACCGCGCCTTCGGGAACTTCGTTCAGTTCCTCGACAAAGCGCGCTCCTTTGTTCTTCAGCGTTTCGACGACGTGCTTGTTGTGTACGATCTCGTGGCGGACGTAGACGGGCTGGCCATACTTCTCCAAGGCGCGTTCGACGGTGTCGATCGCCCGCACCACACCGGCGCAGAATCCGCGAGGCTCAGCTAGAATGACGCGCATCATGGATAAATAGGCACCTTTACTACCGGCCGCCATCTGCGGCCTTGCCCCCAAGCCGTTGTGTTTACTCGCGGAGGCCCCCATCGTCCATAGTTGCTCTTTCGCAACCGCGAAGTCAGGCTGGTGTAGGCTATTCCGGTCACGATCCCAGTATGTTAGCCGCTTGCCTGGCCCGCAGGCTGGTGGTTCCTTACACACAGGGGCAGAGGGGTTTTGATGCAGATTCGCGCCGACCACAGGGCGGTTGATTTGGATGCCGCTTTGGCGGCCTCGGCGAAGGCGGTCGAGGACGCCATGGAGGCTTTGCTGCCCCAGCCCACGGGTCTCTATGCCCGGGCGCAGGAGGCCATGCGCTACGCCATCTTCGCGGGCGGCAAGCGGCTGAGGCCCTTCCTGGTCCTGCAAAGCTCCCGTCTGTTCGGCGTGCCCCCGGCCAACGCCGTCCGGGTCGCGGCGGCCATCGAGGTTCTGCATACCTATTCCCTCGTCCATGACGACCTGCCAGCGATGGACAATGACGACCTGCGCCGTGGCCGGCCTACGACTCACCGGGCCTTCGATGAGGCGACCGCCATCCTCGCTGGCGACGGGCTTCTGACCATCGCGTTCGAGATCGTGGCCGATCCGGCGACCCACACGTCCGCTGCGGTGCGTTGCGATCTGGTGACGAAGCTCGCCAAGGCATCGGGTAGCGAAGGCATGATCGGCGGACAGATGATCGACATGAAAGCCGCCGAACAGACGCTGACCGCCGAACAGGTGATGCAATTGCAGCGGCTGAAGACGGGCGCGCTGTTCGAATTCTCCTGCGAGGCCGGCGCCGTTCTGGGCGAGGCTTCGAAAGCGGACCGCGAGCGGATGCTTTCCTATGCGCGCGATTTCGGGCTCGCCTTCCAGATCACCGACGACCTGCTCGACGTGACGAGCACGGCGGAAAAGACCGGCAAATCCGTCGGCAAGGATCAGGATCAGGGCAAGGCGACGTTGATTTCGATCTACGGGATCGATGGGGCGAAGGCGGAAGCCCAAAAGCTGATCAACCGCGCCATCGATACGCTTGCGCCCTATGGCGAGAAAGCCGCCGAATTGCAGGCTTTGGCGACGTATCTGCTCACGCGCGAAAGCTAGAAGTCCGGCAGATCCGTCGTGTCGATTTCGCCGTTGCGGACCTGGTTTTCGCGGTTCTGCAGATAGAGACTGCGGATCGTGGCGTACATGTCGATCGACTGGCGTTCGATGTCGCGCAAGGTATCGATGTTGCGCGAACGGGAATCCACCGTCGAAAGCGCGCTCTGGAACAGCGAGTAGTAGACTTTTCCGTCCCAGGCGAAATAGCCGAACGCGTTGAAATAGTGATCGATGTAACGCCCGCCCAGATCGCGCGGCTGTGTCGAACCCAAAAGCGGCAACACAAGATAGGGCCCGCCGGGCACACCGTAGTAGCCAAGCGTCTGTCCGAAATCCTCCGTGTGATAGGGGATGCCGCGTTCCGAGGCGACATCCACCAGTCCCAGTATCCCGATGGTCGTGTTCAGGCCGAAGCGCTCCGCCGTGTAGCCCGCGCGGGTGAATTCCAGTTGCAGGATGTCGTTGGCGAAGGTGATCGGCAGGTTGATGTTCGACAGAAAATTGTGAATGCCGGTGCGGATCGAACCCGGCACCGCGCTCACATAAAACGTGGCGGCGGGAAGGGCGGCGCGGTCGTCCAGTTCCTGGTTGAAGCTGAAGAAGGCGCGGTTCATGCCTTCCAAAGGATCGTTCGGTTCGGTCGGTTTGGTGGCGCAACCCGCCAACGCCAAACACACCCCGCCAATCGCGAAAACCCGCCCAAGAACGCTCGTCACGCAAGCCCACCCAAGAACGACACCGCAGCTCGCGGCACCCCTTAAGTGTCGGAAATTCAAGCCGCTTTGCAAGCCCGGACGGCCGGAAAGGTGAATGCGGGCCGCCCCGCACCGAAAAGTGAGGGCGCGGCGTAACCCACCCCCATTGTCGCAACGTATTAAAGAACAAAGATAAGGAGGCGACATGCCCGCCAATCCCAAAGGAACTCTTGGCCGCCGCCAGCTTTTGCTGGCCGGAACCACGCTGGCCGCATTGGCGGCTACGGTGGGATGGGCCGGTGCCGCGCAACCCAAGCTGATCGCCATCGAACTCTTCACGGATGCGGGGAAGAGCAAGGGCTTGGTGCGCGTGCCGAAGGTCGTGAAGGCCGATGCCGAATGGCGGGCACAGCTTTCGCCCCTTTCTTATGACGTCACGCGGCACGAAGGGACCGAGCGCGCCTATACGGGTGCGACGTGGGACAATCACGAATCCGGTATCTATCGCTGCATCTGCTGCGATACGGCACTTTACGATTCCCATACCAAGTTCGAATCCGGCACGGGTTGGCCGAGCTTCTGGAAGCCGATCAGCAAATACAACGTCACCGAATCCAACGATACGTCGCTTTTCATGGCGCGCACCGCGATTTCGTGTACGCGCTGCGACGCGCATCTGGGACATGTGTTCGACGACGGGCCGAGGCCGACAGGCCTGCGGTATTGCATGAATTCGGCGGCGATGCGCTTTGTGCCGCGCACCACTGCGTGAGGTAGCGAGGATCGAAATGAACAAACTCCATTCACTGTTGGGCCGTTTGGGCTTCGCCGTGCTCGGCGTCGCCGGACTGGGCGCCGTGTTGTTTGCCAGCGCCAACGCGGACGAGACGCCGCGCGCCGTGCCGATGCCGGTGGTCGATACCAGGACGCCCGGCAACGGATTGGAAACAGCGGTCTTGGCCGGCGGCTGCTTCTGGGGCGTCGAAGGCGTGTTCCAGCACGTCAAAGGCGTGAAGGACGTGCTGGCCGGATATTCGGGCGGCTCGAAAGAAACCGCGAGCTATCCGGTTGTCGGCACCGAACTGACCGGGCACGCGGAATCCGTGCAGGTCAGGTTCGATCCGCGTGTCATCACCTACGGCCAGATCCTGCGCATCTATTTCTCGGTGGCGCACGATCCGACGGAAGTGAACAGGCAGGGGCCGGATTCCGGGCCGAGCTACCGCTCCAACATTTTTGCCGCCAACGACGAACAGGCGAAGATCGCGCGCGCCTATATCGAACAGCTCGACAAGGCGCATGTGTTCTCAAAGCCGGTTGCCACGCGCGTCGACCCGCTGAAAGGGTTTTATGCGGCGGAAAGTTATCATCAGGATTTCCTCCTTCGTCATCCCGACAACGGTTACATCGTCGTCAACGACATGCCGAAGATCGCAAACCTGAAACGCCTGCTGCCGCAATATTATCGCGAGCAGCCGGTTTCCGGCGCGAAGGCGTCGTAACGTTCAAACGGAATTGTCGGGAAGATAGATAGTTTGCACGAAGGAGCGTTGCGCTGCAAGTGCATGCGCAAAGTTCCCGCAGCGTTACGCTGCAGGGGGTTAAGCGATTGAAAGCGTTCAAAGTGGGGTGATGCAATTGTGTGCGCGCGAAATTTGCGCGGCAGATGTTGCGGTGTTTGGGAGAAAATTTTTTTGAAAAAATTACTTACCTCCCCATTTCGGGGAGGTCGGGCGCTTGCATCGGCAAGCGACCGGGTGGGGCTTCCAGCGAGCCTCATTGTAGTCCCCACCCGCCGCGCTGTCGCGCGTCGACCTCCCCGCGCGGGGGGAGGTAAGGAGGATGGTTATTTCCGTGAAAATTTCGGCTCTTTTTTCTCGCGGAACGCGGCGAGCGCGCCTTTATGATCCTCGCTTTGCGCCAGACCGGAAACAATCTCGCCCTGAACGCGGGCAGCCTCGTCCGGCGAGAGGTCGAAGGCGCGGCTGGTCATCTTCTTGGTCGCTTCGACCGATAGCGGCGCGCGCGAGGCGATGCGTTCGGCGAGCGCGATGGCTTCGCGTTCGAGATCTTGCGGTTTGTGGACAGCGGTGACGAGGCCGAAGGATTCCGCGGTTGCCGCGTCATATGGCGTGCCGGTGAAGAGCATGTGTTTGGCGCGTGCGATTCCGATGAGGCGGGGCAGGCGCCAGGCGGAGGCCATGAGGCCCACATTCACGCCGGAGCATGTGAACTTCGCTTCGGTCGAGGCGATGCGGATGTCGCAGCAGAGCGCGAGTTCGAGGCCGCCGCCCATGCACCAGCCGTTGACGGCGGCGATCACCGGCACGCGGAAGGCTTCGATGCGATTGATGGCGTCGGCGAAATCGCCCAGCTGGGCGGCGCGCCCGGCGGGTGGGAGTTTGCTTGCTTCTTCCTGTTCCTTCAGGTCGTCGCCGGAGCAGAAGCCCTTGCCGCGGCCGGTGAGGATGAGGGCACGGATCGACAGATCGGCATCGAGCGCGATCAGCGCCTCGCGCAACTGTTTGCGCATGTCGCGGCCGAGCGCATTGGCCGGCGGATTGTCGAATTCCAGCAGTGCTGCGTGATCGCCGATGCGGCGTTGATGAAGGGTGCCCACTTCGTCCTCCTGCGAGCCGCTAAAGAAGGTGCTGCGGGCAGGCTTGTCAATCAGCCGGCAAGCGTCACTTGGTCCATTGGGCGAGCCAGTCGGCAAGCGCCTGCGGCGTCATCGAGCGGGCGTCGGCCAACGCGGAAATGCGTTCGCGATTGAGCAATTTGTCCGTCTTCGGATCGACGATCAGCACGCTCGGCACGCCTTCGAGCCGCTGCGTGATGCCGTAATGCGCGGGGATCTGAAGATTGGTATCGAAACGACCGACATCGACGGCGACTTCGACATAGTGCTTTTCGAGGAAGCGTTTCACTTCCGGCAGCGCCATGACGCCGGAGAGCACACGACAATCCCCACACCAGTTTCCGCCGAGATCGATCAGCAGAAGTTTGCCGCTGGCTTTGGCTTTCGCCTTGGCCGTGGCGACGGCGGCATCGGCGTTGGCGGTTTCGTCGTAGGGATAAGGGAGCGGCGTGTGGAGTTGATCGAGCGCTGCGATGTGGACCTTCGGCGCGGGCGCGGCGAGGGCGGGGAGGGTGAAGGCGAAAATGGCAAAGGCGGCGATTGCGGGACGCATGATGTTTCTCATCGTTGGGCGATCATCATACCCTCCCCTTGAGGGAGGGTCGAAAAATCCGTCAGGATTTTTCGGGGAGGGGTCAATGCCGAGGCAGTTCGGACCCCTCCCCGAAAATTCTCCGCTTCGCTCCGAATTTATCGATGTCGGCACGCTGCCACTACCTCCGCCCTCAAGGGGAGGGTTTGGGAGCACATTTCAATTTCGCCGCAAATTTCGAAACATCCTTCGCCCTGTTCACACGGGAGTGATCGCGCGGCCCTTGGGTTCCCGGGCGGGGACGGGTAGGTTCCACGCCTGAAAACAGGGGAATTCGTCCATGCTATTGTCCCGGTCGCGCCTTGCGGCGCTGTGCCTTTCCACCGTCCTCATTCCGCTCTCCGCCATGTCTGCACCCGCCACGAAAACGCCCGTCGCCGATTCCGACAATCCCGCTTACATGTGGGACCTGAGCGATCTCTATAAGAGTCCGGAGGCGTGGACCGCCGAGCGCGACAAGCTTCAGGATCGGGCCAACAAGCTGGAAGCGTTCAAGGGCACGCTGGGCAAAAGTTCGGCCGACATGCTGAAGGCGCTTTCCGAATATGCCGACGTGCGCAAGGAAGCAACGAGGCTTGACGTCTATGCCTCGCTGAAGGCCGACGAGAATGTGAAGATCGGCGCCAACCAGGAACGCCAGCAATCCGCACAGGCGCTGGAAACGCTGATTAGCGCAAAGACGGCGTGGCTTGCGCCCGAAATCCTCACCATCGGCGCCGACAAAGTGCACGCGTTCGAAAAGGAACAGCCCGAGCTTGAGAAGCGTTTCGGTTTCTATCTGGACAACACGCTGCGCGCCGCACCGCACACGCTCGGCGTGGAGGCCGAGGGCGTGATGGCGGAAGCGGGCAACGTTCTGGCCCAGCCCAATGCCATTTACAGCCAGCTTGCCAATGGCGAATTGCCGTTCCCCACCGTGACGCTTTCGGACGGCACCAAGGTGGTGCTCGACCAGGCGGCTTACACGAAATACCGGCAGTCGCTGAACCGCGCCGATCGCAAGCTGGTGTTCGATGACTTCTGGCACACTTTCAAAGGCTTTCAGGGCACGATGGGAGCGTCATTGACCGCGCAGGTGCTGGGCGAAGTGTTCGAAGCAAAAGTGCGCCACTTCCCCAATTCGCTGGCGGCCGCGACCTTTACCGACAACATGCCGGAAACCGTTTATCGCACGCTGGTGTCCGAAGCGAACAAGGGATTGCCGGTGCTGCACCGGTATCTCGAGATGCGCAAGAAGGCGCTCGGCATCACCGACGAACTGCAATATTACGATGCCTATCCGCCGATCTTCGATTTGAAGAACCCGCCGAAATTCAGCGTGGCGGATTCCAAGCGCATCGCGCTGGACGTGACGTCTGCTTACGGGCCGGAATACACCGCGCTGTTGAAGAAGGGTTTTTCCGGCCGGTGGATGAACCTGTTCCCGCATGAGGGCAAGGCGAACGGCGCCTATATGAACGGCGCGGCTTACGACGTTCACCCCTATCTCTTGTTCAACAACCACGACGATTACGAGTCGCTTTCGACCTTCGTGCACGAATGGGGTCATGCGGTTCACACGCTGCTGACCACCGCCAACCAGCCGTTCGAGAAATCGGATTATTCCACCTTCATCGCGGAGACGGCCTCCATCGGCAACGAGATGCTGCTCAACGACTACATGGTGAACCACGCCAAGACGAAGGCGGAGAAGCTGTATTATCTGGGGCAGGGGCTGGAACTGATCCGCACCACCTTCTTCCGCCAGACCATGTTCGCCGAATTCCAGTTGGCGCTGCATGAGGAAGTGGAGAAGGGCGGCACGCTTTCGGGCGAACGCATGACCGACATCTATTGCGGGCTGCTGAAGAAATATTACGGCGATGCGGACGGCGTGATGAAGATCAATCCCGACTATTGCATCGAATGGGCGTTCATTCCGCACTTCTATTACGGGGTCTACGTCTACCAGTACGCCACTTCGATGGCGGGTGCGGCGGCGTTCGCCAAGGACATCGAGGACAAGAAGCCCGGCGTCCGCGACCGCTTCATCACCATGCTGAAGGCGGGCGGCTCGGACTATCCCTACGACCTGTATAAGAAGGCGGGCCTCGACATGGCGACGCCGGCGCCCTATCAGGCGCTGATCGCGCGCATGAACCATCTGATGGATCAGATCGACGCGCTCAGCAAGTAAGCGGCGATTCGAAAGCAGCGAAGAAGCCGGAGAGAATTCTCTCCGGCTTCTTTTTTTCCGCTACTGCAGCAGCCAGGTGATGGACACGCTGGCCGTGACCTGTTCCTCGCCGCCGGCCACCGGCACGGCCCCGGCATCGGCGCGCATCATCATGGCCTTGTAGATCGGCCGCGGCGCCT
>DATKJT010000013.1:0-15112 GCA_035543495.1 Rhizomicrobium sp. | reverse complement strand
CTTTGCCGAGCTGGCCGTGATAGCCGCCGACGGCTGCGATGAAGCCCTGATAGTTCAGGCTCACGCGGCCTTCGACGTCGATTCCTTCCGAACGGTTCGTCGGATTGGTCGGGGACTTCTTGTAGCCAGCGCCGTTGACGGCAGAGATCTGATACGACACCAGGTTGTTCATGAAGCTGCCGAGCATGTGCACGCCCCAATCGGCGGAGGTGCCAAACTTGTCGCGGTCGATCATCACGTTTTCGACGTAGCGATAACCATAGGTGTCTTCAACGAAAGGCACCCAAGGCAGGTCGGCCGAGCCCAGACGGAAGATCAGTGCGTCGTCGAGCTTCGCCTGCAGATATGCCTTCTTGAGATAAAGCTGCGATGCAGACGAGCCGCTGTCGTAAGTGAAGTCTGTCGTCAGGTTCGCCGAGAAGATGTCGTTGAACGCGTGATCGACGCCCAGATAAAATCTCTTGATGTCGAAGTTCACGCCATTGGCGCTGTCGTAGACATGGCCGGCGGGAAGATCGCTGTTGCGATTGATGCCATTCACCGCGGTGATGTCGTAATACATGCGGCCGCTGATCTTGGTGGTGCTCCACCAGCCGGATTTGTTGGCTGCAGCCTGCTCGTAAACCTGGTTCTGCAACGCCTCGACGTCGGATTGCGACGCGGGCTGTTCGGCAACTTCGGGAGCTGCGGGCGCCGGAGCGGCGGCTTGCGCTGCCTGCTGGGCCTTGAGGTCCGAAATCTCCTGCTGCTGCTGCTGGATGACTTGTT
This sequence comes from Rhizomicrobium sp., assembly GCA_035543495.1. Taxonomy (GTDB): domain Bacteria; phylum Pseudomonadota; class Alphaproteobacteria; order Micropepsales; family Micropepsaceae; genus Rhizomicrobium. The sequence continues at coordinate 14,344 of DATKJT010000013.1, read as the reverse complement.
CCATCCGCTGCATGCGCTGTTCCATCGTCTCTTTTGCAAATGCCGGCGCGCTGACGACTGCGCAGGCCGCAGCACCCAACAATATCGTTTTGAGTTTCATGTTTTCCCCGCTCGAGGGCCGCAGGAGGATGCGGCGTCCGGCCCCCCTTCGTTGGTGGCCGGGAGCGTCCTATCGAGGGTGATTATCAGTCAGATGACGCATCGGTGACGGATTTACGACAGCCGGTTTCCGTTTGTTGCGAGCGCGCAGATTCAGGGATAAATCATTATCTCCCAACCAGTTAGACTAGGTGCAAAAGCGCAACAGCCCGCCCGCTAAGCATTTTCCGCATGGCTGTCATGAGCACGTCTATCTTTATTGAATGTTATGATAGCGGTGCTTATGTTCTCCTGCGTTGGAGGATGACAAATGGCGGAATCGCTGGATCGTGACCTGCTGGTGCTACTGCACGATGTGGCGCGCCTGTTGCGCACGCGGTTTGACCAGCGCGCGCGGGAACATGGCGCCACACGCGCGCAATGGTCGATCCTCGCCCGACTCGAACGCCAGCCGGGGCTGTCGCAGAACGAACTGGCCGCGATTCTCGAAGTGGAACCCATTTCCGTCGCCCGCCTCGTCGACAAGCTCGAGGAGCGCGGCTTCGTGGAACGCCGTGCGGATCCGAACGACCGCCGCATCTGGCGCCTGCATAATCTTCCGGCTGCCAAGCCCGCGCTCGAGAAGATCACGCGCTATCGCGAGAGCATGAACGTCGAGCTTCTCGAGGGAATTTCGCCCGATCTGCGCGAGTCGCTGATCGATGCGCTGCTGAATATGAAAAACCATTTGACGGATACGGAGAACATGAAGCTCTCCGCCGTCGGGAGCAACTGAAGTGAACATGATGTCCAGCGAAACGATTTCGAGATATGCGGTGCAGGAACCGCGCCGGGGCCTGAGAGGCTTGTGGGAAGACAAGGCGCGCTTGCGCCGCGTGCTGATGATCGGAGGCGTCGCCATCGTCGCCGTCGTATCGCTTGCCTTCTATCTGATGGGCGCGCGCTACGTCACAACCGACGACGCTTATGTCAAAGCGGCCCAATTGATGGTGTCGACCGACGTTTCTGGCCTCGTAAAAGAAGTGAACGTCCGCGAAGGCCAGCATGTGAAGGCGGGCGACATTCTGTTCCGCCTCGATCCCAAGCCGTTCCAGATCGCGCTGGACAACGCCAAGGCCGCGCTCGGAACCGCAGCCCAGAACGTCGAATCCACCAAGGCCGACTACCGCCGCGATCTCGAACAGATCGGTGCGCAGCAGGCGCAGGTGAACGTGGCCAAATCCACGCTCGACCGCTACAGCAAACTTGTTTCGACCAACTCGATTGCCCGCACGCTCTACGATCAGCAGCGCGCGACCTATCTTTCCGCGCAGGCCACGCTCGCCTCGCTCCGCCAATCCGCGCAGGTCGATCTGGCAAAGTTGAACGGCAATCCCAACCTTCCGAACGAACAGGCCCCGGCTTATTTGCAGGCGCAGGCGCAAGTCGACGAGATGCAGCGCCAACTCGACCACAGCGTCGTGCGCGCGCCGTTCAGCGGCATCGTCACCGAAGTGGATTCGTTGCAACCCGGCACGCTGGTCATTTCCGCAATGTCGGCCTTCACCACCACAAGCGCGGTCGGCCTCGTCTCTGACAAGGACATCTGGGTCGAAGGCAACATGAAGGAAACCGACCTCACGCACGTTCATCCCGGCCAGCCAGTCGAGGTGACCGTCGACACCTATCCGGGCTGCAAATGGCAGGGCACGGTGCAAGCCATTTCCGCCGCCAGCGGTTCCACCTTCTCGCCGCTGCCCGCCGAAAACGCGTCCGGCAACTGGGTGAAGGTTGTCCAGCGCATTCCTGTTCGCGTGAAGCTCGGCGACACCAACTGCAAGTCCGTGCTGCGCGCAGGAATGAGCACGTTCATTTCGATCGATACGGGCCATCGCCGCTGGTATCGGATGGTCAACGGATAAGGACACGATGCGCTCTGGACCGGGACATTCGGCGGAGTCTTACGATCCATTTGCCTTGCGGGTGGTGCTCATCTGCTCGATGGCCGGCACCTTTATGCAGGCGCTGGATTCGACCATCGCAAACGTCGCGCTGCCCTATATGCAGGGCAGTCTCGCCGCATCGCGCGATCAGATCACCTGGGTCCTGACGTCTTATATCGTCGCCGCGGCGATCATGACCGCGCCTGTCGGCTGGATTGCCTCGCGTTTCGGCAAAAGGCGCTTCGCCATCGTCAGCCTCGCAGGCTTCACCATCACCTCGATGATGTGCGGCGCCGCGCAATCGCTCGAACAGATGGTCATCTTCCGTCTGTTGCAAGGCATGTTCGGCGCCTCGCTGAGCCCGCTGTCGCAGGCGATCATGCTCGATCTCTATCCGCCGCAGAAACGCGGTTCGATCATGGCGATCTGGGGCATGGGCGTGATGCTCGGCCCGATCCTCGGCCCCACGCTTGGCGGTTACCTGACCGATACCTATAGCTGGCGCTGGGTGTTCTACATCAATGTGCCGTTCGGCATCGCCTCGGTTCTGGGCATTGCGTTGTTCTTCAAGGACTCGCCTCACGATTCCACGATGAAGTTCGATTGGTCAGGCTTCGGCATGTTGGCCATCGGCCTCGGCGCTCTGCAACTCATGCTCGACCGCGGCACGACAAAGAGCTGGTTCGATTCCGGCGAGATCATCATCGAAGCGGTGATCGCGGGCCTTGGCGTCTATCTCTTCCTCGTTCATATGCTCACGGCAAAGAGTCCGTTCATTCCGCGCGACCTCTTCAAGGATCGGAACTATCTCTCCGCGATGGTCCTGATGTTCGTCACGGGCGCGATCATGGTGGCAAGCTCGGCATTGCTGCCGCCGTTCCTACAGAATCTCGGCGGCTATTCGGTTGCCGAAACCGGTATCCTCATGGCCCCGCGCGGCTTCGGCACGATGTTCGCCATGATGTTCGCCGGACGAATGGCGCTGAAGATCGACCCACGTTATCTCATGGGCATCGGCACCGCGATGATGACGTGGTCGATGTGGGATATGTCGGGATGGACGCCCGCCATCAGTCCAATGACCTTGGCGTGGGTGACGTTTCTGCAGGGCATCGGCATGGGCTTCATTTTCGTGCCTATGAACCTGATCGCGTTCGCCACCATGCCGCAATATCTGCGGACCGATGGGTCGGCCGTGATGAACCTGATGCGCAACGTCGGCAGCGCCATCGGCGTGTCGATCACGACCACGGTATTGACAGCCAGCATGCAGACCAACCACGCTCAACTGGCATCGCACATCACGCCGTTCAACCGGGCGCTCGGCGTCAACGCGCCCAGCATGATGTGGAACCCGAATCTTCCGTTCGGCTTGCAACAGATCAACGGAATCATCGAGCAGAATGCTGCGCTGATAGCCTACGCCAACGATTTCCTGTTCATGTTCTTCCTCGCGCTGCCATCGTTTCTGGTGGTCATGTTGATGAAGCGCGTGCAGCTCGCCCCCGGCACCAAGGCGGAGGTGATGGAATGACGCGCGCGGCTTTCATCGGATTGGGCGTGATGGGCTATCCCATGGCCGGTCACCTCGCGCGCGCCGGACATCAGGTGATGGTCTTCAATCGCACACGCGCCAAGGCGAGAGCGTGGGCGGACGAATATCACGGCACCTTCGCCGAAACGCCCGGCGATACCGCCAAAGACGCCGACATCGTCTTCGCCTGCGTTGGTCGTGACGATGATCTGCGCGACGTCACGCTGGGCGAGGGCGGCGCGTTCGCCGCAATGAAACCCGGCTCCGTCTTTGTCGATCACACCACGGCATCTGCTTCCATCGCGCGCGAACTCGCGAGCGAAGCGAAGAAGAAAAATTTCGGTTTCATCGACGCGCCGGTTTCCGGCGGCGAGCAAGGCGCAAAGAACGGCCAGCTCACCGTCATGTGCGGCGGCGACGAAGAAGATTATCGCAAAGCCGAACCCGTCATCGCCGCCTATGCCAAGCGCTGCCGTCTGATGGGCCCCACAGGCTCCGGTCAACTCACCAAGATGGTGAACCAGATTTGCATCGCAGGGCTCGTTCAGGGACTGTCCGAAGGGTTGAGCTTCGCGCGCGCCGCGGGCCTCGATCCGTTTGCGGTCGTGGATGTGATTTCCAAAGGCGCCGCCCAATCCTGGCAGATGGACAATCGCCACAAGACGATGCTGGAAGGCCATTTCGATCATGGCTTCGCCGTCGAGTGGATGCGCAAGGATCTGGCTATCTGCTTCGCGGAAGCGGAGCGCAATGGCGCGTCGTTGCCGGTCGCGAAACTGGTCGACCGGTTTTATTCGGATATCGAGAAGATGGGTGGCAGTCGTTGGGACACATCCAGCTTGTTCGCATTGCTGGAAGCAAATAAGGAGAAGCACTGATGGATGCAGAAGCACGCCGCTATCATCATGGGAATTTGAGGAGCGCGCTCCTGGAATCCGCGCGCGGGATTCTGGAGGAGGGCGCATCCGATCTGAGCTTGCGCGCCGTCGCCAGACGCGCAGGTGTCAGCCACGCCGCTCCTTATCGCCATTTCCCCAACCACGAAGCATTGTTGGTGGAGCTTGCGAAAGAAGGCTTCGTCGAATTGCGCGAGGAAATCGTCTCCGCCGCCGCACAAAAAGCGGTTGAGGCCGATCGCATCGCCAACATCGGCGCGGCCTATATGCGTTTCGTCGCAAGACGTCCCGCACTCTCGCGCCTGATGTTCGGCCCCCAATTGCCCAACCGCGACAGCTTCCCCGATCTCACGGCTGCTGCCGATGCGGTCGGCGATGAAATCGGCAAGGCGCTACACGATTCCGCGCTCGGCCTTTCGGTCTGGGCGGCGGTGCATGGCCTCGCGATGCTCATCCTGGAAAACGTGATCGATCTCGGTCAGCGCAAATCCGGCCTCGACGTTCTGCCGTCGCGCGCAGAAATTCTTTTGCGCAGTCTGTTTACCGTTCAGCGGGACTGACTGAAGCAGCCGAAGGCTGTTCAGCGAAACTGAAGCAGCCGAAGGCTGTTCAGGAAGACTGAATCAACCGGGTGGCGTCTTTCGCGAAATAGGTGAGGATGCCGCTCGCGCCAGCACGCTTGAATGCGATCAGGCTTTCGAGGATCACGCGGTCGCGATCAAACCATCCGCGTTCGATCGCACCCATCAGCATCGAATACTCGCCCGATACCTGATAGGCGAAGGTCGGCATCTGGAACGTATCCTTCACGCGCCGCAGCACGTCGAGATAGGGCATCCCCGGCTTCACCATCACCATGTCCGCGCCTTCCGCGATGTCGAGCGCCACTTCGCGCAGAGCTTCGTCGCCGTTGGCGGAATCCATTTGATAGGTGCGCTTGTCCCCGATCAGCGCCTTGGCGGAGCCCACCGCATCTCGGAACGGTCCGTAGAACGCGCTCGCATATTTCGCGGCGTAGGCCATGATCATCGTATCGTTGAAACCGGATTTCTCCAGCGCGGTGCGGATCGCGCCCACGCGTCCGTCCATCATGTCCGACGGCGCGATGATGTCGCAACCCGCTTCCGCCTGAACCAATGCCTGCTTCACGAGAATTTCGAGCGTCGCATCGTTGGCGACGTTCTCGTTGTTCCCGTCCATTACGCCGTCATGTCCGTGGCTGGTATAGGGATCGAGCGCCACGTCGCACAGCACGCCGATCTGCGGCACGTTCTTTTTGATCGCGCGCACCGCGCGGCAGACAATATTGTTCCCGTTCAGCGCTTCGCGCCCATCCGGCGTCTTCAGGGACGGATCGGTGTAGGGAAACAGCGCGATCACCGGGATGCCCAGCTTTGCCGCTTCCTCCGCCGCTCCCACCGCAAGATCGACCGAACACCTCTCCACCCCCGGCATGGATGGCACCGGCTCGCGCCGTTTCTCCCCATCGATCACGAACATCGGCCAGATGAAGTCGGCGGCGGAAAGCGTGTGCTCCGCCACCAGCCGGCGCGACCAGTCGTGCCGCCTGACCCGGCGCATGCGAATAGCGGGAAAACCTGGTTTGGGGTCCATATTTGTTCCTTGAAACGCGGCCGCTTTCTTGTCAATCCGGGGGTGCGAATGGCCGGATTGCGCGGCCGCGGCTGGCTTGAGAAGCTTGGCAAAATTCGGGTGGAAGCAGATGGGTTTCGAACTGACCGAGGACCAGCGCGCGATTGAAGATGCGGCCCGCCGTTTCGCACGCGAGAAGCTGGCGCCCCACGCCGCCGAATGGGACGAGAAGGAAATCTTCCCCGTCGAGACGATGCGGGAAGCAGCCGCCCTGGGATTCGCGGGCATCTATGTGAAAAGCGACGTCGGCGGTTCCGAACTCTCCCGTCTCGACGCCGCGATCATCTTTGAAGAACTGTCCGCGGGCTGTACCGCGACGGCGGCCTATATCTCCATCCACAACATGGCCTCGTGGATGATCGACCGTTTCGGCAACGACGAACAGCGAAAGCGTTTGCTGCCCAAGCTCGCCACGATGGAACACATCGCAAGCTATTGCCTCACCGAACCGGGCGCCGGTTCGGACGCTGCGAACCTCAAAACGAAAGCCGTCCGCGACGGCGATCACTATGTGCTGAATGGCTCCAAAGCCTTCATCTCCGGCGCTGGCGTGTCCGACATCTACGCCTGCATGGTCCGCACCGGCGAAGACGGCCCGAAAGGTATCTCCTGCATTGTCGTTGAAAAGGGAATGCCCGGTCTCTCCTTCGGAAAAAAGGAAAAGAAGATGGGCTGGAACAGCCAGCCCACCGCGCAAGTGATCTTCGAAGATTGCCGCGTGCCGGTTGCAAACCGCATCGGCGCGGAAGGCGAGGGCTTCCGCATCGCAATGATGGGATTGGACGGTGGACGCATCAACATCGGCGCCTGTTCCGTCGGCACCGCGCGCGCCGCATTGGAAGAAGCAACCGCCTACACCAAAGACCGCAAGCAATTCGGCAAATCCATCGCGGAATTTCAGGCGACCCAATTCAAGCTCGCCGACATGGCGACGGAACTGGAAGCCTCCCGCCTGATGATCCGCAGCGCCGCCGCGGCATTGGATCGCCGCGATCCCCGCGCTACGATGCTCTGTGCCATGGCCAAACGCTTCGCCACCGACACCGGCTCGAAGATCGCCAACGACGCGCTGCAGCTTCATGGCGGCTACGGCTATCTGAAAGATTTCCCCGCCGAACGCCACGTCCGCGACCTGCGCGTACATCAAATTCTCGAAGGCACCAACGAAATCATGCGCGTGATCGTTGCGCGTGAGATGTTCAGACAATGAGAGTCGAAACGCCATTCGTCCTCCCCCGCGTGCGGGGGAGGGGGACCGCCGAAGGCGGTGGAGGGGGGCAGTCTCTGCGCTCGCACACATCCCCCCTCCGCCCTCGCTACGCTCGTGGCACCTCCCCCGCAAGCGGGGGAGGAAGGAAAACAATATGACCGACGAAGCCGAAACCCTTTTCGAACAGCGCGGTGCCGCCGGACTTATCACGCTCAACCGGCCAAAGGCCCTGAACGCGCTTACGCACGACATGTGCCTCAAGCTCAAAGCGCAACTCGACCAATGGGCCAAGGACGCGAGCATCAAATCCGTCGCCATCCGCGGCGCGGGCGATCGTGCCTTCTGTGCGGGCGGCGACATTCGCGCCCTCTATGAATCCGGCAGGGCGAAAACGCCATATGCGTTCGATTTCTACCGAGACGAATACATCCTCAACGTCGCGATCAAACACTTTCCCAAACCGTATATCGCGCTCGTCAATGGCATCGTCATGGGGGGCGGCGTTGGCGTGTCGGTCCATGGCAGCCATCGCGTCGCCGGCGAGAACGTCACCTTCGCCATGCCCGAAACCGGTATCGGTCTGTTCCCCGATGTCGGCGGAAGTTATTTCCTGCCGCGCTGCCCCGGCCAGATCGGCATGTATCTCGCGCTCACCGGCGCGCGCCTCAAAACTGCAGACATGCTCTATGCGGGCATCGCCACCCATTTCGTGCCGATGGCGAAATGGGATGCGCTCATCGCCAAACTCGCCGAAGGTGCAATGCCTGGCGACGCACTCAAGCAGTTGGCCGACACGGTGCCCGGCGATTTCCTCGCCGAACACCGCGCGGTCATCGACCGGATATTTGCCGGAAACTCCGTCGAGGAAATCCTCGCAGCACTCGATGCCGAACGCACCGACTGGTCGGAAGACACGGCCAAGACCATCCGCACCAAATCCCCGACCAGCCTCAAAGTTGCTTTCCGGCAGGTCCGCAACGGCGCGAAGCTCGAATTCGACGATTGCATGCGCATGGAATGGCGCATGGTCAATCGCGTCATCGCCGGCCACGATTTCTACGAAGGCGTGCGCGCCACTATCCTCGACAAGGACGGCGCGCCGAAGTGGAATCCGGCCGATCTGCCGTCCGTCGCCCAAGCCGATGTCGATGCCTATTTCGCCCCGCTGGACAAGGAACTGCCGCTCTAACCGGTCCGCAAAAATCGATGCAGAAGCGGCTCGATTTTATGCCGTGTTTGCCGCAAATGGCCGTGCCGGCAAGGATTTATCCGTATTTTCAATGCGCTGTGCAAAGCGACCTGAGAATTTTTTACGTCCCCTTAACGACTCTTGCCTACCGTTGTCCCAAACAAAGGTGGGCCTGCGAAAAATCGCAGGGGACGACGATGACAGCGATGGCGAAAGCCCAAACAGGGGCTCCGCTTGCGGACGCACCTGACGTCAGCAAGCATTACATGGAGACGCTCGGTCTCATCGAGCGCCTACACCGGCAGCTTCTGGATGTGATCAAGGACGAACTGGATCGCCGCGACGAACGCGAGATCAATTCGGTTCAAGCCTTGCTGCTGTTCAATGTCGGCGATCAGGAACTGACGGCGGGCGAACTTCGCACACGCGGCCACTATCTTGGCTCCAACGTCTCCTACAATCTGAAAAAGCTTGTCGATGCGGGGTACATCCATCACGAACGCTCGGCGGTCGATCGCCGTTCGGTGCTGGTACGCCTGACCAAGAAGGGCGAGACCGTCCGCGCGATGCTGGTCGAACTCTTCGGCCGCCACCTGCTGTCCTTGCAGGCGGTGGGCAATGTCGGCGGCAGCGACCTCGACGGCACCAACACGGCATTGCGCCGCCTCGAACGGTTCTGGATCGATCAGGTCCGCTTCCGGCTTTAAGTCCGCCCCCGTTTCGTGCGACGAAGAGGCATGGCCTCTTCGTCCTTTACCCGCGCCTACATTTATCATCACTCGCGCTTCTATGCCGCCGCGCTGCTGGGTGTGGTGGTCTTCTTTCTGTGCCAGCATCTTGCATTGCCCATCCGCATAGCCGCCGCCGGCGACACCTTTTTTATAATCTATCTGATTGCCACCACCTGGCTCGTGGTGCGCCTCGATGAAGAAGGATTGAAGAAGCGCGCCGCGGTCGAAGACGAGGGCGCTCTTATCGTCTTCCTCATCGCCATCGGTATCATTGCGCTGTGCATCTTCGGCATTTTTACGCTGCTCAACCAGAAACAGCATCCCGCCACCGACGCCATCATCCTGTCGGTCGCGAGCGCGCCGCTGGGCTGGTTCACGCTGCACATGCTGAGCGCTTTCCACTATGCCAACGTGCACTATCTCTGCACGCCGGAGCGCAAGGGCGGCGCTCTTAAATTCCCCGGCTCGGGCGAACCGGGGGCCATGGACTTCCTCTATTTTTCTTATGTTGTCGGCATGACGGCCCAGGTCTCCGACGTCCAGGTGCTCACCACCCCTATGCGCCGGGCCACGCTCGTCCACTCCATCGTGTCGTTCTTTTTCAACACCTGCCTGCTTGCGATGGCGGTGAATGCGGTGGTGGCGCTCGCTTCCTGAGAATGACTCGCAATTAGCGGGGCATTACGGCTAGGCGTCTGTACCTATGTGACAATTCGCATTGGGTTCTGGCGACCCGGCGGGTTATCCTGTGGACGGCAGAGAAAGAGCGGGCCAGTCCCGTCAAAGAGATGGCGTTTCCCTACGAAGCGAAATTCCGCAGCGCGCTGGGCGGCCTGCGGCGCGAAGGCCGATACCGCGTCTTCGCCGACATCGTGCGCCAACGCGGCGGCTATCCGACGGCGGAGTTCCATTCCGAAAACGGCAAACGCAGCATCACCGTTTGGTGCAGCAACGATTATCTCTGCATGGGTCAGCATCCTGTGGTGCTCAAAGCCATGCACGAAGCGCTCGATCACACCGGTGCAGGCTCCGGCGGCACGCGCAATATCTCGGGCACCACACATTACCACGTCGAACTCGAACGCGAACTCGCAGACCTGCACGGCAAGGAAGCCGCGCTGATCTTCACCTCCGGCTTCGTCTCCAACGACGCGACACTCGCCACCTTGGCGAAACTGTTGCCCGGCCTGATCGTCTTTTCCGATGCGCTCAACCACGCCTCGATGATCGAAGGCATCCGCCACGGCGGCATGGAAAAGCGCGTCTTCCGCCACAACGATATCGCCCATCTCGAGGAACTTCTCATCGCCGCCGATCCGGATGCGCCCAAGCTGATCGCCTTTGAATCCGTCTATTCGATGGATGGCGATTTCGGCCCCGTCGCCGCGATCTGCGATCTCGCCGATAAATACGGCGCCCTGACCTATATCGACGAAGTCCACGGCGTCGGCCTCTATGGCGCGCGCGGCGCAGGTGTGGCCGCCCGCGACAACGCCATGCACCGCATCGACATCGTGGAAGGCACGCTTGCCAAAGCCTTCGGCGTGATGGGCGGTTATATCGCTGCCTCCGCCGATCTGGTCGATTGCATCCGTTCCTTCGCGCCGGGTTTCATCTTCACGACGTCGCTTGCGCCCGTGCTCACCGCAGGCGTCCTCGCCAGCGTCCGCCACTTGAAGGCGAGCAACGTCGAACGCGAAAAGCTGCATGAGAACGCGGCCAAGCTGAAGCGCCTGTTCGCCGACGCCGGCTTGCCGGTGATGGATTCCCCCAGCCACATCGTCCCCGTCTTCGTGGGCGATGCCGTGCTTTGCAAATCGGTTTCCGACACGCTGTTGCGCGATCACGCCATCTACGTGCAGCCGATCAATTTCCCCACCGTGCCGCGCGGCGCGGAGCGCCTGCGTTTCACGCCGTCGCCCATGCACACCGACGAGATGATGAAACATCTCGTCGAATCCCTCGATCAGGTGTGGACGGCGCACCGCCTCAATCGCGCTGCCTAGTGCGATGCCCGCGAAGAAGGGCGACGAGGTCTATTTCGAATTCACGATGCAGGGCAACGTGCTGAAAGCCACTGCCATCGATCCCAACACCGGCACCGAAGTCAGCGTCATCGGCCCCGCAAACCCAAGCGCACGCGAAGCGCTGAAAATCACGGCGGCGCGCAAACTGGAATTCGTGTTGAAGAAGAAGCGCGAAAGCTGATTGTTGCGATCTGCTTGAACCACCCTCGCTTGTCATCCCGGACGCGCCCCAGCGCGATCCGGGACCCATGGAGAAGCGGCGCGATAGGTCCCGGCTCTGCGCGGCTCTCGCCGCTTGGCCGGGATGACAAGATGATTTGTGTTTGCTGAAACCCAAATTGCCTTAGCGCCTGCGCCCCTTCGATGGCGCTGGGCTGCGGCCCAAACCGATTTTCTTGGCGAATTCGGAACGCTTGGCGGCATAATTCGGTGCAACCATCGGGTAGTCCGCAGGCAGGCCCCACTTCGCACGATATTCTTCCGGCGTCAGATCGTAATTCGAGCGCAGATAGCGCTTGAGCATCTTCAGTTTCTTGCCGTCTTCCAGACAGATGATGTAATCCGGCGTGATCGACTTCTTCACCGGAATAGCTGGCTTGTGGCCGCCGGGAATGCCCTCGTTTCCGCCTTCGCCCGAAAGGCCGCCCAAGGTGGCGTGCACGCTGCGGATCATGTTCGGAAGATCGGCCGCGGGAACCGGGTTGTTGCTCACGTAAGCAGAAACAATGTCGGAGGCCAGTTTCAGAAGATCTTCTGCACGCGCTGCAGTGTTTTCATGCGAAGCCATGAGGAGCCCTCGACCTTTTCTAGTTCTGTTATAGGCGTATTGCGCGTATCAACAGCCTTTGCAAGTCGATCCAAATGAAAAATGCGAAGGCTTCTTTGGTCTCGCAGCATTCATGCAGAGTTGTACTTTTAACGCGCTATCTTTTGAGTTGTTCCATTTTGTTTTTTCCTTTCGCGTCCCGGTTGTTTCGCGGCACCGATGCATCTCGATTGTATGCTGCCACTGGTTAGATATCTAACGATAACAACCGTTATGCGGTAAAACCCGCCCCCGTCCCCTAAGGGACGGCCTGCCGCATCTGGCGCAACATCTGGTAAAAGGATAGGGGTAGCACCGCGATAGGAAGGCGAGGGGACAATCCATAATGGTGGCGACAATGACCAGCACCGAGCCGCGCGAATCCGGCTTCTTTTCCAATGGCTTGGCGGAGGCCGATCCCGAAATCGCCCGCGCCGTGGGCGAGGAACTGGGCCGCCAGCGGGACAAGATCGAACTGATTGCCTCCGAAAACATCGTCTCGAAGGCCGTCCTGGAGGCGCAAGGTTCCGTCCTGACGAACAAATACGCCGAAGGCTATCCGGGCCGCCGTTACTACGGCGGCTGTGAATATGTCGATGTTGTCGAAGAACTCGCGGTCCAACGGGCCACCCGTCTCTTCGACTGTACTTTCGCCAACGTGCAGCCGCATTCCGGTGCGCAGGCGAACCAGGCTGTTTTCTTCGCCCTTATGCGCCCCGGCGACACCTTCATGGGGCTCGATCTCGCGGCCGGGGGTCATCTCACGCACGGCTCGCCGGTCAACCAGTCAGGCAAATGGTTCACGCCCGTTTCCTATGGCGTGCGCAGGCAAGATCACCGCATCGACATGGATGAAGTCGAAGCGCTCGCGCAAAGCCACAAGCCCAAGCTCATCATCGCGGGCGGGTCGGCTTACGCGCGCGTGATCGATTTCAAGCGCTTCCGCGAAATCGCAGATTCCATCGGCGCCTATTTCATGGTGGACATGGCGCACTTCGCCGGTCTCGTCGCGGGCGGCGTGCATCCCAATCCGCTCGACTATGCCCACGTCGTCACCACCACCACGCACAAGACGCTGCGCGGCCCGCGCGGCGGCATGATCCTCTCGCGTGACGCCGATCTCGGAAAGAAGATCAACTCGGCCGTGTTCCCCGGCCTGCAAGGCGGTCCGCTGATGCATGTCATCGCGGCAAAAGCCGTTGCGTTCGGCGAAGCGTTGAAGCCCGATTTCAAGATCTATGCGAAGAACGTCGTCACCAACGCCAAGGTGCTGGCCGAAACGCTCAGCTCCGAAGGTCTCGACATCGTCTCGGGCGGCACGGATACCCATCTGATGCTCGTCGACCTGCGCCCCAAAAAGGCGACGGGCCGCGCAACCGAAAAAGCGCTCGACCGTGCCTCGATCACGACCAACAAGAACGCCATTCCATTCGACACCGAAAAGCCTGCCATCACCTCCGGCATCCGTCTGGGTTCGCCCGCGGGAACGACGCGCGGGTTCGGCCCGCAGGAGTTCAAGGAAATCGGCAAGCTGATTGTCGAAGTCGTCGATGCGGTGGCCGCGAAAGGCGAGGAGGGCGATGCGTCCGTCGAAGCCTCCGTCGCTTCACGCGTCACCGAACTCTGCAAACGTTTTCCGATCTATCAGTAGGATCATACCATGCGCTGCCCGTTCTGCGGACACGACGACTCCCAGGTCAAAGACAGCCGTCCGAGCGAAGACAATTCCGCCATCCGCCGGCGCCGCCATTGCCCGGCCTGCGGCGGCCGCTTCACCACTTTCGAACGCGTGCAGTTGCGCGAACTGATCGTGATGAAGAAAGGCAACCGCCGCGAGCCGTTCGATCGCGACAAGCTCGAACGCTCCATCGCGCATGCGCTGCGCAAGCGCCCGGTGGAAGCCGAACGAGTCGACCGCATGATCACCGGCATCGTTCGCCGCCTCGAAAGCATGGGCGAAAACGAAATCCCCTCCACCGTCATCGGCGAACTGGTGATGCAGGCGCTGGCCAGCCTCGACAAGGTCGCCTATGTCCGCTTCGCCTCGGTCTACAAGAACTTCCGCGAGACCAAGGATTTCGAAGCCCTGATCGGCGAAATGGGCGGCGAACGGGATTAAACTCACCTGCAATGACCCGCGAATGCGGGCCACCCAGTTGCAAATTCCACGCGGAGTCGCGGAGTACGCGGAGAAAGTCCAACTCCGCGTACTCCGCGTGCCAAGTCTTCCACCCTGTTGTCACACAAAAACCTTCAACCTTTGCTTTCTGACGCCCGG
>DATKJT010000012.1:0-78304 GCA_035543495.1 Rhizomicrobium sp. | reverse complement strand
CAGATCGGTGTGGATGTTCGGTTTCGCCGGTATGCCCGCCTCGAAGAGAATTGGCTCGGATCTGACCCAGTCCCCAGCGTCATCTTCGTTGAACCCGAATACACCGATGGACCTCACCTATCTCCCAATGACGATCACGCTCCGACAGGGGTCCAGCCGGGCCAAATCTTCCTTGCGGATCTATATCGAACGCTCACAAGCAATCCGGCACGTTGGTCAAGGACGATGCTCGTCATCACATACGACGAACATGGTGGTTTCTTTGACCACGTACCGCCCCTCGATATCTCGACAATCGTAAGTGGTACAGAAATATCGACTACTGGCGTGCGAGTGCCTGCCTTCATCATCTCGCCATATGTCAGATCTGGTTATGTCTTTAATCGCCCACTCGACCATACATCTCTGCTGCAAGTGCTGGACGATCGCTTTGTTAGAGGAGAGGGGTATTCAATTGCTGTAAACGCCCGCCAGCAACATCTTGATAGAATTTTGAATACCTTAACCGAAAGTCCGCGCAACGACATACCGCCCATTCCGACACAGAAGACGGCTTCTTCCAGTGTGGTGAAAACCCGGTCACCCACTGCCCCTAACACTCCCAACGCACAGGCTCTGCACTCGGCTGCTCAAAAACTGGCGACAGATCACCCCCAATTGTTGGCTCAGCCTGGCTGGGGAAAATTGAACGCCTATTTAGCAAAATCGAAGACTTGAATTTGCCGCAATGCGCCAAGAGCGTACATTCGGCTATCCAATGGTTGAACCACTTCACGACCATCTCGGCGCGGTGCCATGCCGTATGTCAAAACTGACAACGCCCGATGGAGTTTTTGACAAATGGCCCAGAACGACACGAACAACACCTTCGTCGCCTATGTCCGCGTCTCGACTGCCAAGCAAGGCCGGAGCGGACTCCGACTCGAAGCGCAACGCGAGGCCGTTCATCGCTTCGTCGCGGATCGTGGCGGCAAGATCATCGCACCGGAGTTCAAGGAAGTCGAAAGCGGCAAGCACAACGACCGCCCTGAGCTTGCCAAGGCCATCAAGCGTTGCCGCCTCACGGGCGCAACTCTCGTTGTGGCGAAGCTAGATCGTCTTTCGCGCAACGCCGCGTTCCTTATGACCCTTCACGGCTCCGGCATGAACTTCGTCGCCGCCGATTTGCCGGAGGCTAATACGATGACTGTAGGCGTTATGGCGGTTGTTGCTCAGTATGAGGCGGAAGCTATCTCCGCCAGCACGAAGGCCGCGCTTGCCGCTGCTAAGGCGCGTGGCAAGGTTCTAGGCGGGCTTCGCGCAAACGCGCCGGAGGTCGTGCAATTCACCCGCCGCGCCAACAAGGCCGTTATCGCAAAGGCGGACAAGGACGCGGAAGATCGCCGCGACGTGATTGAAGCTCTTGTTGAGGAAGGCTTGTCCATGAACGCGATGGCGGCACGCTTGAACGACGCGAGCGTCCGCACGTCGCGCGGCGGCGCATGGACCACAACTGCCGTGAAGCGCACAATGGAACGACTGGAAATCAGCCCGGCCTAAGCTAACGGGTCCTAGCTTGAAGGCTCACGACCGCACCGCAAGGTGCGGTCGTTTTGCTTTTTCGCGACCTCTAGGGGTCCCCGAGGCCCTCGCACAAAACTGGTATAAAACCTGCATCTTGATGCACGTCAAAACAATTCCATTTTCAACTTAATCCCTACACGGACGAAAAAGGCAGGCGGGAACCCGAGCCGTGAGGTCGAAAAATCGCCCCCCGTATGAAAATCGCTCCCGGATTATTTGCGCCATTGCGACTTGCGCCGCTCCAATTCTTCGGCCCAAAGAACCTCTGCCCTCTGCATCGTCGCGTCACGCGCTTCCTCAGTGCGAAACATCATGCGCGAGTTCACTGTGATATGATCGTGCCCGAGTTCTTCCGCTGCTATCGCGAGTCGGCGCGGCCAAAGCGGGTCCCAATGTGGGGACGCCGCGAGTCGATTCTTGCGGCGTAGAGGCGCGCCGAATGGGTATTGCGGGATGATTTCAGCGGGATCGCCGAAAATCTTTTTCCGAATCTCATCGTGAGTCGGGTCTTTATCGAATAGGATTCGCTTTGTGAGGCTCATGGCGAGATTTCAGCGCCATCAAGGAGTCGCATCGCGAGGCTGCTTAAGACGAGATATTGAAGCGCCTTAATGGGATCATTGACGCCAGTTTCCGACGTATGAGTCTTCTCGTTGCGAAACATATCTATCGCCATCGTGAGAAATTTCACCGCCTCATTGAAGTCCTTATCGACATGCGGAGCAATCGCGCCTTGGATATGCAGCTTCGTTTTGCCGAAGGCGTCGGAGCCCTTCTCATGTCCTGTCAGCGCGCGAAGCCGGTCACGAACAACGCGAAAACTCTTTTCGACGGCTTCGGCATAGTGCCCTGTATCATACAGTTTTCGGCACTTGGCGATAACTTCTTGATGGAGAAGCGCGAGCGGCAACTCCTGTGCGGCGCGAACCGCGTCAAGGCGCGCACCCTCCACTACGGCTTCGCCTTCCTCGCTGAACATTCTCCAGCCGTTCTGGCCGTTGATGCCCGGCGAGGGCTCAATCAAACCTTTGCGCTCAATCCAATTCCATGCGCGCGCCAGATGCGTTTCGACTTGTGCCTTCTTGTGTCCCGGATACCCGTCGCTAATCGCAATGTCGCAAACGGCGCTCGGAATGAAGCCCGCTTGCTGGCGTTGCGCGTGTGCCAGCTTCAAAAGAACTGGGGCAAGCTGTTCAACCGACATGCGCAACAGATCATCGGCCTTCGGAATTGCTCTTTGCAGCGGGCTTTCTAACATCGCCGGGCCTTTTGGAAAGCATGGTGAGACAGTATCGCGACATGCTATCACACTTTTATTCGCTACCGCGCTAAGGTGGAAGTGGGCGCACCAGTAATGCTATACTTCCAAACTTATTTCGGGGAGAGGCGAAAGTGCCCGTTCATGTCAATGACGTTGAGGTATTGAGAACTTATCTTCGTGGTGTGATCGCGGATGCACAGCATCATGCACGCGGCGTTGAGGAAATCGTCTTGGCGCTCGCAGGCGGTGTAATCAGCCGAAAAAATTCTACACCTCTCGAAGTTCAACGTGCGCCAAAACGCGGCATGGGACACGCGCTACGTTTTCGTTCGACGCGCGGTCGCCGATATGCACTGTCATATGACCACGCGGCTGGCGCGATAGTGCTAAAGGACGGAAGCTCGCAAGGAAACGTCTTGCATAGTTTCACAAACGCCACGCCACTTTCACAGGTTGCAGCCATCTTCGCTGCACTTTGAGAGAACCGCGCGAATTAGGCCGCTCTCACTGAGTGACTAAACAGCGTGCCTGCCGGTTGAGCGAATTGTTCGTATTCGTGGGAAGCCCCCGCATCCTCAGCAAGCTGCCGTATGCTCAGGCGTTTAAGCAGCTCTGTCGTTATGGGCCGTTTTTCTGACCAAGAAATCATCGACTCCAGAAACTCTCGCGCCGCGTGCGAATTTAACAACCGCCAAAGAAACGTAGCTTCTTGCTCGCTCCAGCATGGCAAGAAATAGATCGTATCATCAAACACAACGGGCCTTCCGCCCACTGGTCCAATACGGCTGAACTCCAATTTCTTGTAGAAGCCGGAAATAGCGATTTTCCAAGGCGAGAACGAATAATCGCCAACTCCAAAAATCGAGAAGGGGGGTTTGCCTCGATATATAACACTCGTTCGCGCGTTGAGTGCATCGGCGTGGCGCATGAGATATTCCCAACAACGCGGAGCCCTTGCCGAAAGGGAATTTGTGGCCTCTCCGATACGCCGCTGCGTCACAAGCATCGCGCGACGGGGCGTCGTGCGGCCATTTCCTACATCGGAACTTTTCAATAGCGGGAATAACAGATCATCTTCAAGCGCAACCAGTTCGTTGAATCCATTCTTCAACTGATCGCCATAGAACGCGAATTCCATTACCTTTGAGCAATCATGTTTGATACCAGACCGCCACACATAGGTATCCGGCCCTTTTGCAAGCAGTCTCGCCCGGCGTTCATAGGCTTCGACATTCGTAACGAGTATCCCGTTACGGAACCCTATAATGTATTCAGGCTCACTAGCGTTCAGTGACGCAAACACGCGGCATTCTTTCTCGCCGCCGTCTCGGCCTACGCGCAGGACAAAAAGGCACGCATCCACTGCGGCTCCAAAATGCTTTCCAGCATCAATTTGATACACGCTTGCGCCCGCAACGGGGCGATTCTGCTTCCAAGCATAAGCGAGTATCTTTCTCGCGACGGCTGACTTGCATAGCACGGCAATGGTGCCACTGCGATTACCTAGCCAGTCTAGGTATCGGAGAATCATCCATTCTGAAATGTCAAAATTGCTCTTTCCGGTTACAGCGTCGAGTCCCTTATGCCCTTTGAAGTTGGACTTCTCCGGAAGATTGTCACTAGCCAATGAACCGAGTTCCGAGCTTGTGACCCAAGGCGGATTACCAAGAATGACAATCGGCTCCGGTAAATTTTGCAAAATAGAGTCCCAATCGGCGTCGAAGAAATCTTCGTGATGTAGTTCGGCACATTGGCGGTTCGCCAAACCGCTGACGCATTCCTCCGCCGCCTTGAGGTATTGCCTATTTATTTCAACGCCAACGAACCGACGCACCTTAGGAAACACCTGCATCGCCGCGCTGAGGAATGATCCGCGCCCGCAAGTCGGTTCCACAATCGCTCCCGGTTTAATCCCCGACGCTTTGAGTAGTCGTGTAGCACCTAATGCGAGATCGGGAGGCGTCTGAAAGTCGCCAAACTCTGCAACGGATTTTGATTTGCGCGCCACGTCAGGTTATCCGAATGATGCCGTCAACGGTTCCGGCCTTTTGAATTGCCCGACCATACTGTAGTCGCCACTGTAAGGCATTCGATATGGTCAGATAACCCTCGACTGGTGGGGTCTTCATTACCTCATTGGCTAATGCCGTGCGGGTAACGTCATCGCCGGGGAGATTCTTATCGTCAAAAAATCCAATGAGGTCTTCGACGTTGCCGCTGTTTTTGAGAATCTTGAGAATGCCCGTAGTCATCTGATAGTCAGCAGTCCGGCCTTTTTCGATAAATATCGTGTGCTGGATATTGAGCTTTCCGGTTCTGGCCTTTTCATCGTCGGTTTTCTCATACACAAAAACGAGCAGGTGATAGCCCAAGCCGTATATCTTCTGCCGCGCATCCTTGAATGGCGAGGATGATTGAGGTTGCTTAATGCTTGTGACCTTTATGTCCACTCCAATCCCCGGAAAATCGATTCCTGAGGCCGAATTCCCCATGGGGAACTCATACATTTCAAAAATATATGTCCTGAATTTTTGCTCCAGATAGGTCCCAACTGCCTTGCCGTCAGTGACGCCGAACAGCGTCGGCTCATCGTGCTTGCTTTCGGCAACGGAAAAACCCTTCGCCTCCGCAATGAGCGTTTCTACCGTGAGTTCAGGCTTCGCCATGCTTCATCGTCTCTGATTCGTATCGTCTAAGAATAGCCGCCATCTGCGACCGCGCCGCGCGAAGCTTTAGCCGACATGAACACCTGTTCTCGCAAATGAGAACGCAAAGGGAACCCTTGACCCGCAAGTGACCCGCAGGAGCTTTTGGACCCCCTTGTAACCCGTTGATTCTGCTTGTTACGGTTTGTCACCGTTTCTCACTCAAAATCGAGTGCGAAATCGGCCTTCGTTCTCTCTGAAACGCCTGATTTTATTGGCTTAAATGAATGGTGCCCAGGGGCGGAATCGAACCACCGACACGCGGATTTTCCGTCCGCCGCTCGGGTGCGGCCGCCGTCACCTTTATGCTGCGCTGCAACATGTTCGTCGCAATATTCGGAAGGTTTATCACATCACCTAGCGGGGATTCACACGGCCGCTTTAGGTCATTTGCGGCCATTCGGAGGTAACCGATGGCGCGAATTGTCGCTCATTCGCGTGAAGATTGCTCGGATAGCGCTCGACTTCAGGCCAAATGAGAGCATCACTGCGGGAGCTCAAATAGGGCCTCGGAACGGGGACTCGGCCACGCGGGGCATCGGCGGTGCTCCCTGGGGCCCTGCAGCAGTGGTGGCGGCGGCCATCCCTTGCAGGAGTTCTCAAATGCCATTGCTAAAATGCGGCCTCAACCAAATCAATAAACATAGGCTAACGGCCTTCACAAAAGTTCAGTTGACGCCAACAGATAGCATCGCGAGCGAACTGACGTCGCTTACCGGCCTTAGCATCGATGCCCTTAGAAAGCTTTGGAAGACACGACTCGGTACAGCTCCGCCGCGTATTCAATCGAGCGATGTGTTGCGCCGGATATTCGCGTGGCAACTACAGGCAAGAACTTTTGGAGAGCCAGATGCTTCGAGCGCGCGCCAATTGCGCCAAATCGCAGATGCTCTCGAACGGGACGGCAACTATGAACCGCAAATCCGGCGCGACGTTTCGCCGGGAGTGGTGCTGACGCGCGAATGGAAAGGCGTAACCCATAAGGTGACCGCCACAGCAGGCGGCTTTGAGCACCTGGGCAAGCACTACCGCAGCCTCTCTGATATCGCCCGGACGATCACCGGTACCCGCTGGTCCGGGCCGCGGTTTTTCGGACTGGAACAGAAGTCAGCCCGGAGCGCACAGAGGACAAAGGCATGAGCGGAAGGCAACCCATTCGCTGTGCGATCTATACCCGGAAGTCTTCCGAAGAGGGCCTCGAACAAGAGTTCAATAGTCTGGATGCCCAGCGCGAAGCTTGTGAGGCCTACATCCTGAGTCAGAAGGCCGAAGGGTGGACCGTCATTTCCGACCACTTCGATGATGGCGGATATTCCGGGGGAACACTCGAACGCCCTGCCCTGCGGGCACTCTTAGCGGAAATCGAAGCTGGCCGTGTCGATGTCGTGGTGGTCTACAAGATCGACCGGCTCAGCCGCTCACTGATGGATTTTGCCAAACTGGTCGAAGTGCTCGATCGCAAGAACGTCACCTTCGTCTCGGTGACCCAGTCCTTCAACACCACCACTTCCATGGGCAGGCTCACGCTTAACGTTCTGCTGTCCTTTGCCCAATTCGAACGGGAAGTGACGGGCGAACGCATCCGGGACAAGTTCGCAGCCTCCAAGAAGAAGGGCATGTGGATGGGAGGCAATATCCCGCTTGGCTATGATCTCCAGGCGCGCAAGCTAGTGGTCAATCCTGCTGAGGCCAAGACGGTTAGATTGATCTTCCAGCGCTACCTCGATCTTGGCTGCGTCCGCGTCTTGCGCGATGACTTAAAACAGAAGGGGATTCGATCCAAGCAATGGATCTCGAGTACGCAAACCGCCCATGGTGGATTGTTCTTTGAGCGGGGCGGTCTCTATTGCCTGCTGCGCAACCGCCTCTACATCGGTGAGGTTTTGCACAAGGGAGCCAGCTATCCGGGCGAACATGAAGCCATCGTACCTGTCGATCTGTTCGACGCCGTTCAACAGCGGCTTGCCACAACGCGCAGACGGCAGTTGGGCAAGCGCAGCGCGCCACAAGATGCTCCTTTAGCCGGTATCCTGTTCGACGAAGCCGGTTCACCTATGACGCCGACCTACAGTGTCAAACCAGGTGGGCGCAGATATCGATACTACGTAAGCACCTCTGACTTCCGGGATGATCCAGCGAAAGTCTCAATTCCGCGGATCCCAGCAGCGCCCTTGGAAGCCGTCGTCGGGAACGCGATGCGCCGCCTCGCGCTACCGGGATCAGACTCTGGGATTATCCGACGGGTCGATATTAGGCCGGATTCCATCGCTATTCGCTTCGAGAGGGAACCGGGACTTAGAGCCTGGCGGACTACGAATCTTCGAGGTTTTGCCGAAGGGGAACTGATCCGGCAGCTAGCCGGAAGCCTTGGCCCCGGAGAGGCGCTTGCCGATGGTGGGAATGCGTTGCTCCTCACACTGCCAGTCCGGGCGCGCTTCCGGGGTGGTCGCGCCGGTATGCTTGCGCTACCCAGCGCATCACCTCCGCCAGCGGGACCAGACCGTTCATTGATAAAAGCGCTTGCCCGCGCACATCGCTGGAAAGACTGGCTCATGTCTGGAGAGGTACGATCGGTAGATGCGCTGGCGATCCGCGTAGGACAAGAGCGCCGGCATGTGGGCCGCACCTTGTCGCTCGCGTTTCTCAGTCCCACCATAACCAAGGCAATCCTGAGAGGCGTGCAACCAGCGGGCCTGCGTCTCGCTCATCTTCTCGATGCCGACATTCCACTCTCATGGCGGGAGCAGGATGCGCTGATCGATCGATTGGTCCGTGCGGAGGGGCGCGCTTTCCCCGCTTGAGACATGGCTTCAAAAACAGGAAAACCCGCAACAAATTTCCCTGTTAGCGCGCTCTGTTTCCCTGTTATCGCGCAAAGCTTTCCCTGTTATTTGCGTTCACAAAAGCAGTCCAGATATGGCTTAACCGCCTGGAACGCCGCGCGTTTCTGACGCGAGCCTGGTCGAGGCTGACCTGATCGTCGAATTTTTCCCTGTATTTTTCTCGGTAGAAATTTGCGGAGCAAAGCTTTGGCATGTTCAAAGCGCCGTCGGAAAACTCCCGCCCCCCACTTTTGGAGAAAGTGGGGGTCAGGTCTCCGTAAACGGAGACTGGCCTGCGAAGCTCGCGAAAATTTCCCTGTTTCGCGTCTCTAGCGGCGCGTTTTCCAATGCGGATCGCGTGCAAATTGCGCGAGAATGCGGTCAATTCGGATGAGAAATCTCCGCATCGTGGTTCGTCAGAGAATGAATGGCGCGCCCGAAAGGATTCGAACCTCTGACCCCCAGATTCGTAGTCTGGTGCTCTATCCAGCTGAGCTACGGGCGCGCGTTCCGCGAGGGCCGCAGAACCTATGCAGCGAGGCCCCCGATGGCAAGCCTTGATCGCCGGGGGGAAAGCGGGATTTTTGGACGCGGCTCGCGAGGGTCATTCCCGTTCCCGGCCGTTTGTATCTTCGAAAGGCTGTCGGCGATTTCAGGTGCTCCGGGTTCGCCGATACATATATAAGTGCGCCCTCTATCGCCGCTTGGGCTGTCCGGCCCTGAAAAGCTGTCCCGCAACCGGCCAAGTCCAATTGCCACACAGGAAATTCCGCAACATGCCGCATTCTGTACCCTTGTCCGGGGCTGTACCCTTGGTTAACACTCAGGCTCAGTCCGCCTTCGGGATTCGAGCTGCGGGCACGGGGCGCATTGGCGGAAAGATCCGTTCGTGAAAAGACACTAACCGCTTGAACGGAGTGTGGAAAATGTGGGGTCTTAGGGGCGCGAAGCCGGGCTCACCCAAGAAGCCTGTTGCCGGGGCGATTGCGCTCGTGGCTGCGCTTGCGCTTTCCGGCTGCTCCAGCGTCGACGACATGGTGTTCGGCGGCACCTCCGATGCGGGCTCCGGCGTCCCGCAGGATACGGGCATTCCCCCCGATACGTCGCAAAATCCCGATACGTCTGGCGTTCCGCAACCTGCGCCCGCGCCGGTACAAACCGCCTCCACCGCGGGCACACTCCCCCCGGTCGACAATTCGTCGGTTCCGTCCGCGCCCAGCAGCTATCCGGATTCCGGCAGCTATCCTTCTTCTTCGGGCAACCTGCCCGGAACGCTGCCACCCGTGGCCGATTACGGCGCCACGCCTGCTCCCGTTGAACAGGCGGCCGCGACACCTGCCAACGGTGTGTCGATCACGCCCGTCACCGTCGAACCCGGTACCGACACCGGCACACCGGTAAGCCAGACGGTGCAACAGCTTCGCAGCCAGCTTGAAGGTCTCGAACAGCGCCTTTCCTCCGGCGCGCAACGGCTGACCGACATCCGCACCGCCAATGTTTCGTCGGCCACGACCTATCAAACGTCGAAGGCGCAGATCATGACGCGTCTGCAACTCGGCACCACGCGCGGCAATCCCGAACTGGTGGCGCAGTGGAACACCGCGCAAACAGCGCTCGATCAGCTTTCCGCCAACATCAACACGCTGAATGCGGTCGGCACCGATGTGACGACGGATTCCTCATCCGCCCATTTCGTGCTCGATCAGATCGTGGCGACGTTCAATGTCTCGGGCGCGGTGGATGAAGATCATCGCCAGCTCGCCGTGCTGGAAGACGAAACCAACCAGACGATCATCCTGATCGACCGCCTGCTGAAAAGTGTGGCCGACGATATCCAGCGCCAGACGGCCTATGTCGCCAACGAACGCGCGAACCTGACCACACTCGCCAACGGCATCAAGAACGGCGAACTCTATAGCGCCGACATGATGCCGATGATGGGTGCGGCACGCCCGATGAGCGCGGGCAATTTCAACGCCGGCGGCGGCGCCATCGCGGTCGTGCGCAACGGCAACGGCAATTTCCAGCAGTCGCTCTATTCCTCGTTGAACCAGACGCTGGCGTCGCAACCAAACGCGAATTTCGAGATCGTGGCCGTCTCGCCAACGCGCGGCACCTCCAACGCCGTGCAGATCGCACAGACCACCACCAAGCGCCGCGCGCAGGAAGTGTTGCGCGCGATGACCGACATGGGCGTGCCCGCCTCGCGGATGGAGGTCTCCGCCTCCACCGATCCCGGTCTCGCAAGCGGCGAAGTGCGCGTTTATCAGCGCTGATTCAATAAAAATTGTCATCCCGGCCAAGCGATGCGTCAGCATCGCGTAGAGCCGGGACCTATTGTGCCGCGTCTTGATGGGTCCCGGCTCTCGCTACGCTCGGCCGGGATGACAATGGAGTTCACCCCACCCCATGCTCGCGCATCCAGGCGAGGCAATGCTGCCAGCCGATGCCTGCATCCTTCGCGTTGTAGCTCGGCCGGTAATCGGCAAAGAAGCCGTGGCCCGCATCGGCAAACACATCGATCCGGCAATCGGTCTTGCCCGTGGCCTTTAACGCCGAACTGCGGCGCGTCAGCGGAAAGCCGGACTCCATGGCGCGCCTCCTTCAGGCGGGAAACCTATCCTTGTAGCTCTTCGTGTTCCCCACCGTTCGCGCTTCGTAAACACCGCGCGCAATCGCGCGTGCGATGCAATCCCCCGCAATGTGCCCCAGTCGCAATATCTCCCGCTGACGGAAATCGCCCGGCAATGGTTTCGTTCCCGTCGAAAGCGCAAACACGATATCTCCGTCGAACGGCGTGTGAATGGGCCGAAGCGCGCGCGCAAATCCGTCATGCGCCATGATCGCGATGCGCTTCAGTTCCACGCGCGAAAGCTCCGCATCGGTGGCCACGATCGCAAGCGTGGTGTTCTCGCCCACGCGCGCACCTTTCATGTCCGGCGGCAGATCGAGATCGACCGGCGGCAACGCACCTTTCGGTTTGCGTCCACCGAATTCGTTACCTTGCTCGAACGGATAGGCCCAGAAAATATCGGTGCCCGGCACCAATGCCGAACCAACCGCATTCGCCGCCGCGAGCGCACCAACGGTAACACCGCTGTCGGTCACCGCCGATGCGCTGCCAAGTCCGCCCTGTAGCGTGCCACACGTCGCGCCATAACCCGCACCCGCCGTGCCCAATTGAAAGTCTTCCGTTGCCGCAATCGCCGCCGCGCGGCCCATGGCGCGATAGGGCGGAAGTTCGCCCCAATTCTTGTCGCCGCCATTGGCGAGATCGAACAGAATCGCCGACGGTGTGATCGGCACAAGCGGCGCGCCCGGCGCAATCGCAAAGCCGCGACCATGGGTGGAAAGCCAACCCATCGCGCCGCCCGCGGCATCGAGCCCAAACACCGATCCGCCAGAAAGCACCAGCGCATCCACCGGCGGCGCCAGCATCACCGGATCGAGCCCTTCGATATCGCGCGATCCCGGCGCGCCGCCGCGCACATCCGCCGCCGCCACAAACGGCGCATCGCCCAGCAAAACCGTCACGCCGGTGCGAACGGCGTCATCATGCGCTTCGCCGACGCGCAGACCCGCGACGTCCGTTATGAGATTTCTGCGGCCCGGCTTCGCCATTAAAAAAGGTTAGCGCGGTTTGCATTTCCTTGTCATTCCCGGCCAATCTCTGCCGCCCGCGAAATAAAGAGGCCGCCATGAAATCCCTGAAATTCGCTGTGCTTTTTGCTCTGGTAGCAATCCTGCCCGCGACGTCGTTCGGCGCATTGGCTTTCGAAAAGCCCGCGCAGAAACACATGATCGCGGCGGCAAATCCTTATGCCACCGAAGCCGGTCTGGAGATCCTGCGTCAGGGCGGTTCCGCGGTCGATGCCGCCATCGCGGCACAGATGGTTCTTACCCTCGTCGAACCGGAATCTTCCGGCATCGGCGGCGGCGCCTTCATGCTCCTCTACGACAAGAAGACCGGCCGCATCACCAGCTTCGACGGCCGCGAAACCGCGCCCGCGTCCGCCAAACCCACCATGTTCCTCGATGCAAACGGCAAGCCGCGCCCGCATTTCGACGCGGTGCCCGGCGGATTGTCCGTCGGCATTCCCGGCGACATCGCGATGTTCGAGATGGCGCACCAGAAATACGGCAAGCTGCCATGGGCCAAACTGTTTGCGCCCGCGATCAGGCTTTCGGAAAACGGCTTCAAGATCAGCGGCAAGCTCGCCGAGGAAATCCGCGAATTTCCGCAAATGGCGCAGATGCCCGATTTCAAAGCCTATTTCTATCACCCGGACGGAACGCCGCTTGCCGAAGGCGAAGTGAAGAAAAATCCCGAACTTGCCAAAACATTGCGCGCCATCGCCAAAGACGGTGCGAAAGCATTTTATTCCGGCGAGATCGCGCAAGCGATTATCGACAAGGTGAACAACGCGCCGATCAACCGCACCACGATGACGTTGGACGATCTTGCGGGCTATCGCGCCATCGAGCGAGACCCTGTCTGCGGCACCTATCGCAGCTACAGGCTCTGCTCCATGGGCCCACCCAGTTCCGGCGGCGTGGCGATCCTGCAGATTCTTGGCATGCTCGAACGCTTCACCGAAAAACAGCTCGCGCCCAATTCGCTCTCCGAAGTGCATCTGGTTTCGCAAGCGGAGCGTCTGGCCTATGCCGACCGCGCCAAATATCTGGGCGATCCCGATGTCATCAACGTGCCGGTTTCCGGCTTGATCGACGAGACCTATCTCGCCGACCGCTCCAAACTGATCGACGAGAAACACGACATGGGCGCCGCCACCGCCGGCAACCCGCCGATGAAGCGCGCCGACTATGCTCCGCAACGCACGCCGCAACTGCCCGGCACCAGCCACCTCTCCATCGTCGATGATTCCGGCCAGGTGGTTTCGATGACCACGACCATCGAATTCGCCTTCGGCTCAGAAATGATGGCCGCGGGATTCATGCTCAACAACGAACTCACCGACTTCTCGTTCGAAGCGGAACGCGACGGCAAACCCGTCGCCAACGCGCCCGGCCCCGGCAAACGCCCGATGAGCGCGATGTCGCCCACCATCGTCTTCAAACCAGATGGCGCGTTCTGGATTTCAACCGGCTCTCCCGGCGGCCCGGTGATCATTCCTTATGTCGTGGAGTCGCTGATCGATTTGATCGACGGCCACCTGACGCCGCAACAGGCAGCCGCCATGCCGCATCACGCCAACATGAACGGCCCGACGATCCTCGAAGCCGGCACCCCGATCACCGCCCTCCAGCCCGACCTCGAAGCGATGGGCCACACGGTACGCACCGCCAACCTCGAAAGCGGCCTCAACATCATCGAGAAAACCAAATACGGCTATATCGGCGGCTCCGACGTGCGGCGGCCGGGGAATGTAAGAGGGGATTAAGCGCTCCACTTACCTCCCCCTACGCGGGGAGGTCGGGCGCGTGCATCGGCACGCGACCGGGTGGGGCCTTCGCGCGCCGCGCTCGTTGAAACTTCCCCCCGCCCGCCATCGCTCCGCGATGTCGACCTCCCCGCGTAGGGGGAGGTAAGTCTATTTGGCCACCACCGCGAACAACCGCTGGAACGCAAACAGCGTCTTGCCGTCCGCGCGTTTGGGATAGGCCTGGCGTAACCTTGCGCGATAAGCATCGCTGAACGCCTCGCGTTGTGCCCCATCGAGCGCCTGCACAAAGGGACGCAGCCCCGTGGCGCTCACCCAGCGGAACACGGGATCGTCGCCATCCAGCACCTGCAGATAGGTCGTTTCCCAGATGTCGAGCGAGCGCGAGAGCGGCGAGAGAATATCGTAATAGGAATCGGGCGACAGCACGCTCGCCTCGCGCACATTGCGCAGCTTCGCGGCCCATGGCCCTGCTTCCGCCACTTCGCGCATCAGATTGTGCGATGGCGCGTTGAAATTGCATGGCACCTGGAACGCAAACGTGCCGCCGGGCTTCACGAAACCAAACAGTCGCGGCAACAGCGAACGGTGATCCGGCAGCCATTGATAGGTCGCGTTGGAATAGACCACATCGTAAGGCCGAGATGCAGACCATTGCGCGAGATCGGCGAGAATCCAGTTCGCTTTCACGCCCGAGTCACCGGCCTGTTTCAGCATCGCATCGGAGGAATCCACACCATCGACCGAAGCGCCGGGCCAACGCGCCACCAACAGCGCGGTCGAATTGCCCGGCCCGCAGCCCAGATCGGCGACGCGCGCAGGCGCAACATCAGGCACGCGCGCCAGGAGATCGGCGGCGGGGCGCGTGCGTTCGTCGGCAAAGCTCAGATAATTCTTCGGGTCCCAGGTCATGTGCGGTCCGGAAGGAAGACGCAAAACGTCGTACCGCGCGGCCCCGTTTCGTCCAAAGTGACATCGCCGCCATGCAGCCGCGCCAGATCGCGCGCAATCGAAAGCCCCAGCCCCGATCCGCCGGGCTTGGCAGCCGTCGCAAACGGCTGAAACAATTTCGCGCGCATCGCATCCGGCACGCCGGGGCCGTTGTCGCAGATGCTGATCTTCACCCCGCCATTTTCGCGCGCGGCCCGCACGGAAATCGTACCGTTCCTGCAAGCGTGCAAAACCTCCACCGCATTGCGCACGAGGTTCAACAGAATGCGATGCAATTGCTCGGCATCCGCTTCCACTTTCAGCGAGGGATCGACCCTGTTCTCGAACGACAATGTCGTCGCCAGCCGCACCGACTCGCCCACTTCGTTCACCACCGACGCCAGCAACACGGCCTTGCGTTCCGGCGTGCGTTCGTCCGCGCGGCCATAACGCAGCGTGTTGGTGGCAAGCGACACCGCGCGGTCGAGCGATGCCACCAATCGCGGCGTCAATCGCTTCACCACCGGATCGTCAATCGCCGTCAACCGTTCGGATGCCAGTTGTGCGCTCGACAAGATGTTCCGCAGATCGTGCTGGATCTTCGCAACCGCCGACCCAAGTGCTGCCAACCGCGTCTTCTGTTGCAGCGAGCCGTAGATGTCGCGCTGCATCGCCGCCAACTCGCGTTCCGCAATCCCGATCTCGTCACGCCGCGCGGTTGCCGCCACAATGCGCGCCGGATCTTCCGGGTTTTCGCGAAACCGCACCATCGCGTTGGTGATATGGCGCATCGGCCGCACCAGCACGAAATACAAACTCAAAAACACCAGCACCGCCGCCACGATCGAGATCAGCAACCCCACCAGCAAGGTGCGTTCGGAATAAACCAGCAGTGCCGCGCGTATCGGCGCCTCGCCGACAATCACTTCCACCGTTTCGGCTTTGGGTATCTGCGTGGCGGAGATGATGCGCAGCATCCGGTCCCCGCCCATGAAGAGACAGTTCAGCGCCTCCTCGATCTCATACCAAAGTCCGGGCCGCGAAAGATCGATGGTGCGGTCCAGCGTCTCCGGCATCCCCTGCACCAGAAACAGTTCGCGCTGCTCGCGCCGTTTCAGCATCACGGCATCCGCGCCCGCGCGCATCAGCAATTGCCGCCGCAAGCCGGGCGAGAACTGTTCGCCGCCGATTTCGGTGAACGGCAGAATCGCGATCTCGGCGGATTCGATGTGCGAGACCAACAATTCGCGGTGATAACGCGCGATGGTGGGCACCGAGATCACCGCCTCGCTGATCAGCACATAGAACAGCGTGAGCAGCAGCAACCGCCCGGAGAGCGAGTGCGAGACCAGCCTCAGGGGCCCTCTCAATCCGGAGCGAGTGGGGCGATCCATCCGGCAGGAAGAAAACAGGCAAGCGGCGCGGAAATAAAGTGGCGCGCCGTGCCTTCATGCGCCCCTTCCGAACCGCGCATGGCTCCCCAACTAGTGGCAGGGTGCGGAGGTTGACAGCCCCGCTACCCCTCCCCTAGAAGCACCGCTCTTTTACAGCCTAGACCCAATTGGCGAGCCAGACCCATGAAGCGCCCTTTTCAGCCCTCGAAGATCGTCCGCAAGCGCCGCCACGGCTTCCGCTCGCGCATGGCGACGGCGGGTGGCCGCAAGGTCCTGGCGCGCCGCCGTGCCCACGGCCGCAAGAAGCTCTCGGCCTAACCATTCTATCCCATTGAATCGGCTGAAAAAACGTGCCGATTTCCTGCGCGCCCAAAAGGGCATAAGGCAGGTCCGTCCCTCCGTCACCCTCGAACTCTGCCCGAACGCGGAAACCGATCTGCGCGTCGGCTTCACCGCCACCCGCAAGATCGGCGGGGCGGTGGAGCGCAACCGGGCCAAAAGGCGGCTCAGGGCTGCGGCGCAGGCGCTTCTTCCCCTTTATGGGCTGAAAGGCCATGACTATGTTCTGGTTGCCCGCGCCGGCACCTTGACCCGCGACTATCCGGGCCTTCTGGACGACCTGAAGGCCGCCCTGGCCCAAGCTCACCAGAGGCTTGGCAAAAAGGACCCCGCAACCTGATGGCCTGGCTTCGCACCCTTGCGATTGAAGCGTTGAAGGCGCCGATCCGCCTTTACCGGCTTGCCGTCTCGCCGCTGCTTCCGCCGTCCTGCCGTTTCGAGCCGACGTGCTCGGCCTATGCGCTCGAAGCGCTCGAAACGCATGGTCCCTTCAAAGGCCTTTATCTCGCCGCGCGGCGCATTGCGCGGTGCCATCCCATCACCTGGCTCGGCGGTTCGTCGGGCTTCGATCCGGTCCCGAAACGGTAGCCATGAACGACAACAAGAATCTCATCATCGCCATCGTGCTCAGCTTCGCCGTGATCTTCGGCTGGCAGTACTTCATCGCCACGCCCAAGATGAAGGCGGAGCAGGCCGCCAAACAGGCCGAGATCGCCCAGCAGCACAAATCGCCCACGCCGCAAGCGAACAACGCACCGTCCGCGCCGAAGAACGTCGCGCGCAACACCGGACGGCGCATCGTCATCGACACGCCGACGGTCGATGGCTCGTTCAGCCTGGTGGGCGCGCGCTTCGACGATCTGCGCCTGAAGAAATACCGCGAAACGGTCGATCCCAAATCGGCGGAGATCGTGCTGCTGTCGCGGCAGTCTTCGGAATATCCCTATTACGCCGAATTCGGCTGGCTCGCGCCCAATGGCAGCAAGACGCCCGTGCCCGGCGACGACACGCCGTGGACTTTGAAAAGCGGTGACAAGCTCACGCCCGGCCACGCGGTCACGCTCGAATGGAACAACGGCCACGGCCTTGTCTTCACGCGCACCATCACGGTCGACGATCAATACATGTTCAACGTGACGGACAGCGTGAAGAACGCGGGGTCCGCCGAAGCCACGCTTTATCCTTACGCCACCGTCGCGCGCGACGGCCTTCCCAACACGCAGCATTTCTGGGTCGTGCACGAAGGGTTCGTGGGTTATGCGGACGGTGCGAAATACACCAAATATGCCGATCTCAAGCCCGAAGAGCCGTCGCAGAAATTCTCCGCCACCGGCGGCTGGGTGGGCATCACCGACAAATACTGGATGGCGACCGTCATCCCGCCGCAGAGCGAAAAGTTCGAAGCCAATTATTCGATCAGCCAGTCGAACGGCCGCACCGATTACCAATCGGATTACCGCCTCGATCCGCGCAGCATCGCGCCCGGCCAGACGATCAGCGTGAAGCAGCAGCTTTTCGCGGGCGCCAAGGTGGTCAAGACCCTGCGCGATTACGAGAGCACCTACGGCATCCAGGGCTTCGATTATGCGATCGACTGGGGCTGGTTCTTCTTCATCACCCGGCCGATGTTTTTGGTGCTGGACGAGTTCTACAAACTCGTCGGCAATTTCGGCCTCGCGATCCTGTTGCTCACCGTGTCGGTGAAGATCCTGTTCTTCCCGCTGGCGGATGCGTC
The DNA here is from genome assembly GCA_035543495.1 of Rhizomicrobium sp. GTDB lineage: Bacteria > Pseudomonadota > Alphaproteobacteria > Micropepsales > Micropepsaceae > Rhizomicrobium. Next base: position 60,153 of record DATKJT010000012.1, on the reverse strand, counting down.
CTACCGCTCGATGAGCCGGATGAAGAAGCTGCAGCCCAAGGTCGAGGAAATCCGCACCCGCTTCGCCGACGACCGCACGCGCCAGCAGCAGGAGATGATGGAGCTCTACAAGCGCGAGAAGGTCAACCCGGTTTCGGGCTGCCTGCCGATGCTGATCCAGATTCCGGTGTTCTTCTCACTGTATAAAGTGCTGTTCGTCACCATCGAAATGCGCCACGCCCCGTTCTTCGGCTGGATCAGGGATCTGTCGGCGCATGACCCGACCTCGATCATCAACCTGTTCGGCCTTCTGCCCTATCATGTACCGAGCTTCTTCGACACGCATCTGACATTCCTCTCCATCGGCATCTGGCCGATCCTGATGGGCGTCACGCAATTCGTGCAGACGAAACTGAACCCCGCGCCCGCCGATCCGGTTCAGGCCAAGATGTTCCTCTTCATGCCGCTCATCTTCACCTTCATGCTCGCCACATTCCCGGCGGGCCTGGTGATCTACTGGACGTGGAACAACCTGCTCTCGATCCTGCAACAGATCGTGATGATGAAACGCACCGGCACACCGATCCAGATTTTCGAGGATTTCAAGTCTGCGAGGGCGAAGGCGCAGGTGGGGGAGTAGCGACGGCCAACGCTCCGAATTATTTTTGTCCTTTATCTAAGATGTCGAACCACGACCTAAGGTTACGTTGCAGATAAAACAGAGAGACAAAAATCATTTCTATTGACCACACGGCACCGAACAGCGACATGAAACCTGCCCACGGTGCATCGACCAGACCAATCGAAAACTGCAGAACTGCAGAAAGGAAGCACAGCAAGATTGCGAGAAACAACAAGTACGAAAAATTGTCTAACGGTTGATATCGCTTTATTTTTGGGTTGAGCGCCTTCAGTTGCTCTACTCTATCTGCGTATGCTTCTGTATCATACACATGCTCTTTCATAGTCACGACTATGAATGTCTGAAGAGAAAACAAGAACGCCGCCACTGTGAGAAGCCCCACAAATAACGGTTCGCGCAGATGCTCTTGGAAGAAATTTAAGACGAGTGTCCGGCTCCTAGTATCAAGTTCCGAGAAGCCAATAATTGCAATACCGGCCGACACTGCTCCAGTAACAGCCAACCATCCTCTTGCTGTTAAAAACGTCATTCGCAAAACAGAACCTTGTTGGCACGTGCCGCCTCGAGAAGTTTTTTAATTACCCACGACTCCGAAAACTTTTCGAGATCCAAATCGATCTCGGCCGCCACATCGTCAAACTCAAATTCGCCAAACCCTTCTACATTTCGCTGAATATCAATAGGGCGATCGACCCCTATATTATCGACAGCAAATACCTTTCCCTTGGTTATATGTTTGTCCTTTACAAATTTGGAAAACTTGTCAGCTATTTGCTCGATATCTTTTTTTTGCTCAAAAACAATTTTTCTCTGTATTCGCTTCAATGGAATAGTGTGCGGTACAAACGCGTCATTACTGACCGCCTTGGTGCTTATTTCATATTGCGCGCTCCGAATTTCTGACATTGATTTCAATATCTTTGAGAAGTCGTCTGGTTTGTAATATAAGTCGAAGCGCAATGTTTTCCGGAATTTCTTTTTGGCAAGCTTTTCAGCAACGGCAGGCTGCTTTCCGGTTTTTATCAGGCGCGCCGTTTCTTGATCGCGACGTTTTGTGCGCTCCGGCCCCCAAAAAAAATGTTTGGTGAAATATCCGAACTGCGGCGCACTGCATGACGCATGATAATGCTGATAGACGCCTGCGAAGGTTTTTCTATGGAGTACGAAGAAATTGAAATCCATGAGCTGAGAACCTTTCTCGAGCTCCGAAACTTTGATCTTAAATTTCCCGCCTATTTCTTGTAATTCACAGAATGTCTTTTGGTCTTTAATTGTTATCATCAACCCGGTGTAGAACTCGGCATCGGACTTATTCTCGAATAGAAAAATGCGGTTATGTTCGTTGAATAGGTGTTGAGTTTTCTCGCTCGAATTTCCGACTAAAATATTGGCGAATTCGTCCAAGGTTATGCCATCACCCGCATTGAATACGAACCCTTGGAATCGCACTTTCATTTCTCAGCCCCCCGTTATTCGCCCGCATTCCCTAAACTATACTCGCACCCAGTTCTTCATATTCACTTATGACTACTCCGCAATAGCAGCATGACTTGCAAACCATTTTCACCGCTCTATAGGCTTGCAATCCCGTATAAAATTCCTATACTTCTTTCCCTATGAAGGAGAGAAGTCATGTCACAAACCGCTATTTTACCGCCTAATGCCCGCTCCCGGGCCGAAATCGAGATCGAGGCCCAGCTTGGGCTGATGACCGCCGCCATCGCCCGCTGTTTCGAGCGGTCGGAGAGGGATACCCCCTCCCACCCCCCTGTTTTCAAAAGCTGAGGTTCAAAGGAACTTTGCTGCCCCCGCCCCACCTGCCCAAGCGCGGTGCGCCCTTGCGCAACCGGAACCGGCTGAAGCACGGCCGTTACAGCGGAAAGATGATCGCGCTCCGCAAGGAAGTCACAGCACTCATCCGCGAAACGGACACGCTCATCCGCATGGCAGACAAGCTGCACAAGCCCGACCAGACCGTGTAAGCAGCGCGCCATGACACTCGACGACGACCACACGATCGATCCCGAAACCGCGCGCAAATTGTTTGCGGGCGCGTGCGATTTCTTCTGGGGTGCGACGAGCGCGGAAAACCTGCCGCCTGTCTCGCTTCCCGAAGTGGCCTTCGTCGGCCGCTCCAATGTCGGCAAATCCTCGCTCATCAATGCGCTGACGGGACGAAAGGCGCTGGCCCGCGTCTCCAACACGCCGGGCCGCACGCGCGAGATCAATTTCTTCAACTTGGGCCAAAAGCTGATCCTGGTGGACCTGCCGGGTTACGGCTACGCCAAGGCGTCCAAAACGCTCGCCGCCGAATGGCAGCGGATGATCTTCGCGTATCTTCAGGGGCGAGCCAGCCTGAAACGCGTGGCACTTCTCATCGATGCGCGCCGGGGCGTGGGCGAGATCGACCGCGCGGTGATGGACCTGCTCGACAAGGCGGCCGTCTCCTATCTCATCGTGCTCACCAAGCTCGACGAGTTGAAGCCCGCCGCCGCCGCGCAGGTTCGCGAAACCACGCTTGTGGAATCGCGCAAACATGTTGCGGCCTACCCGGCGGTGGAGGGCACGTCCGCCCTGAAAGGCCAAGGATTGGAAGGGCTTCGCGCCCATCTGGCGGCGCTGGCGGCCCTGTGACTTTGCCGCTATAACCCGCCCGCTTTTCGATCGGCTCCCCCCACATGGCGCTTCAGGACGAAACGACCCAGGACCGGAACTTGCGGGTGATGGCGCGCTGGCGTTCCACCGCGCGGGTGCTGGTGGAGGCGCTGCCCTTCATCCTGAAATACGACAACAAGACCATCATCGTGAAATATGGCGGCCACGCCATGGAAGGCGGCGTGAGCCAGCATTTCGCGCAGGACATCGTGCTGATGAAACAGACGGGCATCGATCCCGTGGTGGTGCATGGCGGCGGCCCGCAGATCGGCTCCATGCTCAAGAAGCTCAACATCGCATCGAGCTTCGTGGACGGTTTGCGCGTCACCGATGCCGCCGCCGTCGACGTGGTGGAGATGGTGCTCACCGGCTCCATCAACAAACAGATCGTCAGCGGCATCAACGCGGCGGGCGGCAAGGCCGTGGGACTTTCCGGCAAGGACGGCAATCTGATCGTTGCCCGCAAGATCGATCACGTTGCCAAGAACGGCGAGAAGGTGGATCTGGGTTTCGTCGGCCAACCGGAAAAGATTTCGCCCAATATCCTTCGCACCATCATCGCATCCGATCTCATTCCGGTCATCGCCCCCATCGGCGTGGGCGAAAAGGGCGAGACCTACAACATCAATGCGGACACGGTGGCGGGCGCGGTCGCCGGCGCCATGACCGCCGAACGCCTGATCCTTCTCACCGATGTCGAAGGCGTGCTCGACAAGGAAGGAAAGCTGATCCCGAAATTGACCGTGGCCGACGCGCGCGCGCTGATCGCGGACGGTACGATCTCCGGCGGCATGATCCCCAAGATCGAAACCGCGATCGATGCGGTGGTCTCCGGCGTGAAGGCCGCCGTCATCCTCGATGGCCGCATCCCGCATGTGCTGATGCTCGAACTCTTCACCGAGCACGGCGCCGGCACCATGATCACGGCGGAATGAGATTCTTTATGGAATGATTGGGCGGCGCACACCCCTACCCCTTCTTTTTTTCGCCGCCCTTTTCGCGGCGGCGCCCGCCAGCGCAAGCCTCAAGCTCTGCAATCGCACGAGTTACATTCTCTACGCGGCAACGGCATATGCGGCCAAACCCAACATCGCCACGCAAGGCTGGACGCGCCTTCAACCCGGCGCTTGCGCAGATGCGATCTCCGGCCCGCTGAAATCCCCACCTTATTATGTCTACGCGCAATCTTCCCGCTCGCATTCCGGGCCTTCGCGCGCCTGGGGCGGCAACGCGAAGTTCTGCGTCAAGCACGGCAATTTCGCGTCCACCGCGCCGCCGCTTGGCCGCTGCACGCAAGACGATGCCTTCGCCGTAGGTTTCAGCCAGATCAACACCGGCCGCAAGACCGACTTCACCGAAACGCTCACCGGCAAACCCGACATCACCACCCTGTCGCTCGCCCGCATGGCCGGCATCCAGCGCCTGCTCTCCGACAACGGCTACAAGATTCCCAAGATCGACGGCACCGACGACAAGCAGACCGAAACCGCTCTTTCCACTTTCCGCGGCAAGGCAAAGCTGCCGCGCAAATACACCGACGACCAATTGTTCAAGGCGCTGGAAGATACGGCCGTCAAAACCGCATCGCCCGCGGGCTATTCCGTCTGCAACGCAACGACCTCGCCCTTCTGGGCCGCCATTGGCCAGAAGAACGGCAACAACTGGGTGAGCCGCGGCTGGTGGAAAGTCCCGCCCGCCAATTGCGCCACCGCGATCAGCGATCCCTTGAAGACCGACCGTATCTATGTGCTGGCCGACATTCCCGGCAAGAAGCCGCTCACGCCGGGCGCGATGAAATTCTGCGTCGCCGACATCGCTTTCGAAATCCAGGGCAAGGACAAGTGCAAGGAGCGCGGCATGCGCGAAGCGGGCTTTGCCGAAACCAATGTGAAAGGCCGCGACGGCTATGTGGCGCGCGTTGGCCCCAAGGGACTAATCACGTCCCCACATTGAAATAGCTGAGATGCCAGCGCATCTCGTCTTCGCTGAGCGGAAACCGCACCCCGTCCCGCGCCGGCAAAAGTTCGGAGGCCGGCAATTTCATCACAAAACGCTGAATCCGAAACGCCACCCGCATGCTGAGCTTGGCGCGCCACACAAGGGCTGTGATCGGTTTGGCAGAGCGGAATTGCAAAATCTTGCGAACCGTCTCCACCGGCACATGCCCAAGCGAGGATAGCGACAGCACGACAACCTCGCGCTTGCCCGCTTGCGCCGCGCTATCGACGAACGCGTCGTCGAGCTTGCCTTTGCGCCTGGCCGTTTCGACTTCGTTCGTCGCCAGATCTTCCTCGCTGCGATGCGCATCTTCGCCCGACTCGATGCGCCGGCGCATCTGAAGGTTCAGGTGATTGCGCGTTCCGGGATCGAGCTTGTGGTTCTTGCCCAGCATGTCAATCAGCGCCGCGCCCACGAACGATGCAATCCGCTTGATCGCCCGCTGCGAGAGATCGGCCCGCATGACGAGCGGCTGGTGCCACGACCTGATTTTCTCCGCCCGCTCGATAATGTCCTCCAGCGCCTTTGCCCGCACGTCCGCATCCGGATTGGCGAGCAATGCGGCAACCGCCGGAACATCGAGCGAAGTCACGATCGCATCGGCCACATTGGCGCTCAGGAATTTGCGCTTGGCGATCGCCGTCAACGCCTCGCCCGCCTTGGCGGTGGCGATCACTTCCATCAGATCGGCATCTGAAAGCAGCGGCGAATATTCCAGGATCGGCGCCGCCACAATCATCTCCAGATCGACGGCCAGCTTGCGGATCACCTTCTTCGGCACGCAGTCGAGCGACTTGATCTCCTCCGCCAGGATCGCGCGCACGCGCGGCAACTGGTCGTTGGCAAGTTTCTCCAGAGTTTCGATTGTGAGCGCGCGGAGCTTCTCGTTCTCTTCCTTGTTGAGGTCCGGCATCAATCGGCCGATCTTGCGCGCCAGCTCGACGCGCACCTCGTCATCTTCGTCGTCTGCCAGAAGGCGATTGGCCTGTGCGGGCGTCGCCATATTGGCCGCCACCGCCCGGCGGATCACCGCCGCGCCCTTGGTCGCCAGATACAGCAACACGTCCGGCCCCGCATCGATGCGGCTGGCCAGTTCGTGATGGGTGGACTTCTCCCGCTCCTCAAGGATCTTGAGGATCTCGTCCTGCGAGAGTTTGTCGGGCGCCTGTGGTTTGGCGCCGGAATTGGGCATATCCGCCTCCCGGATGGCCCAGTTTCCCTGTCCTGCCCTTAAGGTTCCTTGAAGGGACTTGGTTACCGGCTGGGCCTTGCGGGCCGAACGGGCTTCGCCCATCGTCCGCCGCCATGCCGACCGCCCCCGATTTCCGCCATATCCGGACCTGGGTCTTCGACCTGGACAACACCCTTTACCGGCCGGATTCCGACCTCTTCGCCCAGATAGACCGCCGGATGCAGGCCTTTGTCATGCGCTTCCTGAATGTGGACGCCGAGGAAGCCCGCCGCATCCAGAAAGCCTATTACCGCGACCACGGCACCACGCTCACCGGCCTCATCAAGCTGCACGACGCCGACCCGGAGGAATTCCTGGCAGAAGTCCACGACATCGACCTCGCCGCCATCGATGTGGATGCCGATATGATCGAGGCCATCGCTGCACTCCCCGGCAGGCGTTTCATCTTCACCAACGGCTGCCGTCACCATGCCGAGCGCGTGCTGATCCGCACGGGCCTCACCGACTTCTTCGAAGACATCTGGGACATCCGCACCACGCGCTTCACGCCCAAGCCGCTCGCGGAAGCCTATCGCCACATCCTCGACCATTCGGGCATCGACCCCAAAAAGGCCGCGATGTTCGAGGACATTTCCCGCAATCTGGTGCCGGCGCACGCTCTGGGAATGACCACGGTCTGGGTAAAGAACGATTCACACTGGTCGAAGCAGGGCCCGGAATTTCCCGTCGCGGGGCCCGAGAATATCGACTATGAGACCCACGATCTCGCCCACTTCCTCAGGACCATCAGGACATAGACCATGACATCGCTCGCCGACGCCGAACGCATCATCGAGGACGCCTGGGAAAGGCGCGACACGCTGGGCTTCACCACATACGGGCCAGTGCGCGATGCGGTGGAAGCCGCCCTCGACGCGCTCGATTCCGGCAAGGCGCGCGTGGCGGAAAAATTCCAGGGCGAGTGGCATGTGCATCAATGGCTGAAGAAAGCAGTGCTGCTGTCGTTTCGCCTCACAGACATGAAACCCATCGAAGGCGCACCGGGCGGCGCGCATTGGTGGGACAAGGTCGATTCCAAATTCGTCGACTGGTCAGAGCAGCGCTTCCGCGACGCAGGCTTTCGCGCGGTGCCGGGTGCCGTCGTGCGCCGTTCGGCCTTCATCGCCAAGGGCGCGGTGCTGATGCCGAGCTTCGTCAATCTGGGCGCCCATGTGGGCGAAGGCACGATGGTCGACACCTGGACAACGGTCGGATCATGCGCGCAGATCGGCAAGCATTGCCATCTCTCCGGCGGCGTCGGCATCGGCGGCGTGTTGGAGCCGCTGCAGGCCAATCCCGTCATCATCGAGGACAACTGCTTCATCGGTGCGCGTTCCGAAGTTGCCGAAGGCGTGATCGTGGGCGAAGGTTCGGTGCTGTCGATGGGCGTCTATCTCGGCCAGTCGACAAAGATAGTCGATCGCGAGACCGGCGAAATCTTCTACGGCAAGGTCCCGCCCTATTCCGTCGTCGTTGCCGGCACGATGGGCGGCGGCAACGGCAAGCCGTCGCTCTATTGCGCGGTGATTGTCAAACGCGTGGACGAGCGCACCCGCGCCAAAACCTCGATCAACGAATTGCTGCGGGACTGAAACGCCGCCATGCCCATCGACGCCGTCGCTCTTTCGCAAGCCCTGATCCGCTGCCCGTCGGTGACGCCGGAGGATGCGGGCGCACTGGCTGTTCTGGAAGCGGCGCTCAAACCGTTGGGCTTTGCCTGCAAGCGATTGCGTTTCGAAGAAGCGGGCACGGCGGCGGTGGAAAACCTCTATGCCCGTATCGGAAGCGGCGCGCCGCATTTCTGCTTCGCCGGACACACCGACGTGGTGCCGGCGGGCGATGATACGCAGTGGAAACACGATCCGTTCGGAGCCGAGATCGCGGACGGCATGCTCTATGGGCGCGGTGCGTCCGACATGAAATCGGCGATTGCCGCGTTTGCTTCCGCAGCCGAACGCCATCTTGCGAAAGGCACGCTCAACGGTTCGATCAGCTTCCTCATCACCGGCGATGAGGAAGGCATCTCGATCAATGGCACGAAGAAGATGCTCGCCTGGCTTTCGGGCAACAACGAACCCATCGATCATTGCATCGTGGGCGAACCGACCTCTGCGGTCACCTCCGGCGACACGCTGAAAATCGGGCGGCGCGGTTCCATCAATTTCCGCGTGGCCGTGCGCGGCGTGCAGGGCCATGTGGGTTATCCGCAGCGTGCGCTCAATCCCATTCCCATTCTCGCGGTGTTCATCAACCGCGTGTCGGGCGAGCCGCTGGACAACGGCACGCCGCATTTCGAGCCTTCGACGCTCTCGTTCACCTCCATCGATGTGGGCAATGACGCGACCAACGTCATCCCGGCGGAAGCCACCGCGCGCTTCAACATCCGCTTTAACGACCTGCACACGCCCGACACGCTGAAGCACCGCATCGAGACCGTGGCAAAAGACGTGGCGCACGAAATGGGCGGCGAGATTTCGATCACCTCGCAGACGAGCGGCGTCGCGTTTCTCACGCAGCCGGGGCCGTTCACCGAGCTTGTTTCGCAGGCCGTGACAAACATCACCGGGAAAGCGCCCGAATTTTCCACTGGCGGCGGCACGTCGGATGCGCGCTTCATCAAGGAGCATTGCCCCGTTGTGGAGTTGGGTCTTTCCGGTTCGACCATGCACAAGGTGGACGAGTGCGTTCCCGTTTCCGAAATCCAGCGACTGACCGACATCTACCAAGCCGTGCTCGACGCTTATTTCGCCAATCCGCCGAAATGAACGACTCTCCCATCGGCGTGTTCGATTCCGGTATGGGCGGGCTCACGGTGATGCGCGCGCTCACCGAGCGACTGCCGAAGGAGAGCTTTCTTTATCTGGGCGACACCGCGCGGCTTCCTTATGGCACCAAGAGTGCGGACACGGTGAGGCGTTATGCGCTGCAGGCCGCGCGCGCGCTGATGGACCGCGGTGTGAAGATGGTGGTGATCGCCTGCAACACGGCATCGGTCGCGTTGCCTGCGCTGCGCGAAGCGCTTTCGCCCCTGCCGGTGATCGGCGTGATCGAACCGGGTGCGGCAGCAGCCGTTACGGCGGCACCTGACGGACCGATTGCGGTGATCGCAACTGAAGGCACGGTCAAAGGCGGTGCCTATCGCGCCGCCATCCGTGCACTCGGCACCGATGCGCCCATCGTGCAACAGGCCTGCCCGCTTTTCGTGCCCATGACGGAAGAAGGATTGGTCGCCGGCCCCATCGCCGATGCCATCGCGCATCGCTATCTCGATCCGCTGCTGGCAACCGTTCCGAAACCCAAATGCCTTTTGCTTGGCTGCACGCATTATCCCGCGTTGAAGCCGGTGATCGCGCGCGTGGCGGGCGATATCGAACTGGTGGACAGTGCGGTAACGACGGCGGCAGCGGTCGAGACATTGCTGAAGGAGAAGAAAATCGAAGCCAGCAATAGCTCCGTTTCGCACAAATTCCTCGTGACCGATGCGCCGGACCGCTTCGCAAGGATCGGCGAAATCTTCTTCGGCAGCGCCATCAACCCCGGCGATGTCGAACTGATCGATCTGCAACCAACCGCTTAGAGCAACATTCCAATCAATTTTAGCGATTCTATAAACGCGCCTTTCAGTCAGCATTTCTACTCTTGCGAGCAGGCTGGAGGAGATTTCGCGATGATCAAGTTCGGGATCGCGGCCGTGGCACTCGCGGGCATGGCGGCCATGGCACTGGCGCACTCGTCTTCGGAGACGGTGAACGGTCAGGTGGGCGAAAACGCCACCGTCGAAGGCGTTGTCGATGAGGTCTACACCGCCCATCGTTCCGGAGCCACGTTCGTCGACATGGGCGGAACCTATCCCGACAACGAGTTCACCGCCGTCATCTGGCCGGAGGACGCGGGCAAGTTTCCGAATATAGAAGCGCTGGAAGGGCAGAAGGTCGTCGTCACGGGGCCATTGCAGCTCTATCGCGGCAAGCAGGAGATCATCTTGCGCAGCGCAAACCAGATCAGGTCCGAATAGCGGCGCTGCTCAGTAATCGACTTTCACCAGATAGAGCCCTTCCGCTGGCGCCACAGGCCCGCAGGCGGTGCGATCTTTTGCTTCCAGTGCGCGCTTCATCTCGCGCGGATGCCATTTGCCTTCGCCGACGAGTTTGAGCGAACCCACTATCGAGCGCACCTGATGATGCAGGAAGGAGCGCGCTGACGCGCGGATCTGGATTTCATCGGCAAGCCGCGAAACGTCAAGCACGTCGAGCGTCTTCAACGGCGATTTCGCCTGGCATTCGGCGGCGCGGAACGTCGTGAAGTCGTGCGCGCCCACCAGCGATTGGGCGGCTGCGTGCATCGCATCGGCATCGAGATCTCGCGAAAGATGCCAGGCATGGCCGCGTTCGAGCACCAAAGGCGCACGGCGGCAGACGATGCGATAGAGATAGTGCCGCGCCTTGGCCGAAAAGCGGGCATGGAAATCCGCGTCCGCAACGCTTGCCTCAAGCACGGCGACCGGTGCCGGTTTCATGTGATAGTTCAGCGCATCGCGCACCTTGTCGGGCGCAAAGTCTTTTTCCAGATCGAAATGGGCGACCTGACCGAACGCATGCACGCCGGAATCGGTGCGGCCGGCACCGGTGACGGTGACGTCTTCGCCGGAGAGTTTGAAAATGGCCTCTTCCAGCGCGCCCTGCACCGACGGCCCGTTCTCCTGCCGCTGCCAGCCGGAAAACGGCCCGCCGTCATATTCGATAGTCAGGCGATAGCGCATCACACGAGCTTCGCGCCGCGCGGCAATGAAAATCCACGCAACAATTCGTCCGCATTCATCGGCGCACGGCCGGCGCGCTGCAAACGCAGGAGTTTCAGCGCGCCTTCGCCGCAGGCGATGGTCAGTCTGTCGTCCAAAACTTCACCGGGCGCGCCGTTTCCATTCGCTGGTTCGGCGTAAAGAACCTTCAGACGTTCGTCGTTCGCGTCCGTCCATGCGCCGGGAACGGGGGAAAGCCCGCGGATGTGGCAATCGATTTCGCGGGCCGGTTTCGTCCAGTCGATGCGGGTTTCTTCTTTCAGAATCTTTTTTGCGTAAGTCGGTTCGCCGGATTGCGGCACCGCTTCGATGCTGTCCCGCTCCAACGCCGCCAGCGCGCGCACCATCAGATCGGCGCCCAGATGCGAAAGCTCGTCATGCAGATCGCCATAGGTTTTGCGGCCGATGGGCGTGCGCTCGGCCATCAGCACCGGGCCGGTATCGAGACCCTCTTCCATGCGCATAGCCATGACGCCGGTTTCGGTATCGCCCGCCATGATCGCGCGCTGGATCGGCGCGGCACCGCGCCAGCGCGGCAGTAGAGAACCGTGCAGGTTGAAACAGCCAAGACGCGGCGCATCGAGGATGGCTTTGGGAAGCAGCAAGCCGTAGGCGACGACCACGGCGGCATCCAGTTCGAGATCGGCAAAGGCGCGTTGTGCGTCTTCGCCTTTCAGCGAAACGGGATCGCGAACCTCCAACCCATGCGCTTGCGCCAGTTTGGCGACCGGCGAAGGTTCGCTGCCAAGCCCGCGGCCCTTCGGGCGCGGGGGTTGCGTATAGACGGCGGCAATGTCGTGACCCTGCGCGATCAGGCTGCCGAGCGTAGGCACGGCAAAATCCGGCGTGCCCATGAAGGCGAGCCGCAACCCCATAAGCTCAGCCCGCGTCTTTCAATCGTTTCGCTTTGGCGAGTTTGCGCAGCGCAATCGAACGCTTGAGCTTGGAGAGATGATCGAGGAAGAGAATGCCTTCCAGATGATCCATCTCGTGCTGCAGGCAGGTGGCGAGCAATCCCTCTGCTTCCAGCGTCTGCTGCTTGCCGTCGTGGTCGAGATATTCGGCGCGGATTTTTGCAGGCCGTTCCACATCGTCCCAGATATCGGGGACGGAAAGGCAGCCTTCCTCGAACGTCGCCATTTCTTCCGACGCCCAGACAATCTTGGGATTGATGAAGACCATCGGCTCGCGCTTGCCTTGCGCCTGCGCGATGTCCATCACCAGCATGCGCTTGGGCACGCCGACCTGGATGGCGGCAAGGCCAATGCCGTCGGCGGCATACATGGACTCGATCAGATCGTCGGCCAGCTTGCGGATCTCGTCATCGACCTTTTCGACGGGTTCGGAGACCGCTTTCAGGCGCGGATCGGGCGCGGTAAGGATGGGGCGTATCGTCATGGGCTGGAAATAGGCGCGAGTGGCCGTCCGGTCAAGATAAGGCCGCGGAAACGCTTAAAAACGCTATGGAAATTGCACTCTTCGCCCTTGCCGCTGCCGTCGTGGCCGCCGCCCTGATTCTGGCTCTGGCCCGCAGGCCGCGAGCAACCGCGGAACCGCCGAAACCCGACCCGCGGCTCGACACGGTGATCGCGAGCCAGGGCGGCATCTCCGAACGTTTCCAGCAGGCCATCGAAAGCCAGACGGCGCTGCAGAAATCGCTTTCGGAACGCATCGACGTTTTGAACCAGCGCCTCAACGAAACGCTTTCCACCAGCGCCACCAAAACGGCGGAGAGCCTGGCGGGAATCCAGACGCGCCTCACGGTGATCGACGAAGCGCAGAAAAACATCACAGCCCTTTCCGGCCAGGTGGTGAGCCTGCAGGAAGTGCTGTCCAACAAGCAGTCGCGCGGCGCCTTCGGACAGGCGCAAATGGAAGAGATCGTGCGCGACGGCCTGCCGCCCACGCTCTACGAATTCCAGGCCACGCTTTCCAACGGCAACCGGCCCGATTGCATCATTCGCCTTCCCAATGCTTCGGGCGTGATCGTGATCGATTCCAAATTCCCGCTGGAATGCTTCACGGGCCTGAAGACCGACGGCGACCGCAAACAGGCCGAAGCCCGCGTGCGCACCGATCTCGCCAAACACATCAAGGATATTTCGGAGAAATATCTCATCCCCGGCGAGGTGCAGAACCCGGCGATCATGTTCGTGCCGTCGGAATCCATCTATGCCGAATTGCACGACGGATTCACCGACGTCATCCAGCGGGCTCATCGTGCCGGCGTGATGGTGGTCTCGCCAAACATCCTGATGCTGGCCATCAACACGGTGCAGACCGTGGTGAAGGATGCCAAAATGCGCGAACAGGCCCACCGCATCCAGCAGGAAGTGGGCCTGTTGTTGCAGGACGTGCAGCGTCTTGGCGAGCGCGTGGAATCCTTGCGCAAGCACTTCCGCCAGACCGACAAGGATTTCGACGACATTGGCGTTTCATTGCGCAAGATCGATTCCCGCGCGCAGAGCATCGCCAAGGTCGAACTGTCTCCGCCCGAAGAGCACAAGGCGCTGCCCAAAGATTGAACGCTAAGCCGAAACCTTCGCGTGTGCCTCCAGCTCCGCCGTCATCGCCTTAGCGCCTTCGTCCATCTGGGCCGAGATGTAGGGCGCCATCGCATCGGGCAAGAGATCGGTGATCCAGACGAAGCGGCAGCCTTTGCCATCGGGGAACACCTGCGCCGAGGCGCCGTGATAGGCGAGGCGCTCGCTGGGGATCGTGTAGACGATGCGTCTGCGATCGTCGTCGATGCTTACCAGCACCTCACGCGTCACCGAGCCGTTGGCGAAGGTGAGAATGCGCGCGCCCTCTTCCTTCTGCATCGCGGTGAGGAAACCCGGCGCGAGGCGCTCGTGCACCGCATAGAAATCGCGCAGCGCATCCCACACGTCTTCAACCGGCGCATCCACATGAAAATCCTTGCACACACTTGCCATGGCAGCCATCTCTGTTGATCCGCAGCGATGATGGAACGGCAGCCGCCCGCGGTCTGGCCGGATTCGGACATGATCGATTTTGGGGTATGGTTTGCCGCCCGCCATCGAGACACCCCATGGACAAAGCCAATTCCGCCTATAGCGAACTCGCTTCCACCTTCGCGCACATCGCCCATCTGGGCGCGGCCGAGAAAACGCTGGAATGGGAAAGCCGCACCATGATGCCCGCCGGCGCGGCCGAAACGCGGGCGAAGGTTCTTTCTGCACTCAGCATCGCGATCGGCGACAAGATGGCGGACCCGCGCCTGGGCGAATTGCTCGACCGCGCGGAAGCCGAAGAAGCACAAGGTTTGAGCGAATGGGAAACGGCGAATCTGCGCGAAATGCGCCGTCGCTGGCGGCAGGAAGCGATCGTGCCGGTGCCCCTGAAAGCCGAAATGTCGGCTAGGGCATCGCTCGGCCAGCAGATCTGGCAGGAGGCGCGGGAGAATAACGATTTCAAAAGTTTTCTGCCAATTCTGAGCGAGATCGTCACGCTGCAACGCGAGGTGGCGGCGATCAAGGCGGACGCATTCGGGCTTTCGCCTTACGACGCGTTGCTCGACGAATATGAGCCGGGCGCGCGCATGGCCGCCATCGATCCACTGTTCGACGATCTTTCGGCATTCCTGCCGCCCCTGATGCAAAAGATCATGGACCGGCAAGCTGCCGCACCGATTTCGGAATTGACCGGGCCGTTTCCGGCCGCGCAACAGCACGCGTTCAGCGAGACGCTTGCGCGGCAGATCGGTTTCGATTTCCATCACGGACGCATCGATCCGACGGCGCATCCCTTTGCCAGCGGTATTCCCGGCGACGTGCGCATCACCACGCGCTTCCACGAAGACGATCTTCTGTCCGCCATCATGGCGACGGTGCATGAGACCGGACATGCGATGTACGAATCCGGCCTGCCGTCCGATTGGGCGTTTCAGCCGGTGGGTCTGGCGCGCGGGTTTGGCTTGCACGAAAGCCAGTCATTGCTGTTCGAGATGCAGGCGGGCCGCAGCAAGCCGTTTGTCGGTTTTCTCACGCCGATGCTGCGCGAGAGCTTCGGCGGCGACGGGCCGGAATGGGGCGACGACAACATCCTTCGCATCTATCGCCGCGTGCGGCCAAGCCTGATCCGCGTGGAGGCGGACGAAGTCACCTACCCGATGCATGTGATCCTGCGTTACCGGCTGGAGCAGAAATTGTTGAGCGGCGAGCTCGCCCCCGCCGATCTGCCGCAAGCGTGGAACGAGGCCTATCGCGACATGCTGGGCGTCGTGCCGCCAAACGATACGCTGGGCTGTTTGCAGGACGTGCATTGGTCGGCCGGATTTTTCGGCTACTTCCCGACCTACACGCTTGGCGCGCTGTCGGCGGCACAGTTGTTTGCACAAGCGACCAAAGACGATCCGAAAATCCTGCCGCGACTCGGGCAGGGCGATTTCGCGCCCCTGCTCGCCTGGACACGCAAGTACATCCATTCGGTGGGAAGTCTCCATGCCTCGAGCGACGAAGTGATGCAGCGCGCCACCGGCAAGCCGCTTTCAACCGATGCGTTCAAGGCGCATTTGACGGCGCGTTATCTGGAAGAGTGAGTCTTAAAGCGGGCGCCGCGCGCGAAACGCGGCGTTAAGCGTGCCTTCGTCGAGATAATCGAGTTCTCCGCCGACGGGTACGCCGTGGGCAAGGCGCGTGACCTTCACACCCTTGGGCTCCAGTGCATCCATCAGATAGTGCGCGGTCGTCTGGCCTTCGACGGTAGCGTTCATGGCAAGGATCACTTCGTCCACACCCTCCAGCCGCGCCATCAATTGCGGCACGTTGAGCCGTTCGGGCGTTACGCCGTCGAGCGCGGACAATGCGCCGCCCAACACATGGTAACGCCCCCGAAACACGCCCGCGCGCTCCAGCGCCCAGAGATCCGCCACATCTTCCACCACGCAGAGCACGTGGGAATCGCGGCGCGGATCGCGGCAGATCGAACAGGGCGAGGTGGTATCGAGATTTCCGCAAACCTCGCAGGTGCGGATGGCAGCGGCGGCATCGCGCAAGGCCGCGTTCAACGGTTCGAGCAATGCTTCGCGTTTCTTCAGCAGCGCCAGCGCCGCGCGGCGCGCCGAACGCGGCCCCAATCCCGGCAGTTTGGCCAGCAACTGGATCAGGCGCTCGATTTCCGGACCGGCAGGAAGAGAGGCCATCAGCCGAACAATCCGCCAAGCCCCGCAGGCAGCCCCATCTCGCGGCTCATCTTCTGCATTTCATCAGCCAGGCGGCGCTCCAGTTTTGCCTTCGCATCGGCATGCGCGGCGCGGATGAGATCTTCGAGAATGGTCTTCTCTTCCGGCTTCAACAAAGATGGATCGACCTCCAGCCGCTTGAGATCGGATTTGCCGGAGAGTGTGAGTCGCACCATACCGGCACCAGACTCGCCTTCGACCTCGATCTGCTCGACGGCCTTCTGCATTTCGGCGGCCCTAGATTGCATCTCCTTGGCCTGTTTGAAGAGATCACCGAGGTTCACGTCTCGTCCCTCTCTTCGCTGGGCGCTGCAATTTCTTCTTCGGCCAGATCGCGCACCGCCACGATTTCCGCACCCGGAAACCGGTCGAGCACCGCGCGCACGAGAGGCTGCTGACGAACATTGTCGAAGATCGCATCGCGTGCAGCACGTTTGGCTTCGGCCAAAGTGGGCGCACCGCCTTCGCGCGCCACCGTCACCATCCAGCGCGTGCCGGTCCAGTCTTTCAGTTTCTGTGCGAGATCGGCGGCAAGCGTGCGCGGCGCACGCGCCGACGGACGAAATTCAATCTGTCCCGGTTCGAGGCGCACAAGGTGCATGTCGTTTTCGATATTCACCTTCAGGATCGGCGAGTTGTTCGCCAGCGCCAGTGCCGCCAGATCTTCCAGCGAACGAATAAGCGGTGCCGATTGTGCGTTCGCTGTTGGCCCCGGCGCACGCTGCGCGCTCGCCGAACCTTCTCCCACCCGAACCGCTTGGGCCCGCACACCGCCACCGGAAGGTGCGGGTGCGGACGCGCCACGTTGCGGAACCGGCGCGCCACTGTCCAACAAATCCCGCACCAGCTTGTCGGTCGGCGGAAGATCGGCGGCATAGGAAAGGCGGATCAGCGCCATTTCCGCCGCCGCAATCGGGCGCGTGGCGTCGCGCACTTCGAACAGGCCTTTCAACAGCATCTGCCAGGCGCGCGTCAGCGTCGGCACGGAAAGTTTCGCGGCCATGTCGGCCGCGCGTTTGGCTTCCGCCGAGCCGCCATCGAAGAAGCCTTCGGCACCGGGCGCCACCTTCACCCGCGTCAGGAAATGCGTGGTCTCCAGGAGGTCCTGCATAATGGCGAGCGGATCGGCACCGCGATCGTAAAGCTCGCGCAAATCGGTCAGCGCTTCGGCGATCTGTCCCCCCAGCGTCTTCTCGAACAGGTCGAGGATACGCCCGCGATCGGCGAGACCGAGCATGGCTCGCACCGACTCCGCGTCGATCTTGCCTTCCTCATGCGCGATGGCCTGATCGAGCAGCGAGAGCCCGTCGCGCACAGAGCCTTCGGCGGCGCGCGCGATCAGCGCCAGCGCATCGTCGGCAATCGTCACCTTTTCCTGTTCGGCGATCTTTTTCAGATGCGCCGCCAGTTCCGGCGTCTCGATGCGGCGCAGATCGAAGCGCTGGCAGCGCGACAACACCGTCACCGGCACTTTGCGGATTTCGGTGGTGGCGAAAATGAACTTCACGTGCGGCGGCGGCTCTTCGAGCGTCTTGAGCAGCCCGTTGAACGCCTGCTTCGACAGCATGTGCACTTCGTCGATGATATAGACCTTGTAGCGGGCCGAAGCCGGGGCATAGCGCACTCCTTCGATGATCTCGCGGATGTCGTCGATGCCGGTGCGGCTGGCGGCGTCCATTTCCTGCACGTCGACATGGCGGCTTTCGGCAATCGCCATGCAGGGCTCGCACACACCACAGGGGTGAATGTTGGGCTCCGTGCGCTTGCCGTCCGGGCCGATGCAGTTGAGCGCGCGCGCGATGATGCGCGCGGTGGTGGTTTTGCCGACACCACGCACGCCCGTCAGCATGAAGGCATGGGCGATACGGCCCGTGGCGAACGCATTGGACAGCGTCTTGACCAGCGCCTCCTGCCCGATCAGGCCGGTGAAATCCTGCGGGCGGTATTTGCGGGCGAGCACACGATACGCCTCCTGTTTTGGGGGCGGCATGTCGAGGCCAAGCGCGTTTTCGGTCTGATCCATGGCGTGACTATAGCAAGCGGACGGCCGGGGTCGCCCCAAAGCTTTCGGCTAATTTGTGGAAAGGTGGGAGCCCGACTGCGACCCGAAGCGGATTCGGTACGGCTGCTTCCTTCCGGACCTGACCGGGTTGGCGAGCGCTTGCGTCCGCCGCCGGACTCCCGCGGCCGATATAGAGGCTACATCGCGAGATTGCGAGTCAAAGAAAATAGGCTTTCAGCCGGTACGGCGCTCGCGGCAATCGCGCTGACGCGCGCTTGCTTATCGCTCGCCCTTCCGGACCTGACCGGGTTGGCGAGCGCTTGCGTCCGCCGCCGGACTCCCGCGGCCGATATAGAGACACCGCTCCCGAAATGCGAGTCCGCGGATGAAGCAGGTTTAACGCCAGGAAGGCTTGACCTTGCCGCTTTGTGGATTAAATCCCACCCGTCCGCGGGGGAACTGTCCGCCGCGCACAAGAGGATCCAATGCCAACCGACAGTCTAAGTCGATCGTGTCTGCCGTCTGGACGGTAGTGGGTTAAGGCATTGCCGGCTCACTCCCGCCCAAGGCGGCGTCAAAGGATGTGAGCCATGTATCAAGGAACGCTTGTCTATCAGGGCGACGCGCAGGTCTTTGCCAGGACCGCCGAACACGAACGCACGCCCGACGTCGTGGACGCGCTCAACGCGCAGGAACACGACGATGCCATCAAAATCCTCACCGCGCTGCCGGATGAGAAAGCCATCGCGGTTTTCGACCAACCGGGCCTCGATTCACCCGGTGACTTGATCGCGAGCCTGCCGAAGCCCAAGGCCGCGCGCATCCTGACCGGCATGTCGGCCGACCGCGCGGCGGAGGTTTTCCGTCAGCTCGCCGAACCGGTCAGAGGGGCGCTGTTCAAACTGGTGGATGCCGATACCAAGGCGTCGCTCAACCGCGTGCTGCGCTATCCCGTGCACAGCGCGGGCTCGATCATGACGACCGAGTTCGTGAGCGTGCCCTGCAACTGGACGGTGGCCGAAACGCTCGACTATGTGCGCCGCGTCGAACGCAGCCGCGAGACGGTTTACGCGATCTATCTGCTCGATCCCGAAAAGCAGACGCTGGTGCAATCGGTCTCCCTGCGCCGCCTGATCGCAGCCGAGCCCACCGCAACCGTCCAATCGGTCACGCAGGAAGGCCAACCCGTCACCGTCGCACCGCTGACGGATCGCGAAGAAGCCGCGCGCCTCATTTCCAAATACGATCTCCTCGCCGTACCCGTCGTCGATGACGGCCATGTGATCGGTATCGTCACCGTGGACGACGTGATCGACGCCATTCTCGAAGAAAGCGCGGAAGACGTTCAGAAGTTCGGCGGCATGGAGGCGATCGACGAGCCTTACATGCAGATCGGCTTTACCCGCATGATCCGCAAGCGCGCGGGCTGGTTGTGCGCGCTTTTCCTAAGCGAAATGCTGACCGCCAGCGCCATGCAGCATTTCTCGGATGAGCTGCAGCGCGCCATCGTGCTGACGCTGTTCATTCCGCTCATCATGAGCTCTGGCGGCAATTCCGGCTCGCAGGCGACATCGCTTCTGATCCGCGCGCTCGCACTTCAGGAAGTGCGCCTGCGCGACTGGTGGCGCGTGGCGTTGCGCGAAATTCCGACCGGGGTTGTGCTTGGTGCGATTCTGGGCGTGGTCGGCATCGTGCGTATCGTTGCGTGGCAGAAGCTCGGTATCTACGACTACGGCCCGCACTGGCTTCTGGTGGCGATCACCATCGGCGCGGCGCTGGTGGGAATCGTGCTGTTCGGATCGCTGTCGGGATCGATGCTGCCCTTCATCCTGAAACGCTTCGGCTTCGACCCGGCGAGTGCATCGGCCCCGTTCGTCGCGACCCTGGTGGATGTGACGGGTCTCGTGATCTATTTCTCCGTGGCGCTGATGATCTTGCGCGGAACGCTGCTTTAGTTTCTGTTCTGGAGTCATGATCCCCTTCACCGGAAACCCGCTCGACCGGGCGAGCGAAAAACGCCCCGACGCCGGATGGATCGAGGCCAAGCGCCGCGATCCGTCCACACTTGTCCTGCCGATGTGGCGCTTGCAGCCGTTCCTGCGCGGACCGGACACGGCCGAGCCGCCGCTCGAATTGGGATTGATGCGCCCCGGTTTAGCGGATTCGTTAGCCGCGCCGGATGCACCTTGGGTGTTTCTGGGTCTGGAAGGCAGGAATGCGATGTTCGCGCTCGACATCAGCGCGGCACAGGACCCCGCCGCCATCGGCCCGCTCGCGGGGCTCGGACATTTCCGCGAAGCGCGGCAGGCAGCCATGATGCTCGACCCGCGCGATGCCGCGATCATAGGCCAGGCCAAGGCGATGATCGACTGGCATCAGCGCCACGGTTTCTGCGCGCGCTGCGGTTCACAAACGACAATGGCCGATGCGGGCTACAAGCGCGTTTGCCCGAACTGCAACGCCGAACATTTTCCACGCACCGATCCTGTTGTCATCATGCTGGCAACCCATGGCGATGCCTGTCTCGTCGGTCGCGGCAAGCAATTCCCGCGCGGCATGTTCTCGGCGCTCGCGGGTTTCATCGAACCCGGCGAGACAATCGAAGAAGCCGTTCGGCGCGAATTGATGGAAGAAGCGGGCGTGAAAGTGGGCAAGGTGACGTATTACGCCACGCAGCCCTGGCCGTTCCCCTCCTCGCTGATGATCGGCTGTTTTGCCGAAGCGGAAAACCGCGACACGCGTGTCGACGAAACCGAGATCGCCGAAGTGCGCTGGCTCGAACGCGACACCGCGCGCCGCATGATCAAGGGCGAGGGCGTAGACGGCGTCTGGGTGCCGCCCTCCATCGCCATCGCGCACCATCTCATTAAGGCATGGGCTGAGGGCTAGTTTCTATTTTGGCCGTCTGGCGAAATATTCCGCGTCCAGCTTCCATGCACCATCGGCCTTCGAGGCTTCGCGATAGACCACGAAGGACGTGTCGGTCACATCGGTGAACGTCTGGCGCAGCGATACCCCTTGCGTGTTCACGCCCGTCTGCACGACGTTCTTGCCATCGCGGCGCGCGATCAGCGTTTCCTCGCTGCGGTCTACCGGATTGAAATAGTGCACGCGCCACGCACCGCTTCCCGGATCGAACACGCGCAACGTCGTGGCGCAGCGATTCTTGCGTACCGGCAAACCATTGCGGCGTTCGCCGCGCGGCGGCACGATGAAAACATCCTGCACGGCGCGGCCTTCCAGCACCCAGCCGAAATGCCATTCGCCGCGCGAGACGCGGCGCGCACCATCGCCTTCGAGATCGAAGATCTCGATATCCCACGGCCCCATGAAGGGCGCGAAAATCGCGTGACCGCTTTCCGCGATATCCGGATGCGGACCGCGCGCCATCAAGGCATCGAACATCCCATTCCCGTTCATCCCAAACCTCCTTGCACGCGCGCAAACGCAAAGCCGCGAACGGCCCTTTGCGACGTGCCAGTCGTGAATCCTTGCGAGCCGATGGCGCGGGCTTGAAAAGCCCCGCACCGACCGGAGAAACCCGGCGCTCGGGAATAAAACGGTTAAACTGTTTTGGAGGTTCCGTATCGGATCAAGACGGTTCCATGGCGGAACCGTGGCAAGGTTGCGTTTATGCAGCCTGCGGAACGTGATGCAGGACGATCAGGTCGTCCATCTCACAGGGTACGACAGCGTAAGCCTGTCCTTTGTCGTCGCTGAATTCCACCAGCACCGTTTTGCCGCCCAGATTTTCGACGACGGTTCCGACCTGACCGCGCACGAGTTTGTCCATGGGGCGATCAGCAAGAAGCGCCACAGGATTCAGAATTTGGATTTGCTTCTTCGTCTTCATCACAACACCCAGCACGTCACGAAACGGAGGCTCTCTTCTCCTGTTCGGATGATCCACAATGTTCTTACCACAGCCTGCTTCCGCTGTCGCGCCAACTTTATGTCGATCCGCCATCGAGTACCAAAGGCATCATTTGCTATTTCAAGGGCATCGGCCGTCGCCAGGCCCTCCAACAGATGATCCTTTAACCATTGAGCATGCTCACGACCAATGCCCAGCGCTTCGCGAAAGACGCGAGCCTTGTGCCGACCTTTCAGATGATCCGGACTGAGGCAGTAGTCTTCGAGCTTGCGGAGATCGATAACCGGATGATCGATGCCCAGGGGCCGGGACATCTCAGGGCATGCTCTCGCGGAACGGATGCGCTTTATAGACGCCCAGCACGGTGAGCTTGCTGGTGAAGAATTGCAATTCCTCCAGCGCGAGCCGCACCGAACGATCTTCGGGATGGCCTTCGATGTCGGCATAGAACTGCGTGGCGTTGAACGAACCGCCGAGTTGATAGGATTCGAGTTTGGTCATGTTCACGCCGTTGGTGGCGAAACCGCCCATCGCCTTGTAAAGCGCGGCCGGGACGTTGCGCACGCGGAAGACGAAGGTGGTGACAACGCGCGATCCGTCATGCGGCGCGTCGTCGGGCTCGCGCGCCATGATGAGGAAGCGCGTCATGTTGTGGCTCTCGTCCTCGATGTTCGGTTTGAGGTTGTCGAGTCCGTAGATTTCGCCCGCGAGCGAAGACGCGATCGCCGCCAGCGAACGGTCCTTGGTTTCGGCGACGTAGCGCGCCGAGCCCGCCGTGTCGTGCCAGTTCTGCGCCGTCCAGCGCATCTGGCGGATGATCTTGCGGCATTGACCGAGCGCAGGCGCCTGGCTCATCACCGTCTTGATGTCGTCGAGGATCGCGCCCTTCACGCCCAGAAGCTGGTGATGGATGCGCAGGAAATGTTCGCCGACGATGAAAAGACCCGCTTCCGGCAGCAGATGATGAATGTCCGCGATGCGGCCGTGCAGCGAATTCTCCACCGGGATGATGCAGAGATCGGTGTCACCGCTGCGCACCGCATCAACTGCGTCTTCGAAAGTCGGTTTGGGGATCGCGGCCACATGCGGCAATGCCTCGCGCGCGGCGAGGTTTGCGAACGCGCCGGGCTCGCCCTGAAAGGCCACGCGCTTTGCATTTTCGATCAGTGTGCTCATCCCCGCCCCAATAGCGCGCGTGCTTTTTCCAGATCGGCGGGAGTATCGACGGAGAGGGGCACGCTGTCCACGCGCGCCACCCTGATCGTCATGCCCGCTTCCAGCGCCCGCAATTGCTCCAGCTTCTCGCGCTTTTCAAGCGGCGATGGCGCAAGCGCCACGAAACGCGCAAGGCTCGCGCGCCGGAACGCATAGATGCCGATGTGGTGGAACAGCGGCCCGTCACCCGAAGGTACTGTCGCCCGCGTGAAATATAGCGCGCGCCCCGAAAGCCCATCGGCGTCCCAGGCAACCACCGGTTTGACGACGCTCGGATTGGTGCGCTCCGCCGGATCGCCGATCTCGGCTGCCAGGGTTGCGATATCGGCATCGCCCAAGACGTCTGCCACCGCACGTATCTGCGCCGGATCGAGTGCGGGCAGATCGCCCTGCAGATTGACGACGACATCGTGCTTTCCACCCGGATCGACCGCGTTCAACGCCGCGAACACCCGGTCGGAACCCGAGGGCAGATCCGGATCGGTCAAAACCGCCTTTCCGCCTGCCGCTTCCACCGCCGCCACGATCTCCGGTTCGGCGGCGGCCACCACCACGGGACCGATCCCCGCCGCCACTGCCTGACGCCAGACGCAGACGATCATGGGCACGCCTGCGATGGTGGCCAGGGGCTTGCCCGGCAGGCGCGTGGAGGCCATCCGGGCGGGGATGATCACGATGGGGTTCGGTGAGGGGCTCATCGGCTTTTCCGCCAAATCCTTCCGCTACTTATGCGACGCTTCGCCGCGAGAAATGCCGGGCGCACGGCGGCTAATGTCGCCTCGATTTTCGGGTGGGCACCTTATGGATTCCTGGGAGTGGAACAAGATCGCGGGCGCAGTGCTGGGCACGCTGATCTTCGTCATGGTCGTAAAGATCGTCAGCGAATCGATCTATGAGGTCGAGCCGCCTGCCAAACCCGGCTATGTGGTCGAAGGTGTGGAAGCGACGCCCGCGTCCGGTGCGGCCGCTGCCCCTGTCGAAGAAGCGGTGCCGGATTGGGGCACGGTGCTGGCCAGCGCCGACGTGGCCAAGGGCAAGGCCGTCTCGCAAAAATGCGAGCAGTGCCACGACCTTTCCAAAGGCGGACCGAACAAGATCGGCCCGAATCTGTGGGCGATCGTCGACTCGCCGCGGGGCGAAGATCGTGGCGGTTTCGCTTTCTCGTCTGCGATGAAAGCCAAGGGCGGCACCTGGACCTATGACGAACTCTTCCGCTTCCTGAAATCGCCCGGCAGCTACATTCCCGGCACCAAGATGAGCTTTGCCGGCCTCAGGAGCGCGCAGGACCGCATCGACCTGGTCGCGTTCCTGCGCACGCAGGCCGATACGCCCGCGCCGATTCCTGCACCCGCACCTGCCAAACCCGCCGAAGCGGCCCCGGCTGCTGCACCGGCGGGAGGTGCTGCCGCTCCGGCTGCCGATGGGAAGACTCCGGCAACACCAGCACCGAAGACTCCGTAAGGGTTGAAGCCCAAACGAAAACGCGGGAGCGTGTGTTCCAGGTCGTTGTTCGGTCGCGGTTCCTAACGGAAAACCGCAGCACATTTTTCCTGGAACCGCTCCGATGAGCGCACGCAAGAGAACCCTGCTGTTCGTGGTGCCGGTGAATTGGGCGCCGCTCTGGGAAACCCAGATTCAAGCCGCCGATCCCGACCTGATCATCAAGGTACAGGGCCGGGACGAATACACGCCAACCGATGTCGGCTATGCGCTGAGTTTCCGCCCGCCGCCGGGCTTGTTCAAAACACTGCCCAATCTCAAAGCCGTGTTCTCGCTAGGCGCAGGGGTCGACGGCTTCCTGCTCGACACCGATTATCCGCGCCGCGTGCCGCTGGTGCGCTTCATCAACAAATGGCTTTCGCTGGAGATGGCACAATACGCGGTGCTGCACACGCTGATGCACCATCGCCAGCAGCCCATGTTCTATGCATTCCAGAAAGCGCGCAAATGGCGGCAGGGCGCGCCGCAACGCAAGACCGCCGACACGCGCGTGAGCATTCTGGGCTTCGGCGAAATCGGCCAGCTCGCAGGCGAACGGTTGCGCGATCTCGGCTTTCCCGTCGCCGGTTGGAGCCGCACAAAGAAAAACGTCTCCGGCATCGAGAGCTTTGCGGGCGATGCAGACCTGAGGCCGTTCCTTGCGCGCAGTGACATCCTGATCTGCCTGTTGCCGCTGACGCCGGAGACGCGCGGCATCCTCAATGCCGAAACCTTTGCGGCCATGCCGGTAGGTGCTGCCGTGATCAATGCCGCGCGCGGCGGCCATCTCGTCGAACGCGATCTGATCGCCGCGCTCGATTCCAATCACCTTTCGGGCGCCACGCTCGACGTGTTCGAAACCGAACCGTTGCCGCCGGACAATCCGCTGTGGGACCACCCGAAAGTCACGGTGACCCCGCACGTAGCAGGCATTTCCGATCCCAGGGAAGCGGCACATTTCGTGATCGACGGCATCGCGCGCATCGAACGCGGCGAAAAACTGGAAGGCGTCGTCGATTTCGACCGCGGCTATTGAACCCGCTTCACGCTCGTCACTTCGCTGCCGGATTTGGCGATGCGGGTGATCGCTTCGGAAAGCCGTTCCACTGTTACGTTCATGAAATGCGCGTTGGCGTGAATCATCCGCGCGCCGTCGAGCATGATGCCAACATGGCCTTTCCAGAAGACGAGGTCGCCGCGCTCGGGCCGCGACAGGTCTTCGACGACTTGCCCGAGGGTCTTTTCCTGCATGTCGCTGTCGCGCGGACAGGGGACGCCCGCCGCCTGCAACGCCGTCTGCACCAGCCCGGAGCAATCGAGCCCGGCATAGGTCTTGCCGCCCCAAACATAAGGCACACCGACAAAGCGTTCGGCGAAGGCGACCCAATCCTTCTGCCTGCCGTCCAGCGGCACGAGATGGTCTGCAAACACGAACCCACGCGTCGAGATGCGGGCAAACTTTCCCTCATGCCCGGTTACCTGCACGCGCGCATTCATCGGCAACAGATCGAGCGTCGGCCGCTTCACATCCGGCGCAGGCAAAAGCGGCGTGGAGGTTGCGATCACGCGATGGGTTGGCGCGAACGCTTCCCCAAGCCCTTCTTCGCGCACATAGCCGACATACTCATCGATCCCGGATTGCACCCAGGCCCAGCCGTCGCGGCGCTCGTAGACGGTGAGGCTTTCGCCGAACAACATTTCGCTTGCCATCCCGGAGGTCGGCGAGGGGCCCGCGCGCAACGCCGTACGTCCGACACCGATCGTCTGTACCGTGCCATCGACGAAATTTTTCGCATCGACCTTGCCGCGCAAGGATGACGCCACGAGATCGCCGCGTGCCGGTGTGATGCGGGAATCGAAGCTCATGCGTAGCGCGATTTCAAAAGCGCATAGAGCGCACGCACGGTGTTGGCCTCCGCGCCCTTGCGCCGTCCAGGTTTCGGCCGGTCGTTCCATCCGGGAATATCGAGATGCATCCAGCTTTTCGATTTCTCGACAAAGCGGTTCAGGAATAGTGCCGCGGTGATCGCACCCGCCAGATTGTAGTTCGGGTTGTTGGTGAGATCGGCGACATCGCTGTTGAGTGCGGATTCATAGCCGCGCCACAACGGCAAGCGCCAGACGTGGTCGTTCGCACTTTTCCCGCAAGCCGCGAAATCCGCGGCAAGCGTTTCGTCGTCGGTGAAAAACGGCGGCAGGTCCATGCCCGTGGCGCTGCGCGCGGCGCCGGTGAGCGTTGCCAGATCGATCAGCAATTCCGGCTTCTCGTCATCGGCAAGCGACAAAGCGTCGGCCAGCACAAGGCGGCCTTCCGCATCGGTGTTGCCGATCTCCACCGTCAAACCCTTGCGGCTGGCAAAAACGTCGCCCGGGCGATAGGCGCGACCCGACACCGAATTCTCGACCGCCGGAATCAAGACGCGCAGCCGCATGTTGAGCTTCGCATCCATGATCATATGCGCGAGACCCAACACGGTCGCGGCACCGCCCATGTCCTTCTTCATCGTCAGCATCGCCGACGACGGTTTGAGATCGAGGCCGCCGGAATCGAAACACACGCCCTTGCCCACGAGCGTCACCTTGCGCCCGTTCGCTGGCCCCCATGAAATGTCGATCAAACGGGGCGCACGTTCCGATCCCTGCCCCACGGCATGGATGAGCGGAAAGTTCTGCTTCTTCAGCGCTTCGCCCTCGATGACCGAAATCTTCGCGCCGTGGTCTTTCGCAAGCGCCTTGGCAGCGGCGACAAGCTCTGCCGGTCCCATATCGTTGGCCGGTGTGTTGATGAGGTCGCGCGCAAGAAAGACGCCTTCGGCGATGCGCGTGGCCTCGTCGACATCCGCATCGCCGGGCACCGCAAGTTTCGGCCGCTGGCGTTTGGTCTTGCGATAACGATCGAATTTGTAGCTGCCGAGCGCCCAGGCGATCAGCGCGGTTGTGCCGCCAAAACCATCCGGCACCTCGCCCAACGCATAGGTGCGCGCGGGCAGGGTTTCGGCGAAGGCGGCCAGCGCCAGCGAATCCTCGCCCCTGCCGAGCCCGAGCACCGCGCAGGCGAGCCCGCCCGAGGCATCCGGCATCAACCGGATTTCTCCGTCTTTCGCGGCAAAGCCAGAATGCCGGAGCCAGTTGGCTTCCCGTTTGGAACGCCCGGAAAGGAATTTCGACAGTCCCGCGGCAGTCACCGCATGCAGCGGCACGGCCCCCTTTGCGCGCGCGGCAAAGCTCTCATGCATGAAGATGCCTTATGCTGTATCTCCCCAGAGTCTAGAAACCCAAACGCGCCGCCGCAAGGAGACAGGCATGACCGCCCGCTACACGCTCGTCGTCGGAACGAAGGAGTGGTCGAGCTGGAGTTTGCGCCCCTATATGGCGCTTCGCCATATCGGCGTTCCGTTCGAGGAGGACCTCATTCGGCTGCGCTACGACACGACCAGCGAAGAAGTGCAGAAGCGTTCGCCTTCGGGACGCGTGCCGCTTCTCAAGATCGCCGAGAACGACGAAACGACGCTCATCTGGGACAGCCTTGCCATCTGCGAAACGCTGGCCGAACGCCACCCGGAAGCAAAACTCTGGCCCGACGATTGGCGCGTTCGCGCCGAAGCCCGTTCGGTGTCCGCCGAAATGCACTCCGGCTTTCCGGATGTACGCGATCAACTCACCATGGATTTTGCGCGCACGTTGCCGACGCCGGACCTTCGCGACGCAACCAAAACGCAAATTTCCCGCATCCTGAAAATCTGGACGGATGCACTTGCCCAGCATGGCGGCCCCTATCTCTTCGGCGGCTTCTCCATCGCCGATTGCATGTATGCACCCGTCTGTTCGCGTTTTCGCACTTATGGCATCGCCATGCCCGACGCCGCAAAAACATATGTGAATCGTATTTTCGCGCTTCCTGCGATGGTCGATTGGGGCAAGGCCGCGAAAAAGGAAGTGGAAGAAGGCGCGGCCTGATGTTTCATCCGCCAGCTTTTCCGCGCTCGCGATAGAATTTTGCGGCGCCCGGATGCAGCGGTGCCGGAAGATCGCGCGCCGCCATATCCAATGAGATGCGGCCACCACTGGCATTCGTCTGGTTGAGCGCCTTCAGATTGCCCGGATCGAACAGCGCGCGCGTCATTTCATAGATCAGATTGGCAGGCTGGTTGTCGTTCACAATCCAGACCGCGCGGCTCCGCACCGTTTCGATCTTCCCGATGCCGGGATAGGTGCCGGCAGGTATGGCGTCGGCCGCAAGCCCCGGCACCGCTTTCAACAGACGCGTGCGGCCCGCGCCATCGAGCGGCACGAGGACCGCCTGCCTGTTCGCAAGCAAGCTCTGCAGCAGCGGCACCGGCGGTCCGCCGACAAAAAAGAACGCATCGATCTCATGCCGCGCAAGCTTCTGCGCCGCGATGTCCGGCGGATCGAAGCTCGTCTTCAGATTGCGTTCGCGGATGCGCCATGCCGCGAGCACCGCTCGCGCTGTCACGAGATTTCCCGAATTCACCGCACCCAGCGAAACGCGTTTCTTCTTCAACCCCGCCACCGCGGCGATCTTTGCGTCCGCGGCCACCACGAGATGAATGTCTTCAGGAAAAAGGGCGGCAATCACCCGGATGTGCGTCAGGGGCCCGTCCTTCTTGAACGGCCCCGTACCGGCCACAGCCAGCGCCACCACGTCGGACTGGGCAAGACCGGAGGTCACGAGCCCGGCTTCGACCGCCCGGACGTTGGCCACCGTCCCATCGCTGGTCCGGGCGGTGACGATCAGGCCGGGAGGGCCACAAGCTATTGATTTATCACATCTTTGTGCGCCAGCTGGGTGGCTCAACAGGCCGGCGATGGCCTCACCCACGGGAAAATAGGTGCCCCCGGTCGAGCCGGTGGCGATCTGGAAGGCTATGCGCGCGGGCTGGGCCGCGACGGGTACCGGCCCGGCGACCAGGAGGGAGAGCGCGAGACCCGCGCCCACAGCCGCTGAAGGGGCGCCGCGTGGCATCATGGGGCCAATTCAAACCCTTGGATTGCGACAGGATTTGGACCCTCGGCGCACCCCGCGCAACCCCTAGAATTCTGCCGGTATGCTTAAAGGTTTGTTGACCGCCCCACCCCCATGATCGGGCCAATCCGTTCGAAGGGGAAAACCATGCGTTCCTTGCGTTCCGGCGTCGCCGCTGCAGCCATCGTGGCCATGTGGTCGAGTGCCGCCTTCGGCTTCAACCTGTTCGGTTCGTCCGACGATTCCGACAAGAAGCCCGCGCCCAAACCCCAAGCCCAGCAGCAGGTTCAGCAGCCTGCAGCTCAATCCGATTTGAACGGCGATCAGACCTCGGTCGCCAAGTCGCTGGCAGCCAATCTCGACGTCGAAATCGAGAAAGCGAAGACACAGCGCGCGCTCGGCGATCTGGGCGGAGCCGCACATGCGCTTGCACAAATGATGCTGGTTGCGCCCGACGACGAACGCGTGATCAGCGAATACGGCAAGGTGCTGGTGCAGCTTGGACGTTCCGATGACGCCGTCGCATTCCTCAAGCGTGCGATCCAGCTTTCGCCCAACGACTGGACGCTCTATTCAGCCATCGGTGCGGCGTTCGACCAGGAGAGCAAATTCGCCGAGGCGCAGACCGCCTATCAGCGCGGCTTGCAGATCAAGCCGGACAGCGCAGCGCTCCTCAACAATTATGCGATGTCGCGTATGCTCGCGGGCGATCTTCCGGGCGCACAAGCGCTCATCGCGCGTGCGCAATTACTCGGCAACGATCCCAAGATCGTGCACAATGCCAGCCTGATGGCCAATCTGCGCGGCGAAAATGCGCCACAGGCCGCGGCCAGTCAGCCCATTGTGGCTTCTGCCATTCCCGTCGCGAAAGAAACACCGAAAGCAGTAATGCCGGTTGCGGCTCCCCAGGCGGCACTTCCCAAACCGGTCTCCACTGCCTCCCTTCCCCCCGCTGCAACGCCGGCGACGAAGGAAGTGAAACAGGCTGTCGTCACACCATCCGTCATCCCTGCCGTGAAGCCCGTGCCGGTCGCAAAGCCGGCACCAGTGAAAGCTGCAATCGTCGTCAAACCCGAACCCGTGAAGACGGCCTCGGTCGCGAAACTGGAACCGGTGAAAGCAGCCGCGGTTGCAACGCGCGCACCGGCGAAAACGGCCTCGGCGCCAGTGGCCCAGCCCGTTCCGGTGAAAGCTGCTGCCGTCGCAACGCCTGCGCCGGTGAAAACGGCATCTCTTCCCACCACGGAAAAGCCTGTCATCGTGAAGACCGAAACGGGCAGCGTGATGATGCAGGCCATCCCGAAGGATCCGAAAGCCGGTCCGGTGAACGCCACCGCATCGGCCGAAGCGCCCGAGCCCGCTCCGGTGCAGGAAGCCAATGGCGAAGCCACGGCACCGCCCCGCACGCTGGCCCAGGCAACGCCTGCGCCCACACAGTCAACCCCGGACCTGCGCGCGGCGGCCGATTGAATCCACTATCATTGCTGAAAGAAAAAACGGCGCATCGAAAGATGCGCCGTTTTCTTTTGCCCCTCAGCCCCGGCCCCTGCGGGCCAAGCACGTCAATTGTGATGCATCACGTGCATGATCTTCATGATCGCCGGGCCCATGATGACGACGAAGAGGCACGGCAGGAAGAACAGGATCATCGGCACGGTAAGCTTGGCGGGAAGTGCTGCCGCTTTCTTCTCGGCATTGGCCATGCGCTGCTCGCGATTTTCCTGGGCGGTGACACGCAACGCTTGACCGAGCGGTGTACCGTAATGTTCGGCCTGGTTGAGCGCTGTAGAAACCGCTTTGACGCCGGCATGGCCGGTGCGTCGTGCCAGATTGTCGAAAGCCGCGCTACGATCCGGCAAATAGGATAGCTCGGCAGTGGTCAGTCCCAATTCCTCGGCAAGTTCGGTCGAGCGTGCACCGATTTCCTGGGCAACGCGGGTGAACGTCGCTTCGATGGACATGCCCGCTTCCACGCAGATCAGCATCAGATCGAGCGCATCCGGAAACGCCTGCATGATCGATTCCTGGCGGCGCGATATCTGATTGGAGAGGAAAAGGTCGGGCAGATAGTAGCCGAGGATGCCCACACCGACAGCGATGCAAAATTTGGTCAGTCCCGGATAATGCAGATGCGAGACGCCGAACAAATAGATCAATGCGATGACAAAGATGACGAACGGCATCACGAAGCGGAAGAACAGGAACGCGATCAAAGGCGCCTGACCGCGATAGCCGGCCTGCGCCAGCTTGTGCTTGGTGTCTGGCGACTCCAGCATGTTGGTCAGATTGAACCGCTCCAGCGTCTGTTTCATGAAGCCGACAGGTTCGGAACGCAGGCTCGCGCGTTTCTGGAGCGCAGCATGATGGCGTGCACGCAATTCCTCGCGCCGTTCGGAAACGGATTTGAGACGCTTGGTCAGCGTCGAGCGTTCCATCATCGGCAGCCCCAGCGTGACGATGGTGGCAAACGCCACGATCGCGGCAAGAGCCGTCGCCACGAAATTGGGATCGAAGAGGACTTCGAAGATGCCGACGTTCAACATGGGTCTTTCGGCTCCTCAGTGCTTGAAACTGATCATCTTGCGCATCACCGCGATACCGATCGACATCCAGATGCCGCAACCGAGGAGCATGAGATTGCCCATCCGCTCGGTGAACAACAGCTTGATGTAGTCCGGCGTCGTGAAATAGACGAGCCCCATCACCACAACCGGCAGCGAACCGATGATACCGGCCGATGCTTTGGCTTCGGACGACATCGCCTTGATCTTGCCTTGCAGACGCTTTCGATCGCGCAGTACGGCCGAAAGATTCGACAGGGCTTCCGACAGATTGCCACCCGACTTCAGCTGGATCGCCATCACGATCGCAAAAAAGCTCACTTCGGGCGTCGGCATATTGTCGTACATGCGCTTCAGGCCCTGATCGAGCGACACGCCGATCTTCAGCCCGTCCAGCAGGGTGCGGAATTCGGAGCCTACGGGCTCGGGCGATTCCTTGCCCACGATCTTAAGAGCTTCGTTGACCGGCAAGCCCGAACGGACGGAGCGCACGATCACGTCGATGGAATTGGCGAATTCTTCGGTGAACTTCTTCTGGCGGCGCTTCGTCATAAACGACACGACCCACCGCGGCAGACCGAGCGCAGCACCAAACCCCGCCAGAATGTCAGCATACCACGGATACCCCATCGCGAAGCAGAAGAACAACACGACGAAACCGGTGACGCCGCTGACGATCCAGAAGGTGCGCGGTTCGATGGTAAGTCCCGCGCGGATCAGCCGGCGGCGGAGCGTGGGACGCTCCTTTTTCTGCTCCTGCTGCTTTTCGATTTCCTTGAGCAGGTTGGTGACATTCTTACGGCGCGATCCGGGATCTTCTTTGCCCTTCAGCACCTGCGCCAGTCGTCCGCCCGTCTGCACCTTGGCAACGGCAGCCACGCGCTTTTGCGTTTTGCCGCTCATGCCGCCGACAAAGGCCCATCCGGCGCCGCCCACGGCGCCGAAGATCAGGAGAGCCGTCAGACCGTAAAGAAGTACTTCGGTCATTCCACTTGCCCTTTACGCCTGGCAGGCGTCGAGCGCCTCGGCGAGTTCGCGTTCCAGACCGAAATAGCGTGCGCGCTCCCAGAAAGACGGCCGCACGATGCCGGTGCCGGCGTGCCGGCCGCGGATACGTCCGGTTTCGTCTTCGCCCAGCATCTCGTAGGTCAGAAGATCCTGGGTGATGATGACGTCGCCTTCGGTACCGATCACCTCGGTCACCCTGGTGATGCGGCGTGAGCCGTCGCGAAGGCGCTCGGCCTGCACGATCACGTCGATAGAACCCACGATCATTTCGCGGATGGTCTTGGTGGGAAGTTGGAATCCGCCCATCGTGATCATCGATTCCAGACGCGACATGGCTTCGCGGGGGCTATTGGCGTGGAGCGTACCCATCGAGCCGTCATGGCCGGTGTTCATGGCTTGCAGAAGGTCGAACGCTTCGGGTCCGCGTACTTCGCCGACGATGATGCGTTCGGGGCGCATACGCAGACAGTTTCTTACCAGATCGCGCATGGTGATCTGGCCCTGCCCTTCGAGGTTGGGCGGCCGTGTTTCGAGGCGAACGACGTGGGGCTGCTGCAGTTGAAGTTCGGCCGCGTCTTCGGCGGTGATGATGCGTTCTTCGGCGTCGATGTAAGCGGTCAGACAGTTGAGCAGCGTGGTCTTGCCCGAACCCGTACCGCCGGAGATCAGCACGTTACACCGCGACCGGCCGATAACGCCCAATACGCGTGCACCCGCCGGGCTGATCGAGCCGAAACGCACGAGATCCTCGAGCGTCAGCTTGTCTTTCTTGAACTTACGAATGGTGAGCGTGGGCCCATCGAGCGCGAGCGGCGGGGCGATCACGTTGACGCGGGAGCCGTCGAGCAGACGCGCATCGCATATCGGCGAGCTTTCGTCGACGCGCCGGCCGACCTGGCTCACGATACGCTGGCAGATGTTCATCAGCTGCGCGTTGTCGCGGAAGCGGATGGGTGTGAGTTGTACCTTGCCGCCCACTTCGATGAAGACGCGGCCGGCGCCGTTGACCATGATGTCGGCGATGTCGTCGCGTGCGAGCAACGGTTCGAGCGGACCATAGCCCAGCACGTCGTTGCAGATGTCCTGAAGCAGGTGTTCCTGCTCCGCGATGGACATCACCACCGCCTTGATCGAAATGATCTCGTTGACGATGTCGCGGATTTCTTCGCGCGCGGAATCCGGATCGAGCTGCGCCAGTTGTGCCAGATCGATGGTGTCGATCAGCGCATTAAAGATGGTGGTCTTGATCTGGTAATAGTCTTCGCCGCGCGAAGTTTCGGCGACCGGACGGGGGGTCGGAGCCGAAGGCGCCGGCGCTTTCTGCGCCGGACGGGGCTGCGGCGCGCTCATCGCGGCCGGTTCCGTGCGGGGCGGCAACTCGAGCTCGGACGTCGCCGCTTGCGTACGCGCGGGCTCTGCCTGCGGCGGCGCTTTGGGCGGGGTTTCCTGAACTGCAGTACGTTTACCGAACATGATTAGGCCTGTTTACGCCCTTTGAGAAAACCATCGAGGAACGGCAATACGCTTTTGGGCGCCTCAGCCGGCGTGACGCGGCCCGTGACCAGTTCGGAAATCCGGCGAACGGTTTCGGCAACCGGATTCTTCGGCTGCATTTCGAAGAGCATCTGACCGTTGTTGGCGGCCTGCCCGAACAATGCGGGATCGAACGGGACGACCAGCGACGGCTGCAGCCCCACCGATTCTGCAAAATCCTTGGTCGGGATTTCGGGACGCTTGGGGATGCCGATCTGGTTGAGCACGAGCTTGGGCAGTTCGTCGTTCGGACGTTGCTGCTTCAAAAGTTCGATCATGCTCTTGGCGGTTCTGAGGCTCGCAAGATCGGGCGTGGCCACGATCACGATGTCATCTGAGGCGACCAGCGTGTCCTTCACCCAGCGCGTCCACAGATGCGGCAGGTCGACGATCACGCAGGGCGTGGTATGACGCACCGCATCGATCACGGATTCGAATGCCGAGGCCGGCGCATCGTACTCGCGTTCGAGCATCGCGGGCGAGGTGAAAAGCGACAGATGATCGCTTGCCTTGTGCAACAGCCGGTCGAGCAATACGTCGTCGAGACGTTCCGGCGCGGTCAGTGCGTCGGCCACGCCTTGGGTCGTCTCTTCGTTGAAGTTGAGTCCCATCGTGCCGAACGGCAGGTCGAGATCGAGAATCGTGGTGTTGATCTTCATCAGTTCCGCCACACACCAGCCCGCATTGTGGGCAAGTGTCGAGGAACCGACGCCGCCACGGGCACCGATGAAACTGACGACGCGGCCGATCGGATCGGACTTGGGATCCAAATAAAGGCCCGAGATCACTTCTGTCAGGTGCAACGGATTGAGCGGGGCCACCAGATATTCGCTGGCGCCGCGGCGCATCAACTCGCGATAGAGTTCCACATCGTTGACTCGCCCGACCACGATCACCTTGGTTTCGGAATCGCAGACCTCGGCCAGACGGTCGAGTTCTTCGAGCGCTTCCTTGCCCTGCAACCGCGTTTCGACGATCAGCAGGTTGGGTGTCACCTGACCGCGATAATGGTCGATCGCCGCCTGCAGGCCACCGAGCTGGACGGTCAGATGCGCCTTCGCCAGACGGCGGTCGCTGCCTGCGCGTTGCAGGGCGGCACCCGTATCCGGGAATTCGCAGAAAGCATGGATGGAAATGCGCGGCACGGGGCGTTCGTGCGGTGCGGCACCGAACGCATCCTCGCCGTTCGCTTGTGTCTTGTCCGGCGTCATCGCCCTCACCCTTTCGATTAGTTGTTCGAGAACTGCGAAACGTTCGCCGATTGATCCTGCGGCTTGGATGCAGCGGTGACGTCGCCCTTCTCGTATTTGCCGACAACGGTCGTGCGGCGTGTCGCGTCGGCCGTGCCCATCGTGCGCGGCCCGAGCAGATCGCGCGGATCGGAAACCATCGCGGCGATATTGTGCTGCGTGGCACAACCGAAGTTCGGCGACGGCAGGTTGGACGCCGTTTCCGACTCGTCCTTGCCCCATGGATCGTTGCAGTTTTCGGTATGCGCGACGTAAGCGACGTAGCTCACCTCGACTCGGCTGTCGCCGCCGCTCACATCATGGGTGCCGACAAGGATGCGCGACCGCGGCACACCGAGATTGGCAAGACGTTCGCCGAAGAAGCGGATCGCCTCTGCAGCGCCTGGTCCCGACGGCGCCGAGATTGAAATCGAACCATTGCCGCGCGCCTGATAGCCCGCGACGAAATCGTCGAATTTGGCGGCTTCCTCGTTGGACATGCCGTCGCCGACATACGATACGTGCATGGTGCGCATGTCGGGCGCCACCGAGATCGGATGATTGGTTTCGGGATCGGCGGTGATGCTGGCATCGTTCATGGGCGCGGCGCAGCTTCCGGCGAGAAGGACGGCCGCCAAGGCCCCCATGCACATCACTTTATTCATCTTGGTCATGGCTCTCACCCCTTACTGCACGATGTAGCCGACGGGGCCGTTGGAGGCCTGACGGACCTGATCGGGCGTCTTGTGGTAGACGGTGTTCAGCTTGCCGAGCAGGATCGTGTCGAGATCGGCAGGCGGTACGAAGCCATCGGTCGGCGCAGCCAGTTCCTGGCGCGCGGTCGGACTTACGAGATAGGCGCTGACCAGCACGACGAGTTCGGTCTCGTTGTTCTGGAAGTCGCGACTCCGGAAGAGCGCGCCCAGCACCGGCATCTGTCCGAGGCCCGGAAAGCGGTCGATCTCCTGTTTGGTGGTGTGCTGCATCAGACCGGCGATGGCGAAGCTGCCGCCCGACGGCAATTCGACCGTCGTTTCGGCGCGGCGCACGTTAAGTGCGGGAATGGTCACACCGGACACCTGCGTGACGCTGCCGTCACTGTTGGTGACCGAGCCGCCACCAAGCGTGAACGCACCGGTGTTGGTGAGTTCGCTGACTTCGGTCGATATCTGCAGCGAGATGCGGTTTTCGGCCAGCACCACCGGCGTGAAGGCAAGGCCCACACCGAACTGCTTGAAGGTAACGGTCACGTTGCCGTCACGGTCACGCGAAGCCGGCACCGGGAATTCGCCGCCGGCGAGGAATTTCGCCGTTTCGCCGGACACAGCCGTCAGGTTCGGTTCGGCCAATGTGTGGATCAGGCCCACCGTTTCGAACGCCTTGAACGCGCCCTGAACATTGTTGGGTCCGATCGGGCACGTACCGCCGAGGGGATTGTTTCCGGTCGTGCAAACCTGGCCGATTTGACCACCGGCCAGATCATTCAGCGCACGTCCTGCGAGTCCGAAGGGATTGGACGACGAAATTGCGATCGGCACGCCGTTGGCAACAGCGGCAGTGGCGAGATCGATACCGAACTGCTTGGCGACCGAGCGCTGCATTTCGGCGACGCGCACCTTGAGCATAACCTGCTCGTTGGCCGCGATCTTCAGCATGTTGACGACCTTGTCGGCGCCGCCTGCGTAACGCGCGGCAAGATCGCTTGCGCGCGTGGCGTCGGCCGCGCTTGTCACCGTGCCGCTCAGCACGACGCTGCCGTTGAGTGCCGACAGCCGGATGCTGGCATCGGGCATTTCCTGATGCAGGATCGCCTGCAGATCGGCCGTGTCGCGTTCGACGTTGATGTCGAGCGAGAGAATTTGGTGACCGGCGCTGTCGAAGAAGAATGCGTTCGTCTGGCCGGGTTTCATCGCCAGCAGGAAGATGCGGCGCGGACTACGAACGACTGCGTCCACAATTTCCGGATTGGAAACAAGCACGTCACGGGCATCCGCATTCAGTTCGATGATCGCGGCCTTGTCGAGCGCGAGGTTCATCTTCTGATTGACGGTCTGTCCCGCGCGCGTGGCGATAGAGATGACCTTGGCTTCCTTCGGTGTCGGCTTGGGAGCCGCTTCGGCTCCGGCGAACATTCCGCTCAACCATGCAGCGCTCAGAAGAACGCCCGCTATTACGCCCCTACGCATGGCTCTTTACTCCTTGCCCTGGATCGCGGCTTCGGCGCGCACGACCCCGTAACGAATGACCTGAACTTCGCCGCCGCCGTAAGACTTCATGTCTTCCTCGCGCGCAGTTTGATCCTTGTTCTCGACCGCAAGCGAGCGCAACGCCAATGTCAGCGTTCCGCTGGCGGCCGCGCGGGCGATTGCCTTGGCTTGATCGGGCGACAGTTCGAGTGTCGCGGTCTTGCCGACGACATATTTCTGATCCTTGTCCTCGCGCGAGGTCTGATCGATGGACAGCACACGGACATTTTCAAGGATGGTCGAGGTGCGATAACGGCGCGGATTTTCGGAAACAAGATCGGTCTTCATCACGTCCACGCGATCGTTGGGAAGGATGAAGCCGCCCGCGCCCGTTTCCGTGGAGATGCCAACAGAGACCGCGCGCATGCCGGGCGTCAGCGTGGCGGCCATGAAGCCCGCGGTATCGGATTGCACGACTTTGGTGTCGGTAATCGGTTCGCCCGAAACGAGCGGCGCGCGCACGACGGCCTTCTCCGCGAACTTCGCGATGTCGGGCGTCGTCTCGTGCGTCAGGAACGACGCATCGACGGATTTTTTGGGCCACTCCTGCCAATGCACCATGGAAGGATCGAGCTTGGTGCCAGGCGAAAGTGCGCCCGAAGCAACCAATACTTCCGTGGTCTCGACCTTCGGCTGCGGTGCAGCCGCGACTTTCGTCGTGCCGCCGCCCAAAAGCGCGCGCATCAGAAAGATGGCGGCAATGGCTGCGAAGGCTGCCAGACCTACGACAACAAGACGGCGTCTATCCATGGGGAAGGCTCCTTTGGACGGAATAGGAGCACGTGACCCTTTAGAAATTACTTAATAAGGCGCTGTGAAATCGTCATACATGGGTTGCCGCAAGACGAAAAACTTCCGTCTGCGGAAGAATCAGGAAAAGACCGGCGGCAAGTGCGACGCCATAGGGCACGCCGGATCTGGAATCATGAAGTCTTAACACCCATGGATACTGCGCAAGCGCGGCGGGCAAAGGAAATTTCCTTGCTGTCAAAATCGCAAGCGACAACCCGCCGCCGAGAACACAAGCTACGAGTGAATATGCGGGCAGATCGCGGAAACCCAGCCACAGCGCGACGCAGGCGAACAATTTCGCGTCTCCGCCGCCGATATAACCGAACGCGAACAACGCGAAGCCCGCAGCCAGCCCTGCAAGGCCCGCAAGCAGATGATTGCCTGCAACCGGCAACGAGATGCCGGTGGCAAGCGCAAATGCGGCAAACGCCAGTATAAGGCCGATCTGGATGAAGTTCGGTATCGTATAGCTGGCAATATCCCAGCCTGCGGCCAGAAGCAGGAAAACGATCAGGGGCAGAAGGGCAAGCCAGGGCGCGATCATGCGCCTAAAGATCGTTTGAAAAACTGAAGATGCGTTTAAACACGAATGCGAAGAGCCGGCACAAAAGCAAACGGCCGCCCGTTGGGGCGGCCGCAAGCTTTTCGCACTTTGCCGGCAATTACGAGCCGGAAAGATTGCTCGAGACGTCGCGGAACGTTGTCGACAGGCTCGAACCAACCGCCTGCAGTGCGCCGATGATAAACACCGCGATAAGAGCGGCGATCAGGCCGTATTCAATGGCCGTCGCGCCGGATTCGTCGCGAACGAAGCGCGAGATAAGATTGTTCATAAGAACCTCCACTTGAGTGACACCCTAGAAATCCATCGAGCCCGGTCTCTCTCCGGCGCAGGTTTGGACATCGCAACGGTACGCGACGTCGATTAATGCCGATTTAAAGGGCTTTTCGGAGCGTCCGCGATTCTGTGCCGCGGTGGCACAAAAACGGGCAGTTGGAACCAAGGCGATGGTTTTCTTTCGAAGCTCGTTTACCAGCGCGGACAAAATTGGCCGGTTCAGTGTGCAAGAAGACGGGTTCCGAAGATTTCCAAGAGCGCGGCGATGACGACGATCACCAGCACGACGGTCAGTGCCAGTTCCACCGTGTCCGCGAGAGACCGTTCCGAAGAGGGCGGAGTGGGCGCGTTCGGCCTCATGGGTTCTCCATTCTCAGGCGAAATTCTTCGACGCCGTGTAAGGTTCTAACGAATACGAATTAAAGACCGCTTAAACGGCAGCGCAAACCCTCTCGGAAATCCGCTCCGGCGGCGCCCATTTAAGCGTTCCTTTACGTGCCGTGGATTAACCTCGCCCCGGATCGTCTTCCACGAGGAACTTCCATGCGCCGCGCCCTTGCAAGCCTGATCGCCGCCACCGCCTTTGCGGGCGCGGCCCATGCCGCCGAAATCGCGGTGCCTATGGACGAGGTGCGCATCGTCGCCTTCAAGCAGCCGGTTTCGACGGTTTATATGGGCAATCCCACCATCGCCGACATCACCACGATCGACGCCCAGCACGTTTTTGTGCTCGGCAAATCGTTTGGCGCGACGAACATGATCGCGCTGGACCGTGACGGCCGTCCGATCGCCAACGACCAGGTTACGGTGTTCGGCCGCAGGACCGGCGCGGTAACCGTGCAGAAGGGCGACAAGCAGTACACCTACAGCTGCACCGCTGCGCAGTGCCAGCCGGCACCCGTGGTTGGCGACTTCAGCGACTACAACAAGAGCATGCACGAGGAAGTCGCAACCCATTCCGACGCGCTGCAGAAAGCCGCCGACGCGAGCAAGTGACGTGTCGGCCTCCGGTGAAGAGGCGCGATGCGCGAATTCCGGTTTCGCCCATTCGGCGAGATCGATAACGTCGAAACAATTTTTTTCCGGACTTACGGACGGAGTGCGTCGTTCCTTCGCCGCTCACATTCCGCTTTATGCGGCATCGGCAGCGATCTTCGGTTCGCTACTGCTGCTTCTTTCGTTTTATCATGTATCGATGCCGCTCAGCTCTGGCCTTTTCTTTCTGAAGCTCTTAGCCCAATTGCTCTTGCTGGCAGTCCCGCTCGTCATGGCGCACGATCTCTACGATCTATGGCGATCGGGCGCCCCGAACGGATTGGCGAAAATTTTGGCCGTCCGAATGGCTGAACGCATCTTGAAACATGACCGATTCGGCAACGGTGTACACGCGATCATCACGCTCACACCGATGATGATGGTATTCACCGTGGTCAAAGAGAACATCACAGCCATCAATCCGTTCTCGTGGGACAAGACATTCGCGGAGTGGGACGTTGCGCTGGGTGCGGGCCACATGCCATGGCAAGCTCTCCAACCGCTACTTGACCATCCTGTGATCGTCATAGGATTCAACCTGCTGTATCATCTCTGGTTTGCGGCGATGTTTGGGCTGCTGATATGGCAAGCGTTTTCGAAACATGCGACGGCGCTGAGGCTGCAATTTCTGTTGACCTTTTGCTTCGTCTGGTTTTTCGGCGGATCGGTTCTGGCAATCGTTTTTTCGTCAGCCGGTCCTTGCTACTATGCTGACCTTTTTGCTGGTCCCTCTCCGTTTGCGCCGCAGATGACCTTTCTCGATCGTATCGGCCCGGACTGGATATGGTCGCTGGCAGTCCAGCGTGATTTGTGGACGAGTTACGTCACAGGCAGCGGCACAATCAAAGGCATCTCGGCGATGCCTAGCATGCATGTGACGATCGCTGTGGTGAACGCGCTACTTTGCTGGCGTGTGGATCGCAGGCTGGGAATCGCTGCGTTCGTGTTTGCGGCGCTGATCTTTCTGGGTTCGATCGTTCTTCTGTGGCACTACGCAGTCGATGGCATTGCAGGCGCCGTCATCGCGTGTCTGTGCTGGGCAGCCGCCGGCACAATCGTGCAACGCTGGCACGCCTACGTGCAACGCCGGCGGGATGCCGGCGGGGAAATAGCCATTCAATCGGTGTGATCTGCCCCGTACCGCGGGCGGCTGCGACGGTTCAATAAATCCCCGGCAATATCCGCCAAGTGCGCTTCGCATAACTTTGATATTCCGGAAACGCCTGCGCAAGAATCTCTTCCTCGCGCGACATGCGATAGAATTGAAAGCCGAGCTGGACCGTAAAAACAAGAAGGGAAAGCGTCGATATGTGCTGCAGCACACTGCCAGCGATTGCGATCTCCTCTCCAAGATAAAGCGGGTGGCGCACGAGGCGGTATGGCCCGCTGGTGACGAGCTTTCGTGCCTCCGCTACCAGGCTGATCGATCGGCCAAGGTGGAAAATCGCATATCCCGCAAACAACGTTCCCAAAAAGATCACCACCGTCGAAATCGCCATTAATTCCTTCGATGCGGCCTGCGGCACGACGACGAAGAGAGCGACGGTGAGATAAGTGCCAGAAAACGCAGCGATGCGCGGCATCATTCCGGGGATCCGCGCGATGGGTGGAGGCCGAAACGTCACACTCACAACGAATACCAACGCCACCAGCAGAACGCTTGCATTCGAGAGAATACCGAGGACAACCGCATAAGATAGATCGTGCAGACCTAGCCTCGATAAATCTTCGATTAGCCCGTGAAATCTGGTCCAGCTGACAAGGGTATAGAAAAATATCAGCGGCATCCCCATCAGCAGATCGTAGAGTTTGGTGCCGCGCCGGGGAAGCGCGGGCCACGCGAACGGGGCGCGAAGCAAGAAAGGTTGTTCCATAAGGAAAATCTAGCGGACGATCATTAAGAATTGCGCAAAACAAACGCCCATACGGAGCTATCCGTATGGGCGTTGGGCTGCGTTAGAGCGAGACGCGCAGGTTGGTGATCTGCGTGCCGATCTGCTGGAACGTATTCACGATCTGGTCGGCCGCGGTGAGCATGAAATATTTGCTCGTGTCCGAAGCGCAGTTCAGCAGCACGCTCGACTGCGGATCGCCGCCTGTGTTCACCTGAACCGTATAGACGGTTATGTTGTCGTCATTGATATTCCGGCAAACGGCGGCGGTACGATCGTTGATCGAGCTTTGGGACTCGGACCAGCGGTTCTGCGTGTTCAAGCCGTCGGTCAGCAGGATGAGCACTTTGCGCGTATCGACCGGCAGTTCGCCGGGATCGTAGGGATCGCTGTTGGTCAATGTCTGCCAGCCCCAGGCGAGACCCACGGTCTGGTTGGTGTTGCCGTTCGCCGTCATCGCATCGACCTGACTCGAAAGCGTGGACCAGTCGTAACCGAGCGGCGTGATCGTTCCCGGCAGGCAATAGTCTGTATTCTCCGCCGGGAATTTCGAGGAGCCGGACGGCGCGGTGTTTTCCGTGTCGTCGTCCTGCGAGCGGTCCATGATGCAGCCCGTCCACGTGGAATGATCGTTGGAATGCCACGTATGGTTATACGGCGCAGCACCCGTCGTGGTGACGTCGTTTTCCGTCACGGGCGTCTTGATCGTGCGCGTCCATGTGCATTTCTTGTTGCTGCCCGAACCGCTGCAGTTCTTGGTGCCGTCGGAAGGAGAGCCCGGAGTGCCGTCGATGGGCGCGCCGGGAACGTAACTCGCGACGGAAAAGCCCGATTGCGTGACCGTCGAGCTGCTGGTGCTCGACGACCCGTTCGAAGACGAGGACGGATTGCAGGTGATTGTGCCGCTGCCCGTTTGCGAACAACTGTACTTGTCCGTGCGGGTATACGTTGTCGTGGCCGTCGTTACGGAAGAGTTGGTCGGTATGCTGTCGTAGCAACCGTTGTAGTGATGAGAGCCCGCATCGAGCACCGAAGACCCGTCGCCACTATTGTATTTGCCATTGTCCGTGCCGGGGCAGATGTATCCGGTATAGTCGGCATTCTGCAAAGCCCAATACGAACCGCCCGGCGTGTGATTGCTGCCGCTTTTGATGGCGATGTAGATACTGCCGTTGTAGGTGACCTGGTTGCCGGTGCTGTAGCTCTTCGAGGAGTTCCAGGCGAAAGGATAGTCCGGCACCTTGCTCACGGTTGTGCTGGAGTTGGCGGGATTTGTCATGCAGCCGTAGCCGTAGGGACTCGTGTTCGTGCCGTAAGGGCAGCTCGAGCCCCAGCCCACGCTGCTGTCCGGCGTCGAGCTTGGCGGTGCCGCTTCCCAATTCGTCCAGTCGATCCAGCTTGCGCCGACATTCGTCGTGCCGACATTCACGTCCTTGCTGAACGGAATGATCGAGACTTTCACGTCGCCGTCGTTGGCGGCCGCGTTCTGCAACATCTGCAACAGATTGTGCGTGGCCTGCTTCAACGCATAGATCTTCGATGTCGTCAGCGGATTGGGACAAGGCTGGCTTCCCGGCTCGCACATCGAACCGGTGTTGTCGAGCACCAGCGCCACCCACAATTTCGTCTGCCCCCAGGTG
Organism: Rhizomicrobium sp.; assembly: GCA_035543495.1. Classification (GTDB taxonomy): domain Bacteria; phylum Pseudomonadota; class Alphaproteobacteria; order Micropepsales; family Micropepsaceae; genus Rhizomicrobium. The sequence goes on along the minus strand of DATKJT010000012.1, from coordinate 15,318 downwards.
ATCTGCGAAGTCGCGGCCACGCTCATCGTATCGATGCCCACGATGCGCATCAGAATGGTCGGCATCGCCACGCTGGTACTGAGGGTGATGGTTTGCGAACCGGTCGGCCTGGTGAGGGCCACCGGAGTCGGCGTTCCATATTCGGATGTGTCTGCAGTGTAGTTCTGATTGAAATATTCTCGCGCCAGATTCTGCATCTGGTCCTGCGTCATGCTGGGTTGGCTACCGACGGCGAGACCGGCGGCATCGAGGGCGGCGCCGAGGCGCGCACGCGTGATCATCGCGCGCGACATGTCGAGGCCGACACCCGCCGCCAGACAGATCGGTATCAACGCCAGGCCGAAGATCATCGCGATGTTGCCGCGATCGGCCTTGGCAAAACGACGCAAACCGGCTTTCAATTCGCGCAAAACGATGCCAACACGCATCCCCAGCTCCGACAAGTTCGACACGGTTCCATTATCGGGCATGGCGGTGAAGATTCGCTTGCCATTCGTCGGACTGGTTACCGCGTGGTTACCTTGCCCTGCGCAACTTGCCTCAATTTAAACGATGATTAACGCGACCTTGCCGGAATCCCTCGGATTATCGGCGAATCTTAATCGAAGGATTGTGCCACTAACGCTTCCTTCATCACGCTTCACCCTTTCACTTCGCTTTCGTGCAAGCCCGCGTTAAGGAAAGCTGCAGATAGGGGCGCAAGGATTCCTGCGCGAAACGAGATGCCGGTGCTGGGTGCATTCTCTTCGAGACTGAAGACGCTGCGCAGACGCATGCGCGAGGAATCGCGCCGCGGCTCTGCAGCTGTCGAATTTGCGATGATCGCGCCGGTCTTCTTCCTCTTCCTGTTCGGCATCATCGAAACGGGCGTGATCTATTTCGCGCAATCCACCCTCACCAACTCCGTCGAGGATGCGGCCCGCATGGTCCGCACGGGCCAGCTCAAGGGCACGCTGACCGCCGATCAGATGAAACAGGCTGTGTGCGGTTCGTTCGCAAGCTCTTCGGACGGCAGCAAACTGGGGCTGATGAGCTGGCAGACATGCCTCAACACGCTGCAGGTCGACATGCGCGTGTTCGACGGTTTCGGTGGTGCGACCTATCCCAACGTCATCAAGGACGATGGTTCGCTCGACGTGAACAACATGACGGTCCAGGCCGCGGATGCCTGCAGGGTCGTACTGTTCCGCGCCTACTATCCCTGGCACATCCTGACGCCGTTTCTAGCGCCGCTGATGTCGAACATGCCGAGCGGCACCGATATGCTTCTGGGTGCCGCCGAGGCATTCCGTACCGAGCCCTATCCCGATGCCAACCGCCAGGCGAACGCAGTATGCTGAAACGCGCACGCTCTTTCAAAAACGGCGAAAGCGGCATGGCAGCCGTGGAATTCGCGCTGATCGCGCCCTTCATGATGGCGCTGTTCTTTGGGCTGGTGGAAGTGTGCAATGCGCTGAGCGCGCATCAGAAGGTGACGTCTGTCGCTTCGACAGCGGCGGACCTCACCGCGCAGGCGACGACGGTGAGCACGTCCGATCTCAACGATATATTCGCGGCGTCCTCGGCCATCATGTCGCCGTTCTCCACCAATGACATCTCGATCGTCGTCACCAGCATCGCCGGCGCCGGCAGCCGCAACCAGGGCACGGTGCTCTGGAGCCAGACCAACGGACACGGCACTGCCCACACGGTCGGCGCGCCCATAAACATCGGCGATCCATCCAAGCTATCCGCCGACGATCAGGGTCTTTTGCCGGCAAGCTGCACGGGCGCCACACAGTGCTCGATCATTCTCGCCGAGGTCAGCTACAATTACACATCGCCCTACGGCAAATTCATCGTCGGCCAATTGGACATGACGGATTTGTTCTACAGCAAACCGCGCCGCGTGGTGTCTGTTCCCTGCTCAGACTGCGCCCAGTAATTTCGGCACAATTCACTTGGGCTTGCGCGGGCGCATCAAACCTTCCTGCGCCACCGAAGCGACAAGCACGCCTTCCCGCGTATAGATCGAACCGCGGTTGAAACCCCGCGCGCCCGATGCGCTGGGTGCGTCCTGCGCATAGAGCAGCCACTCGTCGGCGCGGAACGGCCGGTGAAACCACATCGCATGATCGATGCTGGCCATCTGGATGGAACGGTCGAACCATCCAACGCGATGCGGCCGCGTCGCCGTATCGAGCAGCGTCATGTCGGACGCGTAGGCCAACAGGCACTGATTCAGCGAAAGATCGTCAGGCAGTTTCTCCGTCGCGCGGAACCAGACGAGCTGGCGCGGCTCGCGTTTCTTCGGCTTGAAGAATTCCACCGGCTCGACATGACGCATCTCGATCGGTTGCGGGCGGGTGAACCAGCTGCGCTCTTCTTCCGGCAGCTTGTCGACGACTTCCGCCCGCATCTCCGTTTCGGGACGCAAACTTTCGGGATCGGGCGCGTCGGGCATGTCGAACTGGTGTTCGAAGCCTTCCTCGGGTGTTTGAAACGAGGCCGCCAATGTGAAGATCTGATGACCATGCTGGATTGCCACCACCCGGCGCGAGGTGAAACTCGCGCCGTCGCGGCTGCGGTCGACTTCGTAAAGGATTGGGACTTTGGGATCGCCGCCGCGCAGGAAATAGGCGTGCAGCGAATGACAGACGCGGTTTTCCACCGTGCGATAGGCCGCCACCAGCGCCTGGCCCAGCACCTGCCCGCCAAACACGCGCTGCATGCGATCTTTGGGCGAGACGCCGCGGAAGATATTGACCTCGATCGGTTCCAGGTCGAGCAGGTCGAGAACGTCGTCGAGGGGAGATTTTTCGGGCGGGTTCATAAAAGTCACATAAAGCGCAGCTTGAAAGGGCGCAAGACGAGGGAATCACTCAGGCGTCGCCCCGCCGCCATACAGCCCCGGAAAGGGTCATCGGAATCGCCATGGCACAATCACTCCTTGCGACTGCCGCGCATCAGAAACCTGCCGTCTCTCGGCGCGGCGCGATGGAACGCCTGTTCACGCTGATGTTCAGGGGCTTCGTCTACAACCAGATCTGGGAAGACCCGGACATCGATCTGGAGGCGCTCGAACTTGCGCCCCATCATCGCCTCATCACCATCGCTTCGGGCGGCTGCAATATCCTGAACTATCTGGCAGCCGATCCGGCAAAGGTGATTGCCGTCGATCTCAATCCCAATCACATCGCCTTCACGCGCCTCAAGATCGCAGCACTTACCTATCTTCCCTCCTATGACGATTTTTTCCGCTTCTATGGACACGGCAACGACACCGCCAACCGCAAGGCCTATGACGAAATCCTCAAACATCGCCTCGATCCGCAAACCCGGGCCTATTGGGACAAGCGCGTGCGCCTGAAAGGCCGCCGCATCGACATGTTTGCGCGCGATCTCTACCGCTACAGCCTGCTTGGCCGTTTCATCGGCCTCTTACACGCGGTCGCCCGCCTGCACGGCAAAAAGCTTTCTCCGCTGCTCGATTCTCAAACGCTTGCCGAACAGCGCGACGCTTTCGAGCGCATCATAGCACCCTTGTTCGACAGCCGGCCGGTGCGTTTGCTGTCGCGCTCGCCCGTCTCGCTCTACGCGCTCGGCATTCCGCCGGCGCAATATGACGAACTTGTCGCCTCTTCCGACGGCAATCCCGTTTCGGTGTTGCGCGAGCGTGTCGAACGGCTTGCCTGCGATTTTCCGATCCAGGACAACTATTTCGCCTGGCAGGCTTTCGGCCGCGGCTATGACGTGGAAAATCGCGAAGCGGTTCCCGATTATCTGCGCGAAGAAACCTACGACACCATCCGCGCGCGAACCGATCGCATAGAAACGCACCTGGCATCGCTCACCGACTTCCTCAAAGGCCACGATGCGCGATCGCTCAATCGCTACGTCCTGCTCGACGCACAAGACTGGATGACACCCACCCAGCTCACAGCGCTCTGGACCGAGATCGATCGTACCGCGCACGAAACCGATGCACGCGTCATCTTCCGAACCGCGGGCAACGATTCGCCGCTGCCCCGCAAACTGCCATCCGAACTGCTGGCACCTTGGCGTTATCTGGAGGACGAAAGCAAAGCCTGGCACGCCCGCGACCGTTCCTCGATCTATGGCGGCTTCCACGTCTATGTGCGTGCCCGATGATGGCCGCCGATCATGCCGAGGCGATGGACCGGATCTACCGCACCCAGCGCCGTTTCTATGACCTCACCCGCAAATACTATCTCTTCGGCCGCGACCGGCTGATCGAAGACCTCCGCCTCCAATCGGGGGAGACCCTGGCTGAGATTGGCTGCGGAACCGCCCGCAATCTCATCGCCATCGCCCGGCGCCATCCGGGCGCCCGCCTCTACGGCCTGGATGCCTCCTGCGAAATGCTCAGGACCGCGTCGCGAGCCGTGCGCCGGACCGGCCTGTCGGGGCGGATAACTCTGACCCAAGGCTATGCGGAGGCCTTAACTCCGCAGACATTCGATAAGCCATTGAATCATATAATATTTTCTTATAGCTTATCGATGATTCCGGACTGGCGGGGCGCTCTTGCGGCCGCTGCCGCCTCGCTCGCCCCGGAGGGCGTGATCCATATCGTCGATTTTGGCGATTTTGAAGAATTGCCACGACCTGTCGATAGGCTGCTCAGGGCTTGGCTGTACAAATTTCAGGTTGTACCGAGGGTTTTCCTGCTGAAAAGCCTAGAGAACCAAGGTCCGCCCTCCCGGCGTCTTCGGCTGCTTCCGGGTCGCTACTCTTTTATTGCGTCTACCCGCCAGGACGACCCGATTCTGCAATCGCATTAGATTGTTGCAGGCTGGTCACAGGCTGACAGCAATTGGGGATATACGCCGCCTAAACAGGGGTGAATCATGGACAATCCCGGGAGACTTTCGGCACATTTGTCGTTATACACCGCGAAGTCCTGACGACCGGCGGGGAATCCTGTCCGTCGACTCTATTCAACAGCGAGGGAAAAAATAATGAAGCTTCGTTTGATCGCCTTGGCTGGCGCCGCAGCGCTTGCCATCTCGACGCCGGCGCTCGCCGGTAGCGAGACAGGCTGGTACTTCACGATTGGAGCCGGCTGGGATCAACTCCAGGACGTGAAGATCACGTCTCCCGATTTTCCGGGCGATGAAGAAGCAGCTCCATTCAACAACAGCGCTGTTGTCGTCGGTGGTGTCGGCTACAAGCTGGACAGCATTCCGATCCGTATCGAAGCGGAAATCGGCTACGACTCGCATGGCATCAACGGCAAGGCGATCAATTCCGCGCTCGGCGATTTCGGCGACGATCTGCCTCCCGGTTTCGGTCTGCACGGCTCGGCCTCCCTGCGTTCGGGCATGGTCAATGCGATCTATGACGTTCCGCTGACGCCCCACCTCGATCTGTCCCTCGGTGGCGGTATCGGCGCGGGCAGTCTGCGCACGGATATCCGCGAAACCTCCACGGGCATGACCGTCGCTTGCTGCGGCAACACCGGCTTCATGTGGCAGGCCATCGGCGGTCTGTCGTGGCAGGTCGGCGATCAGTGGGATCTGTTTGGCGAATACCGTTTCCGCCAGGCTCACATCGACGGAACATATGGCTCCGACTTCGATCTGCCGATTCACGTGAACAACGCGAACGAGCACATCATCATGGCCGGTCTGCGGTTCTATCTGCAGGGCCCGCCGCCTCCCCCGCCACCGCCTCCTCCGCCGCCACCGCCTCCTCCTCCGCCGCCACCCCCGCCGCCGCCTCCGCCGCCGGTCAAGACGTTCATCGTCTTCTTCGACTTTGATAAGTCGGACCTGACCACGGAAGCACAGCAGGTCGTGACCGAAGCGGTGAAGACGGCGAAAGCCAACCAGATCGTGAAAGTGGTCATCACCGGCCACACCGACACGGTCGGTTCGCACCGCTACAATCAGGGCCTCTCCGAACGCCGCTCGGCTTCGGTGAAGGATGCGATGGTCGCCCAGGGTATGGACGGCGCCTCGATCGCGACCTCTGGTAAGTCCTTCGACGATCCGCTTGTGCCGACCGGCCCGGGCGTCCGCGAACCGCAGAACCGGCGCGCGGTCATCGTTCTGGGTGATGGTTCGGGCATGTAAGTCCGGGCTTCACCAGCCAAGACAACAAAAGGGCGGACCTCACGGTCCGCCCTTTTTCTTTGCGTCGTTTCATCCGTTGTTATCGGCGCGATTGTGGTCGCACTGCCGGCGGGTGCCGCAAAAAGCGACGGGCGCCGAAGCGTCGGCGCCCGTCACACCTATTGAATTGAAAGACCGTGTCTGTTCAGTTCGACGGATACGTCACCGTGCTGGTGCCTTCCGGCCGTTTCCAGATCGGGCTCGAGTCGCTGCTCGAAGCATCGTTGAGCTGCGCAGGCTTTGGCGTCGGCACGACGTCCGGCGTGTTGGCCGCAGCCGCGGCGCCTTTAAGCCCCACCGCCACGCGGATGTTGCAGGAACTGAACGGGTTCGTTTCCTGCACCTGAACCCCGGACACGAAATTGGCGAGTGTGGGCTTTTGCGGCGTGAGCGCCGCGTCGAACGCCGCCTGTGCGGCGGCGCAATAACCCGGATTGTCGTGGATGCTGCGCATCGAGGAATCGTTGGCGAGCCGGGTCTTGAAAGCGTGGTATTCGCGCTCGCCCCCGCGCCCGTAGAAGCGCTTGAACATCTTCATCAGATCCGCGTCGGATTTTCTCAGTTCCGTCGCGAAGCCCCTCTGAAAAGCATTGAAGTTGGACACCGCATTGCACGTCAGCGCCGCCACCATGAGCTGCTGCTGGATCGCAGAGGCCTGAATCGCAGTGACCTCATTGTCCTTGGCGCAAGGCGGAGCCGCCATGGCCTCGCCGCAGGCAACCGCCTGACCCAAGGCCCACGCAACCGCGCAGGCCCCCATCCTGAGCTTCCGTCCCATTCAACAGCCCATTTTTATGCTACGGGCGTCAGCATAGCATGAGCCCGCACGGGCTTTCGATACCCGGCTTCGACAGATGGCCGCAGCGACGTATACGGAGTTCCGGGAACTCAAAGACTTCGTGAAGCCGTTCGTGGGCATTTTCGAAAAATCCGCGCCACCGGCCCGGAAACAGGAGGATTGATGGGCGCGCTTTCGCATATCCGCGTGCTGGATTTGAGTCGTGTGCTGGCCGCGCCGTGGGCCACGCAAATCCTCGGCGACCTCGGTGCCGAGATCATCAAGATCGAAAAACCAGGCGAGGGCGACGAGACGCGCCATTTCGGCCCGCCTTTCCTCGCCGATTCGAATGGCAGGAAAGGCGACGCAACCTATTTCCTCACCACCAACCGCAACAAGAAATCGGTGGCGATAGATTTCGCGCAAGCCGAAGGCGCGGCACTGGTGAAGCGCCTCGCGCGCCGCGCGCATGTCGTCGTCGAAAACTACAAGACGGGCGGGCTTGCGAAATACGGGCTCGATTACGAATCGCTGGCGGCCGAAAACCCCGGCCTCATCTATTGCTCGCTAACGGGCTTCGGCCATGACGGGCCTTATGCCAACCGCGTCGGCTACGATTACATCATCCAGGGCATGGGCGGCCTGATGAGCATCACCGGTCAACCCGACGGAACACCCGGCGCCGAACCGATGAAAGTGGGCGTAGCCGTCAGCGATCTCATCGCAGGCCTCAACTCCGCCATCGCGATACTCGCAGCCGTCATCCACCAATCGCGAACCGGCGAGGGCCAATCCATCGACATGGCACTGTTCGATTGTCAGGCCGCGGGCCTCGCCAATCAGGCCGCAAACTATCTCGCAGGCCACATGGTGCCGACGCGGCTGGGCAATGCGCACCCCAATATCGTTCCCTATCAGGTGTTCGAAACCAAAGACGGACATCTCATCTTCGCCGCCACCAACGAAGCGCAATTCCGCCGCTTCGTGCGCGCAGCAAAACTGGAAGCGCTGTTCGCCGAGGACAAATTCGCGAGCAACGCCGCCCGCGTCAGCCATCGCGACGAACTGATCGCCATCCTCAAACCGATCTTCGGCGCGCGTACCAGTGCTGAATGGACCGATCTGTTGGAAACCGCGAACGTGCCCTGCGGCCCCATCAACCGCGTCGATCAGGTGTTTTCCGATCCGCAGGCCATCGCGCGCGGGCTGACGATTTCCATGCAGCACGCAGCCGCCGGCCCCATCGATCTCGTGGCAAGCCCATTGCGTCTTTCCAAAACACCGCCCGAATACCGCCTGCCGCCGCCGCTTCTGGGCGAGCATACGGAAGATGTGCTGCGCGACGTGCTGGGGCTCGACGGCAAGGCGATGGAAGACCTGCGCGCAAAGTCGGTGATAGGCTAGTTCACGCGCGAAGGAATATTTCGCCACTATCCCGAACTGGATGGCTGAATTCCGCCTGCGTTAATCGTCTTCTCAGGTTGCGATGGCGCAACGAAGTGGCAAGGCGCAGCGTTTAATCTGGCGAATAGTCCAAAGGCCTGCCGCCATGCGCGCGCACCGGACATTGCCGGTTTTACTTGCTACCGCCGCAGTTGCGGGCGTCCCCGCTGCGGCTGAGGCCCAGGCGGCTTCCGGCTGGCAGGATCAGCGCACCATCGCCCTCCAGTCCCCCGGCCATTCCATGTCCATGCTTCGCCAGTTGGACCGCAACCACGACGAAGGTTTCCGACCGGCAGGCAACGAACTCCGTCTCGGCCACGGCGTCACGGTCCGGGACGGCAAAGCCTATTTGTTTCAGGCCCGGAGCGACGATTTCCCGTTGGCCAAATTCTCCGGAATGGTGGACGGCAAGGGTTTTCACCTCGTCATGTCATGGCCGCCATGAAAAACTGCGGTCCTGACGCACTTTTCTAACTTGCCCGCATACAGTATGTGTCCGCGCCCCGGCATGACGCCGGGCTGGAGAAAGAATATGTCGTACAAAGTCGCTGTCGTCGGCGCGACCGGCAATGTGGGCCGGGAGATGCTGAGCGTGCTGGCCGAGCGCCAGTTCCCCGCGAGCGAAGTGGTGCCGCTGGCCTCCACGCGTTCCATCGGCACCGAGGTTTCGTTCGGCGACAGCACGCTCAAGGTGAAAGCGCTCGACTATTACGACTTCAAGGGCACCGACATCTGCCTGATGAGCGCGGGCGGCAAGATCTCCAAGGAATGGTCGCCGAAGATCGCTGCCCAAGGCTGTCTGGTGATCGACAATTCGAGCGCCTGGCGGATGGACCGGGACGTGCCGCTGGTTGTGCCGGAGGTGAACGTCGCCGCCCTGGACGAAATCAAGAAGGGCATCATCGCCAATCCCAATTGCTCGACGGCGCAACTCGTCGTGGCATTGAAACCTCTGCACGATGCGGCAACGATCAAGCGCGTGGTCGTGTCGACTTATCAATCGGTCTCCGGCGCAGGCAAGGAAGGGATGGACGAATTGTTCACCCAGACGCGCGCGGTGTTCGTGGCCGATCCCATCGAACGGGCCAAATTCACCAAACAGATCGCCTTCAACGTGATCCCGCATATCGACGATTTCATCGATTCCGGCTTCACCAAGGAGGAGTGGAAGATGATGGTCGAGACCCAGAAGATTCTGGACCAGTCGATCCAGCTCGTGGCGACCTGCGTGCGCGTGCCTGTGTTCGTGGGCCATTCGGAAAGCGTGAACGTCGAATTCGAAAAGCCGCTCACCGCTTCGGCGGCACGCGAAATCCTGCGGACGGCACCGGGCGTGCTCGTGGTCGACAATCGCGAAGACGGCGGCTACGTCACGCCGGTCGAATGCGCCGGCGAAGACGCAACCTATGTCAGCCGCATCCGCAAAGATCCGACGGTCGAGCATGGTCTCGCGATGTGGGTCGTCTCCGACAATCTGCGCAAAGGTGCGGCCCTCAACGCGGTGCAAATTGCGGAATGCCTCATCAACCGCAAGATTCTCAAGAAGGCGGCTTAACCCACTGTCGTCATGGCCGGGCTTGACCCGGCCACCCATCCGTCGCGTGTCTATGCGATGGAATGAACCCTTCATCACCTGGGTGGCCCGCATTCGCGGGCCATGACATTATGAAGCGATGGAACAGAATGCATTCGCCCACCTGATCGAACGCTTTTCCGCCGCCGCAACAGCAGGCGACGGAAAGGCGCTTTCGGAATGCTTCACCCCCGACGGTATCTATTTCGATTACATCTACGGCCCGCACAAAGGCCGCGGTGCAATCGCTGACATGCTGGAAAACCTCTTCCACCGCGACGCCGCGGAATATGACTGGACGTTCTACGATCCCGTGGTGAACGGCAATCTCGGTTACGCGCACTCGCTTTCCACCTTCGTCTCGAAGGTGCCGGACTATGCGGGCCGCGAAATCGTGATCGATGGCATCAGCCGCTTCGTGCTGAAAGACGGCCTGATCCAGGAATACCATGAGAGCGTGAACGGCGGCGTGGCCCACGCCCAGCTGGGCCTTGCGCCCGAGCGCATGGCCAAGGTGATGGCGCGCTGGGCCAAATGGCTGCGCGACCGCCCGGACGTCGAAGCCTATCGCGCCGCCGTGCGCACCCGATACGCCAAGTGATGCTCGCCCGTTTCGCCGCGGCCGCCACGCTTGGCGTGCTGCTAACGGCTTGCGTGGGTTCGCGCCCGGACGGCGCGATGTGCCCTTCAGTCCAATCGGACACTTCCGCCTATGGTTCGGCGCTTTCCGCACTCCCCATGCGCAGCGATGTACCCGCGCGTTCGCAGGTGAACATCCTCGTGCTCTCCGGCGGCGGCGCATGGGGCGCCTATGGCGCGGGCTTCCTCAACGGCTGGTCCGCGCGCTATCCGCAACTGGGCGAACCGCGCCCGCAATTCGATGTCGTCACCGGCGTTTCAACCGGCGCGATCATTGCCCCCTTCGCACTGCTCGGCCCCGATTACGATGGGCGCATCGCCGATGCCTTCCGTGGCGTTTCCAGCGACACGCTGTTCCGGCAGCGTTCGGTGCTGGGTTTGCCGTTCTGGAATTCGCTCAAAGATCCCGAACCGATGCGAAAGGAAATCGCCGCCGCATTGGACGACGATGCGATCGTCCATCTCGCCCGCGCCGCAGCCGAACATCGCTCGCTTTGGGTGGGCGCTGTCAATTTCGACAGCGGCGCTTTCACCGAATTCGATCTCAGCCAGATCGCCGCCGCCGAACCGCCCGACGACGCACGCAAGGCGATGGTCCAGCGCATTCTCGCAGCATCCGCCATTCCCGGATACTTTCCGCCGCGCTTCATCGGCGGCTGCATGTATATGGATGGTGCGGTGCGCGAGAACCTGTTCCTGGCGCAAATCGGCGACGCCATAAGATCCGCCATGGGCGGACGCACCGACAGGCCCGCCGTCACCAACATCTACGCCATCATCAACGGCCCCATGGCGCCGCATCCACACCTGACCGACAATACGCTGGTCGGCGTTGGCGTGCGCGGCTTCGAAATCGCCGCCGACCAGATTCAGCTCGCCTCGCTGCGCGAGGTTTATGACTACGCCAAAGCCCATGGCTACCACTTCGCCTGGACGAGCGCAGACGACGTGATCGCCAGGCCCGGCGAGCCGCCATCGGCGGATCGCTGTGAAGCACCGGAAACCACCACGGCCCAGTTCACCGCCGTCTTCACCGCCTGCCTGTTCGACGCGGGCAAGCGCAAGGCAATGGCCGCGCCCGCACCTTGGCGTTCCAACCGACCGTAACTTGCGCTGGAAAGCCGCTTGGCCGCGGGCGTCGCAAAATGCTAGCTGTCTCGCCGAAATAAGGGGATTTTCCATGGCCAACATCCGTCCGCGCCGCAGCGTTCTCTACATGCCGGGTTCCAACCCGCGCGCACTCGAAAAGGCGCAGACGCTGCCGGCCGACGCGCTGATCCTCGACCTCGAAGATGCGGTGGCCCCCGACGCGAAGGACGTTGCCCGCAAACAGGTCCATGACGCGGCGAAGGCCAAGGGCTTCGGCAAGCGCGAGATCGTCATCCGCATCAACGGGCTTTCCACGCCGTGGGGCGCGGACGATCTGAAGGCGGCGGTCGAAGCAAACCCAGACGCGATCCTGGTGCCGAAGATTTCCAAGCCGGAAGATTTGCACGAAATCGACAACCGTATCGGCCATCAAAGCAGCGTGCGAGTCTGGGCAATGGTGGAGACACCTCTCGCCATCCTCAACATTCAAGCCATCGCGGCCGCCGGCGGCAGGCTTTCCTGTTTCGTGATGGGCACCAACGATCTCATCAAGGAAGTGCGGGGCCAGCACACGCCCGACCGGATGAATCTTTCCGCCGCATTGGGCCTTTCGGTTCTCGCCGCCCGCGCCAACGGCCTCATCGCCATCGACGGCGTCTACAACGACATCCAGAACGCGGACGGTTTTGCCGAAACCTGCCGCCAGGGCCGCGCCTTCGGTTTCGACGGCAAGACGCTTATCCATCCCTCGCAACTCGAAGCCTGCAACGAAATCTTCGCGCCATCGGCCGCCGAAGTGGAGGCCGCGCGCAAGGTGATCGCCGCCTTCGAACTTCCCGAAAACAAGGGCAAGGGCGCCATCAAGGTGGACGGCCGCATGGTCGAACTCCTCCACGCCGAAATCGCGCGCCAGACCGTTGCGCTGTCGGACGCCATCGCGGAGCTCGCACAGTGAAAACCAATTCGGGAAATTTCTTCGAAGACTTCAAGCTCGGCCAGACGCTGCATCACGCAATACCGCGCACGCTGACCGAAGGCGACCGGGCGCTTTACACGGCACTTTACGGTTCGCGTTTCGCGCTGCAATCGGGCGATGCGTTCGCCAAGCATCTGGGCTTCCACAAAAGCCCGATGGACGATCTGCTCGTCTTCCACACCGTCTTCGGCAAGTCGGTGCCGGACATTTCGCTCAACGCCGTGGCCAATCTCGGTTACGCGGAAGGCCGCTTCCTCAAGCCCGTCTATCCGGGCGAAACGCTGACCGCTGTTTCCGAAGTGATCGGGCTGAAGGAAAACTCCAACAAGCAGACGGGCGTTGTTTACGTCCGCACGCGCGGGCTCAACGACAATGACGAACTCGTGCTCAGCTATGTGCGCTGGGTGATGGTGAGGAAACGCGATCCCGAAGCGCCGACCGAAACCAAAGTGCCGCAATTGGCCGACAGCGTGTCCCCCGACCAGCTTCACGCAGCACCGCATACCGATTACGCCACCTTGTTCAACGACCAGCTTTCCGGCAGCCACCACCGCTGGGACGATTACGAGCCCGGCGAGAAAATAGACCATGTAGACGGCATGACGGTGGAAGAAGCCGAACACATGCTGGCGACGCGGCTCTATCAGAACACCGCCAAGGTCCATTTCAACCAGTTCACCGAAAGCAAGGGCCGTTTCGGCAAGCGCCTGATCTATGGCGGTCACGTGATCAGCTTGGCGCGCGCTCTGTCCTTTAACGGCCTTGCCAACGCGGTTTCGATTGCCGCCATCAATGCCGGCCGTCACGTCAACCCGCTGTTCGCGGGCGACACGGTGTTTGCGTGGAGCGAAGTGCTCGACAAGGCTGAGATCCCCCATCGCAAGGATGTGGGCGCGCTGCGCCTGCGCCTTGTCGCCACCAAGAATCTCCCCTGCAGCGACTTCCCGGACAAGGACGACAAGGGCGCGTATCCCGAAAACGTCATCCTCGATTTCGACTATTGGGCGCTGGTACCGCGCAAGCTCTGATGCCGCTGCTGGAGCGTTATCGCGCACTCGTTGCCGAAAAGGCGCTTCTGCCGGATGCCGAACAACAGGCAGCGGCCAGCAAACTCGATGCGCTCGCCCGCGCGCTGAAATCCTACAAGCCAGGCGGCTGGCACCTGATCAGGAAGCCGCAAGCCCCGCGCGGCCTTTACATCTGGGGCGATGTGGGCCGCGGCAAATCCATGCTGATGGATCTGTTCTTCGAAGCCGCACGCGTGCGCGCAAAGACGCGCGTGCATTTCAACGCCTTCATGGTGCAAACCCACGCACGCATCCACGCCGAACGCCAGAAAGGCGAAAGCGACGACCCCATAATCCCCGTCGCACGCCTGATCGCGAGCGAAGCCTCGCTTCTCTGCTTCGACGAATTCCAGGTGACGGATATCGCCGATGCCATGATCCTCGGCCGCCTGTTCGAGCAATTGTTTTCGCTGGGCGTGGTGATCGTCGCCACCTCCAACACGCCGCCGGAAAAGCTTTATGAAGGCGGCCTCAACCGCCAGCTCTTCCTGCCCTTCATAGCGCTCATCAAGGAACGCCTCGACGTCCTCAATCTCGATGGCGCAGTCGATTACCGCCTGCGGCGCATGGCGGGGATGAAGGTCTATCTCACGCCACTCGGCGCCGAAACCGACCGCGCGATGGATGAAGACTGGCGCAAGCTGACCGACGAAGATCGCGGCGAGCCGATGGAATTGACGGTGCTGGGCCGCAAACTCAAAGTCCCGCAGGCCGCGCGCGGCGTGGCGCGGTTTTCTTTCGACGACCTGTGCGTGTCTGCCCTCGGCGCCGCCGATTATCTCGCCATCGCCGAAACCTTCCGCACGGTGATGATCGACCGCATTCCCGTCATGGGTTCGGAACAGCGCAACGAAGCCCGCCGTTTCGTGCTCCTCATCGACACGCTTTATGATGAGAATGTGAAACTGATCTGCTCCGCCGCCGCACCTGCCGACGCCCTCTACACCGATGGCGACGGCGCCGAAGCTTTCCGCCGCACGGCCTCGCGGCTGGCCGAAATGCAAAGCGCGGATTACCTCACCCACGGCCACAAGCTCGACACGCCGACGGACATCGACTGATGCGCGACCTTCTATACATGGCCGCGCTGGTGCTGATCCTGGTCTTCGTGTTCGGCTACCGCGAACGCATCCTCGCCGTGCTCGCCCGCTTTGATCGCCGCAATGTCGAACGCCAGATGGAACAGTTGCAGGAACGCAGCGATCCGACCGCCCACTTCAAGCACACGCTCAAACTCGCCGAAGAACAGGTCGAAGAAATTTCCGAAATCGCCGTCAGCGACGAACGCACCGCAACGCCGGTGACGCGCTACCTCTTCCAGGGCGAAACCTTCGCCACCCGCATGGAAGCCGAAAAAGCCCGCGCCGAAACCATTGGCCAGATCGCCCGCGGCTTCTACGCCGAATTGCCCAAGGCACTCGCCGCACGCGGCAACGGGAAGCTGGGTAGAGAATAAGCATCCCCTCTCCCCCAGCGGGGGAGAGGGTAGGGTGAGGGGGCGACTGCTTCAACAATCGACCCGTCCGAAATTTTCCCCTCGCAGTCAAACCAATCGTTTGCGCTGGAGTGCGCGGCAGCACTCTCCCCCTCACCCCAACCCTCTCCCCCGCTGGGGGAGAGGGAGCGTTTTGGAGTAG
>DATKJT010000011.1:0-3996 GCA_035543495.1 Rhizomicrobium sp. | reverse complement strand
CGCTGCTGGCCGAGCAGGGCGAGCTGATGGAGGTCATCGAGAACGCCGACGGCTGGGAGCTCGACGCGCGCATCGAGCAGGCCATGGACGCGCTGCGCTGCCCGCCACCCGACGCCGACGTGCGAGGCCTGTCCGGCGGGGAACGCCGCCGGGTGGCGCTGTGCCGGCTGCTGCTGGCGCGCCCGGACCTGCTGCTGCTGGACGAGCCGACCAATCACCTCGACGCCGAAACCGTGGGCTGGCTCGAACGCACTCTGCGCGAATACGCGGGCTGCGTGATCCTCGTCACCCACGACCGCTACTTCCTGGACAACGTCACCGGCTGGATCCTCGAACTCGACCGCGGCAAGGGCATTCCGCACGAAGGCAATTACTCGTCGTTCCTGGGCGTGCAGGAAAAGCGCCTGAAGCAGGAAGGCTCGGAAGAGGCCGCCCGCGAACGCACGCTTGCCCGCGAACGCGAATGGATTTCGCAAAGCCCGCGTGCGCGCCAGGCGAAGTCGAAAGCGCGTATCAACGCTTATGAAGACCTGCTCGCCAAATCGCAGGAGCAGAGAAGCGGACCCGCCACCATCGTCATTCCCGTTGCCGAACGTCTGGGCTCCGTGGTGGTGGAAGCCGAAGGTCTGGCGAAAGCCTATGGCGACCGGCTCTTGTTCGAGAACGTGAACTTCAATCTGCCGCCCGGCGGCATCGTCGGCGTAATCGGCGCGAACGGTGCGGGCAAGACGACCTTGTTCCGCATGCTCACCGGCCAGGAAAAGCCCGATGCGGGCGAGATGCGCATCGGCGAAACGGTGCAGATCGGTTATGTCGATCAATCGCGCGACGCGCTCGATCCCAAGAAGAATGTTTGGGAGGAAATCTCCGGCGGTCTCGACGTTCTGGAACTGGGCGGCAAGCGCACCATGCAATCCAGAGCCTATGTCGGCGCGTTCAATTTCAAGGGCGGCGACCAGCAGAAGAAAGTGGGCCTGTTGTCAGGCGGTGAACGCAACCGCGTGCATCTGGCCAAGATGCTGAAGTCGGGCGCTAACCTTCTCTTGCTCGACGAACCGACCAACGATCTGGACGTCGAAACCCTGCGCGCGCTCGAACTGGCGCTGGAAGAATTCGCGGGCTGCGCGATGATCATCAGCCACGATCGCTGGTTCCTCGACCGCATCGCCACCCACATGCTCGCTTTCGAAGGCGACAGCCACGTGGAATGGTTCGAAGGCAATTATCAGGATTACGAAGCCGACAAGAAGCGCCGCCTCGGCATCGATGCCGACCAGCCGCACAAGCTGAAATACAAGCGGTTTACGCGGGCCTGATTACTGGCCCTGCGCCTTTTCGTCCGGCAATGCACCGCCCGAACGGAATTTGGCGGTGAGTTCCTTCAGATGTGCGGTCAACGCGGTGACGCTATTGCCATGGTCGCCCAGGAAGGACGAGAACTGGTCGCGTTCCTCGATGGCGAGCCACACGCCGAGCACGTTGACGTCGATCACCACCATCTTGCCGTCGTCGCTCGACACGCGGAACGCGACGGGAAGATTCTTGTCCGCTGCGGATGAGGCATGCGGGTCGACCAGCACGGCGTTGACGATGGTGTCGCCCCGGCCAGTCTGCTGCGAGCCCGTCACTTTCAACGTCTGGTCGGAATAGCTCGACAGCCGAGACTCATAAATCGACACCGCGAAATCGCGGAACGCGTCCACGAACTGCGCTTTCTCGGCATCCGATGCCGTGCGCTTGGCGGGGCCGAGCGTGAAAAGCGCGATACGCTTAAGGTCGGTCAGTCCCATCAGGAAGGTGCGGAACTTCTCGCGGCGCTGCTGGTCGGTGAGCGACTTGTCGCCGAGGATGTTCAGGCCCTTCTGGATGTTCTGATCGACGAACGCTTCCGCAGGGTTGGCCGCGTGTGCCGATTGCACGGCGAACGCGAAGGGCAGGGCGAGCAACAGCGCCATCATCAGCACCATGCGGCGCGCAGGAGATTTGACGGTGGCCATCGGTGACAGATTGGTCATGTTTTTGTTCCGCAGTTTGGCCCCCGTTCGGAGATGGTCGCGATCCGGTGTGGCAAGTTCAAGGCAAAAGATTAAACGAACTTCGTGGAACTCAGAAGTCCGGCAGGTTGTTGACGTCCTGTTTGCCGTTGGCGATCTCGTTGGCGCGGTTCTGCCGGTAAAGGCTGCGCACCGACGCATAATAATCGACGGAACCGCGCTCGATGCCGGCGAGAGTCGTGGCATTGCGCGCGCGCAGGTCGAGCACCGAAAGAACGCCGCGGCCGAGCGACCAGTAGAATTTGTAATTGTAGGCGATGTACGTGTTGGGATCGAACGCGATATCCACCACGTCGCCCGTCAGGTCGCGCGGATTGCTGGGGCCAGCGAACGGCAGCACCAGATAAGGCCCTTCCTGCGCGCCCCAGACGCCAAGCGTCTGGCCGAAATCTTCATCGTGATAGGGAATGCCGATCTTGCCCGCGATGTCGATCAATCCGCCGACACCGATGGTGGTGTTGAGCACGAAGCGCGCCAGTGTTTGCCCGCCGCGGCCGACTTCGCCCTGCAGCAGATCGTTGGCGAAAACCACCGGTGTGTTGAGGTTCAAAAGGAAATTGTGGACGCCGTCGCGCGCGACTTCCGGCACGACATCGTTATAGGCCTGCGCCGTCGGCAGCAGGATATGGCGGTCCAACCGCACATCGAGATCGAAGATCTCGCGGTTGGTTTGCTCATACGGATCGTTCGCCTGGGGATTCCCGCCCGTGGTCGAGCAGGCTGCCAGCGGCAGACCCAAAGAGACGCTCAGCAAAAGAACTCTAAGACCCCTCGTCGCCGTCATATGGCACCCAATCTCGGCTCCCGGTCTAAGTGCCGGTCGCACCCAATTTATATAGGGAGAAGATACTTAAAAGATTACACGTTTCCCGCGGAATCGTTCAGCACTCCCCAAGAATTTTGCCTACCACAAAATAAAGTTCCTCGCATTCCGTGCCTTTGAGGTATCAGCAATATATAGCTTGTATACTCATATAAAGATATGTTTATGTGATATCGGATGCCGGAGCGGCGGATGGACGATCTTGTAACAATGTTGCGCGCGGTGGGCGACCCCACCCGGCTGCGGCTGTTTTTGCTGCTCCGGGAGGCCGAACTGACCGTCAGCGAGCTGACCGAGATCGTGGGCCAGAGCCAGCCGCGGGTTTCCCGCCACCTGAAGCTGCTGTCCGAGGCCGGGATGATCGACCGGTTCAAGGAAGGAAGCTGGGTGTTCTATCGGGCGACCGACAGCGGGGAGCCCGCGCGACTGGGCGTGGCGATATCCGACCTGGCATCGCGGACCGCCGCACCGCTCGCCACCGACTTCCGGAATCTCGCAGCCGTCCGTGAGGAGCGTGCCGCCAGGGCCGCCGCGTTCTTCAAGGCCAATGCCGATCAGTGGGAGCGCATTCGCGCGTTGCATGCCCCCGATGCGGAAGTCGATGCCGCTATCGTGCGGCTGATCGCGGGTGCGCCGATTGCCAATTTGCTCGATGCGGGCACCGGCACGGGGCAGATGCTCGAACTGCTCGCGCCTTATGTGAAGCATGCCGTGGGCGTGGATGTGAGCCCGGAGATGCTGGCGATTGCGCGCGACCGCGTGGCGAAATTCCAGAACATGCAGGTGCGGCTGGCCGACACCTATCGTCTGCCGTTTGCCAACGGCACGCCGCTTCAGGGTTTCGACGTGGTGCTGTTCCATCAGGTGCTGCACTTCCTGGACGATCCGCAGGCCGCGGTGATCGAAGCCGCGCGCGTTTTGAAGCCGGGTGGGCGCGTGCTGATCGCCGATTTCGCGCCGCACGAGCTGGAATTTTTGCGCAGCGACTTCGCGCATCGCCGCCTCGGCTTTTCCGACAAGGAAGTCGAAGGCTGGTTCGAAGCGGCGCAGCTGAAACCGCAGGCAAGCGAATCCATCGCGCCGAAAACCGGGGGGAAGCTGACAGTGAAGATCTGGCTC
>DATKJT010000010.1:0-16261 GCA_035543495.1 Rhizomicrobium sp. | reverse complement strand
GGATATCACCTCGCGCACGATCGGCATGGAACGCATTACCAGCCCCACGAAGATCGGCGGCACGGATTTGTCTCGAAGATGACGTGCAAGTGCGAGCGTTTCCTCTTCCGTCCGCACGATGGGCTTTTCGGTGAAGATCGGGCGGCGTGTCTCCATCGCGGCAAGCAGATGTTCGTAGTGCAGATGGTTGGGCGAACCGATCATCAGAAGATCGTACGGCCCTGCGGCAAGAAGATCGTTGAGAACGCCGCGATCGGGCCCGCGCGGAATATCGTGCGCATCGAGAATGGGAAGGCCGACAGGCGCGGGATCCGAATAGCCCGCGAGTTCGAACGGAAAGCCCGCATCCTTCATCGCCGCCAGCACATGGGCGATGCGCTGGCCAAGACCGATCACACCGATGCGGTAAGTCATGTCACGACGCCGGATTTCGACGGCACCAATGGTCGGAAACCCGAACGGGAGACGTCAAGCGCGTCAGCGCGTCGGCACCGGCTTTTCGCCGCGATAGTCGTAGAAGCCGCGGCCGGTTTTCTGGCCGAGCCAGCCGGCTTCGACATATTTCACCAGCAGCGGGCACGGGCGGTATTTGGAATCGGCGAGGCCTTCGTAAAGCACCTGCATCACCGACAGACACGTATCGAGGCCGATGAAGTCTGCAAGCTGCAGCGGGCCCATCGGGTGATTGGCGCCCAGACGCATCGCGGTGTCGATGGCTTCGACGTTACCCACACCTTCGTACAGCGTGTAGACCGCTTCGTTGATCATCGGCAGCAGGATGCGGTTGACGATGAAGGCCGGAAAATCTTCGGCATAAGCCGCCGTCTTGCCGGTGCGGCGTACGACATCGAGCGCAGCCTGGAAGGTGGAGTCGTCGGTGGCGATACCGCGGATCACTTCCACCAGTTGCATCATCGGCGCCGGATTCATGAAATGCAGGCCAATGAAATGTTCGGGGCGGTCGGTCGAGGCCGCCAGACGCGTCACGGAGATCGACGAGGTGTTGGTGGCAAGGATGGTCTTGTCGGAAATGCGTGCGCAGAGATCCTGGAAGATCTTGCGCTTGACGGTTTCGTCTTCGGTCGCGGCCTCGATCACGAGGTCGCGGTCCTTCATGTCGTCGAGGCTTTGGCTTTTCCTGATGCGCGCCATGGCGGGCGCGATCACGTCGTCCTTTATCAATCCGCGCGCGGCCTGGCGGTGCATGTTGCGCTCGATGCGCTGTATGCCCTTGTCCACGGCTTCGGGATTGATGTCTTCCAGAACTACGTCGAAACCCGCAAGCGACAGGACGTGGGCGATACCGTTGCCCATCTGGCCTGCGCCGATCACTCCTACGCGTTCGATGCTCATGCGGGTTCCGACTGTTCCTTGAGGGGCGCCGATTAATACCCCAATTTGGTAAGTTCTTCCTCCATTTCCGGGATCGCCTTGAAGAGATCGGCCACAAGGCCGTAATCGGCGACCTGGAAGATGGGGGCTTCCTCGTCCTTGTTGATGGCGGCAATCACCTTGGAATCTTTCATGCCGGCCAAATGCTGGATCGCGCCGGAGATGCCGACCGCGATGTAGAGATCGGGCGCAACAACCTTGCCGGTCTGGCCGACCTGATAGTCGTTGGGCACGAAGCCTGCGTCCACCGCCGCGCGGGATGCGCCGACGGCTGCGTGCAGCTTGTCGGCGATTTTGTCCAGCATGTGGAAGTTGTCGCCCGACTGCATGCCGCGACCGCCGGAGATGACGATCTTGGCGGAGGTGAGTTCGGGACGTTCGGATTTCGAAAGCTCTTCGCCCACGAATTTCGAAATGCCCGGATCGCCCGCGCTGCCGATTTTTTCAACGCTGCCGGAGCCGGTGGCTTCCGCGGCCTTGAAGGTGGTGGTGCGAACGGTGACGACCTTCTTGCCAGCAGGCGCTTCGACTGTTGCAATCGCATTGCCCGCATAGATCGGGCGGCGGAAGGTGTTGGCGCTTTCGACGGCGAGGATTTCCGAAATCTGCGGCACGTCCAGTTTGGCTGCCACGCGCGGCATGTAGTTTTTGCCGTTGGTGGTGGCGGGCGCCAGGATCGCGTCGTAGTTGCCTGCGAGCGACAGGATGAGCTTTTCCATCGGCTCGGCGACGAGTTTCGCATAGAGCGGATCGTCGGCGAGGATGACTTTCTCGACGCCCGCGAGCTTCGCAGCCGCTTCGGCCACCGCACCCGCATCGGAACCGGCGACCAGCACATGCACGGGCGCTGAAACCTGTGCGGCGGCGGTCACCGTTTTCGCGGTCGCGTCTTTCAGAGTCTTGTTGTCGTGTTCGGCAATGACGAGCGAAGCCATCAGATCACCCCCGCTTCGTTCTTGAGCTTGTCGACGAGTTCGGCGGCGGTCTTCACCTTGATGCCGGCCTGACGCTTCGGCGGTTCGGTGACCTTCAGCACTTTCAGGCGCGGCGTCACGTCGACGCCGTAATCGCCCGGTGCCTTTTCGTCGATGGGTTTCTTCTTGGCCTTCATGATGTTCGGCAGCGACGCATAGCGCGGCTCGTTGAGGCGAAGGTCCACCGTCATGATGGCAGGCAGCTTCACCTCGACGGTCTGCAGGCCGCCGTCGATTTCGCGTTCGATATTGGCCGAGCTGTCGCCCAGTTCGAGCTTGTGCGCGAAGGTGCCCTGCGGCCAATCGAGCAACGCGGCCAGCATCTGGCCCGTCTGGTTGGAATCGTCGTCGATCGCCTGCTTGCCAAGGATCACGAGACCCGGCTTTTCGGCTTCGACGATGGCTTTGAGGATCTTGGCGACGGCAAGCGGTTCCACATCGCCATCGGTCTTCACCAGAATGCCGCGGTCGGCACCCATCGCGAGTGCGGTGCGAATGGTTTCGCTGGCCTGCTGCGGCCCGATGGACACGGCGATGACTTCGGTCGCCTTGCCCTTTTCCTTGAGCCTGACCGCTTCTTCGACGCTGATTTCGTCGAAGGGGTTCATCGACATTTTCACGTTGGCGAGGTCGACCCCGGTCTGGTCCGCCTTCACGCGAACCTTCACGTTGTAGTCGATCACCCGCTTGACGGGGACCAATACCTTCATCGTTTCAGAATGCCTTCCCGATTAATGCGGCCTCTAACTATCCCACTTCAGGCACCGGAATTTCGGGCGCCCCAGGCCGTCTGTTGTGCGGCGCAAAAACTAGGCAAGACGCCTCCGGCATGTCAACGAAGCAATGCCGGGGCGGGCGCTGCCGCGCCGCAGCATAAGCGCGCGGGTGCGTCATTCCGCCGCAGTCTGGTTATTTCAGTGTCTTGAGGTAGGCGACGATGTCGTCCACCTGCTGGTGGCTGGTGACGCCGGCAAAGGCCATGCGGTTGCCGGGGACCACCATCTGGGGCTTGTTGATGTAGGCCTCCAGCTTGTCCTCGGTCCAGATGATGTTCGAACGCTTCATGGCGGCGGAATAGAAGAAATTGGGCATCGAAGCCGCCTTGCGGCCGACGACGCCGAAGAGATTGGGGCCGATGCGGTTGGGCGCGCCCTTCGTGTTGGAATGGCAGATGGCGCAACGCGCGAAATAGCTCTTGCCCTGGGAGGCGTTGCCGCCTGCCTGAGCCGAAAGCGGCACAAGAAATGCCGCCGCCAGAACGATAGCGCTCAACCTTTTCGTCATGAGCCGATCCCGATTGCGATGCGCGCTCGTTCTACTGGAGTGCGCCCTGCCGGACAGCGCGGTTTATTGTCCATCACACGCTCATCGACGAAACATGCCCGAGCCTTCTTTCGCGGTTTCGATGGCCCTTCGGAATTCGACCGGATTGGCGATGTCGGGAAGTTCGATGGCGTCGATGCCCGTGCCTTCGATGCGAATGCGGCCATAGCCGAGAATATTGCCCCAGAAGCCCTGACTCACCTTCACGCCTTCTATGTTGGGCAACGCGATCTCCTGCGTGTTGAGCGTGAGCCAGCCCGTTTTCTCGACAAAGCGGTGCGTGGTGATGCCGATCTCGGTGGTCCATTTGCGCAGCATCATGCGAACGAAGATCACGATGCCGATAATGCACCAGAATAAGAAGATGAGCGCGAGCCACGCCTTGAAACTGTACCACCAGTGAAATTGCGCGCGTGCGACGAGCCGCTCGCCTTCGCCCAGCGATTTGTCGATGTAGGACATGCGAAACCTCGGGGGATCTGATGCGAGATTAGTCGGTTTGGCGTGCGTTGGGGAGTGGGGCGTGGTAGGCAACGCGTCCTGTTTTCGGCCGGAGGTCACATGGAAACGCGCGTCGATGAAATTGCCGACGGCATTTTTCGTCTGTCGACCTTTGTGACGGATGTGCCGCCGGTGGGGTTCACCTTCAACCAGTATCTCGTGCGCGCCGACGAACCGCTGCTGTTTCATTGCGGCGGGCGTGGGCTTTTTCCATTGGTGTCGGCGGCGGCTTCGAAAGTGGTGCCGCTTGAGAAATTGCGCTGGATTTCGTTCGGGCATGTCGAATCCGACGAGTGCGGTTCGATGAACCAGTGGCTGGCGGCAGCACCCAATGCGCAGGTGGCGCATGGCACGACCGCCTGCATGGTATCGCTGAACGATCTGGCGGATCGCCCACCGCGCGCGTTGCAGAATGGCGAGGTGCTCGATCTCGGGCCCAAGCGCGTGCGCTACATCGATACGCCGCATGTGCCGCATGCGTGGGAAAGCGGATTGATGTTCGAGGAGACGACGCGAACGCTGTTCTCCGGCGATCTGTTCACACAATTGGGCGATGGTCCCGCGATTGGCGGGAAGAGCATTCTCGATGCGGCGATCGCGGCGGAAGAAGGTTTCCACTCGAGTGCGATCACGCCCGCAACGGGGCCGACCATTCGCTCGCTCAAGGATCTCAAGCCGAAGCGCGTAGCCGTGATGCACGGCACCTGTTTCGAAGGTGACTGCGCGGCGGAGCTTGAGGGGTTGGCTGTGTACTACGAGGGCAAGCTGAAAGCTGCTTAGACTTGTATTCCGGGAATTTTCGTACTACATAAATTCATGCCCGAATGGGATGAAGCCAAGCGCGCCGCCAATCGCCGCAAGCACGGCGTCGATTTCGGCGAAGAGGCCTTCTTCGATTGGAGCACCGCATTGGTGGTCGAAGATGATCGTTACGATTATGGCGAACTTCGGCTTCGCGCGTTCGGGCTCATCCACGGGCGGCTACATGTGATGGTCTTCACGCCCAGAGGTCGCGATGTTCGCATCATCAGCCTCAGGAAGGCGAAGGCCAGGGAAGCGAGATGGTATGAAGAAGAGTGGCGTAAAGCGTGAAACACGGCGCAAGCCGCCCGCCCGGTTCAACGAAAACCCGGATTGGACCCGGGAAGATTTTCGACGGGCCCGACCGGCGGCGAAAGTCATTCCCCAAATCGTGGAAGCAAAGCGCGGCCGCGGACGGCCGAAGGTCCCCAATCCAAAGATTCCGGTGACATTGCGCCTCGATCCGGGCGTGGTGGATGCATTCCGCGCCACTGGCCCCGGCTGGCAAAAGCGCATCAACGAAGCTCTGGAGCGTGCCGTAAAGCGGCTTTAATCCTCGTCGTGATCGGGCAGAAGGATTTCGCGCACGCCCTTGTGGTTGGGCTTTGACAGCACGCTTTCCTGTTCCATGCGCTCGATGATGCGGGCGGCACGATTGTAGCCGATCTGCAGGCGGCGCTGGATGTAGCTGGTCGTGGCCTTACGTTCGCGCGCGACGATGGCGAGCGCGCGGTCATAGAGATCGTCGCCCGATTCCGAATTGCCGCCGCCGCTGCCGTAAAGCGCGTAAGGGTCTTCGCTGTCGTCGTCCTGTTCCTCGGTGACGGCGTCGAGATATTCCGGCACGCCCTGCGTCTTCAGGAACCTCACCACGTCTTCGACTTCGTGGTCGCTGACGAACGGTCCGTGGATGCGGCGGATGCGTCCGCCCGCCATCATGTAGAGCATGTCGCCCTGGCCGAGCAGTTGTTCGGCGCCCTGTTCGCCCAGAATGGTGCGGCTGTCGACTTTGCTCGTCACCTGGAAGGAGATGCGGGTCGGGAAGTTCGCCTTGATGGTGCCGGTGATGACGTCGACCGACGGGCGTTGCGTGGCTGCGATCAGGTGGATGCCGGCGGCACGCGCCATTTGCGCCAGGCGTTGCACCGCGCCTTCGATCTCCTTGCCGGAAATCATCATCAAGTCGGCCACTTCGTCGACCACCACCACGATGAAGGGCATGGGTTCGAGTTCGAGCGTTTCGTCCTCGTAAACAGGTTTGCCGGTTTCGCGGTCGAAGCCGGTTTGCACGGTGCGCTTGAGGGATTCGCCCTTGTCCTTGGCCTTCTTCACGCGTTCGTTGAAGGCTTCGATGCCGCGCACGCCGAGCTTGGACATCTTGCGGTAACGGTCTTCCATTTCGCGCACCGCCCATTTGAGCGCGACGACGGCTTTCCTCGGATCGGTGACGACGGGGGCGAGCAGATGCGGAATGCCGTCATAGACGGAAAGTTCGAGCATCTTGGGATCGATCATGATCATGCGGCAATGCTCCGGCGGCATGCGGTAAAGCAGCGACAGGATCATGGTGTTGAGGCCGACCGATTTGCCCGAACCGGTGGTGCCTGCGATCAGCAGATGAGGCATCTTCGCGAGATCGGCCATCACGGGCTCGCCGCCGATGGTCTTGCCGAGCGCGAGCGTGAGGGGCGCGCGGGCTTTTTCGTAATCGGTGCTGGCCAGCAGCTCGCGCAGGAAAACGGTTTCGCGTGTGTGATTGGGCAATTCGATGCCGATCACATTGCGGCCGGGGATCACGGCGATACGCGCGGCGACGGCGGACATCGAACGCGCCACGTCGTCGGAGAGCGAGATCACGCGGGAGGATTTGACGCCGGCTGCGGGCTCGAATTCGTAAAGCGTCACCACCGGGCCGGGGCGCACCGCATTGATGCGGCCGCGCACGCCGAAATCGACCAGCACGCTTTCCAGCATGCGGGCGTTTTCTTCCAGCGCGTCGTCGGAAAGCGAATTCTGGTCGCTGACATGAACCGGTTCGGCGAGAAGGCCGAGCGACGGCAATTCGTATTCGTCGCTGGAAAGATTGAGCGCGGGCTGGTGCGTGCGTTTGGCGGTCTGCGGCGGGGATTTGCGTTCCTCGCGCTTGACGCGGATGGCGCGTTCGCGCGCGGGCCGCTCGTCGACCTCGTAATCCTCGTCTTCTTCCTCTTCGTCGCCTTCTTCGTATTCGGCGTCTTCTTCGGACTCCTCTTCGTCCTCGTCATCGAAACGGGGTTCGAGTTGTTCGCCGGGGTCCTTGCGCTCGAATTTGGGGAGTGCGGGCACGCGGAGATTCTTCGCGTGGCTTCCGGCGAGCACGAAAAAGGCCGGGATGTTCATCGCGCGCTGCACCAGCGGGATGAATTCGAGGCCGGTCGCCAGGAAGGAAATGACGGCGCCCGCGATAAGAAACAGCAGCGGCAGTAGCCAGGAGAGCCAGTTAAGACCCGCGCCATTCGCGATCACTTGCGAAAGCTGGAACCAGCCGAGGCCCAGCAATCCACCGGCGCCTGCGGGCAAGGATGCAACGGTCGGCATGAGGCCGAGACCGGCGGCGAACAGAATGGTGCCGATGGGCCAGGCGAGCGCGCGCCACAACGTGTAAGGCAGCGGACGGCCCAATGCGGTGCGCCAACCCCAGACGGCGGGTGCGGTAAGGAAGCTGAGCGAGGCGAGACCAAAAATCTGCAACAGCAGATCGGCTTCGATGGCGCCGTAACGGCCGAGCAAATTGCTCGCTTCGCGCGCGGTCGCGTTGTCGAAACTCGGATCGAGCGAATTGTAGCTCGCGATCGCGACGATGCCGGTGATGGCGAAGAGGAAGAGGGCGGCACCGCTGGTGCGCACCATTGCGATGCGCAAGGCGCGCAGCACGGCCAAACGGGCATCGGCCATCGCGTCGGCGAATGCCATCTTGCGCGCGCGGGGCTGATAAACGCCCCCCATCGAACGGCTGCGGCTCATGAGACCCCGCCCAGATTTTCGGCCACCCTCTCGAGTGCGGCCGAAATAGTTACCAAATCACTAACGAGTGCGATGCGGATGTAGCGGAACCCAGGGTTTGACTGGATTTTTCCGGGCACCGTGTCGCGGCCCATATAGGCGCCGGGAAGGACGCGGATGCCCTCCTTCTGCCAGAGCTTGAGCGCCATCTCCTCGCCATTGCCGACGTCGAGCCAGAGGAAGAACCCGCCATCGGGCATGCGGAAGGAGGTCTGGTTGCCGAGGATGCGCTTGGCCACCGCGAGACGCTCGGCATAGGTGGCGCGGTTGGCGATCACGTGCTCCTCGTCGCGCCATGCAGCAGCGGAGGCGGCGAGGATCGGTGTGGGCACCTGCGGGCCCGCCGTGTTGCGCAGGTAGCGGAACTTCGCCATCAGCGCGGGATCGCCCGCTACGATGCCGGAGCGCAAACCGGGAAGGCCGGAGCGCTTGGACAGCGAGTGGAAGGTGAGCAGGCGATCGAAATTGCCGTTCTGCCTGTATCGGGTGTCGAGCGCGGTCGTGGGCGGCTCGCCGAAATAGATGTCGGCGTAGCATTCGTCCGCGAACACCGTGAAGTCATACCTGTCCGCCAGAGCGAACAATGTTCGCCAGTAGCTTTCGCTGGCGCAGGCGCCTTCGGGATTGGAGGGCGAGCAGATGTAGGCGGCGACGGTGCGTTCGAGCACATCTTTCGGAAGGTTTTCGAAATCGGGGAGGAAACCGGTTTCGGCAGTCGCGGGAACGAACACTGCCTCCGCACCGGCGGCAAGCGCCGCCGCCGCATAGCATTGGTAGAACGGGTTCGGGATCAGGATGACGGGGCGTCCGCCCGCCTTCTTTTCCGGCGTGAGGATTTGGGGGGCGAGGAACAGGCCCTCGCGCGTGCCGTTGAGCGGCAAGAGATGGCGTTCGGGATCGGCGGCGGTTTGCGGAAGATTGAAGCGGCGGCGGAGCCACATGGCCGCCGCCTCGCGCCAATCGGCGGTGCCGTTGATCGGCGGGTATTGGCCGAAGCTCGCGGCGTGTTTGGCGATGGTCTCGGCGATGAACGCTGGCGGCACGCTTTGCGGATCGCCGACCGAAAGGCTGAGCGGTGGTTTGCCGGGTTGGTGGGGATCCAGAAGCGTTGCCAGGCGCGCGAAGGACGATGGCGGCAATTCGGATAAACGTCCGGGCAGCAACGCGGGTACTCGTTCGAAATGACAGCGCCCGAATCGTAGCACAAAACAAAAGGGGCGCCCCAGAGGGACGCCCCAGTTGCCGGGAGAAAACCCTATTTGGTTCCTTTGTGTGCCGCAGTTCCGGACGGAAAACCGCTGCACACTTTTCCTGGAACCGCTCTAGCCGTGCACGGTTTCGCCGTGGAGGTTGATGTCGAGACCTTCGACTTCGACTTCCTTGGAGACGCGCAGGCCGATGACCATGTCGATCACCTTCAGGATGATGAAGGTGACGATGCCGCAGTAAACGAACGTGCCAGCCACGTCGTAGAACTGGATCAGCATCTGGTGGCCGTTACCGTCGAGCAACCAGCCCTTGCCGGCCGAGTTGATCGCGTTGGAAGCGAACACGCCCGTCAGCATTGCGCCCAGCGCGCCGCCGACGCCGTGCACGCCCCAGGCGTCCAGCGAGTCGTCGTAACCGAAGAACTTCTTCATGTGGACGGCCGACAGGTAGCAGACGATACCGGCGGCGATGCCGATGATCAGTGCGCCCATCGGATTGACGAAGCCCGATGCCGGGGTGATGGCAACAAGACCGGCCACCGCACCCGAGATCATGCCGAGCACGCTCGGCTTCTTGGCCACGATCCATTCGGAGAACATCCAGCCCATCGCCGCGGCAGCCGTGGCGATCTGCGTTGCCGCAGCAGCCATACCGGCGTTGTATCCGGCGGTGACGGCAGAACCGGCGTTGAAGCCGAACCAGCCCACCCACAGAAGCGAGGCGCCGATGACGCTGAGCACCAGATTGTGCGGCGCCATGTTTTCCGTGCCGTAGCCGACACGTTTGCCCAAGACGAGGCAGGTGACGAGCGCAGCCGTACCGGCGTTCAGATGCACGACGGTGCCGCCCGCGTAGTCAAGCGCGCCCATCGCACCCAGCCAGCCGCCGCCCCAGACCCAATGCGCGATCGGGCTGTAGACGAAGATCAGCCACAGGCCCATGAACCACATGAAAGCGGAGAACTTCATGCGGTCGGCGAGCGCACCGGCGATCAGCGCCGGCGTGATGATCGCAAAGGTCATCTGGAAGAACATGTAGACCGACTCTGGAATCGTGCCGGCCAGCGAGCTGACCGATTTGAGACCCATCGGCGCGAGGAACAGATATTTGAACCCGCCGATGAACTGGTTGGTCGAGGCGTTGTCGTTGGTCGTGAACGCGATCGAATAACCGATGATCATCCATAGGATGGTGATGAGGCAGGTGGCGCCGAAGCTTTGCGCAAGCGTCGCCAGCACGTTCTTCTTGCGGACCATGCCGGCGTAGAACAGGCCGAGGCCCGGAATGGTCATCAACAGCACGAGCGCGCTCGATGTGATCATCCACGCCGTATCGCCGCTGTTTAGCGGATCGGGAGGCGCGGCGGCCGCAAAGGCGGACGCCGTTGAAAGGCCAAGTGCGCCTGCTGTCGCTAGCGCTCCTGCCCCTAATTTTTTCAACCCAGTCATTTTCATTGTTTGAACCCCTTCTATGCGCGTGAAAAAACCGGAGCGCGCTTCACAGCGCATCCCCGTCGGTTTCGCCTGTTCTGATGCGGACGACCTTGTCGATCGGCGTGACGAAGATCTTTCCGTCGCCGATCTGCCCGGTCTTGGCCTTGGAGACGATGGCGTCGATCACCGCGCCTGCCAGTTCCGATTTGACCGCCACCTCGATTTTGAGCTTGGGCAGGAAACTCACGGCGTATTCCGCGCCGCGATAGATTTCCGTGTGGCCCTTCTGCCGCCCGTAGCCTTTGACTTCCGTCACCGTCATGCCCTGGACGCCCAGCGTGGAGAGTTGCTCCCGCACGTCGTCGAGCTTGAAGGGTTTGATGATCGCCGTGATGAGCTTCATCCGATGTCCTTCCGATTGAGTTCTGCCCCCGCGAACGCCTTGGGCCTTAATGCTTCATCAAGAACCGTGCCGCAGTGCAGCGATGAGGTAAGTATTTGTAATATAACGATTTCGCGGAATCTGACGGTTGTGAGCGGGGTTAGATGGCCGCTTTTTTGTGCAGAATATTTTGACTGCCTATTTTTTACTCACACTTGCGCCGGGGCGACGGGCAGGGGATAGGCTGGGGTCATGAACAGGCGTGAAACCGATGTGGTGGTGGGGGGCGGGGGTATGGTGGGCCTCACGCTGGCGCTGGCCCTGGCCCAGGGCGGACTCAAGGTCGCGATCGTCGATCCCGTGCCGCAGGCAGCCCAACTGGATGCCAAATTCGACGGGCGGGTGAGCGCGCTCGCCTATGCCTCGGTGCGGATGTATCAGGCGCTCGGCGTGTGGCCGGATCTGGAAGCCGACGCGCAGCCCATCAACGACATCCTCGTCACCGATGCCAAGCTCGACCGTGAGGCGTCACCGTTCTCGTTGCATTTCGATCACCGCGAAATCGGCGAGCCGTTGGGCCGCATCGTCGAAAACCGGCACACGCGTGCAGCACTTTACAAAGCCGTCGCTGCGAATGCGGATATCGAACTTGTTTCGCCCGCCGCGATGACCGGACTTTCGCAGGAAGGCGCGCACATCGTTGCCACGCTATCGAATGGCGAGAGCGTTCGTGCGCGCTTGGCGGTGGCCGCCGATGGCCGCGAGTCCGCGATGCGCGATGCACAGGGCATCGGGATTATCGGATGGTCCTATCCGCAAACGGGGATCGTGGCGACGGTCGAGCATTCACGGCCGCACAATGGCGTAGCGTATGAACATTTCCTGCCGTCGGGGCCGTTTGCGATTTTGCCGATGACGGGCAATCGCTCGTCGCTGGTGTGGACGGAGAAGGACACGGTTGCGCCGAAGATCCTCAAATCAAGCGAGATGGAATTCGAAGCCGAGCTGTCGCGCCGCTTCGGTTCGCATCTGGGGGCAACGAAAGCGGCTGGTCCGCGCTGGTCCTATCCGCTGAAATTCCATCTCGCGCGCTCTTATGTGCGGCCGCGCTTCGCGCTCGCGGGCGATTCCGCGCACGGCATTCATCCGATTGCGGGGCAGGGGCTCAATCTTGGTTTGAAGGATGCGGCTGCATTGGCCGAAAGCGTGCTCGATGCGGCGCGGCTGGGGCTCGATATCGGCTCGCTCGACGTGCTGAAGCGTTACGAGCGCTGGCGGCGTTTCGATTCCTTCATGCTGGCTGCGGCGACGGATGGATTGAACCGCCTGTTCTCCAACGACATCGCGCCGCTTCGTATTGCGCGCGATCTGGGGCTCGGGATCGTCGACCGCATCGGACCCGCGCGCCGCTTTTTCATGCGGCACGCAGGCGGCGAGATCGGGAAATTGCCGCGCTTGCTGAGAGGCGAAGCGGCTTGACGCCAACCAAACCCTCCCCTTGAGGGAGGGTCGAAATTGCGAAAGCAATTTCGGGGAGGGGTCAAAACTGAAGCAGCTTGAACCCCTCCCCGAAAAATTCTTTGCTGCGCTCCGAATTTTATCGACCCTCCCTCAAGGGGAGGGTGAAGAAAGTTTTCAGCCCGCCTGCTCCAGCTTGTCCGCCGTCTTCGTTTCGAAGTCGCTAGCGTCGTGGCGTTCGCGCAATTGGCTGGCGGGATCGCCGAAGACGCGATTGACCATGCGGCCGCGTTTCACCGCGGGACGTTCGGCGATCTGATCGGTCCAGCGTTGCACGTTCTTGTATTCCTGCACCTGCAGGAATTCGCCGGCGTCATAGACCAGCCCCTTGGCGAGCGCGCCGTACCACGGCCAGATCGCCATGTCGGCGATGGTGTATTCGTCGCCGGCCATGTATTCGCGCTCGCCAAGATTTTTGTCGAGCACGTCGAGCTGACGCTTCACTTCCATCGCGAAACGGTCGATCGCATATTCGATCTTGAACGGCGCATAGGCATAGAAATGGCCGAAGCCGCCGCCGAGATAAGGCGCAGCACCCATCTGCCAGAACAGCCAGTTCATCGTTTCGGTGCGTTTGGCGTGATCCTTCGGCAGGAACGCGCCGAATTTTTCCGCGAGATAAAAAAGGATCGAGGCGGATTCGAACACGCGCGTCGGCGGATTGGTGCTGTGATCGGAGAGCGCAGGAATCTTCGAATTCGGATTGATGTCGACAAAGCCGCTGCCGAATTGATCGCCGCCGCCGATATTGATCAGCCAGGCATCGTATTCCGCACCCTTGTGGCCGAGCGCCAGAAGTTCTTCCAGCATCACCGTGACCTTCACGCCGTTGGGTGTGCCCAGCGAATAAAGCTGAATCGGATGTTTGCCGACGGGCAGAACCTTTTCGTGCGTCGCGCCCGCAATGGGACGGTTGATGTTGGCAAAGCGGCCACCGCTTTCCTTGTTCCAGGTCCAGATCTTCGGCGGCACATAAGGTTCGTCGGCCATGTCGGATGCTCCATTTGAAAGGGGTAGATACGGGAATTGCCTGCGCACGAGCTTAGCGCCCGCGAACGCCACTGGCTATCTCGTGCCGCCGCATGGGAGCTGTGACGGCATTCGATTTTACACTCGTGTGTTGGGTCTATTTGGATGCCGCGTTGCGAAACAGCTGTTCGGTGGCCTTGTCGGCGGGAAAAAAGCTTTCGATCCGCAGTTCGTCGGCGGTGACATCCTGCGCCGTGCCGAAAGTGGCGATCACGGTGAAAAGCGACACGCGCATGCCATCCTTCAATATTTCCAGTGGCAGCACCGGAACGAGGGCCGCGTCTTCCGCCGCCCACAGCGTGTCGGCATCCTGGTATTGGCTCAGGTCCAGCAATATCGCCTTCATTTCCTGACCGCCGATCGCTTCGGCCTCGCGTTGCGCGCGGTGCCACAGCAGAGGCGCGATCGCAGACCAGTTGGTGACGAAGGGCCTGATACCTCTGGGATGGAAGAACAGCCGCATCAGATTGCGGCCACCGCCCACACGTTCCCACAGATCGGGACCGATCATGCCGGTCAGCATGTCGAACGGCGCGTTGGAGAGGCGGATCGTCCATGCACGATCCACCGCGACCGCCGGGAACGGCTCGTGGTTTGCGAGCATCATGCGGATGGCGGCCATCACCTGATTCATTTCCGGATCGTCGAGCGGGCGGGCACGGAAGATCGGCGCGAATCCGGCCGCCGTCAGCCAGTCGTTGCGTTCGCGCAAGGGCACTTCAAGGGTTTCGCTCAGTTGCAAGATCATGCTCCTCGAGGGTTTGGCGCGGCCCGATTCCAGAAAGCTCACATGCCGCTGGGACACGCCGGACGACAGGGCGAGA
This sequence comes from Rhizomicrobium sp., assembly GCA_035543495.1. Lineage (GTDB taxonomy): Bacteria > Pseudomonadota > Alphaproteobacteria > Micropepsales > Micropepsaceae > Rhizomicrobium. The sequence goes on along the minus strand of DATKJT010000010.1, from coordinate 1,833 downwards.
TCGAGTTGCGACAGCCGGCGTTTCTGCCGCCAGGCCTTGAGCAGATGCGGAAAGGCGTCTTCTCCGGCCGTTGGCCGCTTCAATGTCGATTGCGACACGGATCGCACTCCCTACCTGTCATGGAGTTTCGCGCCGGGCGTGAGCCGGTTCAATAACCTCCAAGGTAATTGCGGCGCCTCAGCCGCCCCGGCACCTTCGCGCCGGACCAAAGAGGAGGTTCTCCATGTCCGGTCGTTTGATTGTGCTTCTCGTCGTCATTGCCGCATTCGGCGTGCTCACCGCGATGGCCCTGATGGATGTCGGCTATTTCGGTATCTTCAAGCCGCATTTCCAAAGCTGGGGCGGCGCCCAGGTGTTTGCCGATCTCGCCATCATGTGCCTGCTCTTCCTTGTCTGGATGATCGGCGATGCGCGCGAACGCGGGATCACCGTTTGGCCGTTCATCGTGCTCACGCTGGCCGCGGGATCGTTCGGGCCGTTGCTCTACCTTGTGACGCGGGCATTGCGTGCGGGTGCGCTGCGCACGGCGTCGGCCTGAATTCAGAACGGCGTGTCGAAGAGCTTGGGTTTCTTGCGTTTGGGGCGTTCCCACAACACGCCGGGAAAGCCTTTGAGAGGCGCAAGCTTTTCGCCGCGATAGGCCCATTCGGGGGCGTCATCAAGCGAGAGATGGTAACGCGGTTCGCGTCCTGTGCGCCCTTCCAGCAAAGCGCGGGGGATGTTGACCATGTCGCGCGCTCTTGCGCGTTCGTAGAATAAGGGCGTGCCGCAAAGGCTGCAGAAGTTGCGGGTGTTCTTCGTTTTCGGTTCGACAAAACTTTTGACGTGCTGTTCGCCCGTCACGATGCGGAAGCGGCTTTTGTAGCTGCCGACGTAAGTTGCGTGCTGGCAGCCCTGGGCAAGCTGGCTCGCCTTGGAATGATCGTGCCAGGCCCAGCGCGCGGGCGTGCCGATTTCGATTTCCACCGCCCCGCAGGCGCATTTGCCGGACGCCGTTCCGGCTGCTGCTTTCGCACGCTTTGTCTTTTGCTTGCGTTCGAAACTCTCTTCGTCGAACGCGGATGCCCTCTTCACAGCAGATACCCGCCATCGAGATAGATGATGCTACCGGTCATGAACGGGTTGGTCATACAGACGATGATTTGCTGCGCAATATCTTCCGGTTGTCCGACGCGGCCCGTGGGCGTGCGGCTTGCCATCTGTTTGATCTGCGCGATGCGTGCTTCATCGAGATTGCCCCAGATCGGCGTTTCCACGATGCCGGGAGAAACCGTGTTCACGCGGATGGGCGAGAATTCGAGCGCCAGGCCTTTGGTGAGGGCCTCGACGGCGGCATTGATCGCGGTTTGCAGCGCGCGGCCTTTGCTCGCGCGCACCGCGGCCGCACCCGAAACAAGCGTGAGCGAACCGCCTTCGTTGATCGCGGCGCCGCGCGCCACGCGATAGGCGCCCCAGAATTTGGAGTTCATCGAGGCCTGCGCTTCGAGAACGGTGAACTCCTTCACCGGCTTGATCGTGACCTGGGCCGCGCTCATCACCACATGGTCGAATGCGCCAGCCTTGGCGAAGAAGGCCTCGACGAACGCATCCTCGCGGATATCGATGGTGGCGTAATCGCAGCCGTGACCGATGCGGGCCACAGCTTCCTTCAGCTTTGCTTCCGTGCGCGATGCAATGGTGACTTTGGCGCCGTGCTCGGCGGCCATCTTCGCGGCGCCTTCGCCGATGCCGGAACTTCCGCCGACGACCAGCACGCGTTTGTTTTTGAGATCGAACATGAATTTCTCCCGATTTAATTTTTTGTACCCTACTCCAAAACGCTCCCTCTCCCCC